>JBMOPF010000107.1:0-17983 GCA_049325075.1 Bacillota bacterium | reverse complement strand
TCTTATACTGATTTAATCAGGGGTCAGGAATCCAGAATCCAGAATCCAGAATTCAGAATGGTAGGGCATTCCTTATAAGTAGTGAACACATTTTCATCCTTCAATGGTGCCGCATTTATGCGGCATGGGGGTCTGGATTCCTGACCCCATATTCATTCAGTATAAGAATTTTCAGGGCAGAATCCAGACCCCCATGCAGAAAATTATTCGGCACCATTGAGTATAAAGATTGGGGTCATTTTAAAACCACAGAGGCCACAGAGATCACGAAGTAATGGCTGTAAGGAAAGGCTCAAACCCTTCTGGATTCTGAATTCTGAATTCTGGATTCCCGACAGCATAAGAATATCAGTATAAGCGTATTTTCATTCCCCGCACAATTTCCTCCAGGCGGGACCTTTCATTCATTTCCGGCTTTTCCAGCACTATTTCCAGCAGGCTGTTCAGTATTTTTCCTATTTCCCTGCCCGGTTTAACGCCCATTTTCTTCAGGTCATTGCCATTAATAGCCAAATCCCTGATCAGCACCGGAAGATTTTCATTAATAACAGACTGCGCTGTCTTCTCAAGGCGGGCTACCGCCTCTACAGCGCCGGGACCGCCGACCGACCCGGCCCTTGCCCTCCACAGGCTGAACAGGTCCCCCAAATTTTCCGCTCCCACACTGGCGATCAGCCTTTTCACACCCTTTATGTCCGAATGATTGAACCGGCTCATGCCTTCCTTCACCAGTCGGCTGACGGACCTGACGGTCCTGCGGTCATACTTCAGCCTGCCCAGAATAATTTCCGCCGGCCCCTCCGGTTTCTCCCCCGGACGAAGGCGGCGTGGCCGGCCGGAATCGTCCGTTCCAACTCTCCGGTCGGGCTCGGCAATTTCGTATATTATAGCGGCCAGCCTCACATTCAGCCTGGCAGGTGTGTTCGGCAGCACGTCCATAACCCTGCCCGCCCTCCCGGCAAAGCTCTCTTCCCCGCCGTCAGGTTCGGCCAGTTCGGGAAGGATGAATTCCAGCAGTCCACATTGTCCGAACAGCTCAATCCCTCTCTGGGGGTGCGCGCTCAGAAGAATACCGTTTAACTCCTCCCGGATCCTTTCCATGGATACTTTTTCAATCAGCCCTCTGTTGGCCCTGATGCAGTCCAGCGTCCTTTTTTCAATATTGAAATCAAGCTGGCAGGCAAACCTTACCGCCCGGATCATCCTCAGGGCATCTTCCCTGAACCTCTTTTCCGGATCCCCCACAGACCTTATAATACCGTCCGAAATGTCCCTGATGCCGCCGAAAAAATCGTAAACGTTACCCTCCAGGTCTGCTGCCAGGGCGTTTATGGTGAAGTCCCTCCTGGCCAGGTCCTGCCTGAGGCTGCGGGTGAATTCAACCCTGTCCGGGCGGCGGCAGTCGGAATAGCCCGCCTCCCGGCGCAGGGTGGTGGTCTCCAGGGACAACCCCCGCTCCAGTATGGTTACCGTCCCGTGCTTCTCACCTGTGGGAAGCACCCTGTCAAAAAGGGACCTCACCTGGCCGGGGGTGGCGCTGGTGGCAATGTCATAATCATTGGGCTCCCTGCCCAGAATCATATCCCTTACCACACCGCCCACAAGGTACGATTTATAGTTGTTGTGCTCCAGCCTGGCCATCACTCCCCTGACCACCTCCGGAACACCATTAATATCAATTTTTGCGGAACATTCCATACTTTATGGCTGCAACCCCCGGTATAATTTATAGTCAATTCATTCGGAAGCGGCTTTAAGCCGTTCAATTACAGACTCCACCTCGTCGGCCACATTTTCCACCCACCGGTAAATAGAATCCACGGACAGGTCGGGCGGCCCCTTTATTGCCCCCGAGTACAGGCCGTCAAATATTTCCCCGTACAGGTCCTCCCCTATGGTTTCATCATAAAAAAGCTCCTGCAGTATGTATGCAAGCCAGCCTTTATAGCCGCTGAGCATGGTCACCCCGTCCAGAAGCCCGGAGGCCTCCCTTTCACTCAGCCCGAAAAAGTATACACTCTGGCCGTCAAAGGTAATAAGGTTGGTGTGGTTGCTTATGTCCACCCCGTCCTTCTTAAACCCTGCACCGAAGTATGAAGGGCTCATTATGCCCAAAAATTCCGCCACTTTCTTCCTCCAGGCGCTCAACACCATAATTGACCCCGCCACCTTAACATTAGTGCATGCCATTTACTGAACATTATATTTATATCACAAAGGCAGCCGGCAAAACAATTAACCGCCCCACTGGGCGGCTATGTCAGCAATCTTTTTAAAACCTTTCCCCCGGCGCCGCGGGGAAGCTCGTTTGTTATCACATACTCCCCGGGGATTTTGTAGTTGGCCAGCTTATCCTTCAAAAATACGGTCAGATCCTTTTTATCCGGAGACTCCCCCTCCCGGGGCACCACGTAGGCCTTGACCTCCTCACCCTTGAGCGGGTGCGGCACTCCCACCACGGCCGCCTCCATAACTGCCGGGTGCAGGGCCAGGGCCTCCTCCACCTCCCTGGGGTAAACATTAAAGCCGGCGGAAATGATCAGTTCCTTCTTTCGCCCCGCTATGTAAAAGTAGCCATCCTCATCCGTACAGGCAAGATCCCCGGTGTGCAGCCACCCGTCCTTCAGAGCTTCCCTGGTCTCCTCGTCCCTGTTGTAATAGCCCTTCATCACATTGGGCCCCCTGACCACCAGTTCCCCCACCTCACCCGGCGGCAGTTCCCTCTCTTTTTCATCCACCACCCTGGCCTCAATGCCCGGCAGGGGAATGCCTATGGACTTAATCTTGCGCACCCCGTACAGTGGGTTCAGGCAGACCACGGGGGAAGCCTCGGAAAGGCCGTAGCCCTCGATAATGGGTATGCCGAAATCATTTTCAAAAGCCCTGATTATTTCCTCCGAGATGGAATCCCCACCGGAAATGGCGAATTTAAGATCCGGGAAGGAAGATTTCTGGCGAAGCCTCAGCAGGACAGAAAACATGCTGGGCACACCGCAGAAAACGGTTATCCCCTTTTCCGAAAGCACCTGGAGCATTTCCTTGGGCATAAAGTTGTCCAGTATGGTAATCCTGCAGCCCAGGTACAGCGGCAGCAGTGTGCAAACAGTCCAGCCAAAGCTGTGAAACATGGGCAGTACCGCCAGAAAATTATCATCCCTGCCGAATCTTGAGGCCGCGTCCATGGCCAGCACATCTCCCATCAGGTTATCATGGGTAAGCATGGCCGCTTTCGGGTGGCCGGTGGTGCCCGAAGTATACAGAAATGTGCAGACATCGCCGCTCTCCACCTCGGGAAAAACCGCCGGCGGGGCGGCTTTTATCTCTTCCCTTGTTTTTTCATCCAAAATAATAATCTCCAGCGGCAGGTTGGGGAAATTGCTGATTTGACGGCCGATGGCCTCGTTTGTTATAAAGAAACGGGACCCGGAATCCATGATGATAAAAAACAGTTCCTGGGGCGCCTGGAGAAGATTTAGGGGCAGCACAACACCTCCGGCCCTGGCTATGCCAAGGTAAGAATAGACAAATTCAGGGCAATTGGGAAGGGCGATGGCCACCCTTTCCCCCTTCTTCAAGCCCCTGGCGGAAAAAAACCTGGCGTACTGCTCTATACTGTTTTCCATGCCGGCATAGCTGACCATGCTGTCATGATAATTCAGTGCTGTGTGGTCCTGACTGAGGTCGTGCCTTTTATGAATATCCGAAATAATCAACCGGAAGCCTCCTTGCTGATTAAAATATCGCTGTAATTTCGACAATTGTTTGAAAAATCCTTTTTTACCATGGTACATCTTTCAAAGCAAGGAACCGGTTGATATAATACACAATCCCGACTCTCATGCCGCAATAATGCGGCATTGGGAATCGGGAATTGGGGGGGGGGTTCCCCCGCAAGCGGCACCATCGGAGAACGAAAATACAAGGAATGCCCATAATTCTGGCTTCTGGATTCTGGATTCTGGCTTCCGACAGCATAAGCATCTCAGTATAAGCTATTTTCAGGGTAAACCTATGATAAATTCACCTCAAACAGCTTTTTGATAAAGGGCAAGAGGTCCACCGGGCGTATAATGCCCACCACCTTGAGGTTATTGTCCAAAACAGGAACTATGGTAATATGCTTCTTGAGGATCAACTCCACCGCCCTGGACGGGGGATCGCTTTCCATAACATAGGCCTCCACAACAGGCCTTATAAACTTGGTTACAGGGGTGTCCTTCATCAGCTTGAGCCCGTCCCAGAAGAATATCTCGCTGTGGCTGAAGGACAGTCCCATCCATCCTCCGGCCTTTGAGGCAAGGGTCCCGAGAGCCTCATAAACCGCCCTCAGGGTGAGTATCCCGGTTATCCTCTCCTCGTCATCCAGGACAATAACCCACCTGAACCCCTTTTCCTTTGCGGATTCAATCATCAGATTGACAGCATCTTCAAAGGTGGCCTTCTTATTGAGAGTTGAGTAGTGCGCAAGGGGAATCATCAGGTCCCCCACTTTGTCATTCACCATTTTCACTACACCTCCGGAATTATTTGTTACGGCATAAAGATATAATGTCCTTATTGCCACCGCAATAATTGCATCCTTTAATGACGAATTACGGCTTTTAGATGTCTGTAGTACGTGGCGATTTTTTCACAATATAAATGTTTTACTGAGTGAATCCGGCGTCGGAAGAAAGACATTGTACAACCCCGCTAACGGCGGCAAATGCCGGCTTGACAGTGTTTTAAAAGGAATATATAGTAATTGTGTGCTTTCATAGTCTGGAAATAATACTTTTCGGGGGAATTGGTCAGATGAAAATGAACATAATAGAAGACCTTAAATATAGAGGTCTGATCAACGACATGACGGATGAGGGGGAATTGAGCAGGCTGCTGGCGGAAGAATCCGTAGTCCTTTACTGCGGCTTTGATCCCACGGCGGACAGCCTTCATATAGGCAACCTTCTTCCCCTTCTGGCGCTTCAGCGCTTTCAAAAGGCCGGGCACAGGCCCATTGCCCTTGCCGGGGGCGGCACCGGGCTGATTGGAGACCCCAGCGGCAAAACCGCCGAAAGGACCCTCAACCCCAAGGAGGTGGTTGATTCCTGGCTGGAAAACATAAAAAAACAGCTTTCCGTCTTTCTTGATTTCGATGCCCGAAACAACCCCGCCCTTCTGGTCAACAACTATGACTGGCTGTCGCAGTTGAATATAATACAATTCCTGCGGGACATAGGAAAGAATTTTTCCGTCAACGCCATGCTGGCCAAGGACTCGGTGAAATCCAGGCTGGAAAACAGGGAGTCCGGCATTTCCTATACGGAGTTCAGCTATCAGATACTTCAGGCTTACGACTACTACTACCTGGCGGAAAAATACGGCTGCAAGCTGCAGATAGGCGGAAGCGACCAGTGGGGCAACATAACCGCCGGCATCGACCTTATACGCCGCAACCTGCAAAAAACGGCCCACGCCCTGACATTCCCGCTGATAACCACCGCCGAGGGCAAAAAATTCGGCAAGTCCGAGGGCGGGGCAATATGGCTGGACGCAAACAAGACATCGCCATACCAGTTTTACCAGTTCTGGGTCAATGTCAGCGACCTGGACGTAATAAGGTTTGTCAAATATTTTACCTACCTTGGGCCGGAAGAAATCGCCGGGCTTGAGGAGGCAACCGCCCGGCAGCCTGAGAGGCGGGAGGCCCAGAAAAAGCTGGCCTACGAGGTAACGTCACTGATCCACGGCCGGAATGAGGCTGACCTGGCTGTTAAGATTGCCTCGGCCCTTTTCAAAGGCGAGCTGTCCTCCCTTAACGAAAGCCAACTGAAAGACGCCCTGGCCGGAGTGCCCACCACTACCCTGAACCGGCCCGCGGCGGACAATATGACTCTTCTGGACCTGGTGGTGGAAACAGGACTGTGCCCGTCCAGGTCCCGGGGAAGAAACGATATTGAGAGCGGCGCCATATACATCAACGACGCCAGGGAAAGCGATTCCGGCAAAAGGGTCGAGGATATGGACAGATTCTTCGGGAAGTATATTGTGCTCAGAAAGGGCAAGAAAAACTATCATCTGGTCACACTCGAACAATAGCCGCCCTCCTGGCGGCGCCGCTGTTCCAGCGGCAGGAATTCAGAATACAGAAGTCAAACTTCTAACATCCAAATCACCCTCCCAGGGTAACATCCTGGGTCTGGTACCATTCCAGTGCCTCGTAAACATGCTCCGGCCTGAAGTCCGGCCACATGTCGTCCACCACATAAAAGTCCGAATATATAGTCTGCAGCGGCAGGAAACCGCTAAGCCTTCTCCTGCCGCCCCAGCGGATAATCAGGTCGATCCTCGACACATCGCTGGAGGCTACTTTCTTCAACAGATTGGCGCCCGGCCTCCCGGCCTTTACTGAATCAGGGTCCAGCATGTGCTTCAAATCCCACTTCCACCCGTAATTGACAAGAAAATTCACCCTCATGCCGCCATTGCCAAAGGTCTTTCTCCGGGTGTACTCAACAAGCTCGGAGGGAAAATACGGCGATGTGTGGTCACCGATCACCAGCAAAGAGGCGTCCCTTTCGGAAAGCATTTTAACCGCCCGGCAGCACGCGCTCTTGAAGGCCTCCCTCTGGACCGCGGGCCTTTTGTTGTTGTCCTGGGTAAACCCGTAGAAGGTAAGCTCCGGAATTCCAAGCTCCATACATATCTCATACAGCATTATTCCGGGGTCCAGGCCCCTGCTGTACCCATCCTGCTTTTCCAGGCCCCGGGCCTGGGCCCACCTCCTGTTGCCATCGGGAATTACCCCTATATGCTTGGGCAGTCTCCTGTATTTCCGCCGCATTGAAAATCACCCGTCAATTCCAGCCTGTAATGGGTTTTCACTATTTCTCAATCTCAAACCCGGCGGGCGTTAACTTCACACCATTGGCCAGGGAATCTCCCACGGGACACCTTGTTTTCATCATCTCCACCAGCCTTTCCACGTTTGCGGCCGGAGAATCCGTTTTAAAAAACATCTTGTAGCGTATTTCCTGAAGCCCCGCGCGTGAAGCGCCCCCTCCCATGAAGCCCTGCGGGTCCAGGTCCCCCTCTATTTCCACCCGCAAGTCCCTGATGCTTACATCGGACTTTGCGGCATAAAATGATGCCACTACTGTCATGCAGGACCCCAGTGAACAGAGGAGCAACTCCACCGGGTTCATGCCCCGGTCATTGCCCCCCAGGGCCGGAGGTTCATCCAGAATCACCTTAAAGCCCCTGGACTCGCTCTCCACGGCGATACCTTCGGGAAGCTTCCTGGTGGTGGCCTTGAAAGTTACCAGAGACACTAAAAATCCACCCCTTCACAACAATCTCCGTAAATATTATTCTCCCTTTCTGTGCAGATGATTCCCGTGAAAACTTCCGGACAGTAAAATATTACTGAAGGTCAACCACCGTGCAGCCGGCCCCCCCCTCTCCGGTTTCACCCAACCTGAAAGACTTAACCCTGCGGTTGGCTTTAAGCTCCCTCTGCACAGCCGCCCTCAGGGCGCCTGTGCCCTTGCCGTGAACGATGTAAACCCTGGGCAGGCCGGCCAGGCCGGCATCATCAAGGTATTTTTCCATTTCAGCCAGGGCCTCGTCTGCAGTCATCCCCCTGAGATCCAGCCGGGTTGAAATTTCCCTGGCCTTGGAGGCCATAATTCCCGAAACCGCGACCCCTCCCTCCGTTTTTTCGGGACCCCCGGTACTGCGCAGATCGGAAATGGGCACCGAAACCTTTATTATTCCCACCTGCACCTGCACCTGTCCGTCTTCCGGTAAGCTCAGCACATATCCCTTCTGGTTGAAGCGGGGGATAAAAACCTCCTGCCCCGGCTTTACACTGGCAGGCACCTCTCCCGGCCGGGGGTCGGGCCCCTTTTTGCCGCTGCGCGACCTGGCCTCCATTGCAACAAGCCTCTCCCTGGCCTCCCTGATGCCGGCCTCCCTGTCACGGGCGGCCTCGCTGGACAATTTTTCCCGCAGTTCCCTGATCAGCTCCTCTGTTTCCCGACGGGACGACCTGACCAGGGCCCGGGCCTCCTCCCGCGCCTTTTCCAGAATAGATTCCCTCTTCTGTATAAAATCCGCCTCCATTTTACGGTAGCGCTCCTTCAGCTCCCTGGCCTCAGCAAGGGCGCGGGACGCCTCCTCCCGGTCCTTTTGCGCCTGCTGCCCGGCCTGCTCCAGGTTGTCCATCAGTTCCGCCGCCCTCAGCTGGTCAGCGGACATGAACTCCCGTGACCTTTGCACCAGGGACTCCTCCATGCCAAGCCTGGCCGCAATTTCAAAGGCGTTGCTCCGCCCCGGACGTCCCACCAGGAGCCGGTAAGTGGGCCTCAGCGTCAGGGCGTCAAACTCAACGCTGGCGTTTTCCACCCCCGGATTGGCATAGGCGAAATTAACCAGCTCGCTGTAGTGCGTGGTGGCAATGACTCTGGCCCCCAGGCCGTGCAGCCGCTCCAGTATGGCCTGGGCCAGGGCCGACCCCTCGGTGGGGTTGGTGCCCGCCCCCAGCTCATCCAGCAGCACCAGGCTGCCTGTTCCCGCATTTTTCAATATATCCACTATATTTGTCATGTGTGAGGAAAAGGTGCTTAGAGACTGCTCAATGCTCTGTTCGTCCCCTATATCCACAAACACCCGGCTGAACACACCCAGCACCGTCCCCTCGTCCCCGGGCACATGCAGTCCGGACTGGGCCATGAGGACCAACAGGCCCACCGTTTTCAGCGTCACCGTTTTCCCGCCGGTATTGGGGCCGGTAATCACCAGGGTGTTAAACTCCCCGCCCAGTTCCACCGTGATGGGCACCACGCCGCCCCCCAGAAGAGGGTGCCTCCCGTTTTTAATATAAAGCCGGGGCTCGTCAACAAGTACGGGCTCCCATGCGTTCAGGCTTGCGCTGTACCTGGCCCTGGCCATAATCAGGTCAATCTCGCCCAGAGCCTCCAGCGAGGCCTCCAGGTCACCGGCCACCACGGACACTCCCGCCGACAGCTCAAAAAGAATCCTGGCCACTTCCTGCTTTTCCGCCGCCTGAAGCTGCCTTACCTCGTTGTTGGCCTCCACCACCTCCATGGGCTCAATAAAAAGGGTGGCCCCGCTGGCGGACTGATCATGCACTATTCCGGGCACCTGCGCCCGGTATTCCTGCTTGACCGGAATGACATAGCGGTTTTCCCTTATGGTGACAATGGGGTCCTGCAGATACTTCTGGTACTCCGATGACCTTGTATAGCCATCCAGGCGCGACTTGACCCGTAACCGGGCGCCTGCCAGCCTACGCCTGATCCGGGCCAGTTCCGGAGAGGCGCTGTCGGCCACCTCCCCCCCCGGCAATATTGACGCACTGATTCTTTTTTCCAGGCCGGAAAAATCACCCAGCACCCCTGCAATGCCTGACAGCAGCGGATAGCGGTCCTCCCTCTCCGAAAAGAACTTCCTGACCCGCCTTTCCGCCGCCAAAGTCCGGCCCACCGCCATCAGATCCTCCGGTTCCAGCACAACCCCCCGGGAGGCCCGCCTTACTTCCTCCCTTACATCATACCAGCCGCCAAGATCGGCTGCCGGGTCCAGGCGCAATAAATTTCTGCCCTCGGTGGTTTCCGACTGCCGCCTGCGGATCAGGTCAATGTCAGTCAGGGGGGAAATATTAAGTGCCTTCTCCCTCCCCACCGGTGAGCCGGCAAACCCGGCCAGCCGCTCCAAAACCTTGTTATATTCAAGCCTTTTCAGCGTCTTATCGTCCATTCTTCTTGCCTCCGGTAGCGATAGTATGATTTAATCATTTGAATCATACATTTTAAAGTAAAAAAAGACAAGCCCCGCCCGCGGCGCCTATTTGTATGATATTACGTGGACAACCGGTTCTATGGCCTGATACCGGAAAGCGAGCTCTACCGGAATATAAAGCCCGGAGAAAAAGTGGAGGCAAGGGTTACCCGGGTCAGGGAGGACGGCAAACTGGACCTCTCACCCAGGAAGCTCTCCTATCAGCAGATGGATAATGAAGCAGACCTGATACTGAAAAAAATAAATGAAGGGGGAGGCTTCCTTCCCCTTCATGACAAGAGCAGCCACACCGAAATAAAATCCCGGCTGAACATGAGCAAATCAGCCTTCAAAAGGGCGGTGGGCAGGCTTATGAAAGAAAACAAGGTGGAGCAGACCGGTGACGGCCTTGTCCTGAAATAGCCGCCCAAAGGGCGGGCTGTCTTCGCAGACGGCGGAATTTAAAAAATCCAGACATGCATGCTTTAAAAAAGGCACCACAGAGGCCACAGAGATCACAGAGGAATGGCTGCAAGGAATGCCTAAACCATTCTGACTTCTGACTCCTGTCTCCTGTCTCCTGACCCCGAATCCACTCAGCATCAGCTTTTCACTTCCATGTGATCACAGGGCTTTTGCGCACCGGTATGCGGTAATACTTAAATTTTGGGTAGCCCAGCAGCATGGCGCCGAATACCCTGCGTCCCTCAGGAAGCCCCAAAGCCTCGATCAGGGGAGGGAAAACAGCGGCTGCGACACCGAAATAACCTGCCCAGCATGCCCCCAGCCCCATGGAGTAGGCCGCCAGTTCCAGGTAGGTCAGGGCAGTAATGCAGGCGTCATGTGAAGTGGGCGCCTTGCTTGGAGCATGGGCCACCACCACATGGGGAGCCTGACGGCAAACAGGGTCCATTCCCATTTCCCATCCCGCCACCACCATGTCCATGTGCATAGGCCTGGCAAATTCCGGCTTTTCTTTAATCATAAGGCGCATCCAGTCCACCACCAGGCCGGAAAGGCGCCTTACCTCGCCGGGGTTCTCAACCACCAGCCACTCCACAGGCTGCGTGTTATGGCCCGAGGGGGCATAGCCGGCTACACGGATAATCTTTTCCAGAACCTCGCGGTCAACAACCTTGTCCTTATAATTACGAATTGACCGCCTGGAGGAAAGAAAATGAGCCGCCTGCTCAGGACCGGGCAAAAGGCTGTCCTGAACGGCAACCAGTTCTTCAGGCCTGATGTTTTTCAGTGTTATGGCCCCCTGGGGGCAGACCGATATACAATGGCCGCAATTAATGCAAAAAGCCTCGGCCATCATGGCGGGAAAACCGTCTTCCCCCGCCATCTGAATAATCCTAACAGGACATTCGGACGCGCAAATCCCGTCCTTCTTGCATTTGCTCCGGTCAACCATAAACAGACCCAACTGCTTCAACACCTTTCATGAAAAAAATATTTAGCACTTCATAATCTTAGATACGAAATATTCTTTTCCTTCAGGATATAAATATTTTAGTTGGGCAATATCAGAATGGACTGTTATTTTCTTCTGTTTCCGCACTGACTTTCTTTTTGATCCGCCCCGCAGCTTCCGCAGTTTCCACTACATCCGGCCGGAACAAAAAGGGGCCTGTAACATCGGGGACATCGTACAGTCAAAGGGTTCTGGTCAATGTAACCGCACTGGGGACACTTTTTCATCTTCGCAGGAGATAATTTACTCATATCAAGCCCCCCATTCAGCCATCTTTTGCACTTTACCCCGCCTGGCCAGATGACACGCAATAATGGTTATAATGGTAAACCCAATAAATGACAGGATTACATACAGCACTCCCCCGTACCCGCTGTTATCTCCAAAGGCGCTGAAAAGCCGGGAAACGACGCCGCCTACAATGAAAGCAACCACCCAGCTGCTTGCCCAGATCAGGGTAGCCTCACCCTTGGAGCGCTCCTTGAAAATGATTAGAATTGAAGCTATGCAAGGTACAAAAAGGGTGATGGTAATCAGGGCGGACACAACCTGTACCGGTGTCAGGGCCATATCCGTCAGGCCGGCTGCTCCGAAATCACGCCTCACGATACCCATTATAAAGGCGGTGGATGCTTCCCTGGGCAGCTTTAGCCAGCCTTCGGTCAGCGGGGCAAGGATGTTTTGTAAAAACACCAGGATGCCTGTAACCTGAAAAACGCTGATGATAAAAGCGCCCAGGGCAAA
This sequence comes from Bacillota bacterium, assembly GCA_049325075.1. Classification (GTDB taxonomy): domain Bacteria; phylum Bacillota; class Desulfotomaculia; order Desulfotomaculales; family Desulfocucumaceae; genus BRHc4a. The sequence goes on along the minus strand of JBMOPF010000107.1, from coordinate 5,982 downwards.
CAACGGAAACGCCTCTTTCAGAAAATTGTAGGATTTGGTACCGGTCTTCTTCAGCACGTTATCCAGCCTCGGCAGCCGCAACGGCGGAAGGTCAATCAGCAGATCCGTGGGTTTACCGGGCAGCAGGGCATTCAGCACCGTTCCGATAATAACCAGAACCATAAATAATATAAGAGCGTACAGGGCCGCATACTGACCGCCTATTGAGGCAAGCATTCCGGCTATTACCCCCATCTGGGCGGAGCAGGGAATGGTCAGTCCCAGAAGAAGTATGGCAATCCTGCGCTCCCGTTCCGAGGCCAAAAGCCTGGTGGTTATAGTAGCCATTGTTACGCAGCCAAAGCCCAGTATCAGCGGGATGACTCCCCTGCCGTTAAGTCCCACTCCGGTTAATATCCGGTCCACCAGAGTGGCTATTCTGGGCAGGTAGCCGGAATCCTCAAAAAGTGAAAGAAACAGGTAAAAACCAATGACGAGGGGCATCAACAGCCCCAGTACATAAGTAACGGTCATGGTTAAAAGTCCAAATTCCCCGATTAATATGGTGCCCAAAGCAGACCCCTCATTAATGAACCGGCCGACCAGCCAGCGCACGGCGGGTTCATACCTGCCAATCATTATGGTTCCTTCGGTAACACCCACCACAGACCCGGCGATAAACACACCTATGACCTGATACATGGCGTAAAGAGCCAGGGCAAGAATGGGCAGTCCGGTGAGAGGCTTGATCATCCAGCGCCCCAGAATGCTGTTGAAAGAAGCACCCCTGGAGGTTTCTTTCAAAACGTGCTTTACAATATCGTTTACCTGCTCTCTTCTTTTAAGGTAAATTTCCTCCCGGGTGTTTTCCGGTTCCAAACCGTGGCGGCCCGCCACCGCCGGGTCACCCTCCAGAATAAGCAGGGCCTCGCCCCGGCTGCCCACCCGGTTAATCAGCCTGTTAATCAACGGGTCCAGCCCCTGGGTCATGCGTCCGGTTTTGGCGCCGGCAAGCCGGTCTTTCAATTCATCAAGACCTTCTTTTTTAACAGCCACTGTCGGCACAACGGGCACTCCCAACAGATCGCTCAAAAGGTCCACGTCAATTTCCAACCCCTGGCGCCGGGCCTCGTCCACCATATTCAAGGCCACTATAACAGGAACACCCGTGTCAATAACCTGCTGCGTCAGAAAAAGGTCCCTCTCCAGGTGAACAGCGTCCACAATGTTAACCGCCATATCGGCGGAAAGAATAATATCCCTGGCAATACGCTCCTCGTCATTAAACGAGGAAATTCCGTACACCCCCGGAGTGTCTATAATAACGTCATCTCCGAAATAGCCGTGGGAGATCTCAAGGGTGGTGCCGGGATAATTGGAAACATCCACGTACAAACCGGTAAAGTAATTGAAAAATACGGATTTTCCCGTGTTGGGGTTTCCCACCAGCACAATTTTTTTTGCCCCCTCAGGTACGCTTTTCAAACCGATGGAACCATGACAGTGCGCCACTGGCACATCACTCCCTTTCCTTGAGCTTAATAATTTGGAATAAAAAAGCTTTAATTTTAAGGCTTCCCTATAGCCAACAGAGGAATGCTTTTTTGAAACGCTTTTAACGGAAAGTCGGAAACAGAGGAGAACTATACTTTCCTAAGCGTTATAAAAAAATATGCTATGAAATTAAGCACTTAACCCTCCCCTATGCCAATTCCACGATTATCTGTCTGGCCAACCCTTGCCCCACTGCCAGCAGTTGTTTATTTTTACGAATCACAACCGGGCCCGCGGGCACCACCTCTTCACAGCTTACCAACTCGCCTTCGGATATGCCGAAGCGGATAGCCTGAGCACGAACCAATGAGTCCGGTATGGACAATATCCTGAATGATTGTCCTCTTTTTACCCGGTCCAGAGTCACATCAATAACCCCCTTGCAACTGATAATGATATTAATTATCAACGTGTGTTCATAATAGTAATGAGATTCATTATCATTATAGTTCCTGCCAAGGAGAAAGTCAATTGTATATTATACCGGCTGTGAAGCTGCCAAAAGGGCGGCTACCGGTTTTAGAAGATGTTGAATATAATTCATATATGTTGTTAATGTTCCCATCAATGCATTCCCATGGTAAAATAATACTGTGAAAACGCCTTTTCATATGATAAAAAGACATCTTGCATACACGGGACAAACTCATAGTAATATTGCTAAAATGGCGCGTCACACATCTCCTTCCCGGTGTGTTAATATATAAAAAATTTAAAGAGTGGAGGTTTTGATTTTGAAGAGAGGATTGTTGGTTACCCTTGGGGTATTTCTGCTGTGCATGCTGGCATCGATACCGGCAATGGCCGGGGAGGTAAGGGTGGATGTGAACTCTGATCCCCTTGAATCATCCGGTATGTACATAACAGACGGTGTGACAATGGCCGGGCTGGATAATTTCATCCGCTTTGCCGGCGTGGATTCCAATTGGCCCTCTCCGGACACGGTGGTTTTAAATGAGGACGGAAAAGAGCTTTCCCTTACAATTGGCCAGTTGACTGCAAAGCTGGACGGAAAGGAAGTAACCCTTCCCAAGGCTCCTGTAAGAAACAACGGCCAGGTTATGATTCCACTGAGATTTGTTGCCAGCGCCTTCGGCTACGACGTTCTCTGGAACGAAGACCAGCAGCTTGTTTCCCTCGTCCGGAAAGAAACGAAGGACGGTATGACACCCGGGGAGCTGCTGGTAAAGTCCGCGCAGGAGTGCCGAAAGATAAACACCTATGCCATGAGCGGCCAAATGGATATTGACATTGATATATCCAGCGAAAAAGAAGGGAAAATGCCCACTCAGAAGATTAAAAGCTATATTTCCGGGCAGATCCAGAACAGCCCCCTGAAAGTTTACATGAAGCAAACCGTTAACCTGGAGGTAAAAACCCCCGGGCTGGAAAACATGGTTGTCGAGACATACATGACAGAGGATAAAATGTACATGAAGATGCCCGGCCGGGAGTGGACGGTCATGGATATGCCGTTAGGGGACTTTATTAAGCAGCAGCAGCAGGACATTCAGTCCAACCCCCTATTGGCCGCGGAGCAGATGAAGGATATGGGAATGCTCTGCAATTACGGCAACGATGCTACCATTGACGGCCAGGACTATTATGTGATCAACGCAACCCTTGACATGAAAAAGTTCAGGGAGAGAATGCCCCAAATAGCCGGCGAGGTTCTGAAAAGCCTCCCCGCAGGCACAGGCGCCGGTGACCAGGCACAGGTGCAAAAAATGATGGAAGAAATATTCAAGAACATGAAAATAGAATATTACTGCACCACATATATCAACAAAAAGACTCTCATTTCCGACCTGGTCAAAATAGATATGAACATAAACCTTGACATGAGCATTACAGCGGACCAGAAAACCGAAAAAATGAGCATGTCGGAAAACATTAAGGGTGACATGAGAATACTTGACTTGGGACGGCCCTTTACCGACCCCGATGTGAGCAAGGTCGTTACCATGGAAAAAATGATGGGGGTATCGTGATTAGGTTGGGTTATACAAGGGATGCACTATCCCCGCCTTGAAGTTACCACAGGCGGGTTTTCCAATGTATGCCTGGTCTGTGCAAGATGTATTATTTTCTGGTATTCCTCTATTTCCGTGGACAATACCTCTTCAAAGAAAGCCCTTATATCTTGCCGCAAGGCGGAAAAGAACCCCCTTATATGGTAATTGATGAAAGTCTGGGAGGCAGCAGTCAATATGCCGATTATTTCACCCTCATTCAACCTGATTTTATTAACCCGGCCGGGCGGCCCCTGAATTATTCTCACGGGCGGCCTGGCCGGAACTGTAAAACCCTCAATTTTAAGGATATTCTCCAATTTCTCCATCTGAGGAATGATTATTTGATATAGGCCACGTTTAAGAAGCCTGAGCAATTCCGGGTCATTGGTGCTGGCTATGTATGTTTCCAGATTGATGAAGCTGAGGTGCCTCGCGCCAAGTTCCCCCCACAAATAAGCAACCTCGGTCATATCAAGGCTGTTATTTTTTGCTGTAGCCGGGGGGGCGGGATTAAAGATTTTTCTCTTTTTCCCGGCCTCAATTAAAATATTGTAGGCACGGATCTCATCAAACAGCAGGTCGGTAAACACTTTACGCACTGATTCCCTGGTGCAGGTCGTCACCGCCCTACCGTCAAGCTGTAGTAAAGCCTGCCCCCAATTTACAAGATTCAGGAGCACCTCGTCGTCGCTGAGCTTCACTTCTTGACCCGCACCCGGCATACCCTGAAGCATTTTTGAGGATGGACGCGGCGGGACGGTAAAACCCTCTTCCTTTAAAATATTTTGCAATCTTTGAATCCTTATAAGATACAATCCCTTGATAAAACCCTGAAGCATAGTCTGTATTTCAATATCTTCGGTATTCATCAAGTATGTTTCCGCCAACTCCACAGCTTTTAAGCCCGAGGTTAGACCCTCCCACAGGTAATAAATCTCACCGGCGTGGAGAGGCTTATTATCACCTTTAGCAAAGGGAAGCAGCTTTTTCAAAATCCTTTTCAAAGTATGATCACCCTTTTCCCAGAGAGAAATTCCGACATTGTTATAATAAACAAAGACTGATTAGATTATGCAAGGAGGTGCACCCCTTGGCCAAAGACTTCAACATCAAACACAAATTGGCCCTGGTTTAAAGCACCCTTATTCCGCAATCAACTAACTGAAAGAGATGCTGTTTTAGTCTCCAGTCTCCTTTTTTTCCATTCCATTGCTGAATTTTTCGTTTTTATAGTCCAGGGAAGCCTCCATGATGTCAGGGTATCCCCAGTATCCCTGCCGGACATCCGGCCAGAGAGGCGTTCTCTGTATCCACAACGGCTTCCGGCCCAGCAGCCTGTTGATCATGACCACCGCTTCCGCTCTTGTAACCGGCTGGTCGGGCCTGAAGGTCCCGTCGGAATAACCTTTAATCAAACCGTTTTTCTCCGCGCTTTCAATCACACCCAAGGCCCAGTGGCCGGCAATATCATTGAACGCAGTTCCTTGTCCAGGCGGCAATGTCTTTATTCTGTAAAACACTGCCGCCATTTCGGCCCGGGTCACCAGCCCTTCCGGCCGGAAACTTCCGTCCGGGTAGCCCACCATCCATTTTTGCGCAATGGCTGTTGTTATTTGACGCGCCGCCCAGTGCGACGCAGGCACACCGTTGCAGGTATGCGGCTCCCCCGGAATTACTCTCCCGCCGGACACAACGCGGGTGAGAATTGCCGCCAGCTCGGCCCGGGTGATATTGTTCTCCGGACGGAAGGTCCCATCGGGGTATCCTTGTATGTAAGCCCTGTGTTCCTCCACATCCACCACTTTTGCCCTCATGTCGACATTAATAACAACCATCGTCTGTCCGACATGGATGATCCCGTTTTTGACATAGCTTGTCTTACCGTATTGCTCATCAAGGGGATCACTGCGGCTGTCGTAAATTTCATACCCGTCTTTTTCAGCAATAATGTAATAATCACCGTCCGGGAAAACCATCCAGCCATACCTGCCGCTGTCTTTGCTGGTTTGGGGGTTGTGGTTTTTATTGGGTTTGAATTCCGGTAGTTCAGGCAGTTGGACCAGTGTGCCGGGCATTCTGCCGTTATTCCTGTTCAACCTGGTGTCAGCCCAGTACAAGCTGCATTTAACGCCATCCAGAGGCCGGCCGGTCATCGGGTCACGAATTAAGCCACTGGGATCAATCATATCAGCCTGCACTGAGGTCCGACTTGAACCAGTCACCGTCAATATTGCCATTTCTCCCGCCAATTTCTCACCTGTGGGGGCAGTCACGTTAAGTACCATTTTGTATTTTCCTGGTGAAATACTAGCACCAGTTTACGAAATAAATAATTTTAGGCCCAATTTGAGTTATTTGGAAGCCACAAGCACTTGAAAACAAAGGATTCTTAAAATTAAAAACGTAGTACAGAAAAATGTAATAGAAAGATATA
>JBMOPF010000106.1:0-18008 GCA_049325075.1 Bacillota bacterium | reverse complement strand
CCGAGCCTAAGGACTGACAATTTGGCGGCTGGACGCCGCCAAAAGCCTGAGAGGAGCTGGACGCGACTTTCGAAGGCGGTTGACAGTCCTTTGGCGACCGAGTTTAGAGACTGTTGCAGCCGGAGATTATGCAGCCGGGGTTTAACACTCCCCCTACCCGCAAGCGTCCCCAAACCATCTTGCTTTTTCATCCTTTATGGTGCCACTTTTAAAAGTGGCATGTGGGTCTGGATTCTGACTTCTGGATTCCCGACCCGGAATTAACTCAGTATTAGCGCTTATTTCCCATATTCCTGAAGGGGTATCATGGTAAAATCATCCCCCTCCTTGATGGTTTCCATAACCTCAAGGATAGCCCGGGCGGTATCCAGGGAGGTAAGGCAGGGGATTCCATATTCCACAGCCACCCGCCGGATCTGGAAGCCGTCCCTTTCCGGGGCCTTGCCCTTGGTCAGGGTGTTGACAACAAGCTGGGCCTTGCCGGACCTAATCAGGTCGGCGATGTTGGGAGAGCCCTCATGTATTTTTTTCACCCTTTCCACAGTCAGCCCGTGCTCCGCCAGGTACGCGGCGGTCCCCCCGGTGGCGCATATCTTGAAGCCTATGCCGGACAGGCCGCGGAGTATGGGCAAGGCCTCTTCCTTGTCCTTGTCCGCGATGGTGGCCAACACAGTTCCGTTGCCGGGAATAATGTACCCTGCGGCAACCAGCGCCTTATACAGTGCCCTGGGATAGCTGTGGTCCACCCCCATCACCTCTCCGGTGGACTTCATTTCCGGACCCAGGGTGACATCCACCTGCAGCAACTTGGAAAAGCTGAACACCGGGGCCTTTACCCCCACTATGGCAGTTTCCTGATAAAGTCCGCTGCTGTATCCCATTTCCTTCAGCTTCCTGCCCAAAATGGCTTTGGTAGCCAGGTTCACCATCGGTATCCCGGTAATCTTGCTCATATAGGGAACCGTCCTGCTGGCCCGCGGGTTGACCTCCAGCACATAGACCCGGCCCTTGTGCAGAACATACTGTATATTTATCATACCCTTTACATTAAGGGCAAGGGCAAGTTTCATGGTGTAGTCAACTATCTGCTTCTTTACCTCTTCCCCCACCTTGTTGGTGGGATAGACCGCGATGCTGTCCCCGGAATGGACCCCGGCCCTCTCCACATGCCTCATTACGCCGGGAATTAGAACTGTCTCGCCGTCGGCAATGGCGTCAACCTCAAGCTCGTCACCCTGCAGGTACTTGTCAACCAGCACCGGGTGTTCCGGGGTGACCATAACCGCCGTGGCCATGTAGCTCAAAAGCTCTTCCCGGTTGTAAACTATCTCCATGGCCCGGCCGCCCAGCACATAGGACGGCCGCACCAGCACCGGGAAACCTATTTCAGAGGCAATACTCTGGGCCTCTTCCACAGAATAGGCGGTTTTGCCCGGCGGCTTGGGAATGCCCAGTTCCACCAGGAGGCTGTCAAACCTCTCCCTGTCCTCGGCCCTGTCTATGTCATCCACCGCCGTGCCCAGTATTTTTATGCCTGCCTTTTGCAGCTTGCCTGCCAGGTTGATGGGCGTCTGACCGCCAAACTGCACAATGACCCCTTCCGGCTTTTCCTTTTCCAGGATGTTCAGCACGTCCTCCAGCAAAAGCGGCTCGAAATACAGGCGGTCGGCTGTATCAAAGTCGGTGCTGACGGTTTCGGGATTGTTATTGACAATAATGGCCTCCAGGCCCTCTTCCCGGATAGCCCATACCGAGTGAACAGAGCAGTAGTCAAACTCTATCCCCTGGCCTATACGGATGGGTCCTCCCCCCAGCACCACCACTTTTTTGCCGCCGCCGGCCGAAGACTCGTCCTCGTGGTCATAGCAGGAGTAGTAATAGGGGGTTACCGCCTCGAATTCGGCAGCGCAGGTATCCACCATCTTGTATGAAGGCCTGATCCCATGTGAAGTGCACAGGCTGCGGATATCCTCTTCCCTCACTCCCGCCAACTGAGCCATATACGAGTCCGCAAAGCCCATTTTTTTGGCCTCCAGGACGGTGTCGCGGGTAAGGCCTGCAAACCCCTCCCGGCTTATTCTTATTTCCAGATTTATAATATTTCTTATTTTTTGCAGAAAAAACCGGTCAATTCCGGTCAGTCTATGGAGGTGATCGTCCAGCATTCCCCGGCGCATGGCCTCGGCCAGTATGAACATCCTCCGGTCATCCGCATGTTTGAGCCCATTGTCTATTTCACTGTCGCTGAGGTCTTTCATGCCTTTCAGCATTAAGCCGGGGGTTCCTATTTCAAGGGAGCGAACGGCTTTCATCAGGGCGCCTTCCATGGTTCTGTCTATGGACATGACCTCTCCCGTGGCCTTCATCTGTGTGCCCAGCTGGCGGTCGGCCAGTGTGAACTTATCGAAGGGCCAGCGGGGGAATTTAACCACCACGTAGTCTATGGAGGGCTCAAAACAGGCGTAGGTTTTGCCGGTAACAGCGTTCTTTATCTCGTCCAGATTAAGCCCCACGGCGATCTTGCCGGAAACCTTGGCTATGGGATAGCCGGTAGCCTTTGAGGCCAGGGCCGAAGACCTGGAAACCCTGGGATTGACCTCTATCACATAATACGCCATGCTTTCCGGGTCGAGGGCGTACTGTACGTTGCACCCCCCGGCCACATCCAGGGCGCGTATTATTTTCAGCGACGCTGTCCTCAGCATCTGATACTCCCGGTCGGTAAGAGTCTGGATGGGCGCCACCACTATGCTGTCGCCGGTATGGATGCCCATGGGGTCAATGTTCTCCATGCCGCAAATGGTAATGCAGTTATTATTGTTGTCCCGCATCACCTCGAACTCGATTTCCTTCCAGCCCACCAGGCTCCGCTCTATAAGGGCCTGGTGAATTATGCTTACACTGAGGCCCCTGGTGGTGGTATCAACCAGTTCCTCCATATTGTACACCATGCCGCCCCCGGTTCCTCCCAGAGTGTACGCCGGCCGGACCACAAGCGGAAAGCCGATCTCCCTGGCAAAGGCCACGGCCTCCTCAACCGTCTCCACCACAACACTCTCGGGCACCGGCTCTCCAATGCTCTCCATGGTGGATTTGAAGCCCTCCCTGTCCTCGGCCCTCTTGATGGCCTCCAGCGGAGTACCCAGAAGCCTGACACCGTAATGGTCCAGAACCCCCTTTTCCGCCAGGTGCTTTGCCATGTTCAGGCCCACCTGGCCGCCCAGGCCGGGCACTATGCCGTCCGGCCTCTCCTTTTTAATTACCCGGGTAACAAACTCCGGCGTCAGCGGCTCAATATACACACGGTCCGCCATATTGCTGTCGGTCATAATGGTGGCCGGGTTGCTGTTGATGAGGACCACCTCGAGGCCCTCCTCCCTCAGCGCCCTGCAGGCCTGCGTGCCGGCGTAGTCAAACTCGGCGGCCTGCCCTATAATTATCGGGCCCGAACCTATCACCATCACCTTTTTCAGGCTTTTATCCAGCGGCATGATTTACCTCCCACCTTTATGTTTAGCCATAAGTTCTATAAACTGGTCAAAAATATAGCCGGACTCAGTGGGTCCGGGTGACGCCTCCGGATGGTACTGCACCGAAAAGAACGGCAGGACGGTGTGTCGCATCCCCTCGACGGTCTGGTCGTTCAGGTTCCTGTGGGTAACTTCCAGCCCCAGGCCAGCCATGGAGTCCTCATCCACCGAAAAACCGTGATTGTGCGAGGTTATATAGACCCTTCCGGTAAGCATATCCTTGACCGGGTGGTTGGACCCCCTGTGGCCGAATTTCATTTTATAGGTTTTGGCCCCCATGGCCAGGGACATAATCTGGTGCCCAAGGCAGATGCCGAAAATGGGCACCCGCCCGGCCAGTTCCCTTACCGTCTCCGCCGCGTAAGGCACATCCACAGGGTCCCCCGGCCCGTTGGAGAGCAAGACGCCGTCCGGCTCAAGGGCCATTATTTCCCCTGCCCCAGTTTCCGCCGGCACCACATAAATATCACACCTTCTCATCTGAAGATGGCGTATTATATTAAGCTTTGAGCCGAAGTCTATGAGCACTACCCGTTTTCCATCGCCCTCGATCCTGTACGTCTCCCTGGTGGAAACCTCCGGCACCATCTTCTGGCCGGTCAGATGGGGGCAGTTGCGAGCCTTTTCCACCAGCGCCGCCGGGTCTGTCCCGTCACTGCTGATTACCCCTCGCATAGTGCCGAAACTCCTCAGGTGGCGGGTCAGCGCCCTGGTATCAATCCCGGAAATACCCGGCACACCTTGCCTGAACAGGAAGTCGGAAACCCTGTAACTGGCTCTCCAGTTGCTGGGATGATCACACTCTTCCTTGACCACAAAGCCCCGCACGTATGATTTTCTTGACTCGAAATCTTCCCTGTTAATGCCATAGTTTCCAATCAGTGGATATGTCATGACCACTATCTGCCCGCAGTAAGAGGGGTCGGTGAGTATCTCCTGATAGCCTGTCATGCCCGTATTGAAAACCACCTCTCCCCAGCACTCAACTTTTGACCCAAAGGCTTTTCCCATAAAAAATGTGCCGTCTTCCAGGGCCAGTATCGCTTTCAAATAATACACCTCCGGTTTATCCTAATACTGCTATAATCATGGGTCAGAATTCAGAAGTCAGAAGCCAGAATCCAGAATTCCGGGCATTCCTTGTTTTTTTCATCCTCTGCTGGTGCCGCGTCAGCGGCATGAAAGCATTACATTGGACAATAAAGACCAATAATTCAGTGCTGATTCATTCTGAATTCTGGATTCTGAATTCTGGATTCCGACGGCAGATTCACTCAGAATTAGCTCTATATACTATCCTTCCCCCCACTATGGTCATGACCGGAAGTCCCTTGAGCTCCCTTCCGGCAAAGGGGGTATTCCTGCCCTTGCTGCGAAAATTGTCCGGGTTCACCGTCTCCCTAAGTTCCGGGTCAATTAACGTAATATCCGCCACCGCCCCCACGGAGATGGACCTGTCTCCCAGCCCCAGTATCCTGGCAGGGTTGGCGGACATCATGGCCACAGCCCTGGCGGGGCTTATAATTCCCTTGGCCACCAGTTCGGTCCACACCAGGCCCACCGCCGTTTCCAGGCCCACCAGGCCAAAGGGCGCCCTGTCGTACTCGACGTCTTTTTCCTCCGCGGTGTGCGGGGCGTGGTCAGTGGCGATAACATCAATGGTTCCGTCGGCAATGCCCTCTTTTATGGCTGCCAGGTCGTCCTCCCCCCGCAGGGGCGGGTTGACCTTGGTTGAGGTGTTATAGCCCTCAACCGCGCTGTCAGTAAGGGTGAAATGGTGCGGCGTCACCTCCGCCGTCACCCTGACCCCGCGGGCCCTGGCCTCCCTTATCAGCCTTACTGATCCCGCCGTGCTCACATGGGCTATATGCAGTCTGCAGCCGGTAAGCTCCGCCAGTATAATGTCCCTGGCCACCATGACCTCCTCGGCCGCCGCCGGAATACCTTTCAGTCCCAGCCTGGTGGAATTGTAACCTTCGTTCATGACTCCACCGGCAAAAAGGGACGGCTCCTCGCAGTGGGAGATAACCGTCAGCCCCACCATGGAGGCATACTGCATGGCCCTTCGCATTACACCCGCGTCGGCCACCGGTTTCCCGTCGTCTGACACAGCCACCGCGCCGGCCTCCTTCATCCCGGCCATCTCGGACAACTCCCTGCCCATGCTGCCCCTGGTAATGGCCCCCACCGGGTAAACACGGGCCAGGTTGGCCTGCCGCGCCTTTTCCAGTATATACCTCACAACCGTCTTGTTGTCAGTCACAGGGTCGGTATTGGGCATACACGCCACGGCGGTAAAGCCACCGCGCACTGCCGCCCCGCATCCGCTTTCAATGGTTTCCTTGGCTTCATAGCCGGGCTCCCTCAAGTGGACGTGCATGTCTATAAGGCCCGGTGTCACCAGTTTTCCCGAAGCGTCAACCACATCCGTATCCGGCCCCGGCGCCTCTATCCCCCGGTCCACCCCGGTGATCACCCCGTTTTCCACCAGCACATCCATTTCCGGCAAAGTTCCGGCTGCCGGATCCACCACCGTGCCTCCCTTAATCAGCAACTTCACCAGGTCCACCTCCCATCAGCAGGTAAAGCAGGGCCATTCTCACCGCCACGCCGTTTGTAACCTGCCCATTGATAACCGACTGCACCCCATCCGCTACATCCGGCGCAATTTCAATACCCCGGTTTATGGGGCCGGGATGCATCACCAGGGCATCCGGGGCCGCCAGGGCGAGCCTCTTTCCGTTCAGGCCGAACATGCCGGCATACTCCCTCACACAGGGGAAAAGTCCCTGCTGCTGTCTCTCCAGCTGTATCCTGAGCATAATCACCACGTCGGCGCCGTCGAGGGCATCCTCAATCCTGCTGTAGCAGCGGACCCCCATCCTTTCGATCTCCGCCGGCATCATGGTGGACGGACCGCACAGCCTAACATCGGCGCCCATCGTGGTAAAGCCCCATATATCCGACCGGGCCACGCGGCTGTGCAGAATGTCACCCACAATAGCCACCTGGAGACCTTTTATGCCGCCCTTTTTCTCCCTTACGGTAAACAGGTCCAGCAGCCCCTGGCTGGGGTGCTCATGGGCCCCGTCCCCGGCATTGATAACGGCTGATTTTATCGACCCGGCAAGTATTTGGGGCGCACCGGCCATGGGGTGGCGCAGCACCACCACATCGGCGCCCAGGGCAGCAATTGTGGCTGCAGTGTCCCTGAGGCTTTCCCCCTTCACCGCACTGCTGGTTGAGGAGGCGATGTTCACCGAGTCGGCGCTGAGATACTTGGCCGCCAGCTCAAAGGATGTCCTTGTTCTGGTGCTGGGCTCGTAAAACAGGTTGACCACCGTTTTTCCCCTCAGAGTGGGCACCTTTCTTATCTGCCTGCCCAGAATCTCCTTCATGGAGGCCGCCGTGTCCAGTATCAGGCCTATGCTGTCCCTTCCCATACCCTCCAGTCCGATAATGTCCTTTTTTATCAGCGGCATTATATCCCCTCCCGGTCAATCAATACCCTTCAACAACTACTGCCCCTCACGGGCCATTCATTCCTCCGGACAAAATTAAAGACCCCGCGGGAAATCGATATTCCCGCCGGGGCCGGCGCAAGAAAGACTATCATCGCCTCTCCCTTGCCGGCCTCACGGGACCGTTTTAAAAGGATGGCAGCCCAGTCAATGTTTTTTTCCCTCTGTTATTATTACCCTTTCGTCACTGTCGGTTTCATCCAGCAGCACCGCAACATCTTCCTTTATGGACGTCGGCACATTTTTGCCGACGTAGTCGGCCCTGATGGGAAGTTCCCTGTGCCCCCTGTCAACCAGCACGGCCAGTTGAATCATCCTGGGCCTGCCCAGATCTATTACCGCGTCCATGGCCGCCCTGATGGTCCTGCCGGTAAAAATCACGTCATCCACCAGCACAATGGTTTTGCCGTCCACCGTAAAGCCAACCTCGGTCTTGCGCAAAGAGGGCTGTGTGGACATTGTGCCCAGATCATCGCGGTAGAGAGTTATGTCAAGCATGCCCACCGGCACCATTTTTCCCTCAATCTCATAAATCTTTTCGGCCAGCCGTCCGGCCAGGGGCACCCCCCTGCTGCGAATGCCAATCAGCGCCAGATTATCCGTACCCTTGTTGTGCTCGATAATCTCATGGGCAATCCTTGTAAGCGCCCTGCGGATTCCCTCCCTGTCGAGGATTACCGCCTTCTGCCTGAAAGAGCCCTGCAAAATGGCACCCCCCCTAATTGCCGCCCTCCCGGCGGCGCCACCTTACAGGTGGCGGAATTCAGAATGTGTATGCATTCCTTATTCTTTAATCTCATTAAGAGGCGCATAAAAAAACCTGATCATGCCGATAACGGGCACGGTCAGGCCTTTTGTCAACCTGTGAATATAAACACCTTACCGGCCTCTCTGGACCGCTTTTAAAGGGTACCCTTTTTAATTTAATATAGTTTACCAGGGAACAACACCCCCTGTCAATAGAGAGTCTGCCCAATAGAGAAGAATTTTCGGAATTATAATTATCAAATTTTACTGGTGCCGATAAAGATAAATGCCACTCCCAATACTATGAAGGCCAGACCCTGGGGCGACACCTTTCCGGCCAGTCCCACCAGGCCCAGCGACGTTACCGTAATCATCACGCTGGGTCCCACCACCGCCAGCAGGGCGTTTATTTTAAAGGCCGCCTCCACATTGTTGAATTTCAGCATCAGGACCGCTGCCGTAAACTCTATGGTTGAAGACAGAAACCTGAGAGCCGCCATTCCCAGTACAATTTTTTCAAAAACAAAAAGCAATTGCAAGCCCTCCCGCGCCATACCTTTTAAGTTTTATATGCCTTATTTACGGTGGAAATGCATACCATCAAAGAACTGTTGACAAAATATCTATTACGGAAAGGATGTGGAACAAGCATGCCGAAAAAAACAGGGGCCGCTGTTCTGGCGGCTTTGAGCGGAGTTCCCTTTATAATGGTGCTGGGAAATTCCATGATTATCCCGGTGCTTCCGGATATAAAGAACTCCCTTAATCTGACCGGCTTTCAGGTAAGCCTTATCATTACCCTGTTTTCCGTCCCAGCAGGACTGATTATACCCCTGGCGGGCTTTTTGTCGGACCGCTTCGGGAGGAAGATCATCATCGCCCCGTCCCTTGTCCTTTATGGCATCGGTGGACTTGTAGCCGGGTTTGGTGCAGTTTTTACGGCTAAAAGCGCTTACACTGTGATACTTGGCGGAAGGATCTTACAGGGCATTGGCGCCGCCGGAACAGCTCCCATAGCCATGGCCCTGTGCGGAGACCTGTTCACAGGCAAGCAGAGGAGCAAATCACTGGGAGTTATTGAGGCCGCCAACGGCTTTGGAAAGGTGGTCAGCCCCATTCTGGGGGCGCTGATAGGGCTGATCGCGTGGTACGCCACCTTTTTCTTCTTTCCTGCTGTAATTATTCCCATTGTACTCGGCATCTGGTTTCTGGTCAGTGAGCCCGACTCCAACCGGGCAAAGCAGAATGTGTCGGAATACCTTAAATCCATAGGGAAAATATTTGAAAAAAAGTCAGCCATGCTGCTGACCTCGTTTTTCTCGGGCATGGTGGCCCTGACGATTCTCTTCGGTGTGCTTTTTTTCCTTTCTGAGTTTCTGGAAAGCAGGTACGGGTTAAAGGGGGTCACCAAGGGCTTTGCCCTTGCCATACCGGTTCTCTTTATGAGCTCCACCTCCTATATCACCGGTATGCTGATAAAAAAGAAATACGTGCTTATGAAATGGCTGGTGGTTACCGGCATGGCGCTGATTTTTGCCGCCCTGGCCGTGCTGGGGATTTTCAACCGCAACACCATTCTCTTTTTTGCCGCCATATCCCTGGCCGGGGTTGGAACCGGGCTCACCCTGCCCTGCCTGAACACCATCATCACCAGTTCCTGTGAGGCCCAGAGAAGGGGCCTGGTGACCTCACTCTACGGCGGCGTGCGATTCCTCGGCGTGGCTGTCGGGCCGCCCCTCTTCAGCCTGCTGATGGGATTAAGCCGGCCGGCAATGTTCTGGTCCGCCGCCGCCCTGGCCGGCGCGGCGGCGCTTTTGGGGGCCTTGCTGATACGGGTCAGGGATATAAAAACCAGTGTTCCATCCAGCCCCGGGCGGGAAGAAAGCGCCGTCACCGTAAGCCCTGTCCCGATAAAAGTAAATGTACCCGCCTTTGTTTTCAGCCCTGCGAAAAAACCCCAATTTGATGATAAAAAATCTTTAAAGTGAACTACTCAAATCTCAATGCCACAATGGGATCAAGACCGGCAGCCTTTCTGGCCGGGTAGAAGCCGAAGAATATCCCCACCGCCGCCGAAAAGCCCACCGACAGCAATACAGACCAGAGGGTTATGGCAGCCGGCCAGCCAACCAACATGGAAATCAGTTTTGATCCGGCCATGCCAAGCAATATACCAATAAAACCTCCCAGCAACGAAAGAACAACCGCCTCCACCAGAAACTGGGTCAATATGGCTTTGCCGGTGGCTCCCACCGCCATGCGGATACCTATCTCTCTGGTTCTTTCAGTAACCGAAACCAGCATAATATTCATTATCCCAATGCCTCCGACCAGGAGTGACACACCGGCCACGCTGGCCAGCAGCATGGTCAGGATACCTGTTATATTTTCAGCTGTAGCAAGCATTTCCGCCAGGTTTCGGACATTAAAGTCATTCTCGCCACTCTGCGGAATCCTGTGTCTTTGCCTGAGCAGTCCGGTTATTTCCTCCTGGACAAAATTCACACTTTCGGCGCTTTCAGCCTGGACGTTTATCACCCGCACATTATTCACACCCAAAAGCCTTACCTGGGCAGTACTTATGGGTATGTATACAATATTGTCCTGATCGTTCCCGCCCATTGATGCGCCTTTGGACGGCAGAACACCAATCACTGTAAAATTCAGTCCGTTAATACGTATATTTGATCCGAGAGGATCCATTCCCGGCGGAAAAAGGTTGTCTGCGGCCGTTTTTCCCACCACCGCCACCAAAGCGTTTTCACTCAAATCACTGTCGCTGAAAAAAGCCCCGTACTGGGGATGCCAGTTCTTGATATTCTCCATCTCAGGCGTTGTTCCGGAAACCTGCGCCGTCCAGGTCTTGTTTTCATACCAGACGGTGGCGTTGGTTGACAGCTCCGGTGCAACGTTTTTCACAAAGGGAAGTTTGGCCACTGCATCAGCATCGTCCCGGGTAAGTGTGTTTACACCGCCCCCTGCTCCACGGACCGGCCCCCGGTCAGCCCCCGGTAAAATCATCAGCAGATTTGATCCCATACCCTCTATTTGTGACGTTATATTTTTTTGGGCGCCCTGGCCCACGGCAATCATTATTATCACCGCGGACACTCCGATAACAATGCCCAAAATAGTAAGCAAAGACCTTAATTTGTTCACGCGCAGGCCGTTAACAGCCGCGCCCAAACTGTTCATCAGCCTCACGCTTCCACCTCCGCCGGCATCCTTTTCAATTCCTCCGACGCCACTTTTGGCTGCGGCACCTTTTCATCCCCCAATATCCTGCCATCCCTGAGCCTCACGATCCTCCCGCAATATTCAGCTATCCCGGGATCATGCGTCACAATAACCACCGTAATATTTTTATCCCGGTTAAGCCTCTGAATTATGCCTACCACCTCTATGCCGGTCCTGGTGTCCAGCGCTCCGGTAGGCTCGTCGGCCAGCAGCAGGGAGGGATTGTTTATCAGCGCCCTGGCAATGGCCACCCGCTGCTGCTGCCCGCCGGACAGCTGATTGGGATGATGCCGGCTATGGTCCGCCAGCCCTACCCAGGAAAGGGCCTCCAGTCCCCTCCGCTCCATCTCCCGTTTGCCGGCCCCGTTTTGTTGGCCTGTATACCAGAGGGGAAGTATTACATTTTCCAGGGCGCTGGTCCTGCTCAAAAGGTTGAACCCCTGAAATATAAAGCCTATCTTTTCATTCCTGATCAGGGCCAGATCATCCCGGGACATTTTCGACACATCGGTTCCTTCCAAAAAGTAACTGCCCTCGGTGGGACGGTCGAGACAGCCGATTATGTTCAACAGTGTCGATTTTCCCGAACCGGACGACCCCATCACGGCAACCGTCTCGCCCCGGTCAATGCGTAAAGACACTCCCTTTAGGGCATTTAACCGGTGTAACCCCATCCGGTATGTCTTTTTTATATTTTCCAGCATAATGACAGGCTGCGGTTCCAATTTCATACCTCCGTCCAATGCCGATTTTGTCCTCAGTGTCCCATAAATAGCATCCGTCTCTGGGGAGAGGATGAATTGGAGGACCTGGAAGATGGATTAGAGGATGTGGTTGTCACCGCCTGCGAAGAATCGCCTATTACAAGCAGCTCGCCCTCTTTCAAACCTTCTATTACCTCATAGTTGGTGCTGTCGTCAATGCCCACCTTGATCTGCCGCAGCACCCGCTTCCCGTTTTCCATAACAAAAACTGCCACATCCCTTTCACCTGTTGCCCCGGACCGGCTTCCCTGTTCCGGTTTCCACCCGCCTGTACCTTGCCGGTTTTCCATACGGTTCCCGGCAGAGGAACCGTCCCCCGATGCCGTGCTGCCCGTCTGGCCGGCCATATTCCTGGCAGCGTATGTTACCGCCGTTTTAGGCACAGTAACAACATTTTCCCGCTGATTGATTATAATATTCACATTGGCCGGCATGCCCACCTTAAGGTCGGGTTCCTGTTTATCCAGGGCTATTACCACCCGGTAAAGCTGGACATTGGAAACGGTCTCTGCCTTGGGGGATATACTTTCAACAGTTCCCAGGAATTCCCGTCCCGGGTAGGAGTTAACGGTGAAAGTGGCTTTCTGTCCGACAGCGGCCTTGCCCACATCCGCCTCGTTAACCATTGCCTCCACCTTCAGCCCGGTGGAAATAAGAGTAATAAAACCGTCAGCACTGTTGTTGGAATTACCCCCATTGGTGCGCTGCCCCACAACTGCGCTCACCAGCCCTATAACACCATCGGCCGGCGACACCAGCCTGGCTGAATCAAGGTTGTTGCCGGCCGCCTCCACCTGTGCCCTGGCCGCCTCCACCTGGGCTTCAGCGGCCAAAATATCTTCCGGCCTGCTGCCGGCCTTCAGGGCGTCCAATTGGGCCTGGGCCTGGCGAAGCTTTACCTCTGCAAGCTTATAGTCATTTTCATACTTATCCCTGTCCGCCCCGGACAAAGCGCCTGACTTAAAAAGTTCATCGTTGCGGTCGAAGTCCGATTTCGCCTGTTCCAGATTTATCCGGGCCAGATTAACATTTTCCTCGGCCTGGGCGATATCCTCCTTCGTTGCTCCGGCCCTGGCCAGGGCGAGCTTCGCTTCGGCGCTCTTCAAGTTAGCCATTTGCTGATTATATTGCGTCTTCAGGTCGCTGTCATCCTGTTCTGCAAGCAGTTGTCCCTTGGTTACCGTCTGCCCCTCCTTTACATATATGGCTTTAATAACCCCCTGATTTTTAAAGGTCAGGGGGACCGAAGTTTCCGCCTCCACGGTTCCGGAAGCGGTAATGGCGTCGATCACATCACCTCTGGCTACCGGCTCAGTCAGGTATGACCCCGCTGAATCCGTTCGCCCGCGTATTAAAAAAACAGCAGCAACAATTATCAATAAGGCAGCGGCGCAAAACAGGAGTCTCCGTCCCTTTAACAAAGGGATAATCCCGGTTTTCAAGCCGGAACCGGGTACTGTCACCAATTCTCACCCTTTCTGTATTGATAAATTTTCATCACCCACCATGTGTTAGGCCTTACTACCTTTGATCATTCATTTTAAGCAGCAGGCTAAGGCGAAATGCAGTTCCCCCGGGGCCGGTTTTCAGCAATATTAAATCACCGCCATGGGCACGGGCCAGTAAGCGGCTTACGGTAAGGCCCAGGCCAAGGCCGCGGGCTGTCCGCCCCCCGGCGCTTCCCCTGAAGAACCTTTCAAAAACATATCTTTCTTCTTCCGGACTGATACCGGTTCCATTATCCTCCACGTCCAGCAGCGCCATACCCCCTTCTTCGGCCAGTTTAACCCTTATGCTGTCCGCATTTGCCTTTCTGCTGTTGTCAAAAAGGTTCAATATAATCTGGCGCACCCTGTCAGCATCACAATTAATCCATAATGGCTCTCCGGGGAGGTCCTTTAATATTCCAACACCGGCAAATTCATCCATCAGAAGCACCTGCCTGGCCACCTCATCCACCAGTGCTGCCAAATCGGTCCTGTCCTTCAGAATTGACACCGCCCCGGCCTCAAGAGACGACAGGTCCAGCAGTTCCTCCACCATTCGCTGCAAACGCAGGGCTTCATCCATGGAGATCTTTAAAAATTCTTCGGCCTCCGCACCGCTCACCACTTTGTCCCGCACCCCCTGAATCATTCCCCTTATTGACGTTACAGGAGTGCGCAGTTCATGCGATATCCCGGCCAGCAGGTCACTTCTCATTTTTTCCAGTTCCTGCAGCTGCGAGGCCATGTTTTTAAAAGACGTCACCAGCTGCTGAAGTTCCTTTTCCCTTAACTTTCCGGGCAAATCAGGCTGGTATTCACCCCTGGCAATACTCTGGGCGGCTTCGGCCACCCTGAGCACCGGGCTGGTCAGCCTTCTTGAAAGAAAATAAAGCACCAGCCAGCCAGCCAGCCCTATAGTGGCAGTTATTATCGCCAGGTAACCATACAGACGCTGTAATTGGCCGGTTAAATTTTCAGTGGGGGCAAGGACATAGACAGCCTCCAATGTACTATCATCATAGACCGGCACACCCACCCGGAGCCAGGTCTGGGTTCCGGTCCTGACCTGCTCCCTTGTTACCACCCCGCCAAGCACAACCCGGTACTGGGGTGAAGGCTGGAGAAGCGCCTGGGGAACCGGTATGGGATTCATGGGGTCACTTATTGTATAAAACGTTCCCGACCTGTCAACAACCTGCACAACAAACGCACCGGCCGGCAGCATTCTCTGGGCCCGGTGTTTCCCCGGCGAAGGATATGGATTGGATACTTGATTGCCGCCGCTGTCAGCCAGATGCTCGGCCATCAACTGGAGCAGTTCAAAGCGGTGGTTGTAGGTGTTTGTTCTTATCCATACACCGGCGATTACCGCCATGACCAAAAGGCTCAGCAGCAGCACCAAAACATACCGCCCGGTCCAGTAAGTAAGCAGCGGCACCGATTCCCTGTCATACGGGTAAAGTCTCTTTAACACGCAGCATATACCCCACTCCCCGCACAGTTTCAATTTCACCCTCGGATGAAGGCCAGTCCCTCAGAGACTTTCTAAGCCGCTTGACCGCCACATCCACAGCCCGGTCACCGCCGTCATAATCCATGCCCCACACATTGTCAATAAGCTGATCCCGTGTAAAAACCATGTTGGGGTGGCGGGACAAAAATGCCAGCAGCTTCCAGTCGCGAGGCACCAGCGGCACTACTTTCCCCCCGACGGTGGCGCTGCATGAGGTAAAATCCACAGATAGGCTGCCAACCCTGAACACCTCCGGCTCCACTATGTGGGGGGGCCGCCTTAATACCGCCTGCACCCGGGCCACCACCTCCTCCGGATTAAAAGGCTTGGCTATATAATCGTCGGCCCCGCCGCCCAGTCCCCTCAGGCGGTCTTCAACAGCCCCCCGGGCCGTTATAATAATTACCGGGCAACTTCCCCGGCGTCTTATCTCGTCCAGCACCGACCACCCGTCCCTGCCGGGCAGCATCAGGTCCAGCAGAACAATTGCGGGCCTGTCCTCATTAAACATATTCAGGGCCTCCTCCCCGTCATAGGCTGTAGAAACCCTGTATCCCGCCTTTTCAAGATAGGCTTTCAGCAAAAGGGCAATAGGCTTTTCATCTTCCACCACCAGTATATTCTCCATTTTCAACACCCTGCGTTCTTAATTTTGGTTTTGAATTTTACTTACCGTTATATCTTAACTTTCCCCGGCCTTACAATTTACACTATTTTTCCCATGCCATTATACAGTCTCTGTGTGTCGGGAAAATGTCAAATCTAAAAAAAGAGGACAGCAATTATTTCTGCCATCCCGGAAAAAAACCTCTTTTAAAAGCTTTACAGCCCCATATCCTTGGCGATAATAAGCTTCATCACCTCGGTGGATCCCGCGTATATGTTCTGAATCCTTATATCCCGGTAGTCCCTGCTGATGGGATACTCCTCCATATAGCCGTACCCGCCGTAAAGCTGAAGGCAGTTGTACGCCACCCGGTTGGCCATTTCCGTAATCCAGTATTTGGCCATGGACACCCTTCGCACCTCATTTTTACCGTCCATGTGATCTTCAATCAAACGGTCCAGAAACACCCTGCCCAGCTCAATCTCTGTGGCCATCTCCACTATTTTGAAGGAATTGTGCTGAAACTTTGATACGGGCTTTCCGAAAACGGTCCTTGTGCCGCTATACTCTATGGCTTCCTTGAGCATCTTTTCGGCCCCGGCCTGGGCACCGATGGCGCAGACAAGCCTCTCCTGCTGAAGTTTCTGCATCAGGTAGAAAAAACCAACGTTCTCCTGCCCCAGAAGGTTTTCAACCGGCACCCTGCAGTCCTCAAAAAACAACTCGGTGGTGTCCTGGCTCTTGAGCCCCATCTTTTTCAGCCTGGCCCCCTTGATAAAGCCCGGCGTACCCTCCTCCACCACGATCAGGCTGATGCCCTGGTGGGGCGGGTTGGCCTGGGGGTTTGTCTTGCAGGCCACCACCACTATAGAGCAGTTATGGCCCCCTGAAATAAAGGTTTTGGCCCCGTTCAGCACATAATGGTCCCCATCCCTTTTGGCCGTGGTCTTAATGGCGGACAGATCGGATCCGGCATTGGGCTCAGTCATGGCCACCGCCGCAATCAGTTCACCGGAAACACATCCCGGAAGCCATTTCTTCTTCTGCGCCTCGTTCCCGTAAGACGCAATGTACGGCACCACAATATCGCTGTGCAGGGGAAACATAACATTGGTCCCGCTTTTAGCCAGTTCTTCAATGATGATGACGGAATAGCCGAAGTCAACCCCCGACCCGCCATATTCCTCGGCCACCCACGGGCACAGAAAACCGTTTTCGCCGCACTTGCGCCATACCTCCCTGGGAACCAGCCCCTCCTCTTCCCACCTGTCATAGTGGGGTTTCAGCTCGGCCTCAATAAACTTCCTGAAAGATTCCCTGAATATCCTGTAGTCACCAGTATTAAGGTCAATGCCCATTATGTCATCCTCCTTATACTGCAATACTTAAATACTTATCCGGTCGGAGAGGCCGGCTGGCCGGAGAAGCCGGAAATGCCCGTTAGCCTCTCCGCCCAGCCGGAAATACCTCATAGCCTCTCCGCCCAACCGGGAATGCCCTTTTGCCTAAACCCCCCCGGTCACCCTTATTACCTGCCCGGTAATATAGTCGGCCATGGGAGATGCCAGCATCAGTATTGCCCCCGCCGCCTCTTCAGGGGTTGCAGGCCTGCCCAGCGGGCAAATCATGGGGTACATCATCCGGATCTGCTCGGGTATGCCCAGTGCGACCTTTTCACCATCCCTTTCTATTACCTCTCCGCCGTCCTTGGTGCGGGTAAGCCTTGTGTCTATAAAGCCAAAGGCTACACAGTTGACCAGTATATTGAAGCCGCCCCACTCCTTGGACAGAGTCTTGGTCAGTCCCACGACGGCCGCCTTGCCGCTGGCATAGTTGACCTGGCCGGCGTTGCCGTCAACACCGGAGGTTGAAGTAATATTGATTATCTTTCTGCATTTGGCCTTGCCGTGCTGTTCTTTTTCCTTTATGGCGTTGCCCCTCATATAAGGCGTGGCAGCCCTTATTATTCTGAAAGGCGCGGTAATATGGACATCCAGCATGGCCTGCCACTGCTTGTCGGTCATCTTGTGGATTACTCCGTCCCATGTATAGCCGGCATTGTTCACAATAATATCAATATCCGGGCCAAAGGCCTTTACCGTTTCCTCAATCAGCCTTTCCGGGTAGCCATCGGCGGTTACATCCCCCACAACCGCTATGGCCTGGCCGCCCATTTTTTTAATTTCCTCCACCACTTCAGCCGCCGGGGCCTCGTCGATATCAGTTATTACCAGTTTGGCGCCCTCCGCCGCAAACATAAGCGCCGCCGACCTGCCTATACCCCTGCCTGACCCTGTAATGATACAAACCTTATCCTTGAGCATCTTTTCCAATGTTTTTCCCTCCAAAAAAATTCTGTTATATTCGGATAGCATCTCCGTTGATAATGAAGAATTCTACAGCCGGCTCAAAAAACCTACCCTGAAAATAGCTTATACTGAGATGCTTATGCTGTCGGAAGCCAGAAGCCAGAATCCAGAATCCAGAATTCCGGGCATTCCTTTCAGATGACCCCCAAGCGACATGCATCCGGGGGGAGTGTTCAACCCCGGGCGGAATTTATCGGAGGCTGCTACAGTCTCTTAACGACCGAGCCTAAGGA
>JBMOPF010000105.1:0-18219 GCA_049325075.1 Bacillota bacterium | reverse complement strand
TAGCAGCCTCCGATAAATTCCGCCCGGGGTTGAACACTCCCCCCGGATGCATGTCGCTTAAGGGTCCCCCGAAAGGAATGCCCGCAATTCTGAATTCTGAATTCTGAATTCTGGATTCCTGACCCCTAATTAAATCAGTATAAGAATTTTCAGGGCAGAAGTCCGGGCATTCCTTATAAGCAGTGAACACATTTTCATCCTTCAATGGTGCCGCATTTATGCGGCATGGGGATCTGGATTCCTGACCACGGATTCACTCAGTATGAGTAATATAAATATTACCTGACCACTATATTCACCAGTTTGCCCGGCACCGGAATCACCTTGACAACTGCCTTGCCTTCAAGCAACTTCTGCACCCTGGGGCTGGACAAAACCAGTTCTTTCAGCCCGTCTGGGGTTATGTCGGCCGGAACCAGCAACCTGTCCTTAATCTTGCCGTTTACCTGAACAACAATGGTTATCTCGTCCTCCGCCACCGCCTCCTGCAGGTACTTCGGCCAGGGCCGCGCGTGGACGCTGCCGCTTCGCCCAATCCCCTGCCAGAGTTCCTCAGTGATATGGGGGGCGAATGGCGCCAGCAGCACCAGCAGCGTTTCCACCGCCTCATCCAGCACAGCCGGGCTGCGGTCGGTCTCCGGAACCTCCCTGTACTGATAGAGTCCGTTCACCATTTCCATTATTGCGCTGATGGCGGTGTTGAAATTAAACCTGCTGCCTACATCTTCAGTTACCTTCTTTATGGTCAGGTGAGTAAGCCGGTGCATCTCCCGGTCCACCCCCACCAGATCCTTGGTGGCCGGCGGGCCGCCGCTGCCGATTTTTCCAGCCAGGGGGGCCACCAGCCTCCAGACCCTGTTCAAAAACCTGTAGCACCCCTCAACCCCCTGGTCGCTCCACTCCAGGTCACGCTCCGGGGGAGCGGCGAAAAGTATAAACAGCCGGGCGGTATCCGCCCCGTAGGTGGCCACAATATCCTCCGGGCTGACCACATTGCCCTTGGACTTGGACATTTTGGCCCCGTCCTTGAGCACCATGCCCTGGGTCAGCAGGTTGGTAAAGGGCTCAACATTGGGAACCAGCTTGATGTCATAGAGGAACTTGGTGAAAAACCTGGAGTAAAGCAGGTGCAGTATGGCATGCTCCACCCCGCCTATATACTGGTCCACCGGAAGCCAGTAGTTGACCTCCTTTTCCCCCCACACCCGCTCGGTGTTGCGGGGGCTGGTGTAACGGTAATAATAAAAGGACGAGCACATAAAGGTGTCCATGGTGTCGGTCTCCCTGCGCCCCGGGGCCCCGCACTCCGGACAGGGAACGTTTACAAACTCGCTGCAATCGGCCAGGGGGGACAGGCCGGTGGGCTTGAATTCCACATTCATGGGCAGTTCCACCGGCAGTTCCGAATCCGGCACCGGGACAATGCCGCAGTGCTCACAATATATGATGGGTATGGGAGCGCCCCAGTAACGCTGGCGGGATATGAGCCAGTCCCTGAGCCTGAAGTTGACCACACCCTTGCCGATCCCCTTTTCCCCGCAGTATGCGGTCACAGCCCTGATGCCTTCCTTGTTGGGCATACCGTTGAAGCTGCCCGAATTAACCATGAGCCCTTCTCCGGTATAGGCCGCGGTCATCGTCTGCGGGTCCAGCACCGTCCCCTCGGGCTGTATAACCACCTTTACCGGCAGGTTGTACTTGCGGGCAAACTCAAAGTCCCTCTGGTCATGGGCCGGGACACCCATTACGCATCCCGTGCCATATTCCAGCAACACATAGTTGGCCACCAGTATGGGCACCCTTTCCCCGTTAAGGGGATTTATACAGTAGGCCCCGGTAAAGAGACCCACCTTTTCGGTCTCATTGGAGGTTCTGTCCAACTCGCTGAGGTTCCTTACATTTTTGACAAACTCCCTTACCTTCGCCGCCTCCGGCCTTCCCTCCACCAGACGCTCCACCAGGGGGTGCTCCGGGGCCAGCACCATGTAGGTGACTCCGAAAACAGTGTCCGGCCTGGTGGTGAAGACGGTTATTTTGCCCCCGTCCTCCAGGGGGAAATCTATTTCCGCGCCCTCGCTCCGGCCAATCCAGTTTTCCTGCATAATTTTCACCTTGTCCGGCCAGCCCTTGAGGAGTTTCAGGTCCTCCAGCAGCCTGTCGGCATATTCGGTAATCTTAAAAAACCACTGGTCCAGTTCCTTTCTTTCCACGCCGGTCTTACAGCGCTCACAGACCCCTTCCTTGACCTGCTCGTTGGCCAGCACTGTGGCGCATGAGGGGCACCAGTTTACGGCTGCCTTCTTCTTGTAGGCCAGACCCCTTTTGTAAAGCTGCAGGAACAGCCACTGGGTCCAGCGGTAGTAGCCCTTATGGCAGGTGGCTATTTCCCTGTTCCAGTCATAGCTTATCCCCAGCTGTTTCAGCTGTTTTCTCATGGTGCTGATGTTATCATAGGTCCAGACGGCAGGGTGCATATTGCCGTGCTTGATGGCCGCGTTTTCGGCCGGCAGCCCGAAGGCGTCCCAGCCCATGGGGTGCAGCACATTATAGCCGTTCATGGTCAGGAACCTGGACAGCACATCACCTATCGAATAATTCCTGACATGCCCCATGTGAAGTTTCCCCGAAGGGTACGGGAACATTTCCAGGCAGTAGTACTTGGGGCGGTCTGAATTGTCCTCGGCCCGGTAAAGGTCTTCGGCGGCCCACCTTTCCTGCCACTTGCTTTCAATTTCCCTGAAGTCGTAGCGTTCTTTCATTGCAGCATTTCCCCCCACATTAACTCATACTGAGAGAATTATTTTGTCAGAACTCAGAACTCAGGACTCAGAATGAGAAACATAAACTCAATTATCAAAAAACCCGTCCCTTGTAAGGGACGGGTTTAAGCCCGCGTTACCACCCTGGTTGGTAAGAATATAATGGTGGAGCTGGCGGGAATCGAACCCGCGGCCTCTTCCATGCCAAGGAAGCGCGCTCCCTCTGCGCCACAGCCCCATACAACTTACCCTCTCAATGCGATTAACGGCCGCACACCGTACCGGATTACGATTCTCATACCATTTACCGGTTTCCCGGCATATCCAAGCCTTCACCCGGTAAACTCCGGGGCGAGTTTCAACACCGGCGCCTGCCGCCTTACACCTCCCGGCGGCTCTCTAAAAAGCCCGTGTGCTTATTATTCCCCTTCATCGCCTCTCGGTCTTTGAGATTGACAAAGACTATTATAAGATATCCTTCAGGAGGTGTCAACTTTAAAAATATTATATCCGCAGTTAATTTCTGTTACAGGCCGGCGGTCATTCCCACCACGGGGGCGTCCCCCCAAAGGCGTTCAATATTGTAGAAGTTGCGCTCCTCCTCCTGGAATATATGGACCACCACATCACCGTAGTCCAGGAGAATCCACCGCCCCTCCCTTATACCCTCTGTCCTCGGCGTCAGGCCGCTGAATTTTTCCTTGACCTTATTAACTATTTCTTCAGCGATCGCCTGTACGTTGGTAGATGACCTGCCGGAGCATATAACAAAAAAGTCCGCAATAACCGATACTTTGCTGATGTCAAGTATGGTTATATCGTATGCCTTAAGCTCCCCGGCAACACGCATGACAAGGCCGGCCAACTCCCGCGGATCAAATGCCAATCAACACTCCCCCTCAATATTTACCGATTATATTTTGTTTGACTATATATATTCGGCTCCACCGGTAAAGTTCCTTCTCAATAACAGAGGGGCGCCACATATAATAAAAATCCGGAAACGATAATTGCAATGTAATATATTATGTGATATTGCACCATACGTAATAAGCATTAAAATTAAAAGAAAAACCTCCCTGCCAGGAGGTTCCGTACTTCCGGTAAAATCTAATTTGACCTTTCTTCCCTGGCCTTGGCCTCATTTACGGTCAAAACCCTTCCCCCCAGCTCCGTACCGTTTAAAGCTGCAATTATCTGATCCGCATCCTGATCAGCCACCTCTACAAAACCAAAACCCCGGGACCTTCCCGTCTCGCGATCGGTTATCACCCGGGAGCTGATTACCTCACCATACCGGGAAAAAACCTCCTGCAAGTCTTCGGCCTTTGTCGACCAGGGCAAATTACCCACATAAAGGGTTCGCACCACTTAATTCACCTCTCTCGATACTCTTCTTGTATTGTGAAAGTATTATTTGCAAAAGGGAAAAGGCTGATGCAAATATAGAAAACAAATATTTTTCCATTTCTTCCTGCGCTGTTTAAATACACCGGCCACGGATAAATATTTTTTAAAATAATTTAAAAAAAGTTTATTATATAGTGAGGTAACAACCGTTTCTTTGCCGTCTGAAAAAAACAGAGGCGGTGAAAAGAGGGGAAAAAGGTGAAGGTATCCGGCGAACCGCTTATTCACAAAACCACAATATGAAAACCTTCGGAAAAGGAGGAAACGGCTGTGGAGACATCACAACCGAAAATTAAGGTGGGGTCATTTACCCTGGCTCTTGGCCTTATCGCCCTGGGTCTGGGAATACTGTCCAGCAATCTGGGGTATACCGACATCAGGCAGGTCCTTAAATTCTGGCCCCTTCTCCTGGTTGGGCTCGGGCTGGAGTACTTTGTCAGGAGGGCCATGGCCGGGGGGGAAAGGGAAATACAGTTCAGCATTCCCAGCGCTGTTCTAATAGCGCTGATAGCGGTTCTGGCCCTGTTTGCCAGCGCCGTATACAAACTGGCGCCCTATGATTTGCTTGGGGAAATATTCAATGTCAACGGCTCGGAATATGTGCGGGACTGGCAGGGAGACCCCATTGCAGCGGCTGAGGGAAGCAGGCTGGAGGTTGATGTGAAATCAGGCAGCATTGAAATAACACCGAGCCCTGACGATAAGATACACGTTTCCGCAAAAATAACCGGCAGAGGCTCCACCCCGGAAAACGCAAAGGCTGCGGCCGAAAATCAAAAAATACAGGTGGAGGCCGGACAGCTGATCAAGATTTACACACTGCCTGAAAATGTCCCGGGCGGAAAAAACACATCAGTTAAAATGCAACTGGAGATCCCGTCCGGCCTGGAGGTAACCGCGTCAACCAACCTGGGAAACATACTGGCGCAAAAAACCTCGGCCAAAAAGCTCTCCCTGGAGACCGCCTCGGGAAGGATAGAGGTTGAGGACCAGTCCGGCGATGTCCGGGCGGTAAGCAGGCTGGGAGAAATAAACCTGTCCAGTGTTGCCGGAGATGCTGTGGCCGAGTCATCCGAAGGCAGGATCACCATACTTAATCCCGGTGGAAATGTTACGGCCACCTGTTGCAACGGGAGTATAGAACTGGCTTCCTCCTCACCCCTGGTAAAAAAGTATGAACTGAGGGGAACCAATGGGGGCATCACCTTCAGGCTGCCCAAAAATTCCAGCCTTAAGATTCAGGCCCGCAACAATAACAGCAATATCAGCGGCCTGGAAAAATACTCCGGCGGCCCCGGTGAATTCACCGGAGAAGCAACCCTGGGCGACAGTAAGGGCTCTGCCTTTCTGGAAACAAACAATGGCGATATAAGGGTAAATATAATATAGAGCCGCCCTTGGGGGCGGCGCCGTCTTTCAGACGGCAGGAATTCAGAAGTCAGAAGCCAGAAGTCAGAAGGGTTTGGGCATTCCTTTCATTTTAAAACCATATAGAACCCGGTGTTCCGGTTAACTGCCGGCTCCCCCGGAGGGTTTTTCTTTGTAGAGGTTGTTGCTGTATATATATTCTTCCACTTCTTCGGGGAGAAGGTATTTAATGGGCATCCCCTTCCTCACCCTCTGCCGTATATCGGTGGAGGATATGGCCAGGGCCGGGACCTCCATAACGGATATTTTGGCCATGCATCTTTCCGGGAGGCCTTTCAGGCTGCCGGAAAGGTTTTCCAGCCGGTAGCCGGGCCTGGTGGCCGCAATAAAAAAGCACATGTCCAGGAGTTGGTCCACCCTGTGCCAGGTGAGTATTTCCAGCACGGCGTCGGCGCCGGTGATAAAATAGATGACCGAGTCCGGCCATAGCCGTCTGAAATGGCTCACAGTGTCCACTGTGTAAGACGGGCCTGTGCGCCTGATCTCCACATCCGAAACCTCAAAGTGGGGATTACTTCTTGTGGCCAAAATAGTCATATTCAACCTGTGCCGGGGGTTGCTCACATCCTCCAGCCCCTTGTGGGGGGGCCTGGCCGCCGGGACAAAAACAACCTTGTCCAGGTGGAAATGATGACGGGCCCCCTCGGCCGCCACCAGGTGGCCGAAGTGAACCGGATCGAATGTCCCGCCCATTATACCCATCCTTGTTTTTTCCACAGCGCTTTTCATAGTTCAAAACCTCAGGATAATTTTATAGTCAGGTATGATAAATTGCAATACAGGCCTGCCTGTATCCCCGGAATGTGTTGTAGAGTGCGGCAGGTCTCTTTCTCAAGATCCCCGGAAGTATCGCCAGATTTTTGAATATACTTTTATTGAAGGAAATTAAAAAATAGTATCGAAATACCTCATAAAACAAAAAACCTGGAATTAGTTTTGATTCCGCTGGTGGGTTCAAGGAGGAAACGCAATGTACAATATAACCGTTAACCGGGCGGCGACGCTAAAGAAAAAGCCGTTGGACAGCGAACTTACCTTTGGCGCCATATTCACCGACCACATGTTCACCATGGACTATAAGGCTCCCGACGGCTGGCACAACCCACGCATAGAGCCGTATCAGCCGCTGTCACTGGAACCCTCCACGATGGTCTTTCACTACGGGCAGGCCATATTTGAAGGCATGAAGGCGTACAGAAGAAACAGCGGCAGGGTGGGCATCTTCCGCCCGAAGGACTATATTTCAAGGCTTAACCGGTCGGCAGAAAGGCTTTGCATTCCACTGGTGGATGAAGCCCTGTTTTACGAGGCCCTGCTCAAGCTGATTGAGATTGAAAGCGAATGGGTCCCGGGCTCCAAGGAAACCTCCCTTTACATCAGGCCGTTTATTATTTCCACCGACCCCAACCTGGGAGTAAGGCCATCCGCCACCTACAAGTTCATGATCATTCTTTCTCCGGTGGGAGCATACTACCCCGAGGGATTCAAGCCGGTAAAAATATACGTGACCGACAAATATGTCCGCGCCGTAAAGGGCGGCCTCGGCTATGTAAAGACACCGGCCAACTATGCCGCCAGCCTTATGGCGGCCGAAGAGGCGAAAAAGGCGGGCTACACCCAGGTGCTGTGGCTTGACGGGTGCCAGTTTAAGTATATTGAGGAAGTAGGCACCATGAACATCTTTTTCGTAATTGACGACGAGATTGTCACCCCGCCCCTGGAAGGCAGCATACTGGGGGGCATCACCAGGGATACCGTGCTTCAGGCCACCCGGAAATGGGGCCTGAAGGTATCGGAAAGAAGGATCTCCATCGACGAAGTCCATGCGGCCTATAAAAGGGGCTCACTTCAGGAGATTTTCGGCACCGGCACCGCCGCCGTCATTTCCCCGGTAAACGAGCTCAAATGGAACGATGAGATTATAATACCCGGCAATGGGGATGTGGGCAAGGTATCCCAGAAACTATACGACTTCATCGCCGGCATACAGTACGGCAGTCTTCCGGACGAGTTCGGCTGGGTAACCGAGATATAGGCAAACAATATTACGGAACCGGATATAAACTGCAACGGTCTAAAACTGTGCGCCCTCAAAAGGCGCACTTTTTCATCCTTAAAAGTCTTTTTAAGCCAAGAGAACTGTAATAATTTACAACAGTGAATACATAAGATAAAATTGAATAGTCAGGCAATTTACTCCACACGTAATAAACTAAACAATCATTTTAAAGGAGGTATGCTCATTGCCCACAGAATCGGCGTCACAGGCGCTGTCAATCCTCAGGGACCCGTCACAGTTCCAATGGTATGTTATACCCCTGCTCCTTGTTGTGGTCTACATATACAGCAGGGAAATAGGCCAGAGGAACTGGAATATTGTTTTTGCCGGCCTTGCCCTGTGGAGTATGGACTGGTTCAATGAAATATGGAACGCCCTGGTTTTTCACTTTACCCAGTATGCCCCCGTATGGGGGGCGCCGGGAAAGACCGCCTTTTTAATTCTGATAGGCCTCAACATCGAGATAACAATGATGTTTGCCATAATGGGAATCGCCGCTGCCTACTCACTGCCGGAGGATAGGAAAATTAAAATACTGGGCATCCCCAACCGCATTTTTGCGGCCGTGATGTTCAGTATAGCCAGTGTAATTGTTGAAGTGGTTCTCAATAAGGCCGGAGTCTTAACCTGGGACTACGCCTGGTGGAGCGCCGGAGCGCCCTGGCTGATTTTCCTGATAGGTTACCTGCCTTTTTTCCTTGTGGCCTTCTGGGTTCACGACATGGAGAGCGTGGGCAAAAAGGCCGTGACGGTTGGATCAATAATGGGGTTTGACGCTGCCTGCCTGATAGTGTTCGGCGGCTTGCTGGGGTGGATTTAATAAACCGGTTGAATATCTGAAAAAACACGCTGTGAGGGCCTCCGGAAACGGAGGCCCTCTACTGTGCCTGCTTTACAGTTTCAGCAGCCTTACCAGCGTGGTGGCCGCCTCTCCACGGGTTACTTTTTTATCCGGTTCAAACCGGCCGTTTTGGGTGTCAATCAGCCCCAGGGCCGCTGCTGCCGCCGCATAGCCCCGGTATTCCTCCGGCACCGGTCCGGCGTCGGCGGTATCCAGGGTGAATATACGGCTTATCCGGGCCAGCTTGCCCCATCCGCCGGCATTTATAACCAGCCTGGAAAGCTCCTTCCTGTTCAGCGCCTCATCCGGGCTGACACTAAATCCCCCGTCCAGTATGCCCCTGGCCCTGGCCGCCTCGAAAACAGGCTCATACCAGGGAGAGCCGTTTTTGTCCTCCAGCGGCCGGATAGGCTGCTCCCGGCTGTATGCTTTGACCAGCATGGCCAGCATCTCGGCCCCGGTGATATTATCGTCCGGGCGGAATTTTCCCCCGTCGCCGATGATTATTCCCTCCCGGGCCAGGAGCATTATATCCGCCTCCGCCGGGTGGCCGGAAATATCGCTGAAGGACTGCTGTCCCTTTTTTATCACCGGCTTGCCCGCATAATCCACCTCCACACCGCTCCCGGCGTCAATCTTAACATCAGGGCCGCCGGCGGACCTGTATATCAGGTAATACGGGGGCATGCCCCGCCCGTTGCCCATTACCCAGTTGTCCTGCCCCCTGCTGTATTCCAGCACAAGGGAATACTGGGAAAGGTAATTGCTGTCCGCCCGGGACTTGTCAATGACCCCGCCCACACTGGGAAAGGTGGTGTTCCACCAAAGCATTTCATAGGAGGAAACCTCTCCGGTAACAGCGTCCACCCGCACCCTGAAACCATTCTCCGGGTATGGGACGCCCCCCGCCACCCTGGCGTACTCTATGAAGTAGGCCTGGGGCAGTATCTGGCCCGTCCCGGCCGGGGGGCCCATCTCCGGGTTCATGGACCTGAAAACGGTCTGCCCAAACTTCTCCGGCTGCATTTTTTTAATAAATTCCGCCGCCCTCTGCCTGGCCTCTTCCCCGCTGACCTTTATTTCAGGAGTTTTCCCCCCGTCTTCCCCAATAGGCGATGAGTATTTGTAAAAGGAGGTCAATTCCCCGGTCCTGGCGTCAATCGACACCGATATTGGTTTTTCCCTCTCCTTGTCCTCGAACTGTAAGCTCCATACCCTGCCGCCCGGAATCCCGTACATCCTGCCCAGGCTTTTTGAGGTTATGGTGTACCCGTCGGGTATTGCGACCAGGCCGGCGGCAATCTCCACGGCCCGCTCCGCACTGATGAAGTCCCTGCTCTCCTCCACCGCCTTATTTTCCGCCGGAGTCCTGGCTGTGGAGGAAAGATCCATTTTAATATATGAGGCTTCTCCACCTCCCCCCATGCTGCCAATCATGTCATCTGAATAAAAGTAATATCTTCTTGTGTCTATCACTTCCCCGGTAATGGCGTTCAGCACAAACTGCCCCGGCGGCACCGGGCGGTATACCGGCTTCAGGTCTCCGGGCAGATCGGGGTCGCCGCCCTTTTGAAACATAAAATAGGTAAGTTCAAGCCCGGCCTTCTCCCTGAATATGGCCTCGGCACGGTCCTTTTCAATCTTCCCCTGCGGGGAGGGAAAAACATCGTCCAAATTCCAGTTTGAATCATACCTTATCAGCTCACCGGTTTCGGCATTAATACCAACATAGATGCCCTGGTCGGCAACAGGAATACCATAAGCGGTTCTCTTGAAGCGAAAGTTATATGTAAAGGGGTAATCCCTTTCCAGCGCCGGCTGGGCCAGCCACGGTTCTTCCGGAGCCAGGACAGTGCTGTTGAATTTTTCCGGCTCCAGCTTTAAAGCCTCTTTTTTGGCTATTTCAACACACTGCTCCCTGCTGTATGCCGGAAGCCCCCTGTAGTGGCCGCCGGGCAAAACATCCTTGTAATAGCTGACCGACACAACAGCCCCGCTGGAGGCATCGACACCCACTGTCATGCTGGCCCCCGGGGACTTGCCGTCAGACCACCTCAGGGACCATACCCCTTTTCCGTTATATTCACTGTAATCTGATGTGAATTCCTTCAGCTCCTCCGGTACCGGCACCTTCCCCTTGGCGCTTTCAATGGCCTTTTCCAGAGACACTGAAGAATCATTGGGTGCGGAGGGCTGGCCGGAAGTCCCCTCCCCCGCGACCGTTACAGCGGAGTCCACTGCCTGTGCGGTCCCCGCCATGGAGGGAACAGGTGAACATAACAGGGCAGCGGCAAGACAACAGGCGGTAAATTTCACCCCGGGCATTTTTGTCATTTATTTTCCTCCTCTTTTCTTTTTTCTCAATAATTAGGACGTGATTTCAAACCATATGGTTCCGAAATTTTTTTGAGGAAAATTTATGCAGGTACACTAAAGATTATAACGAATTAAACGGTTAACAACAGGTAAAATAATCCTGCACCGGGAGGTATCCAATGTACTGCAAGGACTGTTTTTATTTTAAAAAACCACTGATAATAGTGGTTCTCGTTCTTTTCACCCTGGTGTTTTCAGGCTGCTCTCAGCAGGGGAACATCAGCCCTGCCCCCGCCGCCGTGGAGCCTGAAAAAATCCGCATTGCCCTTGCCGGTGACTTTCTTATGCACATGCCGGTGGTAAACTCTGTCAAGGATATAAAAACAGGTAAATACAATTTCGGGGACATCTTCACCGAAATCAGCCCGGCCCTCTCAGGCCCCGACTTCACCATCGCCAATCTTGAAACCCGGCTTGCCGGGCCGGAAAAGGGATACTGCGGCTACCCGCTCTTCAACACCCCGGACGGCCTGGCGGAAAGCATGAGGGAACTGGGCATCGACATGGTTACTACAGCCAACAATCACAGCATGGACATGGGCGGAAAAGGGGTTGTAAAAACACTGGACACCCTGGACAGGGCCGGGCTTTTACACGTTGGCACACACCGCAGCCCTTCGGAAAGGGACACTCTCTCAATCCATGAGATAGAGGGGATAAGGGTGGGCATAATCAATTATACCCAGTCCACCAACGGGCTGCCGGTGCCGTCGGACGCCGGCTACCTGGTGAACCTGATCAGGCGGGACCGGATGAGGGGCGAGATACAAAAACTGAGGGAAAGCGGCTGTGATTTTATCATTGCCGTCATCCATTTCGGGACCGAATACCAGCGGCAGCCCAACGAGTTCCAGAAAACACTGGCCAGGGAGTTAATCCAGTGCGGGGCGGATGTGGTCACCGGCTCCCACCCCCACGTGGTCCAGCCGATGGAGTGGCTGACAGTAAACCGTGACGGAAAGGAAAAGAAAGGCCTGGCGGCATACTCCCTGGGCAACTTTATCTCAAACCAGCGCTGGAGGTATTCCGACTGCGGCATTATACTCAACCTTGAAATAGTTAAAACACCGGGCGGGCCGGCCGAACTGGGAGAAGTGGGCTACACCCCGGTATGGGTTCAAAGAATGGTAAAAGAGGGACGGTACAGCTACCGGGTGCTTCCCGTGGACCAGGCCGTAAAAAATTATGAAACCGGGGCCGACACTCTGCTTACAGAGGAAGACTACCAGCGTCTGAAACAGGTCTGGCAGGACACCACGGAACTGATAGGGCCGGAGTTCAGGGCGGGATCATAAATATCCCCCTTTTTTTATCCCGATGGCAGCAGAAAACTGCACCTATCAACAAAATACCACCATTTTCTATTATATTTCCCTGTTAACTACAGCCCATTACCCCATCATTCTCCACCGGCATATGGTAACATTTTATTAAAGATACCTCCATAATAACAGCAGGAAGGTGAATATCGTGAAATGCAATAAATTTATAATCGAAATAGAAGAAAGCTATCTTGTCTGCACTATTAAAAACCCCCCGGTCAACGCTTTGAGCGAGGACATGCTCTCCGAACTGGACATGCTTCTTGACCGGTACATGGGCGACGATGAAATACGCGCCATCATTATAACCGGCGCGGGAAGCAAATTCTTTTCCGCCGGCGCCGACCTGTCCGATTATCTTAATATAATTGTATCGGGCAAAGAAAGAGTTATAGAGGGAAATGACGTGTTTTTCAAAATAGAAAACTATCCCAAACCTGTTATCGCAGCCGTTCAGGGCACCGCCATTGGCGGAGGCCTTGAGCTGGCCATGAGCTGCCACCTGAGAGTTATTTCCTCTTCAGCCCTGCTGGGGATGCCGGAATTAAAGCTGGGCTTTATACCAGGCTGGGGCGGAACCCAGCGGCTTCCAAGGCTGATTGGAAAAACCAAGGCTATGGAATTACTGCTCACGGGCAGGTTTTTCAGCCCGGACGAGGCCCTTCAGTATGGCCTGGCCAACAGGGTTACACAGCAGGACATGGTCCTGTCCGTAGCAAAAGAAATGGCCCGCAATATAATCATTGGCTCAAGGACAGCCACGGAGGAACTGCTGAAGGTTGTGAACGCCGGCCTGAACACGGATTTAAAAAGCGGCGTCAGGATTGAAATGGAAAGCCGGGAAAAACTAATCAACTCCAGAGAGGCCCAGGAAAGAACAATGGCTTTCCTCAGGAAAAAAGCGGCAAAATAACAAGCCCCCCAGCCGGTGCCACCTTTATTCGTTCATACTGCCGGTCCGGTACCCTTCAAGGTCAACCGCCACGTGTTTATAACCCAGCGACCTGAGTTTTGCCGCGATACCGGACCTGTTTTCCTCCCGGCAGACAATCTCAATATCCCCGGGAGAAACCTCCAGCCTGGCCACAGCACCGTGGTCCCTTACCCTGAATCCGTTCAGCCCCAGATCTCTGATTATGCACTCGGCCTTGTATATTCGCTCCAGTCTCTCCCCGGTTATCTCCGTTCCATATGGAATCCTGGAGCAAAGACAGGCATCGGAAGGCCTGTCCCATGATGAAAGCCCCCTGAATCTGGCAGCCTCTCTTATATCGCTTTTGGACATTCCCACCTCCAGCAGGGGGCTCAGCACACCCGCCTCCCTGACTGCGCGAAAACCGGGCCTGAAGTCGTCAAGGTCGCTGCTGTTGCTTCCCTCCACCACCATGGACATTCCCTCCTCCCGCGCCAGGCTGTTCAGGAGGTCCAGAAGGCCCCTTTTGCAGTAATAGCACCTTTCCCTTGAATTTGCCACAAAGTCGGGGTTGGACATTTCCGTTGAGCGCACCTTTTTCCACCTTGCCCCCAATTCCTTTGCCGTTCTTTTTGCCTCATCCAGTTCCCCAGGCGGATGTATAACAGACTCGGCCGTAACGGCCAGCACCCTTTCGCTACCAAGGGCGTCAAGGGCGGCGGCCAGAAGAAGCGTGCTGTCCACACCCCCCGAAAAGGCCACCAGCACACTGTCAAGTTTTTTCATATAGTTCACAAGCATGCCATATTTTGTATCTAAGTTCAGAAGACCACCTCCTCATTAAGTAATATATTGGATAATATTTAATATAATCCTTCAGCCCCCGGGTTCCTTCTTTTTACTTAACTGTAACTGTTCACAAATGCCGTTTAATACACATATTATATTGTGAAACACAGTATATCCGAAAACCACCATCAAATTCAACTGCAGTCCAATAGTGGGGTAAATATTTTTAAAAATCTCTTTTTATCCATTTTATAAGGAGGTAAATAAAAGTGAGCGAAACAACCAACCCGGACAAAAATCTCTTTGCATACTCCAAGAGCGGATACAGGGAAATAATCACCAAGGCCGTCTGTGGAACGGCGAAAAAATTTTTTCGCTACAGCCAGCAATTCGCAGCCACAGAAGGCATCACTCCGTCTCAGATTCTGGGCAGCTCAATCACCCAGATGCGCCTGAAAGAACCGGAGATAGAAACAGAGGGAGATAAAATAGGGGTCAGGGTGAACGGAATTTTCGAAGCCCACATATGGTACGCATACAACGGGGGGAAATCAACCGACCTTATACGCCAGGCCATTCATTTTGAAGAGGTTATTCCGGTCAGCGAGTATGACGGCCAGATACTTTCCATTACAGACGCGCGGGCCACTGTAATCAAGCCTCCACAAGCCCAGGACACGGTTATTACCAGGGACGGAAAGGTGAAAATAGATTTTGAGCTGGGCATATTTGTTGAAGTGGTAGGCGAAACCAAGATCTTTGTAAAGGTTATATCCCCTGAAGAGGTGTAAATCCGCTTATACTGCCGTTCTTATGCGTCAGAACTCAGGACTCAGAAGTCAGAATTGGTTTGCTTTCCTTCAAAGTTATATAAGGCTTATTGGCCAGGTTTGTGTCCTGTGCATGAGCATGGAAGGACACTTTTTTTATCACCGGCGACTGACATCTGACGACCGGCGACTGCCATGGCGGGCACAGGGCAATAATAACATGCGGTAGACAAACATGAAAGGGTGGTTTTTTGACTTCACGGAAAAAGACAATAACAAGGGCTGAGCTGGAAAGAGAGAAACTAAAGTTGGAAATAGCCGGGGAACTTGGACTGCTGGACAAAATCAAAAGGGGAGGATGGGGCGAGCTCAGCGCCGTGGAGGCCGGCAAAATAGGAGGAATCCTCTCCAGGCGGATCAGGTAGGGCGGGTCTCAGTGCCCGCCCCCTACAAACATTCCCATCCCGGCAAATTCCCTGCGATTTCTGGTGCAATAAATGCCCGAACCCTTCCGACTCCTGACTCCTGGATTCCGACCCGGAATTCACTCGGTATAAGCATTTGACCTGACAACCGAGGCGCAGCGGGGGCAAAGGGTGGGATGGTCCGCATCCCCGCCCACACCGGTGTGGTAGTTCCAGCACCGCTCGCACTTGGCCCCCCCGGCCCTTTTAACCACAACGCCGAGCCCTTCCAGTTCCTCATCCCTGACCGCGCCCTCCGGCGGCCGGCCGTTGACAAGACTTACCCCGGAAACAATAAACAGGGTGGCCAGCTCATCCCTCATATTGGCAAGAAAATCATATGTTTCACCGGAGGCAAAGAGGTCCACCGAGGCCTCCAGGGAGTTGCCGATAATCCTGTCCTTTCTGGCGCCCTCCAGTGCCCTGGTCACCACGGCCCTTATTTCCAGCAGGCGGTCCCACTTCTTCTCCAGTTCCGGGTCGAGGTAATCCCCGTTGACGGTGGGCATCTGGCAAAGCTGTACACTGACCGGCTTTTCATTACCCTTTACTGGAACATAGCGCCAGATCTCCTCGCTGGTAAAGGCCAGCACCGGGGCCAGCAGCAGCGTCAGGTCTTCCAGCACCTCGCGCATTACAGTCTGGGCCGCCCGCCTTTCAACGGACGCAGGAGCCGAGGTGTACAGGCGGTCCTTAATGATATCCAGGTAAA
Source organism: Bacillota bacterium (assembly GCA_049325075.1). Lineage (GTDB taxonomy): Bacteria > Bacillota > Desulfotomaculia > Desulfotomaculales > Desulfocucumaceae > BRHc4a. The sequence goes on along the minus strand of JBMOPF010000105.1, from coordinate 2,376 downwards.
GTGCGCTCATATCCACTGTGCAGAAATTGTGTATGGCATGATAAACAACGTGGTACTCGTAATCCCTGTATGCCGAAAGCACCTTCGCCACTGTCTTCTGCAGTCTCAGCAGCGCCCAGCGGTCAATCTCCGGCAGGTCCCCGTAAGGCACGCTGTCGGCCGCCGGATCAAAGTCATAAAGGTTACCTACCAGGAAGCGGCAGGTATTCCGTATTTTCCGGTAGGACTCGGTCATCTGCTTCAGTATGGCGGGTGAAACCGCCAGGTCGCCACGGTAGTCGGCGCTGCTGACCCACAGCCGCAGTATATCGGCCCCCATCTGGGAAATAACCTTCAGGGGGTCCACCACATTACCCAGGGACTTGCTCATTTTTCTGCCCTGCTCATCAACAACGAAGCCATGGGTGAGAACCGCCTTATACGGCGCCACCCCCCGCACCGCCACCGAGGTGGACAGCGAGCTGTTAAACCAGCCCCTGTGCTGGTCGCTGCCCTCAAGGTAAAGGTCCGCCGGCCAGGCCAGTCCGGGCCATATCTCCGGTTGCTCCAGCACCCCCAGGTGGCTTATACCGCTGTCAAACCAGACATCCATAATGTCGGTTTCCTTGGTGAAGGACCCCGACCCGCAGTGGGGGCACACATAGCCCGGCGGTATCAGGTCCCCGGCCTCCCGGGCGAACCAGACGTCGGACCCGTGCTCCCTGAACAGCCCCTGCAGGTGGGTGATGGTCCGGTCGTCAATTATCTCCTTGCCGCAGCCGGAGCAATAGAATATCGGTATGGGAACCCCCCAGGTGCGCTGCCGGGAAATACACCAGTCGCCCCTGTTGGCCACCATGTTGTGAATCCTGTCTTCCCCCCAGGAGGGTATCCATTTTATTTCCTTTATGGCATCGAGGGCGGCCTGGCGGAACCCCTCTATAGAGGCGAACCACTGGTCTGTGGCCCGGAAAAACAGGGGGTTCTTGCAGCGCCAGCAATGGGGATACTGGTGCCTGATTTTCCCGCCGGACAACAGGTACCCTTCATCTGCCAGCTTATCTACAATGGCCTTGTCGGCCTCATGGTATTTCTGCCCGGCAAAATCCCCCGCCTCGTCTGTAAACCTGCCCCTTCCATCCACCGGGGAAAAGACAGGCAGCTTGTATTTAAGTCCTACCAGGTAGTCCTCGTGGCCGTGGCCCGGGGCGGTGTGAACACAGCCGGTGCCGGCCTCAAGGGTGACATGGTCCCCCAGTATCACCGGGGACAGGCGGTCCGCGAAAGGATGGCGGCAAACCACCCCCTCCAGCTCTTTGCCCTTCATCTCCTTCAATATCTCAGGCCCCGCCAGACCGGTGGCCTCCATGAAGGAATCCAGCAAATCCCTGGCTACCACGTAGCCGGCGCCCCCCAGCCGCGCCAGAACATAATCGTAATCCGGGTGCAGACAGATGGCCTGGTTGGCAATAAGGGTCCAGGGGGTGGTGGTCCATATTACAACATAAGTATTTTCCCCGGGTATGACCCCTCCGCCCTTGCTTACCGGGAATCTTACATAAATTGAGTGGGACTGCTTTTCATTGTACTCAACCTCGGCCTCGGCCAGGGCTGTTTCGCAGGAGGCGCACCAGTAGACCGGCTTGAGGCCCTTGTAGATGTAGCCCCGCCTGGCCATTTCCCCAAAAACACCTATCTGTACCGCCTCAAAATGGGGCATCAGGGTAAGATAAGGGTTGCTCCAGTCACCCCTGACCCCCAGCCGCTTGAACTCCTCCCTCTGAATTTCCACGAATTTAAGGGCGTAGTCCCTGCACTTTTTCCTGAACTCAACCGGGTCCACCTGGTGCCGGTTGATTCCCAGCGCCTTGATGGCCTGCTGCTCAATGGGCAGGCCGTGGGTGTCCCAGCCGGGAACATATGGGGAATCATAGCCGGACATGGTGTGATACTTGATAATAATGTCCTTCAAAATTTTGTTCAGACTGTGTCCCAGATGAATATGGCCGTTGGCGTAAGGCGGCCCGTCATGAAGAATAAATTTGGGCTTACCGGAATTTTTACGGTTGACCATGTTGTAAATATCAATATCTTCCCAGAATTTCAATATTTCCGGCTCCCTTTCAGGCAGATTTCCCCTCATGGGAAAATCAGTCCTGGGCAGGTTAAGTGTCTTGGCGTAGTCCATTAAAAGCAAACCTCCTATGCTATTGCTAATACTGAGTGAATTCGGGGTCAGAAGCCAGAATTCAGAAGTCAGAAGTCAGAATGTCCGGGCATTCCTTTCGGGGGAACCTTAAGCGACATGCATCCGGGGGGAGTGTTCAACCCCGGGCGGAATTTATCGGAGGCTGCTACAGTCTCTTAACGACCGAGCCTAAGGACTGACAATTTGGC
>JBMOPF010000104.1:0-18477 GCA_049325075.1 Bacillota bacterium | reverse complement strand
GAACCGGCGCATGGACGCGACGTTGAGGGCGGCCGGCAGTCCTTTGGCGACCGAGTTTAGAGACTGTTGCAGCCGGAGATGATGCAGCCGGGGTTAACACTCCCCCTGCCCGCAAGCGACACCAAAGAGGCCCTAAAGATAAAGTTATGCATCATGAGAATATCAGTATAAGCTTGATTATACCGGTAAATAAACCGTAAATTTGCTTCCGGCGCCAACTTTGCTGTCCACCTCTATCCTTCCGCCGTGTATTTCAACAATATGCTTGACTATGGCCAGCCCCAATCCGGATCCGCCGTATTTCCTTGATCTGGCCTTATCAACCCGGTAAAGCCTTTCAAAAATTCTGGGCAGGCTTTCCTCGGGAATACCTATCCCCCTGTCGGTGACCGATATGAAAACCTCACCGCCGTACGAGCCCCCGCTGACATTTATCTCCCCGGGTCCGTTGCTGTACTTGACGGCGTTGTCCACCAGGTTTATAAAGACCCTGGTCAGCATGTCCCCGTCACCGGTGATAACCGGGAAATCGTCCCCTATATTGGAAACAAGATTTATCTCCTTTTCCCCGGCGGCATGGCTGAGTATGTCAAAAACCTTTTCGATAATTTCCTTCATCTGCAGCTCTTCCCTGGCGGGAACAACCCTGCGGCTCTCTATTTCGGACAGTGAAAACAGATCGCCTATCAGCCGGTTCATCCGCTCGGTCTCATCGTTTATAATCCTGAGAAAGCGCACTGCGGTTTCCCTGTCCTCCAACGCCCCGTCCAGGAGAGCCTCCACAAACCCCTTCATGGATGTAAGCGGGGTGCGCAGCTCGTGTGAAACATTGGCGATAAACTCGGCCCTGATCAGTTCCAGCTGGCGGCGCTCTGTTATATCCCTAAAAACAGCCACTACGCCGCCTCTACCGGTTCCCTTCAGCGGGGTAAAAACAACCCGGTAAAATTTTGGGTCCGGCGTAAGCACCTGAACCTCTATAGTGGATTCCTCCTGGGTTTCCAGCGCCACTTTAAGGTTCCTTTCAAATTCGGGGTGCCTTATCAGCCCCACTACATCCTTTCCTTCGGGGTACTCTCCTGAAATATTCAGCACCCTTGCCACCACCGGATTTATCATCAGCACACAGCCATCGCCGTCCACCGCCACCACACCGTCATGCATACTGTTGAGAACGGCATGCATAAGGTCCTTTTCGGCGGTTATCTCGTTAATGGTATTCCTCAGTTTGCTGCCCAGAAGATTGATGTTCTTTGCCAGATCCCCTATTTCATCCTGTGAATATACCTTTATTTCCCGTTCCAGATCCCCGCCGGTCATCTCCCTGGCAGCCTTCGAAATCTCCGCCAGCGGCTTCAGCATCCTCTTGGTAATTATCCAGGAAAGGACAATGGCAAAGGGCACGGACAGAATAACAGCCACCAGCGCATGAACCCTGTTACCGATTAAAAAGTCCATTACTTCATAGAAAATTACAAGTAAAAAAAAATAACTAACTATAGCCCTCCAACTCATGCTCATGGCCAGTTTTCTGAATTCCCTGGGCATAAAATTATCCTCCGTTTCCGGGAGAACAGTCAGAAGCTGTTTCCGGAACCCATCCAGTTATAACACCAATTTTAACACAGCCACGATAAAATATGATCACGCATTATGTTAATTTTCTGTTATAACAGCAGGGGTGTTAGGCAATTCCGGCATTGACTCCCCCCGGAAAAGTAAAAACAGAGCGCCTGATCAGGTTCTCTGTTTCGCTTTTACTGCTTTCGTTTTTAAAAAATTATGCCGGTTACCGGTCATTTCGCCTGCCGTGTGGCCTGGCATGGGGATCTTTGTACTCCCTTCTGCGTGAACCCGCTCCTGCGGCTTCGACGGCCTCCAGTTCGCCCGGTTCCGGGGGAATTGCTTCCTTGCGGGAGAGCTTTAGCCGGCCCTGGTTGTCATAGCCTATGGCCTTGACCAGTATGGAGTCCCCCTCTTTCACAATATCTTCGGTCTTGGCCACACGGTGGTGCGCCAGTTGTGAAATATGGACAAGCCCTTCCTTGCCAGGCAGCCCCAGGACTCCCGGGATAATTTCCACAAAGCAGCCAAAATCGGTTACCCTCGTAACCTTGCCGTTGTATATTTCACCCACCTGGACTTCCTTGGTTATTCCCTCGATAATTTCCAGGGCCTTTTTGCCGGCCTCGGGGTCTGTGGCGGCAATGTAGACACGCCCGTCATCCTCTATATCTATGTTTGCCCCGGTCTCCTCCACAATCTTTTTGATTATCTTTCCGCCCGGTCCAATTACCTCCCTTATCTTGTCGGGATCTATGACCGTATGTATTATCCTGGGCGCGTAAGGTGAGAGTTCCTCCCTGGGCATCTGGATAACCCCGGTCATTTTGCCCAGTATATGCATTCTGGCCTCGGTAGCCTGGGCCACCGCCCGGTCAAGTATCTCCGGGGTAACCCCCGCCACCTTTATATCCATCTGGAGCGCGGTAACCCCCGCCGGCGTTCCGGCAACCTTGAAGTCCATATCCCCCAGATGGTCCTCAATCCCCTGGATATCAGTCAGGACCGCAATCTGATCCCCCTCTTTAATCAGTCCCATGGCCGCTCCGGCCACCGGGGCCTTGATGGGAACACCCGCGTCCATCAGGGAAAGGCAGCTGCCGCAAACACTTCCCATGGAGGTAGAACCGTTTGACTCAAGCACCTCGGACACCAGCCTTATGGTGTACGGGAATACCTCCACCGGGGGTATGACAGCCTCCAGTGCCCTTTCGGCCAGGGCGCCGTGCCCTATTTCCCTCCTGCCCGGGGAACGCATCGGCTTTGTTTCCCCTGTGCTGAACGGGGGGAAATTATAATGGTGCATAAACCTCTTGGTTTCCTCCAAACCCAGCCCGTCCAACCGCTGTTCATCAGAAATGGGGCCAAGGGTGGTCACCGAGAGCACCTGTGTCTGGCCCCGGGTGAAAAGCCCCGACCCGTGGGTTCTGGGCAGCACGCCCACCTCAACCGTAATGGGCCTGACCTCGGTATAGCTGCGCCCGTCGATACGGATTTTGTCCTTTAAAATCATATTCCTCATGGCAGTCTTTTCAGCTTTTTCAATTACGCTTTTTACTGCGGGCATGCTTTCCGGATATGCCTCCTCAAACTGGGCGGCAATCTCATCCATGGTATTTTCCAGGAATGCCTCACGGGTTTTCTTGGACATGTTTTCATCAACGCATCTCTTTACGGCGGCGGACATTTTTTCCAGCGCCACCGGGTAGACCTGCTCTTCCAGTTCCGGGTCCACCACGGCTATTTCCGGATCAATCTTTTCCTTGCCCAGCCCCATGGAAAGGGCTTCTCTTCTGAATTCCTCGATAAAGGCCACAATTTCCTTTACCTTTTCATGGCCGAATTTTATACCTGCCAGCACATCCTTTTCAGGAACCTCCTTGGCGCCGGCCTCCACCATCATGACCCCGTCCGCGGTACCCGCCACCACCAGGTGAAGGTCGCTCTTTTCAGCCTCAGCCACGGTGGGATTGATTATCAGCCTGCCGTCCACCCTGCCCACAATAACACCGGCAATGGGGCCGGCAAAGGGTATTTCGCTTATATGCAGCGCCGCCGAGGCGCCAATCATGGCAGTTATTTCAGGTGCGTTGTCCTGATCCACCGACATGACGGTGGACACCACCTGCACCTCGTTTCTGAATCCCTTTGGAAATAAAGGCCTTATGGGGCGATCGATCAGCCTGCCGGATAAAATGGCCTTTTCACTGGGCCTTCCCTCTCTCTTGATAAAACCTCCCGGTATTTTGCCCGCCGCATACAGTCTCTCTTCGTAATCTACAGTGAGGGGAAAGAAATCAATCCCTTCCCTCTTGTTCTTGGCCATTGTCGCGGTAACCAGTGTCACAGTGTCCCCGTACCTTGCAAAAACCGCCCCGCTGGCCTGTTTGGCCAGACGGCCGGTCTCCAGTATCATTTTTCGCCCTGAAATTTCTATTTCTTTTCTCAGTATCTTGCCTTCTGACATTCAGGTAAATCCTCCCAATCTTCACACAGTTTTTAACAGACAGTAATAATTCTACATATTACATAGTATTTCCTGCCTAATGAACTAAAAATACCTGTTTATTGCAATACTTGCCCGCACTATTTTCTCCGATTGAAAAAGGCGGAAAATATTTTCCGCCTTTTTTAAATCTATTTGCGCAGTTGCAGTTTTTCAATCAGCGAGCGGTACCGCTCAAAATTGCGGTCCTTCAGATAGTTAAGCAAGGCTCTCCTCTGGCCGACCATCTTTAGCAGTCCCCTCCTGGAATGATGGTCCTTCTTGTGTATCTTGAGATGCTCGGTCAGGGTTGCAATCCGCTTGGTAAGTATAGCAATCTGTACCTCCGGTGACCCGGTATCATTTTCATGAAGTTTATGTTCCGAAATAACGGTTTGCTTTTCTTCCTGGTTTAATGCCACGTTAGTTCACCCCCTAACCCCGGAATAATCGCCGCTGGCCAAGCAGGCCGCCGGTGAACGGGCCCCCTAGCCAACAGTTCATTTTTATTTGCCAATGATAGTTATTACCAAGCGACCTCCCGGTATGTCCTTGGCAACTATATCAAACATGCGCCCTGATTTGGCGAAAAACCCCCTGAACCTTGTTGCGGTGGCTATGCGGCCGGGGATATTTTCAGCGGCGCTATTGATATCCTGAATGGTGATCCTGTCCTGCCGCATATCCTTGAGGCGTTTGTGCGCATGATCCGTTATTATCACCTTCATAACACAGACCCGCTCAGCAACTGCCTGAATTCACGGACTGGGCTTCATCCTCCTGGGACAGAAAAGCGTAAAGGGCATCCTTGAATGCCGTTATCATATAGTCCTCAATATTGAGCCCGCTGTATATGACCTCCAGTTCCTTTTTCAGCTTCTGGAAATCCTCGCTGAGGCATATCAGCGCTATATGATTTACCCATTTTTTTATTTCTTCTTCCGGTGAATCCAGTTTGGGGACACCCATGCAAACATCCCCTCTCGGTACCGTCCCAGTTTATTTTAACACACCGGCCCGGCGCGCACAAGCAACGAAGACGGGCCGGCCTCTGCTATCATTATATTTTAAAAATCGCGGTTTATACCAGCGGCAAAGTCAATCGGCCAAGGCCTCCCTGGCGCTGCATATATCACTGCGAATCTGTTCCACCAGCTCACCCGGCGAGGAAAACCTTTTTTCTTCCCTTATTCGCCTCGTAAAAAATACTTTTATCCTTTTCCCGTATAAATCCGCATAAAAATCCAGCAGGTGCACCTCCAGGTTTGGCACCGCCTCATAACCGTTAAACGTCGGCCGGATACCTATGTTGGCCACCCCAAGGAAACTGTCCCCGTCCACATGGACCTTGACGGCATAAACCCCGTTAGCCGGCACCACCAGGCCTTCATCCAAATTAATATTGGCGGTGGGAAAGCCTATGGTCCTGCCCCTGCTTTCACCGGCCACAACCACCCCCTCCAGAAAGGGATAATAGCCCAGATACTTCCTGACCCCGGCCACCTCACCGTCCGCCAGCATCCTGCGGATCAGCGTGCTGCTTACCGGCACACCGTCCACCGACACGGGCGGAATGACAAAAACATTAAACCCGAAGCGCCTGCCGCCCTCGATCAGTGTTTCCGGTGTGCCCTTGCCTCCCTTGCCGAAGGTATAATTATAGCCCACAAAAACGGATTTTACTCCCAGATCCCTTACCAGCACCGTTTCTATAAATGACTCCGGAGTGCGGGAAGCAAACTCCAGCGTGAAGGGAACCAGCAGCAGTACCTTTACACCCAACTGCCTTATAGTCTCCTGCTTGGCCTCCTGTGACAGCAGCCTTGGGGGAGCCTTCCCGGCCAGCACCTCAAGGGGGTGCGGGTAAAAGGTGAAAACAGCCGGAGTCCCTCCTGTTTTACCAGCCTCCTCGACCAGAGCGGAAATAAGCTTCCGGTGCCCGACATGTACCCCGTCAAAGTTGCCCATTCCTATGGAAAGGTTACTGTATTTTTGTCTTATTCCTTTCCAGGTGTTGAATATCTCCAAGCTAGCTCCCCTACCCCTTGCTTTTTGTCTATCGCAATACCTTTAGCGGCCTGTAGCACAGCCTTCCGCTTTCATCGGCAAAGGCCTCGGCCACTGCCAAAAGCCCAACCCCGTCTTTTATGGCCACCAGTTCCCCCCGGCCTATCTCCTCCGGCCCCTCCTTCACCCCCGGCGGGTAGAGGGTTGCCCCCGAAGAGACCGATTTTACAGCTTCTTCCCTTACCAGAACCGTGGTCATAAAAGACACCGCCCTCTCCATATCAACCACCGCCTGCAAAAGGTTTCCCCTTTCGGCCAGTCCGCCCAGTTCCTCCAGGGTGAAGGAGTCATTAACATGGTAAGGCCCCACCCTCGTCCTCAGCAGAAAGCTCATGTAGGCGCCGCACCCCAGTTTTTCGCCCATATCATGACACAGCGTCCTTATATAGGTACCGGCTGAGCATTCTATATCCAGTATGGCCCGGGGCCTCCCCGGCCCGTCGTACCACCTGGCCAGCTTCAGGCTCTTTATCTTTACCATCCTGGGCGGGCGGTCCACCACTTTGCCCCGGCGGGCCAGCTCATAGAGTTTCTTGCCCTGGTGCCGCACCGCCGATGTCATGGGAGGCACCTGGCTTATTGTTCCCAAAAAGGAGGGCAACAGTCCTTCCACCCTGTCCCTTGTAAAATCCCCGGGTATCTCTCTCTCTGAAATTTCACCGTAAGAGTCTCCCGTGGATGAGACAGCCCCGAAGGTTATTTCCGCCCGGTAGCCTTTATCATGGTCAAGATACTCTATCAGCCGGGCCGCCCTGCCGCAGCAAACCAGGAGCACCCCCGCGGCGCCGGGATCAAGGGTTCCGGTATGTCCCACCTTCCTGCCTTTTACCAATCGCCTTATACTGTTCACCACATCGTGGGAGGACATGCCCGGAGGCTTCAATACATTTAAAAGGCCGTCCATTTATCGCGATTCCTTTTCATTAATTTCCCGCATCGCAGCCTCCAATACTTTTCCCAGGACCTGGTCCAGGCGCCCTTTCATAACACAGCCGGAGGCTCTTATATGGCCTCCCCCGCCCAGTTTCGAGGCCACACTGTGCACATCGGCCTTACCCTTTGACCGGAATCCAACCTTGTACAGCTCGGATTCTATTTCCCTGATCAGTATAGCCACCTCTACACCCTTTATGGTGCGCAAAAAATTAATCAGTCCATCAGTGTGCTCGACCCCTGCCGAAAACCTATTCAGCATCTCCCAGTCCACCACAGCCCATGCCAACCTGCCGCAAGGACTGAGACCCATGCCGGAAATAACCGCGCCCACCAGCTGTACGGTCTGGATGGGTTTTTCCTCGAAAAGGCGGATGTTTACTGAAGAGGCGTCAATGCCCTTCTCCATGAGTGCGGCAACCTTTCTCAAAGTACCCGGGGTGGTGTTTTCATACTGCAGCGACCCCGTGTCGGTTACAATGGCCACATAGAGGCATTCCGCCACATCCTTGCTGATTTCCACCCCCATTACGCCGAGCAGGTCCACCAGTATCTCGCCGGTCGCCGCCGCGTACCGGTCCACATAACTGAAATGGGCAAAGCTTTCAATATCCACATGGTGGTCGATATTTACCACCACCAGCTCACGGTCAAGATATTTTCTAAAACCCCCGAGACGCTCCGGCACAGAGCAATCCAGCAGAACAAAGGTGTCAAAATCAAGGCTGGCGGCCTCCTCCCCATAGGGTGAACTGAACCTGTCCACCCCCGGCAAAAATCGCAGCGTCTCGGGAATGGGGTCCGGACTGCCCATGACAACTGTTTTCCCCATTCCTTCAAGGACTGACCCAAGAGCCAGCACCGACCCCACACAGTCCCCGTCGGGAACTACATGGCCGCACAGCAGTATACGGGACGAGCGCACCAGAACATCGGATATATCCTTCAAGCTGGCCATTATTCATTTTCTCCCCCGCTTTTTACCTCTTCCATGAGCTTTATCACCCTGGTTCCCCTTTCAATGGAATTATCAAGCTTGAAAATAATTTCCGGGGTATACCTCAGCTTAATCCGCCTGCCTATTTCAGACCTTACATAGCCGGTGGCCCTTTCCAGGGCCTCGGCCGTCACCTTTCTCTGCTCCTCCCCGCCCATCACACTTACGTAAACCCGGGCATACCTGAGATCCTGGGTTACATCCACCAGGGTGATGGTTACGAAGCCGATGCGAGGATCCTTTATATTATTCATCAGAATATCGGAAATTTCTTTTTTTATGGCCTCCGCCAACCTGCCCGGCCTGTAAGACACTTTTATTCACCCCCATAAGGGCATTATGCCCCGGCCACCGATTCTAAAATTCAAGCCCGTCAGGCCAATTCTCTCTTTATCTTCTCTGTGGTGAAAGCCTCGACGATATCACCCTCGCGGATATCCTGGTAGTTTTCCAGGGTCATACCGCACTCATATCCCTGGACAACTTCTTTGACGTCATCCTTAAACCGCTTTAAGGAGTCCATCTTCCCCTCGTATATGACAATACCGTCGCGGATAAGCCGCACTCCGGCATCCTTGGTCACCTTGCCCTCGGTGACATAACACCCGGCTATGGTCCCCAGCTTGGAGGCCTTGAAAATTTTCCTTATTTCCAGACGCCCGGTGACAACCTCCCTCAGTTCCGGATCCAGGAGGCCGCTCATGGCCGCCTTGATATCGTCAATGGCATCATAAATCACCCGGTAAAGCCGGACATCAACTTTCTCTTCCTCTGCGATCCTGCGGGCATTGACATCCGGGCGCACGTTAAACCCGATAATAATGGCGTTCGACGCCGATGCCAGCATTATATCGGTTTCCCTTATGGCACCCACGCCGCTGTGGATGATGTTGACCTTCACCTCATCGGTGGACAGCCTTGCCAGGGACTGGTTGATAGCCTCCACGGAGCCCTGAACGTCTGCCTTCACAATAAGGCACAGCTCCTTGACCTGTCCTTCCTGTATATGTTTGAACAGGTCCTCCAGTGTTACCCGGCCCACCGTCACCTTTAGCTCTTCCTGTCTTTTCCTGACCATGCGCTTTTCTATAATCTGTTTGGCAACCTTTTCATCATTCACCACATAAAAGGCGTCACCTGCCTGGGGAACATCGTGGAATCCCAGCACCTCCACCGGGGTGGACGGGCCTGCCTTTTTAATGCGTCTGCCCTTGTCGTCAATCATTGCCCTGACCTTGCCGAAAGCTGTGCCGGCAACTATCCCGTCACCTATATTCAGGGTGCCGTTCTGAACCAGGACAGTGGCCACCGGGCCGCGGCCCTTGTCCAGCTCCGCCTCTATTACAGTGCCCCGGGCCTCTTTTTTCGGGTTGGCCTTCAGCTCTGACACTTCCGCCACCAGCAGTATGCTTTCCAGAAGGTCCTCCAGGCCCATCCTGGCCTTGGCGCTCACCGGAACACAGATGGTTTCACCGCCCCATTCCTCGGGAATAAGACTGTACTCGGTAAGCTGCTGCTTCACCCTGTCCGGATTGGCCCCCGGCTTATCCATCTTGTTGATGGCCACAATAATAGGCACCTCTGCAGCCTTGGCGTGATTTATAGCCTCTATGGTCTGGGGCATCACGCCGTCATCGGCGGCCACCACCAGAACCACTATATCGGTGACACTGGAACCCCTTGCCCTCATGGCTGTAAAGGCCTCATGGCCCGGTGTGTCCACAAAGGTGATTTTTTTGTTATTGTGCTCCACCTGGTAGGCCCCGATATGCTGGGTGATTCCTCCGGCCTCGGTGGCTATTACGTTGGTCTCCCTTATGGCGTCCAGCAGGGATGTTTTGCCGTGGTCAACATGTCCCATTATGGTGACAACGCAAGGCCGGCTGATTAAATCCTCCGGATTGTCTTCCTCCGCCATTTCCATAAGGGCCTCCGCGTCCAGCTGAATCTTGACCTCCACCTCAAAATCAAACTCACTGGCCAGTATTATGGCGGTATCAGAGTCGATTTCCTGGTTTATGGTGGCCATTATGCCAAGGCCCATGAGCTTTTTAATCAGCTCGGCAGGGCTCTTCTTCATCTTTTCAGCCAGTTCCTGGACAGTGACCGTTTCCCCTATCACTATGGGCTTTTTCTCCTGGGGCGGCACAAACTTTGGCTGCTCATGCCTGGCCTTCTGCTGATTGCCTTTTTTCCTTCCACCCGGACGAAGGCCGCGGATTTCATTCTCCATCTCCTGCCGCGATCTTTCACGATTCTTACCCTTGTTGGCCTGGGCTTGCTGCAGCCTGGACCTGGATTTCTCCGAAGCCTTTATTTTATCCACTCCCTTGGCCTGGTCCGGCACCTTCGGGACCTTAAGGGATGCGGCGGCGTTCTTTCCCCCCGCGGCAAAAGCCGGCCTGGGTCCGCCGGACGCCCCCGGCCCCCGTCCCGCGGACGGCCTTCCCTGGGCAGGTATCCCTGCGGACGGCCTTCCCTGGGCAGGTCTCCCCGCGGACGGCCTTCCCTGGGCAGGTCTCCCCGCGGGCGGCCTGCCTGCAGCAGTCCTCTGCGCGTTATCCTCCGCCCCCGGACGGACCCCTTCACCAAACCTTGGGCCTTTGGGCCCGTCGAACCTTGGGCGGTCTCCTGTCTGGGCCGTTCCCCTGCCGGACTGAATACCCCGTTCACCGGCGGGCCTGCCTTCAAACTTTCTGTCTTTTTCAGCGGCCGGCCTGTTGATATCTCCGGGGCGGTCCCTGCCGGGCACAGGCGGCCTGTTGTCCCTGTGCTGTTCCAGCGGCGCCATGGCGGCCGGCCTCTGACGGTCCGGATACCTCGGCCTCTCCTTGGCCGGCGCCTGCTGCTGCGACGGCGCCGGCGTCTTTTCGGCAGGCCTTTCCTCCATCTTTGGAGTCTGAGGCGGCTGTTGCGCCTCCTTCTTTTTCACAACGCTCGGCCTCTGGGGTGGAGCCGAAGGGTATGACGCCTTCGGGGCCATCCCCGACCGGGCCGACCTGTCTTCAAACCTTCTATCCGGCGGCCGCGAGGGGACACGATCAACCAGGCCCGGCCCGCGATCGTTCCTGTAATCCCTTTTTTCCTGTCTCCTTTTATCGCTGAATGTCCTTTCGGTGAGGGAAGGTTCCCTGCTGGGACTCTCCGGTCTTTGGCCCGCACCCTTTATTCCGGCGGGTTCCGAATTTCTTTCGGCGGGAGCGGCGGCAGGAGGTTTAGGCTGGTCTCCTACGGAATCCACGCTTTTAATGCTGGCTGTTTTGCCATGATAGTTCTTGAGATACAGTTCTATTTCACCGTCTTCCATGGTACTCATGTGTGATTTGAGGTTTACTCCCAACTGGGACATTCCCCTGATGATATCCTTGCTCTCTATATTAAGTTCCTTGGCAAGTTCGTGAACCCGTTTTTTTACCATGAATTCACCTCCTATAGATTAATTCCGTTTAAGCCCTCAGGTAACCGGATCCGGCTTATGTCAACCAATTTTATGCCCCTCCCTTTTCCAACGCCCCGACAATTCCCCTGGCGAAATTATCGTCAGTGACAGACACCACCGAACGGGACGGCTTACTTAAAATAATGCCCAGCTCAACCTTGGTTCCATATATTATCAGAGGTATTCCGGCATCACCGGCCAGAAAGGTGAATTCTTTTTTAGTCCTGTCGGCGGCATCACCGGCAAGAACAAGAAGCCTCGCCCTGCCCCTTTTGAGAGAATCGCGAACAGCCGCGTCGCCGCTTTCCACCTTCCCGGCCTTCCTGGCCAGGCCAATCATGTTTAAAACCCTGTCAGAAGTCATCCGTTCAACCTCTGTACCAACATATCATAGATTTCCCTTGATACCTGCCTCTGCAGCGCCTTTTCCAGCCTTTTTTCCTTGCAGGCCCGCTGCAAGCACTCCACCCTTGGGCACACATAGGCACCGCGCCCCGACTTTTTGCCTGTTGAATCTATTTCAATCTCCCCGGCGGGGGTGCGCACCACCCTGATCAGTTCCTTTTTCGGCCTCATCTCCTGGCAGCCGACACACATCCGCATGGGAATCTTTCTTGCTTTCGGCACCCTTGCACCCTCCTACTTGACAACGTCCTCTTCCATGTACTCCTCATCAGCAAACTCTTCTTCCCCTATTCCATCCCCGGAAATATACACATCCTCCCCGGGCTCAACGCCGTCATAGTCCTCCCGCCCTTCCCGGTAATAGTCGCCATAACCCTCTTGCCGGTAGATCTCTTCCATCTGCGACTCACTCTTTATGTCTATCTTCCAGTTGGTAAGTTTGGCCGCCAGGCGGGCATTCTGCCCCTCCTTGCCGATGGCCAGGGAAAGCTGGTAGTCGGGCACTATAACCCGGGCCACCTTTTCCTCATCCCATATTTCCACCGCCACCACCTTGGCCGGGCTGAGGGACGCGGCAACAAACTTTGACGGGTCCTGATTCCACTTGATAATATCTATCTTTTCCCCGTTTAACTCGTTGACAATGGATTGCACCCTCATCCCCTTCGGCCCCACACAGGCGCCCACCGGGTCCACATTTTCATCCTTGGAATAAACGGCAATCTTCGACCTGTAGCCGGCCTCCCTGGCAATCGACTTCAGCTCGACAACACCCTCCTGCAGCTCGGGAACCTCCAGCTCAAACAGCCTTTTCAGCAGTCCGGGATGGGTTCTGGAAACTATTATCTGGGGGGCCTTGTTGGTCTTCTTCACCTCGACAATGTACGCCTTTATCCTGCTTCCATGCCGGTATTCCTCACCGGGCATCTGTTCCTGGGGAGTTATTACCGCCTCTGTCTTGCCCAGCTCAATATAAACATTTTTCTGTTCCACCCGCTGGATGACACCGGTAATAATATCCCCCTCCCGGTTGGCGAATTCCTCATATATGATATTCCGTTCAGCCTCCCTGATGCGCTGAACGACCACCTGTTTTGCCGTTTGTGCGGCAATGCGCCCGAAATTTCTGGGGGTAACCTCATTTTCAACAATGTTGCCGTATTCGTAGCGGGGATCTATGGCCCTGGCCTCTTCCAGTGAAATTTCCTGCCTGGGGTCGGTAACCTCTTCAACCACCGTGCGCTGGGAGTACACCTTGAACTCGCCGGTTTCCCTGTCTATATGCACCCGGGCGTTCTGAAGAGATCCAAAATTTCTTTTATAGGCAGAGAGAAGGGCCGCCTCTATTGCCTCCAGCAATATATCAACAGCAATGCCTTTTTCCTTTTCCAGATCATTGAGGGCTTCCAAAAAATCACTATTCATTACTTTGCCTCCCAAACCAAAAGAAATTTAAAACTCATAATGCAGCCTTGCCGATGAAACCCGGTCCATGGGAATAGCGGTTCTCCCGCCTTCCTCGTCCAGGAAAAGAACGCCGTCCTCCAGACCCGCCAACTTTCCCCTGAATTTCTTCCGGCCTTCCAGCGGGGTGTATGTGGTCACATTGACCATGTGGCCGCTAAACCGCCGGAAATCCTCGGGTTTTTTCAACGGCCTCTCCACACCGGGTGACGAAACCTCCAGGTAGTAGGACTGGGGCACCAGGTCCTCCTCATCCAGTATTTCATCAAGGCCCTGGGAAACCGCCTCACAGTCGCTGTGGCTCACCCCGCCCGGCTTGTCTATAAAAATACGAAGGAACCAGTTTCCGCCTTCCTTTACATACTCAACATCCACCAGTTCCAGTCCAAGCCCTTCCACCACCGGCCTGGATATCCTTTCCACAGCAGAAGCAACATTATTCTTTGTCAACAGAGTACCTCCATATTTGTCTGATACTGAGTGAAATTTCTGTCAGGTGACAGAATGGTTCAAGCATTTCTTTCAAGTCAATATCCATTAATTTCTCAGTGGCAGGCGGCGCCATCACTCTCACATGCAAGGAATACCAAAACCCTTCTGGCTCCCGACTCCTGTCTCCTGACCCCGGATTCACTCAGTATAAGCAATTTCAATAAGACGAAAGAGTGGGATTACCCACTCTCCTTCGCAAAATAAGTGTCGCTTGCCAAAAAAACCACAATTAGTATACCACAAGGCAAAGAACAATACAAGTAAATATACCGTCAACATTATCAGCATAACCATTTTCCCACATGTTTAATATGGAATTCCCGGCCAATTAGCCAGTACCTGTATATATGCCCCGCCCACACTGCATATCCGTGTCATGTATCATGATGCGGCGCCCGGGCCCTGAAGCAGTTGTGAAACAACGGCGGGCAGGTTTTCCAGCGGCGCCATGACCGTCTCACCACTGCGCCTGGACCGGACCTCCAGTCCTCCCGAGGCCACGGACTTTGAGCCCACGGTAATGCGAACGGGGTATCCTATCAGGTCGGCATCCTTGAACTTGACTCCCGGCCTTTCATTGCGGTCATCAATAACCGCCTCTATTCCGGCTTCCCAGAGCATCCGGTACACCTTCCACGCCAGTTCGGACTGCCCTCCGTCTTTGGCGCTGACCGGAATAACAATGGCATGATACGGCGCAATGGCTGCCGGCCAGATGATGCCGTTCTCATCATGGTTTTGCTCTATGGCCGCCGCCATGGTCCTGGTAACACCAATCCCGTAGCAGCCCATAACTATCGGCCTTTTCTGCCCTTTCTCATCCAGAAAGGTTGCGCCCAGCGCCTTGCTGTATTTTTCCCCCAGCTTGAACACCTGGCCCACCTCGATGCCTCTGGCCTCCACCAGGGGAGCGCCGCAGCAGGGACAGGGGTCCCCGGCCTGCACAAGCCTTATGTCGGCGACAACATCCGGCTTGAAGTCCCGCCCGGGGCAAACCTTCACCAGGTGGAAACCGGTCCTGTTGGCCCCGGTTACAGCGCTGGAAAGGGCCCCGACCTCCCGGTCGGCCACAACCGTTACCCCGGTAAGCCCCACCGGGCCCGCAAAGCCGGCCTCCGCCCCCGTCAGCCGGGCCACCTCGTCCGGACCCGCCAAATCCAGGGTGATTGCGCCCACCGCCTTCATAATCTTGATCTCGTTGGCCTCCCGGTCACCCCTCACCAGGGCTGCCACCGGACCTTTTTCGGAACGGTAAATAAGGGTTTTTATCAGCTGTTCCGGGGAAACCCCCAGAAAGGATGTCACCTGATCCACAGTCCGCATGCCGGGAGTGGCCACCTCTTCGGCCGGGCCGGCGTTTTCCCCGCCCTTCCTCAAATCCGGCGGACTTTCCGCCTTTTCCACGTTGGCGGCATAGCCGCACGATTCGGCAGGGCAGTACACCACCACTGCCTCCCCTGAGTCGGCCAGCACCATAAACTCATGGGTGTTGTTTCCTCCTATGGCCCCCGAGTCGGCCTCCACCGGCCTGAATTTGAGCCCGCAGCGACTGAATATCCTGGTATAGGCCTGGTACATCTTTGTATAGGTTATATCCAGCCCCTCTTCATCACGGTCAAAGGAATAAAGGTCCTTCATAATGAACTCCCGGCCTCTCATCAGGCCGAAGCGGGGCCTTCTCTCGTCCCTGTACTTGTTCTGGATCTGGTAAAGCAGCAGGGGAAGTTGCTTGTACGAGCTGACCTCGTTTCTGACCAGGTCGGTGATTATCTCCTCGTGCGTGGGGCCAAGGCTGAAGTCCCTTCCGTGCCTGTCCTTCAGCCGGAACAGCTCCGGGCCGTACACATCCCAGCGCCCCGACTCCTTCCAAAGCTCCGCCGGCTGCAGGATAGGCATCAAAATCTCCTGTCCGCCCTCCCGGTCCATTTCCTCCCTGATAATACCCTCAATTTTCCTTATCACCCTCCACGCCAGTGGAAGATAGGTATAAACACCCGCCGCCGACTTTCTGATAAAGCCCGCCCTTACCAGTAGCTGGTGGCTGACAACCTCCGCCTCGGCAGGGGTCTCCCTGAGCGTCGGCATAAGAAGTTCTGTAACTTTCAAAAAAGGTCCCCTCCCCGGCTATAATTTTGCATTCCTGCCGGTCAGTTCGGCAATCTCTTTCATAAGCTCCTCCACCAGGAGGTCTTCCGGCACCTTGCGGACCACCCGACCCTTCCGGAAAACCAGCCCCTCACCTTTTCCCCCGGCTATGCCCACATCAGCATGCCGGGCCTCACCGGGGCCGTTTACCACACAGCCCATTACCGCCACCTTGAGAGGCGCATCCACATCGGCCAGGAGATCCTCCACCCGGTTGGCGATGGAAATTATATCTATTTGGGTCCTGCCGCAGGTGGGGCACGAAATAAGTTCCACCCCCCTGCGCCTGAGTCCCAGTGCCTTTAATATTTCATAGCCCACCCTCACCTCGTGGGACGGGTGGCCGGTCAGTGAAACCCTGATGGTGTCGCCGATGCCAAGGGCCAGCAGGGCACCTATCCCCACAGCGGACTTGACGGCCCCCGACCTCAGCGTGCCGGCCTCGGTAATACCCACATGCAGCGGATAATTGCACTTTTCCGCCATCAGCCGGTATGCCTCAATGGTCATTGGCACATCCGAGGCCTTCAGGGAAACCTTGATCTCCGGGTAATTCAGGTCCTCAAGTATGCGCACATGCCTGAGGGCGCTCTCCACCATGGCTGCGGCCGAAGGACCCCCGTACCTTTCCAGCAGGTCCTTCTCCAGGGACCCGGCGTTTACCCCTATCCGTATGGGGACGTTCCTTTCCCTGCAGGCGTCCACCACCGCCCGGACCTTTTCCCTTCCCCCTATGTTGCCGGGGTTGATCCTCAGCCCGTCCACCCCTGACTCAACAGCCGCCAGCGCCAGCCGGTAGTCAAAATGTATGTCCGCCACCAGCGGGATGTCAATCCCCCTCTTAATTTCACCAAGGGCGGCCGCCGCCTCACCATCGGGCACCGCCACCCGCACTATTTCACACCCGGCGCCGGCCAGTTCCCTGATCTGGGCCACCGTGGAAGCGGCATCCCTGGTATCGGTGTTGGCCATGGACTGGACTGAAACCGGCGACCCGCCGCCCACCCTCACCGTCCCCACCATAACAGGGCGGGTTATGTTCCTGTGCATAACTTCTTCTCCCATAAGCTTACACTGATAATCTTATCCTGTCAGAATTCAGGAGTCAGAATATTCTTGCATGCTCTCTTCATGGGTTGATAAAGAATGGTCTTAAGACTCAAATGGCTCTAGTATTTACCACCGGGTATAGAATATGGTCCTTCAAAAATGCAAGGCACACAAAGATCACAAAGTTTTCGGGTGCAAGGAATGCCCAAACCCTCCTGACTCCTGGATTCTGACTCCTGACTCCTGACCAGAAATCCCATCCCCAAAGCTACATGATCAGCTGCAGTATGTCATTGTAGGTTATCACCATGATAAGCAGTATCAGCAGCCCAAACCCCACCATGTGTATGAAATTCTCCTTCTGCGGCTCCACCGGCTTGCCCCTGAGCTTCTCCAGCAGCAGAAATACTATCCGGCTGCCGTCAAGGGCGGGGATGGGAAACAGGTTGAAAAGCCCCAGGCTGACCGACAAAAAGGCGGAAAGCCCCAGCAGATTAACAATCCAGGCCGTGCTGCTTACAGCCTCCCCGATAACCGACACTATCTTCACCGGCCCCCCCAGTTCCAGCGGCGCCTTCCCGGCAATGCCCAGGCCCAGGTACTCTATAATCTGTTTGCTCATGGTCCAGGTATACTTCGCCCCCAGGCCCAGGGCCGCCACCGGCCCCACCTTTTTGGGAACCGGCTGTATTCCTATTTTTCCGGCCCCATTTTCACTGGTATAGGGGGTTACCTTGAAGGTAAGCCTCTGTCCCTTGCGCTCCACGGTAATGTCCAGCTGCTTACCGGCATTTGAACTCACTGTCTTGCTGAGATAGTCCCAGTTTTCCACCCTGCTTCCGTTTATTTCAACTATCTTGTCACCCGCCTGGATGCCAGCCTGCTCCGCCGGACTGCCCGGCAGTGTATTCCGGACAGTGGTGGAGGGTACATCCGGCAGGCCGTAAGCCATGAAAACAACAGCCAGAAGAATTATGGCCAGCACAAAGTTCATCGCAGGCCCGGCGAAAATAACGCCTATCCTCTGTAGCACCGACTTGCTGCTAAAGACTTTCTCCCGGTCTTCGGGGGCAATCTCCTCCGAGGGGTCCATTCCCGCCATGCGGACAAAGCCACCGAGGGGGAAAACCCTCAGGTTGTACGCGGTCTCTCCCCTGCTCAGGGAAAAAATCCTGGGACCGAAGCCGAGACTAAACTCATAAACCTTTATACCTACCAGTTTGGCCAGTGAAAAGTGGCCCAGCTCGTGAAAGAAAACCAGCAGCCCGAATACCACGACCGAAGCAAAAAAAGTCCCCACTATCTCACCCTCTACCCTGAAAATAGCTTATACTGAGATGCTTATGCTGTCGGAAGCCAGAAGCCAGAAGCCAGAATCCAGAATTCCGGGCATTCCTTTCAGATGACCCCCAAGCGACATGCATCCGGGGGGAGTGT
>JBMOPF010000103.1:0-18838 GCA_049325075.1 Bacillota bacterium | reverse complement strand
ATCGGTGTTGTTATGACCCGTCAGGGTATACCTATAGCCCATGAGGTTTTTCCCGGAAACACTGCTGATATTGATACTTTTAAAAAAATTATTGCTGATATGCGTAAAAGGTTCAATCTGACACGGGTTATCTTTGTAGGGGACAGGGGTATGGTTAGTCCCAAATTATTGAACCAGCTGGATAAAGACCACATCGAGTACATTGTCGGCATGCGCATGCGCAAAGTCAGAGATATCGGAGAAGTACTCAAAACAGGCGGCAGATATCGGGTTGTCAAAGATAATTTAAAGGTAAAAGAAGTTTGGTACGATGCCGACCGCTACATAGTCTGTTATAATCCTGCCCAGGCCGAACATGATAAAAAAGCCCGGGAGGAAATGGTTGAAAAGCTGGAAAAGCAGATAAAGCAAAACGGTGTCAAATCACTGGTGGGGAATAGCGGTTATCGCCGATACCTTCTGCTAAAAAAAGATGCCGTGGTTGGTATCAACCAGGAGACACTCAAAGAAGAATCTCTATATGACGGTAAATACGTGCTGCGTACAAATTCCCAACTGGATACTGATCAGGTGGCTTTGGCATACAAAGACCTGTGGCGGATAGAGAGGTCTTTCAGGGAAATAAAATCCAGTCTTGATCTGCGTCCTGTCTATCACTGGAAGGATAGCCGGGTTCGTGGCCACATCATGGTCTGCTTCTTGGCACTGGTACTGGAGTCTGCTTTACAACGAAAGCTACATGAAAGAAATATTGATGTTGAGTATATGTATCTGTTGCGCGATCTGCAAAGCCTTAGGGCTGTTGAATTAAACATAGGTGATGATCGCTACCTTTGTCGAACCGAGCTTAAGGGTAAGGCATATGAGGCATTTAAAGCCCTTGGTTTGCGACCCCCATCGCAAGTTGTCCAGATTGACAGAGGCTGCATTAATGATGGCGATAAAAACCGCCGCAAAAGGCAGGAGCATTTTATACCACCTCTTTTTTAAGGGGACAAAATGTAGTGGTACGTCTGTCCAAAATACCCCCGATGTCTTAATATTACAGGATTTTTAATTTTAAAGTTTCAAACTTGAAATTTTACGAAAGATGTTGCTGATATGTTTTTTGGCGGTATGATCGCTTATATGCAAGTTTTGTGATATTGAAAGGGTTGTAGCTCGCTGATGAGAAGTTGAAGTATTTCAACTTCCCTTTTTGTCAGATTGAAATCAACCTTAGAAGTCGCCGACTTGTTTACTTGCAATGATTTAATAAAATAACGGATTGATTCAATAAATTCCTGGGGGGAACAATTGGCGGAAAGTACCCCGTCAGCCCATTTAGAGTCGCTTCTTTGATTACCCAATGCATTTCCAACGATAAGTATAATGCATTTATCACTTTTTTTATATTTCGCGCAGAACAACGATACATTGTAGTTAAGGCAACAATAGTCTATTATAATGATTTTTGGATTTAGTTTTTGATACTTTGAGTCTAGCTCAGTATGATTTTGCGCCCACCCAACAATTTGAAAATCTTTCTCCTTCAATGTAATTGTTTTGATACCCTCATAAATTAAAATGTTGTTCGAAAATAACAAAGCGTTTACCATTCTTCTTCACCGCCTTTAAAATTATGTTTTAATTTATGAGAAATTTTGATATACTAATTAATGGTAAAATCGGTAAAAAATATTATCATATTTTTGTGGAATAAGTAAGTTAATGTCATATATTACTATTCATTTAAGTTAATTCAAGGAGTGCTAACATTTCCGGTTTTCCGATTGGAATACATTATATTCGAGGATGCTGATTAAATAAATTACCCATATTAGTTATTTTTAGGGATTTTATGCAAAAAGAGTAATACAACAGTGTACTCAGCATTCAAAATCTTTTATATAGTGGTAACAAAAATCTAGATGAGAAACTGCGATTGAATATAATCGCAGCCATTAATTAAATTACCAAGATAGGGAGGTAACTAATTTATGAACGAACAGAACCCACTGGAGATTTTTCAACAGGTAGCACCCGAGGTGGCGTCGGCTTTCGATGGCCTAATCCAATCTCTAATCAAAATGAAAGGGTTAGACCCCAAAACAAAACAGCTAATATACATAGGCATGAAAGCCGCCACGGGGGATTCGCTGGCAGTCAAGTATCACGTCCCCATGGCCAAAAAATTTGGCGCTACCAGGGAGGAAATAACGGACACAATACTTCTGACACTCTCCACATCCGGGCTGAGAGGTGTTTCATCCTGTCTCCCAATGGCGTTAAACGCCTTTGATGAATCATAAAGCCACACAGCTTGAAAAAAAAATCAGGTCTATCACCTGAATGATAGACCTGATTTTTATCATTTCCACATTTTTGCGGTCCATCTTAGCCCGGCCTGACATCCCCGGGCGGCTGCCCCTGCGCGGTTGGAGCTTGAGGGCCAAGGCCCCCTTGACCGTCTTTCCTCTGGGGCATGCCTCCCGATGGCGTTAAATGCGCAAAACGTTT
This sequence comes from Bacillota bacterium, assembly GCA_049325075.1. GTDB lineage: Bacteria > Bacillota > Desulfotomaculia > Desulfotomaculales > Desulfocucumaceae > BRHc4a. The sequence goes on along the minus strand of JBMOPF010000103.1, from coordinate 16,339 downwards.
GTAATCCAAAGCCCTTGCGGACTCAACTTGCTTTTTGCCAAGAAGAAAAACAAATGGAACGGCAAGTAATATAATTCCCGCACTCACAGTAAAGGCGTCTGAAATACCTGTTATAAAGGCCTCCCTGCCCGCAAGACCACTCAACACGGCTTCTGGAACAGCTTCCCACTGAGCTCCCGAAGAGTTGGCCCCCAAAAGCTGTAGACTTTCTATCATCTCAACCGAACCAAGGGAATTCTGGCTTATCGCATCACCGTTCACGGCGGCATGGTATGCCTGCCGATTCAGAATTACATACGTCAAAAAGGCGATGCCCAAGGATGCGGATATCTGTCTTACAAGGTTGTTGAGCGCCGAGGCCCGGCCTATTAAAAAATGAGGAACGGAGTTCATTCCGGCTGTTGTAAGCGACATGCATAGTCCCAGGCCGAAACCCCTTTTTACCAGAAGCCATTGCATCTCCCTGAAACTTATATCATATGAGATGGCATGAAGTTGATACGTGGTTACAGCTGTTATTAACAAGCCGGTCAAACACAATGGAAGGGCGCCCACCTTGTCGAATAGCCGTCCGTTGATTGGCATCATCACTCCCATAACCACAGCCATGGGCATCAGCATCAAACCTGTCTGCATCGGCGTGTATCCCTGGGCGCTCTGGACAAACAATAAGCAAAGAACTCAGGGGGATTTTCCCGGTGGGACCAGTACCCGCAGATAACTGGCCGCCTCCCCCTGCTACACCAGTATTGTCTAATTTTCCCCCGCTGTTTTTCATTTCCCGGCGCACAGACCTCCCCCCTACTTAATATAAATGCGGACGATGGCGTTCATCCCGGGGAGAAGCCGCACCCCCTCATAGTTATTGATGCCAATCCTCACCGGCACTCGCTGCACCACCTTGACAAAATTTTCCCCCGTATTCAGCGGGGGCAATAATGAAAAGGTGGAAACCGTAGCGTCCCCAATGGAAATAACACTCCCTTCCAGTTTTACCCCGGGATAACTGTCAATTGTAACATCGGCTTTCTGGCCCGGCTTGATCTTGTACAGGTGAACCTCTTCAATATTTGCTGTTATGTAAAGGTTGCTGAGGTCGGCCACCACTGCCACCGGCTGGCCAGGAACTCCCACCTCGCCGGGATTTTTGTATCTCTTTATAACAGTTCCGCTAACCGGCGACCTCAGCACAGATAGTTCCAGATTGTCGCAGTCCTTTAAGCTGGATTCCGCAATATCTGTTATCCCTATTACTGCCCGAGGAAACTCCCGTTTTGATTCCCGGTAAGGAAGCAGGCAGACGGTCTGGCATCCCCCGGCAAAGGGAACAATCACATTATCGTTGTTTTTACGTCCGTAATTGGCTAATACCACCAGGGCGGAGATTTGGTCGGCGTTGGCGTAAAAGGTTACCAACTGCGGCGTCTCTTTCTCCGGGTCAACTTGGGCCAGGGGTTTAAAAACCACGTAGGTATAGGGGATTTCCACCATAGGCAAGTTGTCGACAAAGCATTTGGCCAATTCCGGCGTCTTTTTATACGCCTCCCCTTCCAGGTACCCCTCTCCCCTTCCCTTGGAAAGAAAATATTCAATGCCTCCGGGGAACTTACCATAGGTATTGCCAAAACCGAGGCCAACCCCCCCGCCCAGGCAGCCACTGGTTTTACGGTCAAAAACCGCCGTTTTGCCTTCGGCTGCCCTGCTGAGCATTGATATTACGCAGCCCCACCAACCCTCGGTAAACTGCAAGCAGTTTTCTGGTTTTTGGTCGGTAAAAATTATTGCAACAGGTGAGAAAAACAACCTTAACTCCTTGGCGATACAACTCTCCAAAGCATTAACACTCCTTTTACAATACAATTCTTCATGGATTTGGATATTTCCATTGGCGCCCCACAGCCTCAGCAACGGGTTTTAATTCCCTGAGAACGACCGCAAATTTCCCGGGCATAAGAGACTGCATACCATCAGACATAGCTTTTCGGGGGTTGGGGTGCACCTCGATGATTAGACCATCGGCCCCAGCCGCCACCGACCCCTTGGACAGAGCGGAAATTAAATTCCATTTTCCCGATGCATGACTGGGGTCCACAACCACCGGAAGGTGGGAAAGATGTTTAATGACCGGAATGGCGCTAATATCCAAGGTATTCCTGGTAAACCTTTCATAGGTGCGAATGCCCCTTTCGCACATAATTACCTGCCTGTTGCCTTCCAGCATTATGTACTCAGCCGCCAGCAGCCATTCTTTTATTGTTGCCGATGGTCCCCTTTTCAAGAGTACCGGCCTTTTGACCCGTCCCACCTCTTTTAAAAGGTTGTAATTATGCATATTTCTGCTTCCGATTTGAACAATATCCACATATTGGGCCACCGTTTCAACATCCCTGGTATCCATAACCTCGGTAACAACGGCCAGTCCTGTCAACTTCCTTGCCTCTGCCAGTATAGAAAGCCCTTCCCTCCCAAAACCCTGGAAGTCATAGGGCGAAGTCCGGGGTTTAAAGGCCCCGCCCCTTAAAATGCGAACACCCACCTTTTTTAACTGTGACGCTAATTGCAGGTACTGATCCCTGTTTTCCACCGCGCAAGGCCCTGCAATAACAACTATTCCATCACCTCCTACAACTGCCTCACCAACACGTACAACCGTTTTCTTTCTTTTTCTACTTGCCAACTTACAGGCCATTTTCCGTACCTCCCGCCAAAAGACACAGCAGCCTTTTGAATATTGAATTAATTACCAATAACCATGCCGGATCGAGGTTGTCCACAACATTACATTCGATCGAATTGCCACTTTAAAATCAATCCCCCGGACCGGTAAAGAGAACAGCCTTCCAGGTACGGACGTTTTAAAACCGTGTTAATCATACTGGCATCCTTCATGTTTGCCCCGCTTAGTTCAGCCCGGCAAAGATCCGCCTCATCCAGGTTTGCCTTATATAGATTTGCCATACTGAGGTTAACCATGCTTAAATTGGCCATGCCGAGATCGGCCCTGCAAAGGTTAGCCCCGCCCAGATTGGAAGCGCTAAGATTTGATTTGTTCAGGTTAGCATAATCAAGGTTGGACTGGCGTAAGTCGGCTTTGTATAGGTTTGCCTCGCTTAAATCGGCTCCGGTAAGAACTGAATTTTTAATCATAGCCATGCTCAGATTGGCCATGTAAAGCGCCGACATGACCAGATTCGCTTCACTGAGATCAGCCCCGCGCAGATCGGCCATGTTCAATATGGACATGCTTAAATCGGCGCCGGAAAGGTTAGCCCTGCTCAGGTTTGCCCTGCTCAGGTCGCTCTTGCTCAGATTAGCCCCTCGAAGATTTGCCCCACGAAAATTAATTCCATACAAATTTTTTTCACTAAGATCGACATTATCCAGTTTAACCAGTATTTCTTGGTTTTGCTCCCTCCATATATTCCAAACCTCCGTTCCTTCCTTGATAAGTGCAAGAAAATTGATGTTCGCCATCAAATTCAACCCCATTTTTTTACCATGTACAACTTTCATTATATACATTTCTTTGCTTATTTAAATTAACCGAAGTATTTAATCTTTGTAACTTTTTTAATAAAAAATACTCATTAAGTAGTAAAAAAATCAGTAAAACGCTTAACTTACCCCGATTGCAAAATTGTAATTAATGCCGGCTCAATACTTTAGCGCTTTAAAGCATTGAATGCACCCTGAAACAAAAAAAGCGGGCAGTTGTTTCCAAATCTCTGGAAATCTGCTCGCATTTTTATTCAACCGGTCAGGCAATTTGAGCATTTATATGGCATTTAGGCTGGGCAGAAACAAACAGGGAATACCAATTATCCGACTAATCATCTGATAGGTTTTCAAGCGGACTGGCCTTTTTATGCTGACTGCTAATCTCTGAACCAAAGAGGTCTACATAATGATGAACCATTTCCCAACTGCTGTGCCCGAGAATCTTTTTTAGTGAAAACGGGTCTCCACCGTTTATCACATAAAAACGGGCAAAGGTGTGGCGCCAGGTGTGAGGGGATGTCCGCACCTCACCCAGACCTGCTTTCAGAGCTATAGTTTCAAGCCTTTCCTGAATAGTGCGGTTGGACATGCGGTTGTTGTCTATTGTTACAAAAACAAAGTCATGGTCAAGTTCATTTCCACGTTGGGCCAGGTAATTCTTCATCACTTTCTTGAGTTTGCTCTGAAGGGGGACAACCCTTTCCCTGGCCCACTTGCCCATGACCTTTATGAAGCCCTCTTTGAAGTTTATATCACCCAAACAAAGGCCGGATACCTCGGAGAGACGGAGGCCGGTATCCAGCAAAAGCACCATGATAGTATAGTCCCTGAGACCCGTAAAGGTCTTCCGGTCGGGAACAGCCAGCAGGCGGCGCACTTGATTTCTCTGTGCCAGGCAATGGTGCGCTTCAGCCGCCCCTTGGCCTTTTCTGCGGCATAGAAAAGTTTTTCGGCCTCCTCAAAGGTGGGGACAGCCTCTTTAAAAAGCTTTTTAACCACCTGGCCGGCAACTGGTTCCAACTGGTTTTTTCTCCTACTGCTCATGATGTACGCGGACCTCCCCTTTTCAGATGTACGCAGCTGAAGACCTTACCGCACAACGCATAAAGATGTATGAGTGAATACATCATGAGCAAAATACGACAAAAAAGGCAATAAGAAAGGCCTTCGGTTAAAATCCCGAAAGCCTTGAGAATAAAGGTTTTTTTGGTGTCGGAGGCGGGACTTGAACCCGCACGGTCTCCCATACGCCCCTCAAACGTACGCGTCTGCCTATTCCGCCACTCCGACATGCATATTCAGTGCGAAGATTATGATAACACAATACACAGTCACCGTCAAGACGGGGCGGCAGGAAATATTGTCCGGTGTTTGCCGGGGCGGGTGACGGGGCGGCATACGTTGCTTTACATTCAGGACTGGGCGGAGATGCCGCGGTGCTCCCAGTATTCCGTGAATCTGCGGATGACTTCTTCTATTTCTTCTTTATTCTTCAGTGCGTCCAGCCAGCGTTTGGGGATGGCGCCGTAGCCGTAGTAGGTCCCGGCGAGGCCGCCGGTTATGCAGCCGGCGGTGTCGGTGTCCTCTCCCCTGTTTACCACTTCCACAAGGGCGTCCTCGTAGCTGTCTGTGGCCAGGAAGGCCTGTATGGAGGCAGCCAGTGTGTCCAGGGCGTTTCCCCTTGGGGGTACTGTGGGTGCGTTGCTCTGGATGGATTTAATCATGTGCCAGAAGAACTTTGAGGGAATGAGGTTCATTTCTTTGCAGTAGCCGTCCACGAGGTCCAGGGCGCGGCTGACCAGGGGCCTTTTGGGGCCGCCGGCGGAGGAAATGCGCACCAGTATGTTGTAAAAGATGCAGCAGGCGGCGCTGTCATGGCTGTAATGGGTCATCATGCATATTTCAGCCGACCATTTGGCCATTTTTTGCATGTCGTTCCAGTACCCGAAGGTGACGGGAAGGGTGCGCATGAGGCCGCCGTTGCTGTCCATTTTGTTGAGGGTCTGAACGGTCTTGGCGGAAGCCTCCCTCCAGTTGCCGAATTTCATGTAGTTGGTTATGGACTCCCTGGTGGTGCTGCCTATGTCCTTTGGGCCGGACCTGAACCAGCGGATGAAGTTGTGACCTATTTCCTCCAGGGGGTAGGCGGGATTGGACAGTATTCCCCTTGCCACATCCAGGGTCATGCTGGTGTCGTCGGTCCATTCACCGGGCTCCAGCCCAAGCCAGCCCCCACCGGCCATTTCTTTCAGTGTGCCGTATTTTTCCCTGATCTGGCCGGAACTCATCGATTCAACAGGCCCTCCCAGAGCATCGCCGACGGCGGCCCCCCAAAAAGCGCCCCTTATAAATTTTTTCAATTTAAACACCTACCCTAAAAATGCTTATACTGAGTAAATCCCGGGTCGGAATCCAGAATCCAGAAGTCAGAATCCAGAATAGACAGGGCATTCCTTACTCCGTATCAATCCCTTCCAACTTTCCAACTCTTCCATCTTTCCAACCCTTCCATCTTTAATGCGGCGTTAACTGCCGGGAGTGTCCTGCTTGTACAAATACCAGTACACCTGACGGTAAAATGTTATCTTGCGGATGAACTGCCTTGTCTCCGGATATGGAATCCGGTCTATGCCGCCCTGGTTTCCATCCCACTGTTTCTCTTCCAGCCATTTGTTCACGTTGCCGCGGCCGGCATTGTACGCCGCCAGGACCAGGGTGGTGCTGCCGTTGTACTCCCTGTACAGATCAGACATGTAAAAGGCCCCAATCTTTATATTCACCTCGGGGCTGTAAAGCAGGTCCGGAGAATAGTTTGGAATGCCAACCCGCCTTGCCACCCACTGTCCGGTATCCGGCATTACCTGCATCAGCCCCCGGGCACCCTTTACCGACTCCGCCCGTGGATTGAAATTACTCTCGGTTTTAATCACTGCTGCCAGGAGGTATCCGTCAATTCCGGCCTTCGCAGCCTCCCTGAAAATTGTCTGGCGGTACGGAATGGGAAAGAAGTACCTGCCGATGTCACCGGCATTGGCTATCAGGAGGAGGACAATAATAACGGCCAATAATGTCTTTATCCCCCTCTTTTTTCTTCCGGTTCTGCTGTAGGACACAATATATCACTCGCCCGTATTTCCGGGTAACCTGCCGCAGCGGCCTTTTCTCCGCCACGCCGCTGCTCAGTCAGGACCGCTTTTCTTTCATTATTACATCCCAGGCCTGTTTTACCTGCTTTATGGTATCCTCCACCGGACCGCTGTTGTCTATAACCCTGTCGGCGTACCTGGCCTTTTCCTCCTGGGGCATCTGGGCTTTCAGCCTCTCCAGTACCTCCTCCCGGGACAAGCCGCTCCTGGCCATGACCCTTTTCACCTGCTCCCGGGGATCCACCACCAGTACCCAGGTCTCATCCATCATCCGGTTCATGCCTGATTCTATAAGGAGAGGCACCTCCACCACCAGGGCCGGTGCAGCGCCCCTCCCCTCCCGGTATTCCGAAATACGCCGGCCTATAACACTGAATACCTCTGGGTGAATGATGTTCTCCAGCCGCGACCGGGCCCCGGGGTCCTTAAAAACAATGGAGGCCATTGCAGCTCTGTCCAGTTCGCCTTTTTCATCCAGTATGCCGGAACCGAATTCCCCCACTATTTTCTCCAGGGCCGGGGTCCCGGGCGCCACAACCTCCCTGGCCACCCGGTCGGCATCCATCACCTCGGCCCCCAGTTCCGCCAGGCATTTTAACACCGTGCTTTTGCCGCTTCCTATACTTCCGGTCAAACCAATAATCACAAAAACAGCCCCATTAGCTCAAATTCGCAACCGGCAACCTCCAATCCTTTTCAGGCGGCTGCGTAATTTAGTATTTAATGCATGCACTCATATAAACTGATTAATAATTTCCTTGTGCAGGATAACAAACTCATGTAAAGTTATATCAGATATAAATTTCGGCTGCGACACCTTAATAAGGCAGCCTCTGGTATTAACCGTTGAGGAGGAAAAATAATTGATTAACCTTACCAAGACTATCTTCGCCGTGCCTCCCCAGGTGCGCCAGAAACTTCTAAACGGAGAGTATGAAAGGGTAGGCGGCGTAATAAGGGAAAAACTCTCCGGCAATGTGGTCTTTCACCTGGTAGACAAGCTTGAGGAAGAGAAGGACGGAGCCAGCATCAGCGTTTCCATGCCGGAAATTATGGACAGCACCCTGCGGTACCTCACTGCCGGCCAGATAAAAAAACACCTGGAATTGCTGGAAAACGAGCTTGATGCCCTGAACATTCAGATCAAGCCTGATGACCGGGAGCTAATCGTCAACGCCATTGACCATATTCACCTGGACAGCATCCCGGCGGCAGAGCTGCAGAGCGTTACCGGCAGCATGTACAGGCTTTATGCACGATACCAGGAAATTTTCTCCAAATACCTGAAGGACCTTGACCGGCCCAAAAGCCTGCACAGTTTTCCCTTTTTGAAAATACTCATCCTGATAACAGTGATTACCTCAAAAATCTGCATTCAGTCCCGCGGCTTCAACGAGGCTGCCGAGTGGGTCCGCAAGACATATGAAAACATTATTGACGCCATGAAATCCTACTGTCTGCTGAACAGCAAGACCGACAAGGACCTGGCCCATTTTTCCAGGATTGCCAAACTACCTTCCAGCGACTTTCTGGATGAACTGAAAGAAGTGCTGGCCGGTCCGGCCACGAAGCCCAAGTATAAGTTCCCTCCCATGGAGGTGATTTACCTCTGGAATTGCTCCGAATACCTGGAGGGGTACCTGCTGGAACTGGAAAGGGCAATATAAATTGATTTATTCTTTTATCTCTATTATTTCCGCATAATCATCCGGATCATAGTCCCTGTCGCATTCGATTTCTTCAAATTGTCCGGGGTATAACTTCCTGAAATACCCGGCCAGCGGGATCATAACCTGCTTTAAGCCGCCATGGGCGCCGGGCATGGTGCATGTTTCCAGTATTTCCCTCCACTGTTCCAGGGTATAGCTGTACACCACCCTGGTCTTTGTTACCCCCTCTGAAACCTCGGTGGGAAACCTGAAACTGGTCTCCCCTTGAAAAATTCTGCGGGTGGTAACTGAAACGGGGGCCTCCCCGCTGTATACGGCAATAACATGAATCAGCCCGTCCCCGGCGGGGCCGTCAGACTGAACCAAAAGCACAGGCCTTACATGCAAAAAACAACCCCTCCTGTATAATATTTACCACATATATCTATTATCCACATTAATGCCGGAGAGGCAAATTTTTTTTAAGCCAAAAAAGCCGTTGATAGGATCAACAGCCCTGTTCCGGCCCGTGACTGGCGCCCGGATAAACACATACCCGGCTGATTGTCGGAATCCGGCTATTTATACCTGTCCAAATCTTCCTGGCCGATGGTCTTGGCAACCTCTCCCCCTGAAACAGCATCCTGATATGTCATCCGGTCCATATTTTCCCCCAGCAGGAAAGACACCTCGACGCCGCAGGTGTCGGCAAGAAGGGTCAGTGAGTCCCAGTCGGGATAAAAATCACCCTTTTCCAGTTTTTTCACCCATTTCAGCGTCTCCCCTATTTTTGCCGCCAGCATCTGCTGGGTAAATTCCCTGCCGCTTCTTCTGCTGCGTATCTCCCTAGCCTCACGCACCTTGGCCCCCAGAGTCTTCAAGTCATTCATATTTATCCCCCCGGTTAAAGTGTGACAATAGCTTTCCACAAAAGGAGGGTAAATAACCGGCCTGTGGCCGGTGCCACCTTGCAGGTGGCGGAATTCAGAATCCAGACCCATGGTTCACTCAGTATAAGGAAAAAAGCCGCCCTTTCGGGCAGCTGTCACTCTTTTTCCACTAATCTTTTGCCTGCCGACCAGTCAAGCCACTCCTGGGAAAAACACATGGGACAGGGGGCGGTGTGGCTTTTTATCATATCCCATTCCTGGGTGTAAATTTTTACCTTCCCTGTATTGCCGCAGCGTTCGCAGGGAGCTTCTTCAGCAGGATCGGGAAACAGGGTCTGGTTATTGACCAGTTCCATTTTGGGCCCCTCGTTTTTCCCTTTTTTGTGAGCAGCCTTTTTCCCGTTGACTCTTTTAAATACCCGCCCACAGTTGATGCATTTTATGTTTACCGGTGACAAACTGCCGATTACTGTACACCCACAGGTCCAAGTTTCCAGGCCTTCTCCCAGCCTGTCCAGATTACCTGCAGATTCGCTCCCACCCCCAGCGTACATATGTTTGCACCCCGCTATCTTTTCTTTTATTGACATGATAACATGAAATCACTGCGATAATGAAGGTTTTTATGGAGAAATATCGAATATTAACCGAATAAAGCAGGAAGGCCGACAAAAGGATATAAGGGGGGCTTTACCGAAAGATGGAGTGCAAAACAAAAAAGCCTAAAAAGCTGGCGTTTCTGGGGGGGCCCGCCATAGGAAAAACCACCCTGATCAAGCAGTTGGACGTGGACTACAGTATGGCCGGCTATGTATCCTCCGTCTGCCTTGAATTTGCCCGCAGCTACATCGTCCGTTACGGCCCCCCCACGTCTATTTTTGAGCAGTTTCTGCTATACGAGGGGCAAAAACAGGTGGAGAACGAACTGGATTACTGCGATATAATTTTTTGCGACAACGCCACCATACTGTCCTACGTATACGGGCTGATGCTGTGCAACTTCAAGGACCCCCGGGAAACCTACGCGCTGATGAAGCTCTATGAATGGGCCATGAAGGATGTTACCGACTACGAATTCTTTTATATACCGCGGGAATTCGGCTTTCACAGCGACGGAGTAATCTATCAGAACGAGGAAAAGGCCATCCAGGTGGATAAGAAAATAAGGGACTTTCTGGACATCATGAATGTGCCTTATACCATAGTAAGCGGAGATATGGAGTCAAGAATAAATATAGTCAAGGAAAAAATAGGCTTTGTTCCCAAAAGGGATTGCCCTTTATAATTACAAAAACTAATCGGATAGATCATATTTATCCCTTAATACCCTCGACACTTCGGTCAGAGTGCGAAAGGATTTCTCCACAGTGCGGTGCCCGTCGGCATTGATAAGGCAGCACCTGGCCGGGGCCAGCCACGACTGTTTTAATATTTTCTTCAGGCTTATGTCCCTGGAAGTTAGATTGGACCACAGTTGCTCCAGCATGGCAGCCAGGCTTTCCACACCCTCCCGGTCCAGTTCATCGGTAAGGGTCGGCACTATCCCCCAGGAAATAATATTTCCCTCATCAAGAAAGGCCCTTATCTCATCCACATATCTGGTGAATATCTCCCCCTGCCCGTATGCGTCAATGGACAGTATTTGCAGGCCGAGTCCGCTCAGCAAAAACGACCAGTCGGGATTTCCGCACAGGTGAACACCCCGGGGCCCTTCAACACGGGACAGGAATGCGGCAAAGTCCTTTTTGGCCCTCTCACTGGTGTAGCCGGAAAAGGACCCGAATATTATTTCCAGCCCGGGCTCATCCACCCAGACAAACGGGTTGGGGTGAACCTCCCTCATCTGGCGGTACTGAACATTCACCTTCTGGGCTATAAACTCATATAAAAATTCCCTCACATCATCGTTGTATATAATGGGCTTCAGGTTTTCATCCGCCACTTTCAGCCCGAAGCTTACCGGCCCTATATTCTGGCCCCGTATTATTTCATAGCCGGAGAGGTCCCTTTCCAAAAACGCGTCAAAGGCTGCGGAATACTCGGGCGACAGCTTGAATATGTTTTCATCATCACTCTTCAGGGCATATTCTTCCAGTTCCTCATAAAACCTGGATGAATTAAGGGATATGCGCTTGAGATCGGTGTCCGCCAGTATGCCGGGAAAGTGTTCACTGACCTGTACGTACATATCCTCGTAATAGCTGTAGTGAGGCAGCTGTGGCCAAAAAGGTATATCAAGGGTCAAGGCCAGGTCCACCGCCTCCGGTATGCCGGTGTGAGGCAAAATCCCCATTGCCGTGGTGCGGCAGTTTCCCTTTAAATTCATGCTAACTCCTCCTCTGAGTCAAGACGTATTCCTTATAATTTTTTTAAGTATACATCATTTTCCACGGAATAATTGTGAACTTTATCCCTGAAAGCAGTGACATTAGTCACACAGACATCCGATCTCTTTGTCACTGAAAATTAAATTGTAGTGTAAAAAATGGTTGATATTTAGCACCCTTAAATGTATAATATTTCTCAAATACATGGTGATAAATTGCACAATCACTGACTGCATGGCCTCATTCCCCAACGGGAAAAAAAGAAAGATAAGCGCCAGCGCAGACCGGTGTAAGCAATACGGCGGACGCCGCCCCGGATTTGTCGGTCAATCAGTCTTTTTACCAGCGGGGGAAAACGGCGCGCCAGGGGGAGGTGGTGACAAAAGCCCGGCAAAGGGGGTGAAATCTCTGTTTTTCAGATTGGCCAAAACCAGCTATAAGAAAAAAAGCTATGTTTATCTCAAACTCATGGAGAGCCGCAGGAAGGAAGGCGGAATAAGACATCAACAGTTGGCCGGCCTGCCCGGTGTGGGGAAAATGCCGGAAGACAGTATACACTCACTTATGGAGGATCTGAATGAAACCCTGGCCCTGTACAGGGAAATTAGCAGATTGGCCCGGCCATGGCGCAGGAACCTCAAACTGTCCTACATACTGGCCATGGAAAAGGCATTCCAGCTGAATAAAACCTCCACCGGCATCCTGGCAGAACTGCTTACGGGAGGCGGAAAGGGCGAAAGGCAAAACGGCGGGTTCAACAGTAAAAAGTTGTTCGGCCTGATCCGGAAAAAGTCCCTCCAGTTCGAAACCCCAAAGTTTCTTATATGCTGGTTGGAAAATAAAAACTGCTTTCTGATGGACAGCAACGGCTTTCCCCTGAAATTCATATTCATGGATCAAAAGAAGAAAGATGAACTGGCGATGGAATCAATCAGTCAAAGAATAGGTGATAAAGCACCGGAATTTTTTTTAACCAACACATGTGAATTACTATACAATTATTTTCTCAAAAATAACCTTGGGGAGAAGGGTTATTCATTAAAAGAAGTTTTTCTGTATAGGCGGCCACAGTGCGGAAACACAGGCAAAGACGCAAGAATTGAAAAAATATTGATGCTGTCCGGGGTGTCTTCCAGGGAAAGTGAATTAATGAACCAGTGCATCCTTGCTGTAAACAATTTAAGAGATAACATTGACTACGTAGATGAACGATTAAAGTCAGTTAAAGGAAGCAACCCCGTGTCTGACCATGATATTGCCGTGACATACTTTTTCACCATCTTTTTCAACAAGTTGTTCAGCCGGATTAAAACCAAATATAACTTTCAAATTTGATTTGACACCTGATATTTGCTGAGAGGAGTGTTAAAAATGACACTTGACAGGAAAAACATTTTATTCCTGGCCCTGGGCCTGGGGCTCCTGCTCCTGTTTCACTATCTCCCGCCCATGACCCCGGCGGTGGACCCCTCCGGCCAGAGCTTTGAACTTAGCGCGGCCGGCAAGTCGGCCATAGGCCTTTTTCTGCTGGCCGGCGTGTGGTGGGTCTTTGAGGTGATACCCATCGGCGTTACCAGTATCGCCATCGGTGTCCTTCAGCCCCTGTTCATGATCCGGCCGGCCAAGGATGCCATGCGGGATTTTATGGACCCCACGGTATTATTTATATTCGGATCACTGCTGGTGGGATTGACCTTTACCAAAGTGGGACTTACCAAGAGGCTGGCCTACAAGATGCTCATGGTGGTGGGGGAAAATACAAAGATGATCCTGCTGGGCAGCTTTGTGGTGACTGCGCTCCTTACCCATATTATGGCCCACACCGCGGTGGCCGCAACTGTGATACCCATTCTTTTAACAATACTGGCCCTTTATAATGAGGACAGCCCGAATCCGGGCAAACCCAACAAATTCGGCAAGGCGCTTTTCATAGGCATGGCCTACACAGCCGGGGCCGGAAGTATCTGCACACTGCTTGGAGGCGCCCGCAACCCGGCGGCGGTGGGCTTTTTCAAGGAATTTACCGGAAACGACATATCTTTCCTTGATTTTTCACTACACCTATTGCCTTTGGGCTGGGTAATGGTAATATTATTATGGTTGATGTTGCTGGTCATATACCGGCCGGAGAAGAAAACAATCCCAGGACTCAGGGCAAAGGCGGCTGACCTGTATAAGCAGCTGGGACCGGTAACCAGGGAGGAAATATTCGTTATACTGGTGGTGGCCTGCGGCCTGGGAATGCTTATTCTGCAGGCGATAATACCGTCCCTGAAGGGAATGGACCGCTCCATCCCCCTGCTTCTGGCCGGACTGCTGTTCTTCATGACGGGAATACTTGATGTGAATGACCTGGAAAAGAAGATACCCTGGAACATAATACTGCTCTTCAGCGGCGCCATGAGCATAGGCTTTGCCCTCTGGCAGACCGGCGCGGCCAAGTGGATGGCCATCAAGTGGCTTTCCCTGCTGCAGGGCGCCCCCTGGCTGTTCTTCGTGCTGGGAGTGGCCATACTGGTGGCAATAATGACCAACTTTATCATGAACGTGGCGGCCATCGCCATAACCCTGCCGGTGGCTCTGGTCATAGCCCAGTACCTGGGTGTCAACCCGCAGCTCATACTGTACTGCGCCACGGCGGCGGCCGGCATGCCCTTCCTGCTGCTGATAGGGGCGGCCCCCAACGCCATGGCCTACGAGTCCAGGCAGTTCACCACCGGGGAGTTCTTTGCCTCGGGAATTCCGGCAACCATTATTATGTTGCTGGTAATGATACTATTCACCTTTACCTTCTGGCCCCTGGTCGGACTGACCCCGCTGGGAAGGTAGGCAACACTTAAAGGAGGATCTGTTATGTCCGAGCAAACCCAGGTGCTGTTCACCGGAAGCCTGTTTGTACTGACCTACGCCATGATCATGACTGAAAAGATACACCGCACGGTGGTGGCCCTGGCGGGGGCGGTGATACTGATACTGTCCGGGGTGGTCAGCCAGGAATATGCCATCGGGAAAATTGACTTTAATACCATCGGGCTACTGATAGGCATGATGATTATCGTGGGCATCACCCGTCACACCGGTGTTTTCGAGTACATGGCCGTGGTTGCGGCCAGGGCCTCAAAGGGAGAGCCGGTGAAAATAATGCTTTCCCTGTCGGTCATCACGGCTGTTGCCTCGGCCTTCCTGGACAATGTGACCACCGTCCTGCTCATAGCGCCGGTGACCTTTGCCATAGCTGAAAAACTGGAAACAAACGTGGTGCCCTTTTTAATCGCGGAGGTTATATCCTCCAACATTGGCGGCACCGCAACTCTCATCGGCGACCCGCCCAACATTATGATCGGCAGCGCCACCGGCCTGGGCTTTATGGATTTTGTCTTTAACCTGACACCTGTAATTATTGTGGTTATGATCGCCACCCTGATCTGGCTCAGGCTGCTTTACAAAAAACACCTGGTCGCCAGGCAGGAACTGAAGGACGAAATAATGGCCATGAACCCGGACGAACATATAAAGGACAGGGCTCTGCTCAGAAAGTGCCTGGTTGTTATCGGCATCACCATACTGGGATTCATACTGCACCAATACCTTCACCTGGAGTCGGCCACCGTGGCCCTGGCCGGGGCAACCCTGCTGCTCCTGCTCACCAGGGATGAACCGGAACACGCCCTGGCCTCGGTGGAGTGGCCGGTGATATTCTTCTTCGCAGGCCTTTTTATGATAGTGGGCGCCCTGGAAAAGGTGGGTATAATAGAGGCCATCGCCAGGGAGGCCCTGAAGCTTACCGGGGGGGCCATGGTTTCCACCGGACTGCTCATCCTATGGCTTTCAGCCATAGCGTCAGCCTTCGTAGATAATATCCCCTTCGTGGCCACCATGATACCCCTGATCCAGGATATGGGGCGCCTGGGCGGCATTTCCGACCTGAATCCCCTGTGGTGGGCACTCTCCCTGGGAGCCTGCCTGGGTGGAAACGGCACCCTGATAGGAGCCTCCGCCAACGTGGTGGTGGCCGGACTGGCGGAAAAGAGGGGCATACTGATAACCTTTATAAGCTTCACCAAGGTGGCCTTTCCCATGATGTTGATGTCGATAGTCATCTGCATGGGATACCTGCTGCTGTTCTACCTGAGATAATATCCGGAACACCTGCCGCGGCCACAGCGCTGCGGCTTTTTTTTGTACAGGAAATTATGCTTTGTGGATAACTTTTGCAATACTCGAAGAACTTCTACTTTTGGGGTCGCTCCGGGGTCGCTCACGGGTCGGGGGGAGTGGTTTAACCCCGGCTGCATGTTACTTTGGGGTCGCTAAGAGGCTACTGGGCAGCTCTAAGCGTAGGTCTGCGATTCTGAATGAATTCGTTTTCGGGAGCCAGGAGCCAGAAGTCAGGAGCCAGAAGAGTTTAGACATTATATTGGTCCCATATTTTCATTATTTGTGGTACCGCATTTATGCGGCATGGGGGTCTGGATTCCAGTCGCCCGCAGGGCGATTTTGTTCCTTTATGGGAACTCGCCCGGCATAAGAATTTCGCATAATCATCCCCCCCGAAAAATACAAATTATTAGACATCCATGCCGCTAACGCGGCACCAGCAGAGAACAAAAATACAAGGAATGCCCGGACATTCTGAGTTCTTATATGAGGAATGCCCGAAATTCTGCCCTGAAAATTCTTATACTGATTGAATCAGGGGTCAGGAATCCAGAATCCAGACCCCCATGCCACTTTTAAAAGTGGCACCATAAAGGATGAAAAAGCAAGATGGTTTGGGGTCGCTTGCGGGCAGGGGGAGTGTTAAACCCCGGCTGCATCATCTCCGGCTG
>JBMOPF010000102.1:0-18965 GCA_049325075.1 Bacillota bacterium | reverse complement strand
GCCGGTTCAGCCGTAGGTCCTGGAGCCGGATTGAAAACCGGACCCCGGCCCCGGAGTTTCCTCTTTTCGGCTGTCCCTAATACAAAAAAAATACCGGGGGTTCTACCTACTAAATCTTGACGCAGACGGGTTTTGATAGAGGTATTGACTTTCCGTACTCCCTTAATATATAATTTTGCTTGATATGCCTGTAATTGACAGAGGTTTACTACGGGTGTTCACATACCTTTTATTTATCATCAAGGAGGTGGATCAATTTTGAAGCGCAC
Organism: Bacillota bacterium; assembly: GCA_049325075.1. Lineage (GTDB taxonomy): Bacteria > Bacillota > Desulfotomaculia > Desulfotomaculales > Desulfocucumaceae > BRHc4a. The sequence continues at coordinate 18,696 of JBMOPF010000102.1, read as the reverse complement.
GTATCAGCCCAAAAAAAGGAAACATAAAAAAATACATGGATTTCTTAAGAGGATGTCCACAACGGCCGGACGGAATGTTATAAAGAGAAGAAGAGCCAGGGGAAGAAAAAGATTGAGTGCATAAGGCCGCTGCAATAGTGGCCTTAAAATTTGTTATGCTGTTTTTGTTCCGGAAGGGTGTAAAATATATATACGATTAAAAAAAACGCTGATTTTAAAAAAATATATGCCGGCGGAAAGTCTGTGGCGGGAAGGTATCTGGTGCTGTATAGTCTGAAAAATAAAAGCGGGGGCACCAGATTTGGGTTTTCCCTGAGTAAAAAAATCGGCAAGGCAGTGGTAAGGAACAGGTTGAAAAGGGTGCTGAGGGAAATATGCAGGCTTAACGCCGACTGGTTCGGGGAAGGGTATGATTATATAATTATTCCCCGAAGAGATTCAGCAAGAAAAGGTTATCAGGTGTTAAAGGAAGAATTATTCAGGCTGACAAAAAAAATTGAAGGCAAAAGAAAGTTCGAAAAACAATCCGGCCAATAATTAAAGGCAAGGAAAAAAATATGAGAATTAAAAAAATGGTTTTGCTGGCGGGAAGAATTCCAGTTGTGCTCATGGTGCTTATAATCAGGTTTTACAGAATGTTTATATCTCCTTTAAAAACTCCCTCCTGCCGGTTTTATCCCACCTGCTCGCAATACGCTTTAGAATCATTAGAAAAATATGGTATAATTATTGGAACCTGCAAAGCCCTGATTAGAATTTTAAAATGCCACCCTTTTCATCCAGGCGGTTATGATCCTGTCAGATGACAGCAGTTGGAGTAAAATCATGGAGGAGATAGATTGGGAGCATTATTTCATTCGTTGGTGCAAGGTATAACATGGATTATAAACTGGCTTTACACCTTCACTGAAACATTGGGTGTGGCCAATTACGGCTTGGCGATAATACTTTTTACCATTCTGTTGAAAATAGTTCTTTATCCCCTTACTCTCAAGCAGATGAGATCCATGTACCTGATGCAGGCGCTGGCCCCTAAGATTAAGGAAATACAGGAAAAATACAAAAACAAGGACCCGCAGAAGATGCAGCAGAAGATTATGGAGCTTTACAAGGAGAACAATGTGAATCCTTTGTCAGGCTGCCTGCCGCTTCTGGTGCAGATGCCCATACTGATTGCCCTTTACAGGGCCCTGTTGAATTTTAATTATGTGGATATAAGTCATGCGGGATTTCTATGGATATCCAACCTGAGCGAGAAAAACAATGAGATTTTTGGAATTCCTATTCCCGCGCTGGCCATTCTGGCGGCGGTAACGACTTACTTCCAGTCAAAGCTTACCACCAACACGGCTGATCAGACCCAGAAAATAATGCTTTACACCATGCCGCTGATGATAGGTTATTTTGCCACTCAAGTTCCGGCAGGTTTGGCCTTGTACTGGGTAACCTTCAATCTTTTGGGAATAATACAGCAGTACATTGTTAACAAACAGACCATGGCATTAAAGGAGGCGATAGCAGAAGGTGAGGGAAACAGAAAAAACGGGTAGGACTGTTGAGGAGGCCGTGGATCAGGCAATTGGCGAATTGGGCGTTTCCATGGAAGAGGTTGATGTGGAAATAATTGACCAGCCTTCAAAGGGTTTTTTGGGCATATTGGGATCCAGGCCGGCAAGGGTAAAGGTCACGGTGAAGAATACGCCCTCCAGAAAAGTAAGAAGTTTGATGTCGGATATATTGAAAGCCATGGATCTGGAGGCAAAAATAAATATAAATGAAAATGAGAACACTGTGATGGTGAATCTGGAAGGGGAAAGTCTGGGCATACTGATAGGCAGAAGGGGAGAAACACTGGATGCGCTGCAGTACCTTTTGAACTTGTCGGTCAATAAAAGCCAGGAAAACAGAAAAAAGTATATTCTGGACATAGAGGGCTATCGCCAGAGAAGAGAGGAAACACTGAAAAAGCTGGCCCACAAGCTGGCGGACAAGGCGACCCAAAGGGGAAGAAACGTTGTGCTGGAGCCGATGAATTCCCTGGAGAGAAGAATTATTCATACAGCCTTGCAGGAAAGGGCAGACATTTCCACCTTCAGTGAGGGCGAGGAGCCGTACAGAAAGATAATTATAGCACCCAAAAAATAATTTTACTATAACCCAGCCGGCGATATGCCTGCTGGGCTTTTTAAAAATGGGAAGGGATGTTCTGTGACTCAGGACACAATAGCCGCCATTTCCACCCCGTCCGGGGAGGGCGGGGTGGGCATAATCAGGATCAGTGGTGAAAATGCCTTTAATATTGGAAAAAAAATTTTCAGGCCTTCAAAGCCCGGGGAGTGGCTGTCGGAAAGCTATAAAATGCACTATGGGCACATTGTGGACAGCAGTTCCGGAAGGGTGATAGACGAGGTGCTGCTGAGCGTTATGAAGGCCCCCCATACTTATACCAGGGAAGATGTACTGGAAATAAACTGCCACGGGGGAATGGTTCCTTTAAAGGAAACACTGAGACTTGTGCTGTCACTGGGGGCAAGGCTGGCAGAGCCGGGGGAATTTACCAAAAGGGCCTTTATAAACGGAAGGATAGATCTATCCCAGGCGGAATCGGTTATAGACGTTATAAGGTCAAAAACGGAGACCTCGCTGAGAGTGGCCATGTCCCAGCTGGGGGGCGGGCTGTCTAAAAAAATAAAGAGCCTGCAGGACAGTATTCTGGGAATTCTGGCTGAGATTGAGGCATCCATAGACTTTCCGGAAGACGATATAGAGGAAAGGGCAGTACAGGAAATATTGAAATCAGCCCAAAAAATTGTCCGTCAGCTGGATGAGCTGATCAGTGCGGCAGACAGGGGTAAAATTTACAGAGATGGCTTAAAAACCGTTATAATAGGAAGGCCCAATGTGGGAAAATCCTCCCTGCTTAATGCATTGCTGGGGAGGGAAAGGGCTATTGTAACCAATATTCCCGGCACCACCAGGGATGTTATAGAGGAAATGGTAAATATCAGGGGCATTCCCCTTATACTGGCCGATACAGCGGGATTGAGAGAAACAGAAGACCTGGTGGAAAAAATTGGTGTGGAGAAAACCAGGGAATTTCTTGCCGGTGCTGAGCTGGTGCTTTTTGTGGTGGACGCCTCGGAGGGGATCACCCGGGGGGACAGGGAAATATTGAACAATGTTGACAGGGAAAAAACACTTTTAATCATAAATAAAAAAGATCTGGCGGAAAAGGCCGTCATTGGAGATGAGTGGAATTTAAACAGAGTGGAAATTTCCGCTTTGCTGGGCGAAGGGCTGGAGCGGCTGGAGAAAAAAATTGAGGAAATAGCCACCGGGGGAAAGACCGGCCTGAGTGATTCCATTATGGTAAGCAATTTGAGGCACGAAGAAGTTCTAAACAGGGCCAGAAAACATATGGAGGATTTTGTTGCCTCGTTGAAAGGCGGTGTTCCTGCGGACCTGTTGTCCATAGATATAAGGAATTCCTGGGAGGCCCTGGGTGAGATTACAGGTTCTACCGTTACAGAGGATTTGCTGGACCGAATTTTCAATGATTTTTGTATTGGCAAGTGAGGTGCGAGAGGTGGAGTACCTGGCCGGAAAGTACGACGTGGTGGTTGTCGGGGCCGGACATGCCGGCTGCGAGGCAGGGCTGGCTGCAGCCAGGATGGGCTGTAAGACCCTTGTGCTGACCATCAATCTTGGCAATATAGCCCTTATGCCCTGTAACCCTTCGGTGGGGGGCCCGGCCAAGGGGCAGCTGGTAAGGGAGGTTGACGCCCTGGGAGGGGAAATTGGCATCAATACCGACAGGTCGTCAATCCAGATGAGAATGTTGAATACCGCCAAAGGGCCGGCTGTTCATGCCTTGCGGGCCCAGGCGGATAAAAATGTTTACCAGAAAAATATGAGAAATGTGCTGGAGGCACAGGAGAATCTTGATTTAAAACAGGTAAACGTGGTAAGGGTGCTGATAAGGAACGGCCGTGTGGCCGGTGTGGTGGGGAGTACCGGGGCTGTTTTTGAGTCCAAGGCGGTAATACTTACCACGGGAACTTACCTCAGGGGCAGGATAATTATAGGAGATCTTTCCTTTCAGGGGGGTCCCAGCGGCAACTATCCGTCCATTGAGCTTTCAGAAAACCTGAAGGAAATGGGTCTTGCCCTAATGAGGTTTAAAACCGGGACACCGGCCAGGGTGGACAGAAGAAGCCTGGATTTTTCCAAAATGAATATCCAGCCCGGGGATGACAGGGTGCTCAATTTTTCTTTTGTTTCGCCGGTCAAAGAGAGGGAGCAGCTGCCTTGCTGGCTTACCTACACAAACAGTGAAACCCACAGGATAATAAGGGAAAATTTGAACAGGTCTCCCCTGTACAGCGGGTTTATTGAGGGCACCGGGCCCCGTTATTGCCCTTCCATAGAGGACAAGGTGGTAAGGTTTGCCGGTAAGGAAGGACACCAGGTGTTTGTGGAGCCCGAGGGAAGAGATACAGTGGAAATGTATGTGCAGGGAATGAGCACCAGCCTGCCCGAGGATGTCCAGCTGGCCATGCTGAGGACATTGCCGGGGATGGAAAGGGTCCAGATAATGAGGCCGGGGTATGCTATTGAGTACGACTGCATCGATCCCCTTCAGTTAAAACTGTCCCTGGAGATAAAGGGTATCCCGGGGCTGTTCAGCGCCGGGCAGATAAACGGGACATCGGGCTACGAGGAGGCGGCAGCCCAGGGACTTATGGCCGGTATAAACGCGGTCATGTATATCCGGGACCGGGAGCCGCTGGTCCTGTCCAGGTCGGAGGCTTATATAGGGGTGCTCATAGATGACCTGGTTACCAAGGGCACCAGGGAGCCGTACCGCCTCCTTACTTCAAGGGCGGAATACCGTCTTCTTTTAAGGCATGACAACGCTGATATGAGGCTGACTGAAAAGGGCCGCGGGATAGGTCTGATCAGTGAGAGCAGAATGAGAAATTTTTTAAACAAGAAAGAAATGATAGTGGCGGAGATAAAAAGGCTGAACAGTACTTATGTCCCGGTTACTGATGAGGTGAAGAAAATACTTGCCCGAAAGGGGTCGGAAATACAGCAGAGCACCAGCCTGGCCGTGCTTTTGCGCAGACCGGAGATTGATTACGGGGACCTGATGAAATTACCGCTGGAAATGCCTGACCTTCCCGAAGATGTGAGGGAAGAGGTTCAGATAGAGATAAAGTACGAGGGTTATATTAAAAAACAGAAGGCACAGGTGGAAAGGTTTGAAAAGCTGGAAAACAAAAAAATTCCGGAGGGACTGGATTACCTCGGCATGAGGGGGCTTTCCACCGAGGCGGCGCAGAAAATGGACAGGATCAGGCCTGAATCTGTGGGGCAGGCGGCAAGGATATCAGGTGTGAGCCCGGCGGATATTTCTGTTTTGATGATACACCTGGAGCAGCTTTTCAGGCGGGACGGAAGGGGAAGGGAGAGGGACAGCTGAATTGGCCGGTTTAATGGAGAAATGCCTTGATGAGGGCGCGGCGGACCTTGGTATTGAGCTAGACGCCCACAGCCTGGCTTTATTTGTTAAATACTATCAGATACTTGTGCGGGAGAATGACAAATATAACCTTACCTCAATTAAAGGGGAAAGGGAAACAGCCATCAAGCATTTCATAGACTCCCTGACCTGTCTTGGATTTATAGGCGGCGACTGCGCCTTTCTGGTGGATGTGGGAAGCGGAGCGGGTTTTCCCGGCATCCCCATTAAAATTATGGTTCCCGGCATTAAATTGCTGCTGGTGGACTCGGTAAAAAAGAAAACAGATTTCCTCAAACTCCTGGTGGGCGAGCTGGGCATGAACGGGGTGGAGGTAAGGTGGGACAGGGCTGAAAGCATGGGCCTTTCGGAAGAATTTAGGGACAGGGCGGACGTTGTGGTCAGCCGGGCTGTCGCGCCTCTTAACGTACTGGTGGAATTGTGCGTCCCACTGGTCCGGGTGGGGGGCGCCTTTTTGGCCATGAAGGGGCCCGGTGTGAAGGAAGAGCTGGAAACAGCCCGGAGGGCCATCAGCATTATGGGGGGGAAGGTTGAAAAGGTGGAAAGGCTTGTTCTTCCCCTGCTGCATGAGGAAAGAAGCCTTGTTCTGATAAGAAAGACAACGCCCTCCCCGGCAGGCTATCCCCGGCGGCCGGGCATTCCGGCCAAAAAACCGCTGGTATAATTGCCCATGATGAAGGGGGGGCTCCGCAGGATATAAAAAAGCAGGAAAGGCCGCTGTTTTCGTTGAATAGTTTTTCAATCAACCGGTGAGAGGAAAAGGGGACACACCGTCAGAGGAAAGGGGACACACCTGCTGAAGTTGGGGTATTTATTTGAGACAGGAATGTCCCCGATACGTTGTAGTGTAAATCTGTGGTAGCCGGAGGAATGTCCCCAATTGAGAGTGAGAGGTTTTCATGGGAAGAATTATTGCAATTGCCAACCAGAAGGGCGGTGTGGCCAAAACCACCACCGCTGTTAATCTGGCCTCCTGGATAGCGCTGATGGGCCGCAGGGTGCTGCTGATTGATATTGACCCCCAGGGAAACGCTACCAGCGGGCTGGGACTGGACAAGGACGCCCTGGAGTACACTGTTTACGATGCTGTTATCAATGGCGTTGAGGTGGAAAAAATTATTGTGGAAAGCCCCATAGAAAATCTTTTTGTGCTGCCGGCCAGGATTGACCTGGCGGGCGCTGAAATAGAGATGGTATCGGTTGAGGGAAGGGAGTTTCTTTTAAAAAAGGCTATTGCCGGCATAACCGGTGACTATGAGATAATAATAATCGACTGTCCGCCGTCGCTGGGGCTGATAACCATCAACGCCCTGGCTGCGGCGGGGTCCGTCCTGATCCCCATACAGTGCGAGTATTACGCGCTGGAGGGACTGGGTCAGCTTTTAAACACCATTTCGCTGGTACAGAAGGGAATTAACGAAAAGTTGGTGATAGAAGGGGTTCTGCTGACCATGTTTGACGGCAGGACAAACCTCAGCATTCAGGTGGTGGACGAGGTAAAGAAGCATTTCAGGGAAAAGGTATACAGCAGTATAATACCAAGGAATGTCCGCCTGAGCGAGGCGCCCAGCCATGGAAAGCCGGTTATGGTGTATGACCGGAGATCCAGGGGGGCGGAGGTGTATCACGAACTGGCGAAGGAAGTGTTGGGCATTGAATAAAAAAAGGGGACTGGGCAAAGGGCTGGAGGCGCTGCTTCCGGGCGCCGGAGGAGTGGAAAGGGACGGCAGGCTCAGGGAAATAGAAATAGACAGCGTTGTTCCCAACCGGAGGCAGCCCCGAAAGAGTGTCAGCAGGGAGAAACTGGCCGAGCTGGCGGAGTCAATCAGGGAGCACGGCGTGGTGCAGCCAATCGTGGTGCGCCCCCTTCCGGACGGAAAGTATGAGATAATCGCCGGGGAAAGGCGCTGGCGGGCGTGCGGTATTCTGGAGATGGAAAAAATACCGGCCGTGGTAAGGGAATACGGAGACCTTGACGCCGCTGCGGTTGCCCTGATAGAAAATATACAGAGGGAAAACCTCAATCCCCTGGAAGAGGCAATGGCGTACAAGGTTTTAATTGAAGACTTTGGACTGACCCAGGAGGACGTGTCCAGGCGGGTTGGAAAAAGCAGGCCCTTTGTGGGAAACATGGTAAGGCTGCTGATGCTTCCGGAGGAAGTTCAAAAAATGCTGTCCGAGAATAAAATATCCGCCGGACATGCCAGGGCCATACTGGGAATTCAGGATGCCGGGAAACAGGTTGCCGCCGCCAGGAGAATAATAAGGACTCAGATGAATGTAAGGCAGGCCGAAAGCCTGGTCAAAAAAATGACGCTGGCAAAAAAACAGGGCAAGGTAAAAAGAAACAGCCAGTATTTAAACCTGGAAAGGGAACTGAACCTGATTTTTCCCGCCCAGGTTAAACTCAGGGAGAAAAAGGACGGCGGCGGAAGGGTGGTTATAGATTTTAAAACCACCGGGGAAATGATAAATTTTTTACAGGTTATGAAGGAGTCGGGAATGAAAGACGCCCCCTGAGTTGTTTCACGTGAAACACCCGGAGGGCGAATTCTTTATTTATGACTCTGTTAAGGCCGCCAGCAGGGCGGCTTCATATATAACCCTTAATGGAACGCCCTTTTCAAGGGCTATTTTTTTACAGTCCTCATATTCAGGGGCGGCCCTCAGGGGTGAGCCGCTGCTGTCCAGGGCCTTCTTTATTCTTACCCTGCCATAAGGGGTGTCCACCTCTTCGGTCAATCTTCCCAGCATTACCTTTGTTTCCTGGCGGCACCTTACGCCCAGGGTGCTGGTTTCGCTGAAAATTATTTTCAGCAATTTTTCCCTGTTCTGGGGGCGGCATAGGACGGTAAGCAGGTATCCGGGCCTGTTTTTCTTCATATACGCGGGCGACATGAATACGTCCAGGGCGGAATTTTCAAACATCCTTTCCGTTATAAAGCCGAGAAATTCAGGGTTCATGTCATCTATGTTTGTTTCTATGATGGCAACCGGCTCATAATCATAAAGAGCTTTATCTTCTCCGGCAACCCCTGTAAATATCCTTAAAAAATTTGGTATGCCGTAGTCCTTGCTGCCAAACCCGTACCCTACGGCCTCCACGCTCATTTCCGGAAGGGGGCCGAAGGTGGGGGAAAAGGCAGTGGCAATGGCTGCCCCGGTGGGGGTTGTCATCTCACCCTCCACGTCAACCGGGGAAATGGGCACTCCCTTTAAAAGTTCTGCTGTGGCCGGGGCCGGAACCGGAAGTATGCCGTGGCGGCACTTTATTGTCCCCCTTCCGGTGGGCACGGGTGAGCAGTGCAGACTTTCAATGTTCAGATAAAAAAGGGCCAGTGAAGTGCCCACAATATCTATAATCGAGTCTACTCCCCCCACCTCATGAAAGTGGACGTGCCCGGCGGGAACGCCGTGAACCTTGCCTTCGGCCTCCGCAAGCCTTTCAAAAATTTTCAGAGAATTTTTCTGGACCTTTTCCGGAAGGGGGCTGTCCAGTATTAAATCTTTGATATCACCGAAGTGCCGGTGTGGCTGGTGGTCCTCCCGGACCTCTATGTCTACCTTTGTGCCGGTTATGCCGCCGTAATTTTTTCTGGCCACCGTCAATTTCCAGCCATGTACGGGCAGTTTCCTCAAATCCCTTTCCAGCCGGCCGCTGTCCACACCAGCGTCGATAAGGGCACCCAGGCACATATCACCGCTAATCCCTGCAAAACAGTCCAGGTAGAGAACGTTCATTTTTGACCTTCTTTCTTGCGTGCATTCTCCAGCGCATCACTGCGCAGACGGTTGATGGAATTGGCCATGGCAGCCGCCCCGAAGCCATTGTCTATATTAACCACCCCTATCCCGGAGGAGCAGCTGTTGAGCATTGCCAGCAGCGCCGCCAGGCCGCCGAAGCTGGCGCCGTAGCCCACGCTGGTGGGCACCGCGATCATCGGCCTGTCGGTAAGTCCGCCCACTACGCTGGCCAGCGCCCCTTCCATTCCGGCTACCACAATGATGACCTCCGAATTCCGGATAAGGCTCTGCTTGTCCAAAAGGCGGTGAATCCCCGCAACACCCACATCGTATAGCCGCTCCACCCTGTTCCCCATTATCCGGCAGGATATGGCGGCCTCTTCCGCCACCGGCAAATCCGCTGTCCCAGCGCTTACTACCAGTATAGTGCCGTCCCGGAGGGGTTTTTCCGGCATTCCGTGGACAATGCAGCGGGCCAGGGCGTGGTATTCGGCGGAAGGGGTGAGCTTTAAAACTTCCCCGTATATTTCCCGGGTGGCCCTGGTGGCCAGTACCGGAGTGCTGTCCGTAGAGGCAAGGTGATGAAATATTTTGGCCACCTGTTCGGCAGTTTTGCCCTGGGAAAAGATAACCTCGGGAAAGCCGGACCTTATGCTCCGGTGATGGTCTATTTTGGCAAACTCCAGGTCCCTGTACGGGAGGTGCTTCAGCTTCTCCATGCCGTCTTCCGCTGTGAGCACGCCCTGTGATATATCCTCAAGAATTTTTTTTATATATGTATTATCCAATAATAAAACCTCCGATTTTACGGCGCCGACGGGCACCGCAGAGTCGGGGAACCGCCTATGCTTAAGTTTACTCTTCTATGCAAAATTTTATAACACGGGGACTACACTGTCAAATTGTGTGTATACTATGCTTATATGTATGACATGGGGTCGGAAGACAGAGGTCAGGAGTCAGAATCCGGAAGGGTTGTGGCTTTCCTCTCAGCTACTTTTGTGATTTTTGATGTTAAAAGGATTGTCCGGAGGGGTTTGTTGTGTTGTTCAGGGACAGGTATGACGCGGGGTTGAGGCTGGCCCGGGCGGTTAAGGGGGAAACCCTCCCGGGGGCGGTGGCCCTTTGTATTCCAAGGGGGGGCGTTGTGGTGGGATCTGTGGTGGCGGAGGAGTTGAAAATACCGCTGGATTTAATAATCCCCAGAAAAATAGGTGCCCCTGCAAACCCGGAGGTGGCAATCGGGGCTGTTGCCCAGGATGGATCGGCTTTTCTGAATGAATCACTTGTTTCAGCTATGGGGATCGGCCCGGAGGAACTGGACAGGCTGGTGCAAAATGAGGTCGCCGAGATAAAAAGAAGAATGACGGCCTATCGTGGAAGCACAGAGTACGGGGAACTTTCAGGGGAAGGGGTTATTCTTGTCGATGACGGGGCGGCTACCGGATATACAATGCTGGCGGCGGCCAGATTTTGCAGGAAAACATTGAGGCCGGCCTGCCTTGTTATTGCGGTGCCGGTGGCGCCGCCGGAAACGGTGGCCCTTTTTAATAAGGAGGCGGACAGGGTGGTTTGCCTTCACTCACCGGAGGAATTTTATGCCGTGGGGCAGTTTTATATTGATTTCAGCCAGACTGAGGATAACGAGGTATTATCCATTTTAAAAAAGTGTGGTAACAATTACCTGCACTCCGGGTGAATATAAAGTCAGGGCGGGATAAAAATAATTTCGCAGCCTAAATACGGAGGTGTTTTTTTTGAAAAGAGTCGCTATAGGCCGGGGCGTTTCCGACAATCTAACGGAAATGCTCAAAGGCGAGGGGTATGAGGTTATTTCTCCTTATAGGGGGGAAGAGGTTGACGCGGTAATTTTGAGCGGCATGAGCAATAATTTTATGAGCAGGCAGGAAATCACAACGGACGCCCCGGTAATTGACGCCAGTGGAAAAACGCCGGAGGAAATAGTGCAGAGACTGAGGGATTTGAGGTATCATTAATTTGTTAGCCGGCAAAATGAATAAAAGCTAATCATGCAAAAAAAAAGGGCCGGACTTCAAGAGCCGGGCCCTTTTCTTTTTAAAAGGCAAGAATGGCGGGGCTTATCCTGTTAAACCACATTAACCTCACTGTTTTCCAATATTACCCTGGCCAGGCCGCATGCGATGAGGTCGGCCATTTTCATTACTATATTAAGGCGGGTATTTTGAAGTACAAGGTATTCCATAAAGCCGCCCACATTGACGATGCCCGTTATATGAATGTCGCCCACTGCCGGCAAGTCCTTGTTTACCCCCGCCCCGGGCTGCAGGGAACCTTCTCCGATGGTGATGTGGCCCACATTTTCTATGTTTCCCAAACAGGCGTCAACGGCAATTATACAGGGGTCTTTAAACCGGGATTGAATCTGCTCCAGCTTTTCTTTCAGGTTGCTGGCGTGAACGGGGTGCTCCAGTGTTCCGTACACATGAAAGTAATCCTGGCTTATTTCCATCATCTTTGTGCCGATAAGCGGTCCCAGGCAGTCTCCGGTGGAGCGGTCGGTTCCTATGCAGAGCAGCACCCGGTCCCTTGCGGCACCGGCTTTTGAAAGCCGTGTCTTGAGGTCCCAGGAAAGTTTCGCCACCGCCAGCGGGTCTTCACAGTGAATCTTTGTTTTAGCCGGGTGTATATGTTCCTCCAGCGCGTTGATGGCTGTCATAATATCCCTCCAAAAAAACAATGCCGTAATATATTTATTGCCAATGCGGCGGCAGTTTAATCAAAGGGCCGGATATAATTTCCCCGCCGGGCATAAAGTTTAATGAGGGGGTGGAAAATATTGCAATTCAACTCGGGCCTCCGGCAGGCTCTCAACGTGGTCGCCCTTTACATAGGCTCTGTAATCGGGGCCGGGTTTGCCTCCGGACAGGAAATACTGCAGTTTTTTATTTTGTCCGGCTCCAGGGGGCTTTACGGCGTTTTTCTGGCAGCGCTGCTGTTCAGCTACCTCGGCGGACTGGTGATGATGCTGTCGGCCTCCTTGGGGTCGTCAGGCTACAATGATATTTACGATAAGATTTTAGGCCGCAGGGCCGGCAGGCTTATGGATATTTTAAGCCTGATCATGCTGCCCGGCGGCCTGATTGTAATGATGGCCGGGGGCGGGGCCATTTTTTCCGAACACCTTGGGCTGCCGCATACCCTTGGCACTCTTCTCATAGCTATTGTTACAGCGGCGGTTTTATCAAGGGGACTTCAGGGTGTGATGTCGGCCAATATGGTTCTTGTTCCCCTGAAGGTGATTGTTATCACTGTAATATGCGTCACCGCCCTGATAAATTCCGGCAATGTGCGCTGCCCTCTCCCGGAAATTGCCGGGGAGCCGGGAAAGAACTGGGCCTGGTCGGCCATATTGTATGTTTCCTACAATATGGTTGTTCCGGTGGCGGTGCTTTCTTCCCTGGGCAGGTCTGTTTCCGCCAGGCCCGGCGCACTGGGAGGAGTGCTGGGGGGTGCCGCCATGGGAGGGGTGGCCGGCCTGGTGGTTTTAACCGGACTTTGCTTTTACCCGGGTATAGCCTCCAGCGAGATTCCGCTGCTGTATATTTCCGGGGATCTGGGAACCCCGGTGACGGTGCTATTGGGGGCGCTTATCTGGATGGCCATTTTGACCACCGCCATAGCGGACGCCCATGGCTTTGCCTCCCGCTTTGCCGAAAGCAACTGCCGGAAATACAGGTTGATAGGAATAGGGACTGTGCTGCTGGCCCTCCCGGTTTCAAGCCTCAAATTTTCCCTGCTGGTAAAGGTTTTGTATCCCCTGTTCGGCTATGCCGGGCTGATACTGCTGTTTTCGCTTCTGTTTTCCGTGCCTTTCAGAATAGCAAGGAGGAGATTCCGGAAAACAATATAATTAGTTAATGGCATACAAATAATCGCCGGGGGGATGTTAATGAACTGGCTGGATGTTCTCTTTGCCGCCATTATTGTCTGGAATGTCCTGGCAGGTGCTAAAAACGGCCTCATTAAGGGGATGGCCAAGCTTCTGGGACTGGTGGCAGGTGCTGTCGCGGCCCGTATTTTTTATCTCCCGCTGGCTGATATGGTTAATTTGAAGTGGCAGTTGATACCGGCCATTGCCAAACTGCTTCCGGGCATGGACAAATTATTCCCCGGCGCGGCGGCACAGCCGCCCCCGGGCCTCCAGGCGGTGGCGGAGGGTGTGGGCCGGTCTGTTTCCGGTATTATTGCAGCGGGAATACTATATTTGAAACAGGATTAGTTATTACCAAATATTCTGAAGGAGGTTTCAAATGGCGGTCCTGAGATACGACAAAGAAAATGAAAAAATGCGGCTGACGGTATGGGACAGACTTTCGGAGGGGGAAAAGGAGGAAGTCTTTTCTTTTTGCGAGGAGTATAAATGGTTTCTGGACAGCGGCAAGACAGAGCGGGAAGTGGTGGATCTGGTGGTGGATATGGCCGGGGCAAAGGGGTTTCGCCCCTTGGGCGCCGCCGGCCCTCTGAAGCCGGGGGACAAGGTTTTTTCGGTAAACAGGAATAAGGAGGTTGTGCTGGCTGTTGTGGGCGGGGCGCCGGTGGAAAGCGGACTGAGGATCATCGGCGCCCATATAGACTCGCCGCGGCTTGATTTAAAGCCGGAGCCCCTTTATGAGGAAGAGGCCCTTTCCCTTATGAAGACTCACTACTATGGTGGAATAAAGAAATATCACTGGGTCGGCGCGCCCCTTTCCCTGCACGGGGTGGTGGTAAAGGAAAGTGGAGAGACTGTAAAAATAAGGATTGGCGATCTGGCGGGGGACCCGGTTTTCACAATAACCGACCTGTTGCCCCACCTCTCCAAGGACCAGATGGAGAAGAAAATGTCGGAGGCCGTGACCGGGGAGTCACTGAACCTTCTGGTGGGAGGAATGCCGGTCAGTTCACCCGGGCAGGAGATAAAGGAGAGGATTAAAGAAGGAGTTGCAGCCCTGCTCAGGGAAAGATACGGAATCAGGGAAGAGGACTTTATCAGTGCCGAGCTGGAGGTGGTTCCCGCCTGGCCTTCCGGTGACGTGGGGTTTGACCGCAGCCTGCTGGGGGCCTATGGACAGGATGACCGTGTGTCCGCCTTCACTGCAATCAAGGCCCTGCTGGGGATGGATACTCCCTCCAGGACGGCAGTGGTTTTGCTGGCGGACAAGGAGGAAATAGGCAGTGAGGGGAATACCGGCATGCAGTCGGCCTTCCTGGAAAATTTTATTGCGGAGCTTATCGCCGGCGTGGAAAATAAATACAGCGACCTTGTTTTAAGAAGGACGCTTTCGGCTTCCGCGGCCCTTTCGGCTGATGTTAATGCCGCTGTTGATCCCAGCTACAAGGATGTAATGGATTTGCTCAACTCGGCCAGGATTAACCGGGGGGTGGTTGTGACCAAATACACCGGATCCCGGGGAAAGAGCGGTTCCAGCGAGGCCGGGGCGGAGTTTGTGGCCAGGGTGAGAGATGTTTTCAACCGGAGTGGCGTTTGCTGGCAGACAGGGGAACTGGGGAAGGTGGACCAGGGTGGCGGCGGGACCATTGCCTACCTTTTGGCGGCGTATAACATGGATGTTCTGGACTGCGGCGTGGCCATCCTCGGCATGCACTCCCCCTTCGAGGTGGCCGGAAAGGCTGATATTTATATGGCCTATAAGGCATACAGGGCCTTTTTGGAAAAAATATAGGGTCAAAGCTGCCGCCGGAGCGGTGTGACTGGGGTGAATTATATGACTGTGCCGGTCAGATTCAGTGTGGGTGACGTGGTCAGGATGAAAAAGCAGCATCCATGCGGAGAGGACTGCTGGGAGATAATGCGCACCGGGGTTGACTTCCGAATCAGGTGCGTAAAGTGCAAACGGGTGGTCATGCTTCCCAGGCCGAAGTTTGAAAAAAGCGTCAAGGCACTGGTTTTCAGCGCGCAGCCGGTTGACGGGGAATCAAAAATCTGACGTGTTATTTGTATCTGGGGTCGAGGGGTGATGGAAACCACCACGTACATATCGGGGTCATGTTATCGGGTTAATTGGCAGCTTGCAATTAAAACTGATTCCGTGCTATAATACTGTAGCCAAAATGTGGCTTGTAATCCCCCTGCTCTACCTTCGTGGTAGGGCCATAGTCCGAGGGGAGGAGGTGAATACAGGTGCGGAAGTATGAGACCGTCTTTATTATCCGTCCTGATCTGGACGAGGAAAAGACAAATGAAGCCATTGAGAGGTTTAAGGGCCTTGTGGAAAACAACGGCGGAGAGGTTGCTTCCATAGACAAATGGGGCAAGAGAAGGCTGGCTTACGAGATTAAAGATGCCAGGGAAGGCTTTTATGTGCTGGCCAAGTTCAACGGCAGCCCCGAAACCGCCAGCGAGCTGGACAGGGTGTTTAAAATTTCCGATGAAGTGCTGCGCCATATCATAGTTCGGGAAGAGGAATAGCCCACCGGAAAGATTTGAAAGCCAAGGCGGTGGAAGTATGTATAATAAAATAATTCTGATTGGTCGCTTGACAGCCGACCCGGAGATGAGGTTCACCCCTTCCGGGGTGGCCGTGGCAAGGTTTACACTGGCCGTCGACCGGAATTACCGCAACAAGCAGGGGGAGAAGGAGACGGACTTTATTGATATAGTTGTCTGGAGAGGCCTGGCCGAGACCTGTTCAAACTATTTGAAAAAGGGTTATCTGGCGGCAGTGGATGGGCGCCTCCAAATCCGGTCCTATGAGGACAATCAGGGTATTCGCCGCAAGGCGGTGGAAGTTGTGGCGGAAAACGTCCGATTCCTGGACAGGGGCAGAGATTCCCGCAACCAGGGCCCGGGCGGCCAGAACGAGGGCTACCGGTCCGGAAGGGATGAAGATGAATTCAGCGAAGTACCCTTTACTGAAGACGACCTGCCTTTTTAGGAGGCCGTTCCTATGGTAACATAAAGGAGGAATTAACAGGTGAAGCGCGAGAGGGGCCGCAGGGGCAAAAAGAGAGTCTGCGTCTTCTGTGTGGATAAAATGGAAGGCATTGACTACAAGGACGTGCCGAGGCTTAAAAAATTTATCACTGAGAGGGGAAAAATACTTCCCCGCAGGATTTCAGGCAACTGCGCACGGCATCAGCGCATGCTGACAGTGGCCATAAAAAGGGCAAGGAATATAGCCCTGCTACCGTTTACTGCAGAATAGGAATCAAGGGGGAACGGCCGGTGCCGTTCCCCCTTTTAAATACACCAGCAGGGGTAATAAATAACAGGGTGCTTTGGAGACGGTGCGGGAGGAAAAACAGGCCGGCCTGAAGAATCTGAAGAAAGGGCTGCAAGGTTTTATCCGGAGGTTGTTATGTTTTCTAATGATGGCAATGGGCAGGGTATAGCGAAAAACATTCAGATTGTGGAGTGGCTGAAGGCGGATCTGATTACCTCGGTATCGGTTTTATACAAGGGGATGGTGGCGGGTAACGAGGAAAGGCTGCTGGATGCCCTTTCAGGAATTATCATTACGTCTTATGTGCTGGGAAGAAGGATTGGGTATAATTTTTCCAAAATAGATAAAGCCATGGAAGCCAGGCTCAGGCAGGGCATAGAGGAAACCCACGAGGTTGAAAAGAGATACGGTGATTTAACAATGCTTCTATCCCATCTCGCAGACAGAAAGGGGTGATCCCTTGGCTGTCCTTTCAGATAAAAGAAAGGCAATTGATTTTTGTGTTATTGGCGGGGCCTATATTTTGCTTGGAGCGGTGACCATTTATCTGCCCCTGTTTTATGTTATAACCTCGCTGCTGCTGCCAGTCGCCCCGGCATTAATTGTCCGCAGGCTGGACCTGAGATTCGGGCTGGCCTCCCTGGTTCCGGCCGGCGCTGTGTTTTTTTTGCTTTCCGGGGGCGATCCGTACCTGCCGGTAATGCTTGTATTGCAGACGGGGCTGCTGGGAATTTTGCTGGGGCTTATTTTTAAAAATAATGTTCCATCCGGCAGGGCTATTGTGATTGTAATGGGTTTCTCACTGATTGCGGCGGCCGGAACCCTTTATGCGAATTATATTGTAAGCGGTGCAAATCCTTTTGTGTTAAATCAGGTCTACAGGGAGTTTTTTGATCTGGAGCGGCAGTATATTGACGAGCTGGCCTCGGGCGGTGATACCGCCGTGGTTTTCGACCCCGATGTGGCGCGGGAGATGGTAAGCCGGCTGGAGGCGGCATGGCCTGTTTTATCCACGGCCGCGGCCATAATCTGGTATATGATTTCCGGGTTCATAACCTACTGGCTGACCCGCCGCTTTATCAGCCGGGGGGGCTACAGTGTTCCGCCGCCCATTCCCTTCAGCCGCTGGAAGCTGCCCTGGTATGCGATCTGGGGCGTGATTGCCGGACTTTTGATAATGCTGGCGGGAAACTGGCATAATAACACCGGCCTGGAAAATGCAGGCAAGGTTGTTCTGTGGGTAATGGGCTTTGTTTTTCTTGTGCTGGGGATCTCTGTCTCGGACTTTTACCTGCGGCGCTGGAAGGTTTCCCGGCCCATGAAAATTTTAATTGTGGTGGTGGCCGGCTTTTTCCTGCACCTGGCCGTGATAGCGCTGATAGCCCTGGGCACCACCGACGCTGTTGCCAACATGCGCAGGTTGTCGAAGGATGGACGGGTACCGGAGGAGGGAGATAAAAAATGAAATTGATTCTTTTACAGGACGTAAAGGGGCAGGGTAAAAAGGGAGATGTTATAGACGCGGCCGATGGCTACGCCCGGAATTTTCTGCTTCCCAAAAAACTCGCGGTGGAGGCCTCTGAAAACAAGATGAAGGAGCTCTCCATGCAAAAGGCCGCCCAGGAAAGGAAAAGAAACAAGGAGGAGGAAGAGGCGCGCCTTACCGCTTCCCGGATGGAGGGAATGAAGGTCCTTATAAAAACCCGCGCCGGTGAGGGAGGCAAGCTTTTTGGCGCAGTCAACAACAAGGATATATCGGACAACCTTTCCCAGCAGCATGGGATTAATATAGATAAGAAAAAAATTGTGTTGAAGGAGCCAATCAAAACCCAGGGTGAATTTCCCGTGGTCATAAAACTTCACCCGGCGGTTCAAGCCCAAATTACAGTAATAGTGCAGGGGGAATAAGCGGCAAAAGAATTCCCGGCCCCGGATTCACACAGCATAAGAATTTTCAGGGTAGTTCCCCATGCCGCTAACGGGCACCATCAGAGGATGAAAAAGCAGGTAGTGCCCTGATGGATAACTTTAGCTTTGGGACTGCTTTGGGGTTGCTTGCGGGCAGAGGGAGTGTTAACCCCGGCTGCATCATCTCCGGCTGCAACAGTCTCTAAACTCGGTCGCCAAAGGACTGCCGGCCGCCTTCAACGTCGCGTCCATGCGCCGGTTCAGGCTGCCGTCCGCGTCCTGCGTCCGGCCCGT
>JBMOPF010000101.1:0-19265 GCA_049325075.1 Bacillota bacterium | reverse complement strand
TGGCGAAACACCCGGAAGTGATTAGGTAGCCTTCGGGCCGCTGCTCCGCGCGGAGCCGCCTAGTCTACCAGTTTCCCTTGCCCCCGCCAGGACAAGCCCCCGCTTCTATAAGCGGGGGTGGTTGACATAATTCGTTTGAGCCCCCTTGTTAAATTTCATAACTAATATCACAAGGCAAAACTGTACTCGTCCCCATAAAAGTAATCTTATACAAATTATAAGAAGAAAGGTATTTGAAAACAATATATGATCCGCATTTATCACAGATAATCTTAAGGCCGGAGATACCCCGGCCTTATTTTTTAAAGGAGGGATCACGTGATTAAAAGCGAACACTATACCCATCTTCCTAACGGGCGGTGGGTCTGTAAGGGGGAAAACGTATGAGGGGAAAAGTGGGAAAATATCAAGGCAAGGGAGGGGATCGGTACTATATTGTCTATGACTTGCCGCGAGACCCGGCTACCGGAAAAAGGCGGCAGAAAAAAGTAAGCGGATTCTTGACGAAAAAAGAAGCCGAAATGGAATTGGCTAAAGCGATCAGCCGCCTGGCTGATGGAGAATACATCGAGCCAACCAACCAAACGGTTGCAGAGTATTTGACGCATTGGCTGGAGACCTATGGAAAACACAACCTCGCAGAATCTACTTATGTAAGCTACCGGAACATTATTGTAAATCATTTAATTCCTCATTTGGGAAATATACCGCTACAGAAATTGCTTCCGGCCCATTTGCAGAATTATTACTATAGCACTCTTAAAGAGGGCAGGGTAGATAGTAAAAAAATTTTGGGGAAAGCATTATCTCCAACCACCGTATTGTATCATCACCGGGTAATAAGAGAAGCATTGCATCACGCCTTTCAACTCGGCATAATCAATCGGAACGTGGCTGATATGGTTAAGCCGCCGCGGAAAGAAAAAAAGGAAATCCAGGTTTTACTGGAAGAAGATATTCCGAAATTGTTGGGTGTGGTTAAAGGTACTTATCTGTATATGCCGGTATATTTAGCCCTTATGACCGGTATGCGGATGGGGGAAATATTGGCCCTTGAATGGCAGGATATTGATTTAAACAATGGGGTCATAACTATTTCCAAATCATTGCGGCCATGTAAAGGGGCGGAACCAAAATTCCAGCAACCGAAAACACCGGGGAGCCGGCGCACGGTAGAAATCACTCCTTCAGTGATCAAAACGCTAAAAGAGCATAAAATAACCCAAGCGAAGAAAAAACTGGCTACCGGAAAAAGCTCCTTTAGGTATAACCTGGTATGCTGTCGAAAAGACGGGGCGCCTATACGCCCCAATACCTTACCGAGCCAATTCCGGTATTGGGCAAATAAGGTTGGCATCAAAATCCGTTTTCATGATCTGAGGCACACTCACGCCACCCTTCTTCTGAAAGAAGGGGTAAGCCCAAAAGTGGTTGCGGAAAGATTGGGACACAGCACAACTCGTTTGACACTGGACACATATTCACATGTGGTACCGGGGATGCAAAGGGATGCGGCCTTAAAGCTGGAAAAAAGACTTCACGGTATAGAGGCTTGATGTTGTGACTAAATTGTGACTAAACCATTTTTAAGCCCCGATTAATAAAAAAATGGCAAACTATTCCAACCCTGGAACGCTTGCCATCACTGAATTTCTGGTGCCGGAGACCGGACTTGAACCGGTACGGAGATAAATCTCCGAGGGATTTTAAGTCCCTTGCGTCTGCCTGTTCCGCCACTCCGGCATGTTGTTTGTGTGACTGCCTGAACCGGTGCACATAAAATTTTAACACAGCCGGGCAATGGGCGTCAACTTGGAATGGTATGGGATGGTATGGGGCTGTTTGTTGTTGACACAGGGGCAAATCGGTATTATATTTATATGAAACAGTGTTCATAATTATTTCAGCTGAAATAAATTGTACCGTTTCCGGTTATAAATATTTTCAATAAACAAGGAGGCATACTATGAAGATAGCATTACCCTATGAAAACGGGCAGGTTAATCAGCATTTTGGCAGGAGCAGGGAGTTTGTAATACTTGAAATGGAAAACCGGAAAGTGGTGGGGAGGAAGATGGTGTCGGCCGAGTCCCTACAGCACAACCATGAAGGTCTTGCAGACCTGCTCAGTCGTGAAAATGTCGATGTGGTGATACTGGGCGGGATAGGTCCCTATGCCCTCCAGGCCCTGGAACAGAGCGGTCTTAAGGTGATGACCGGCGCCTCGGGGGATGTTGAGGCCCTTGCTGAGCAGTACGCCAGGGGCGAGCTGGTCAGCAGGAAGGTGGTTTGCAATCACCAGCATGAACACGGCCAGGGGCATGACCACCACCATCACCATGCTCATGAGCATAGCTGCGGCGGCCATAACTGAACTGCAGACAGCATAAAAAAACACCCCGGAGGGTGTTTTTTTATTGGCGTCAGGTGGCGATCATGGCCAGGAGCATTCCGGCTATTGTTGAAGCAATTCCGGCGCCGCCGTGTTTTAGCCATTTTTTAAACAGCGGGGGCCACTTTTCCCGGTGCCGGATATCAATCCTTTCACCGGCAACAATGATCATGTAGGTGATATAAACTCCTGCCGCTGTAATCAGGGACATTCCGGCCAGGATGAATATAAGGCTTATATAAAGCATTGGTTTTTTCCCCCGGGAGTTTTGTAAGGACGTGCATCTTTATTAATATATTAACTGAAGCGTTGGGCGGCGGCAACCCGCCGGTTAAAAGAATTCCGATTGCGCAAGCAGGCCCCCTTTGTTATAATGCATTAGAAAGCACGGCTTCAAAACGGCAATCTATTATGCGGTCTGCTTTTGAAGCCGTTTACTATCTGCGGGCGCATCCGGACGGATGCTTTTTTCGCGGCTGCATTTCTAAACTGGGTAGCCCGGGGGATTTTTTATGGCTAGCTGGAAGGATATAGTGAAAAAGTACACCGACAGGGTGGAAGTGGTGATGCCCGACGAGTCGGTACAGGGCGACCCCTTCTGGGTCCTGATGGAGATAAGGGATGGGCGGAATACCGGAAATTATCACAGCATCGGTAAAAGGGAGGGGAAAACACTGGTCATGCTTTTCCCCCAGAGGTATATGGCCGACTGGGCGGCGGCCAGGCTGGCCGAACAGTGCGATGGCTTTGATGTCAGAGGGGTGGGCTCCGGGCACCTGGAGGTCCTTCTGAGGCTTTGTGAGGACGGGTATCCCCTGGAATTGGTGGTTGCGGCGTCTGAGCTTGATGAAAAGGGCGACCTGTGCGGGGCTGTGATGTCTCCCTGTCAAATAAGGAAGGTTCTTACCATGCCAGATTAAAGGCCGGCCCGGTAAAATTAGCATTGCCGGCGGCAATTGAGGAGTGAAAACGTGCTATCACTGGACAAACTTTATACACAATTAAGTTATGCAGAAAAAAACGGGTTGCTGGACGGTCTGAATTCAATTTACGGGGGGCTGCCGGAAACTGTTTGCGAGCGCTGCGGCACCTGCTGTACCGTTCCGCCGCCGGCTTACATCGTTGAGTATCTCAACATGTTTCGCTATATGAAAAACAGCCTTGGGGAGAAAGAAATACAGGATATTGTGGGGAAGGCAGTAAGGTTTTATTTTCTTGAACTGGTGGATATAAACCTGAAATGTCCTTTCCTGGGCGATGACAATCTTTGCCTCGTTTATCCCGCCCGCCCTCTTAGCTGCCGGGGCTATGGACTTTCCAAGAAGGAGGGGCGTTTGCCGGAAAATAACGAAATGAAGGAGTTGGCGGAAAGATACAAACGGGATCACGGGATAACTCTGCCGGAGGAGATAGTGAATTACAAACTTCCCGAGTGCGGCCGGGTGAAAACGGTAGATGGAAAAAAATATTCCAATGAGGCGCTGGAGGTGGCCATCTCCTACATCGCCAGGCTGGAAAGCCAGATTTTCCCTGTTGAGCTGGTGGAGAGGGAGTATACATTCGTTCCCTATGTTACCCACCTGGCTGTATCGGTGCTTCCCGAGGGAGCCAGGATGAGGCGGGTCAAGGTTATGAAAGAGTACCTGGACAAGGGAAACAGCCAAATGCTGGAGGGCTATATTGAAAAGGCGAGGGCCTTGAGTGTATGATTATCGGCGGCCGCCCGGAAAACACCGGGCGGCTGTTTGCCGCCTATTGGTGGTTTTTAAGCTCTGAATGGAAGATATGGGGGATTGTACGGAAAATATTTTTTACTTTTTAATGTTGCCGGAAGGGAATTTTTATTCCGACTAGAACTATGTATTATGAATACAAACATTAACTGTATGCCATAAAAACACTATATAACCCGTTGGCAAGATACGGGGCACTGAATAAACGCTACTATTAAATAAAATTTGTTTTTTATACCAGCCGCCAAATTAAATTCGGGAGATTTTAGTTGGCGGCTGTTTCAGCACCGGGGCCAGTGGCCGGGGTGGTGTCAAAAACCGGAATTTGTCCGTTCAGGAGGTAATGGGCTGTGGCTGAAAGAGTTTATATTGATGCAGATGTTTTGATTCTGGGCGGTGGCACAGCGGGGTGTCTTGCCGCTTGGGAGGCCAGGCGGACCGGGGGGGACAGCTTGAAAATCGTTATTGTTGAAAAGGCTTTCATTCGCCACAGCGGGTGCCTGTCTGCGGGCATGAACGCATTGAATATGTATATCAACCAGGGGACTCCGGAAGACTATGTTTCCTATGTCAGATTTGACCTGTGCGGCGCGCCGGTGCGTGAGGACATAATACTGTCCGTTGCCCGGGAAGTGAACGACACGGTAAAAATAATGGAGTCGGCCGGGCTGCCGATGAAAAAAAAGGAAGACGGCCGCTATCTGAACCGGGGCAAGTGGAATATTGAGGTCAACGGCTCGCTGCTTAAGCCGATAACCGCCAGCAAGGCCTTTGAGGCTGGGGCGGAGATATACAACAGGGTTTATATTACCGATTTGATTATAAAGGATAATGTCTGCCTGGGCGCAGTGGGGTTTGGCGTTCGCGACGGAAAATTCTATATCTGCCGGGGCAAGGTCACCCTTTTGTGCACCGGCGGCGCGGCCGGGCTGTGGAGGCCCAACAACCGCAGGGACGCTCATCACAGGATATGGTATTTCCCCTTTAACTGCGGGTCGGCATATGCCATGTGCAAGCGGGCCGGGGCGGAAATGACCTCCTTTGAGATGAGGCTGGTTCCGGTAAGGACCAAGGACACTTTTTCTCCCACCGGCACACTGGCCATAGGCATGGGTGCGCCCATGGTCAACGCCCTTGGCGAAACCTTTATGGAAAAGGACCCCTATTACCTGTCCTGGGGTGGCCATACCGCCCCGACCCCCATACGCATGCTGGCCTTTCAGAGGGAAACCCTGGCTCACCGGGGCCCCATATATATGGATACCACCAGGGGCGACCCGGCCAAAGTCACAGGCCTCAAGGGCCAGTACCTGGATATGAGTCCCTGCATTGTGCTTTACTGGGGCTGCAATGACCATGATCCTTCCAGGGAGCCCATTGAGATTGACGGGGGAGACCCGCACCTGGTGGGGGCCCATGCCGGCATGTCCGGGGCCTGGACGAGGGGTGTGTCCAGGGAAACCACGGTGGATCGCCTTTACGTTTCGGGTGACGCCCTGGGCGCGGCGCCAAGCAGGTTTATATCAGGCTCCTGGACCTGCGGCAGGATAGCCGCACGCCATATGGTCAGGGCGCTTATGGATAATAATTACCAGCTGGCGGAATTGGACGGGGCTGATTTGGACGCCCTTGAAAAAAGAACCTTCGGGCCTCTGCTCAGGTTTGCTGAAAAGGCTGTGGAGGGAGTTTGGACCGACGGCACCCTGATGGCCGGCATTACGCCCAAGGAAATGGAGGCCCGCATGCAAAAAATAATGGAGGAGTACTGCGGCGGCCGCACACACTGGTATTTTGTAAATGAAATCTATTTGAGCATAGCCAGGAAGCATATCCGCAGGATGCGGCAGGACCAGTTGCAGTATCTTTGCGCCAAAGACCTGCATGATCTGCAGCTGGCCTGGGATGTTATCAACCGGCTGGATGTGTGCCAGATGGTTATTGAGCACATGAGCTTCAGGAAGGAGACCCGCTTCCCCGGCTATGTAAACAGGACCGATTATCCCGATACCGACCCCGAATTTGACTGCTTTGTAAATTCCAGATGGGACCCGGAAACCGACGAGGTCAGGTGTTTTAAGGTTCCTTATGAGCAGATTGTGCCGGGAGACCGGAAGAAGCAGAGCATATAGCTTATACTGTAATTCTTATAGGTCGGAATACAGAATTCAGAAGACAGAATCCAGAATGGTTTGGGCATTCCTTTTTAGCTTCTTGAAAGCCGGCTTCAGTTTATTTATGCAAAACTTCTGAATTCTGGATTCTGGATTCCCCGGCTTGTTATGCTGGCTAAGGAGGAATGATTATGCCCCCCAAGATAGACCCTGCAAAATGTGACGGTTGCCAGGGAGAAAAGGAGCCTCTCTGTGAGCAGGTGTGCCCCGGCGATCTTATGACCCTGGACAAGTCCACCATGAAGGCGGTTG
Source organism: Bacillota bacterium (assembly GCA_049325075.1). Lineage (GTDB taxonomy): Bacteria > Bacillota > Desulfotomaculia > Desulfotomaculales > Desulfocucumaceae > BRHc4a. The sequence continues at coordinate 12,717 of JBMOPF010000101.1, read as the reverse complement.
TCCGGGATATATCGGACTGCTGGGACTGCATGACCTGCACCAAGGCGTGTCCCCGCCAGGCCATACAGACTGTTTTGCAGTATCAGCTGGCGTATTTTCCGGGCAAGCTGATACCCCTTGTGGGGACCAACAGTGTTACCTGGACCTCGATAGACTGCCACGGCAGGGTGGAAAGGTTCGTGATGAAAACCCTGGTTAGTGACGATGACGAGGACGAAGATTAGTGGCAAGTAATATAGGTATATTTGTATGCGGCTGCCGTGGGGCCATTTCAGACGTGATTGATATGGCCCGGCTGGAGGAAGAACTGGCCAAGCTGAAAAAATCCATCGGCGCCAGGGCTGTTCACCCCTGGCTGTGTGGTCCCGCCGGCCGGGAATATTTAAGAAAAGTCGTTGCGGACAATGGACTGGACTGTATAATAATAGCCGGGTGCCCGGCCGCTGTTAGCGGCGACCTGGCTGACGGCGCCGGACTTGTGCCGGGAATGGTACTCGGGCTGGATATCAGGGAGGGTTGTGCTTATCCGCACCGCCGGGAGCCCCGGGAGGCGCTCCGCAAGGCGGTAAACCTGATCAGGATGTGGACCGCCAGGGCAAGGCTGGCCGAGCCCCTTGCCAGGGTGACCCGGCCCGGCGTCAGGGAAGCGGTGGTGGTGGGCGGCGGTCTGACCGGAATGACTGCGGCCCTTGACCTTGCCGAGGCGGGCGTGGCGGTGACCCTTATTGAAAAGGAGGCTTTTCTGGGCGGCAATACAGTCCGGCTGGCCTCGGTATTTCCGCGCATGTGTGATGCCCGGTGCGGCATAACCCACCTTTATCAAAGGATGCAGGAGACCGGCGGCGTTAAAATAATGACCCTTTCCCGTATAGAGTCCCTGGAGGGCAGCGCCGGGAGGTATGTGGCTTCCGTGGTTACAGCCCCGAGGTATGTAAATGGGCTCCTTTGCAATGGCTGCGGAAAGTGTGCGGAGGCCTGTCCGGTGGAGGTGGAGGATGAATACAACTTCGGCCTGGCCAGGCGCAAGGCCATTCACCGGCCGGATCCCTTTGACCCGGAGCAGTCCTACCTGATTGACCGGCAATTTTGTCCGGACGGGTGCGATTTGTGCAGCCGGGTCTGTGAATCGGGGGCTGTGGATTTAAACCGGGAGGAAACCAGGACCGGAATAAGGTTCGGGTCGGCGGTGGTGTCCACCGGCTGGACGCCCTACCCTGCGGAAAGGATACGGGGACTGGGCTACGGTATATACCCGGACGTCATAACAGCCATGCAGATGGAGCGGCTGCTGGCGGGGGACGGGCCCACAGGGGGCAGGGTCATTTGCCCCGGAAGCGGCGCCGGGCCTGAGCGGGTTGTTTTTATACAGTGTGCGGGAAGCCGTGATGTAAACCACCAGCAGTGGTGCTCGGCTGTTTGCTGTACCGCGTCGATAAAGCAGGCGCTTAATATAAAGGAAAGAAACCCGCGGTGCAGGGTCTATATATTTTATAACGATATAAGGACACCGGGGGAGTATGAGGAATTGTATGTCAGGGCCCAGGAGGCCGGGGTTCTGTTTGTCAGGACCAGCCCGGCGGAGGTGACCGCCTCCCCTTCAGGGGGCCTGAAAATAATTGGCGAGGACACCCTCATGGGCCGTGTTTTCGAAATCGCCGCCGACCTTGTGGTCCTGGCGACGGGAATTACCCCCGCGGGCTGCGGTTTTGCCTGGCCGGAAGGGCAGCGGGAGAAGAGGGAGGAACTTTGGGACAGGTACGGGCTGGTCAGCGGAGGCGGCTTTCACACAGGGCATAAGCAGTGCTTTCCCCTGGAGGCGGCTGCGGGCGGCATATATTTCGCCGGCTGCTGCCAGGAGCCCATGGATATGGCCTCGTCTGTGAGAAGTGCGCTGGCGGCGTCCGGAAGGGTTTTGAAAACAGCCGGAGCAAATGTTTTGATACCCCCGTACGTGGCTGTGGTTGACAGAGCCGGCTGCGACAGGTGCAAAAGATGTGTCGAGGAATGCCCTTACGGCGCCTTTTATATTGATGAACAGGGCTATCCCGTTGTAGATGAGCTTTTTTGCCGCTCCTGCCAAATCTGTATGGGTTCCTGCCCCAGGCAGTGTATTATTCCACAAGGGTTTAACATAAGGCAGCAGGCGGCCATGATTGGCGCAAAGATCCGGGGAAGTTCTCCGGAGGAGCCTGTGGCGGTGGCCTTTGTTTGTGAGAATGACGCTTATCACGCTGTTCTGGGTGCAGGGAGGAGAGGGCTGACTTATCCGGCCAATATCCATGTGGTTCCGGTAAGGTGTATAGGCTCGGTAAACATGGTTTTGATCAAGGATGGAATTTCCGCGGGAATAGACGGGTTTATGCTGGCGGGCTGCAAATCCGGCGAATGTCATTATGTTAGCGGGTCCGATCTGGCGGAGGAGCGCCTGGGCAATATAAGAGACACGCTGGTTGAGATGATGCTTGACCCGGACAGAATAAAATTTTTGAGGGCAGGTATCGGGGATGCGGAGCTGTTTGCCGGAGAGGCCGCTTCATTTATTGAAAGGCTGAAGGAGATGGGTCCCAACCCATTTAAAAATGCTGTAGTGATATAAATAATTTACTATTTAAGTAATAACTGCCATATATTTTGATAAGAGGAAAAAGAAGGCAGGAGAAAAATTTTTTTTGTGATTTTTTTATTAATTTGGCCTTATAAAAAAAGAGGATGTTTATATACCGATGTCGAAGGTAAATAAAAGCGAAAGGTAAATTAAGAACGTTGTATGGTTGAATTTCGGTATTAAACGGTTGTGAAAAAACGGGAAATCCTGCAGGAGCCGTTGATTGCGGATTTGTTACCGTCCACCGGGCAGTATTACCAACATAGCTTTACATGTGTACAGAGTGCACAGATATAATTTGGCGATATTCGCCGCTGGAACCATCTCGGCATGTAAAGGAGATTGGGTTTGCCGTATTTAAAAACATTAAAAGAGGAGGCCTGTTTGATGTCCAAATTAGTACCCCCGCATGGCGGAAAATTAACCCCTGTATTGGCTCCCAAAGAGAAGAGGGCGGAACTGGAAGCGAAAGCCAAGACTCTGCCGGTAGTCCGCATGAGCTCCCGTGAAACTTCCGATTGCCTCATGCTAGGCATGGGCGCATTCTCCCCTCTGACCGGTTTTATGAAAAAAGCCGATTATGACGGCGTGATTGCAAACATGCACCTGGCCAACGGCTTGGCATGGCCCCTGCCTGTAACCCTGGCGGTTACCAAGGAGCAGGCTGCCACCATCGCTGTAGGCTCCGAGGTGGCCTTGGTGGACGATGAGTCCGGAGAATACGTTGGTATCATGACTGTTGCCGACAAGTATGAATATGACAAGGTGAAAGAGTGCAAAACCGCTTTCTTTACCGATGATCCGGATCACCCCGGTGTTCAGAAGGTTATGGCCCAGGGCGATGTGTACCTCGGCGGCGATATCGTAACCTTCTCCGAGCTTGGCTATGATGAAAAATATGCCGGCTACTATGCCCATCCGGCTGAAACCCGCGCCCTGTTCGAGTCCAAGGGGTGGAGAACCGTTTGCGCATTCCAGACCCGCAACCCCCTGCACCGCTCACACGAGTTCCTGTGCAAGATTGGTAACGAGGTTTGTGACGGGCTGTTCCTGCATCCCATCGTGGGCAAGCTGAAAAAGGGTGACATTCCTGCAGAGGTGCGTTTCGAGTGCTATAAAGCCCATATGGAAAACTACTTCAACCCCGCTACCATTGAAATGCGCGTATATCCGATGGAAATGCGCTATGCCGGCCCGAAAGAAGCCATCCTGCATGCCATTTTCCGTCAGAACTTCGGCTGCAGCCACATCCTGGTTGGCCGCGACCACGCCGGTGTAGGCAGCTATTACACTGCATACCAGGCTCAGGAAATTTTTGACGAGTTCAAGCCCGGTGAAATCCTCTGCCAGCCGATTAAGGTTACGGCCGCTTACTACTGCAAGAAGTGCATGGGTATGGCCACTGAAAAAACCTGCCCGCACTCCAAGGAAGACCGTATCGCCATCAGCGGCACCAAGGTTCGCGAAATGTTCTCCAAGGGCGAGCTTCCTCCGCTGGAATTCGGCCGTAAAGAGGTTCTTGAAATACTCACCCGCTACTATCAGAGCCTTGAGAAGTAATCTGTTATAAAGCTGGCGGGCATGACCCCAAAAGGTCGTGCCGGCCGGATTTATATGATATTGCCTTTTTGGCGGCAGAGTGAATAATTTGTTGCCGCCGGTTTTTCACGCATCCCGCCGGCCAGGACATAGAAAAACAGAAAAAGGGCGGGTAACTGATAATAACCAGTCGGTTCAGGGGGGTGGTTTGCTCAGGGGAGAGGGTGAATTGGTTCGCCATCAGAGCCGGCATCCGGTAATCCCGGGTCCGGGAGGCCGTTTGAACTGTAACAGCCTTGCAAAAAACCATTAATGGTTGTAAAACACATGTGTCCAGTTTAAGATTTAAGGAACCTTAAAAAAACCCAAATAAGGGAAAATGGGAATAGGAGGTCGAATTAATGCCAACTTTTGTAATTGCCGAAAAGTGCGATGGTTGCAAAGGCCAGGACAAAACCGCCTGCATGTATGCTTGCCCCAACGACCTTATGGTGTTGGACAAGGAAAGAATGAAAGCCTATAACAGGGACCCCTGGATGTGCTGGGAGTGCCTGTGCTGCGCCAAGGCCTGCCCGCAACAGGCAATGGACCTTAGCGGATACAAGGATTTCGTTCCCCTGGGAGCCAGCGTGACTCCTCTGAGAGGCTCGGAAGACATTATGTGGACCATCAAGTTCCGTAACGGAATGGTCAAGCGCTTCAAGTTCCCCATCCGTACAACAGAGGAAGGTTCAGCAGTGCCCGACGGCGGATTTGCCACCGAAGTCGATATCAATGCACAAGAGCTGTTCACCGAGCCCGCATCCCTCGGATGCGCACTGTGGACCAAGAAGTAATTACTTTTTTAATCAGCTATATAACTAATTTTCGGAGGAGGTTAATATAAATGCCGATGAACTTTGAAACTGTAGAAGTAACTACAGACCTGTTGATCGTGGGTGGCGGTATGGCGGCCTGCGGCGCAGCCGTTGAAGCTTCATATTGGGGAAAGAAACATGGGGTTAAGGTAACTCTGGTCGATAAAGCCTCCATGGTGCGTTCCGGTGCTGTTGGGATGGGCCTTTCAGCCATCAACCAGTACATCGGTGTGGGCAAGGGCAAAAACACCGTCGAGGACTATATCAAGTATGTTAAGTATGACCTGATGGGCGTAGCCCGTGACGACCTTGTCGCCAACATCGCCCGCCACGTTGACAGCTCGGTTCACCTTTTCGACAAGTGGGGCCTGCCTTTCTGGAGAGACGAAAACGGCGAATATGTAAATGAAGGCCGCTGGCAGCTCATGATTAACGGTGAATCCTACAAGGTTATCGTAGCCGAAGCTGCAAAGAACGCTCTGGGAATGGACAACATTTACGAGCGCGTGTTCATCATCGAGCCCCTGCTTGATGGCGACAGAATTGCCGGTGCTGTTGGTTTCAGCGTCCGGGAAAACAAATTCTATGTATTCAAGGCAAAAGCTGTTCTGGCTGCAATGGGCGGCGCGGTCGGCGTGTTCAAGCCCCGTTCCACCGGTGAAGGCCTTGGCCGTTCCTGGTATCCTCCTTTCAGCACCGGCTCATCCGCATACTTCACCATCAAGGCCGGCGCAGAAATGACCTGCCAGGAAGTTCGCTTCATTCCTGTCCGCTTCAAGGACGCATACGGCCCGGTGGGCGCATGGTTCCTTCTCTTCAAATCCCGCGCAACCAACGCCTTCGGCGGAGAGTACATGGTAGAGCGCCGCGACGAGCTTGCCAACTGGGGCAAATATGGCGCTGTAAAACCGATTCCTGCAAACCTGCGTAACTACCTTGGAATGCTGGACACCTTTGAAGGCAAAGGCCCCATCTATATGAGGACCGAAGAAGCCATCGCCAACCTGGCCAAGAAGTACGAGGGAGACGAAAAGGCCTTCAAGAAGAAAATGAAGGAACTGGAAGCCGAAGCCTGGGAAGACTTCCTTGACATGACCATTGCACAGGCTCTGCTGTGGGCGGCAACCAACGTTGAGCCCGAAAAGAGACCGTCTGAAATCGCAGCTGCCGAGCCATATTTCATCGGCTCGCACTCCGGCGCTTCCGGCGCATGGGTATCCGGTCCCGAGGACCTGTCCGGCGGTACCGAATACTTCTGGGGCTACACCAATATGACCACAGTTAAGGGCCTGTTCGCTGCCGGCGACGCTTCCGGCGCCTCCAGCCACAAGTTCTCCTCCGGCTCGCACGCTGAAGGACGTATTGCTGCCAAGGCTGCTGTGAAGTTCATTCTTGAAAACAACACCCAGCCCAACGTTGATGCAAAAACAGTGGAAGCACTGAAAGAAGCTACCTACAAGCCTCTGGCTACCTACGAGCAATACTGCAACCTGACCACCGATCCGGAAGTGAACCCGAACTACATCTTCCCGAAGATGTTTATGTTCAGGCTTCAGAAGATGATGGACGAGTACGTTGGCGGCGTGTCCTCCAACTTCTCCACCAACAAGGCTTCTCTGGAGCGTGCCATGGAACTGCTTGAATTCCTCAAGGAAGACCAGGAAAAACTGGCTGCCAGGGACCTGCACGAGCTTATGAGGTGCTGGGAAAACAAACACAGACTGGTACAGGCCGAATCGCACATCAGGACAGTTATGTTCCGTGAAGAGACCAGGTGGCCCGGCTACTACTTCAGGGCTGACTATCCGAAGATCGACGAAGAAAACTGGCTGTGCTTCGTCAACACCAAGTATGATCCCAAGACTGGCCAGTGGGAAGTATTCAAGCGCCCCATCCTGAACCTGTTCAACATCGACTAATTAATCTCACCCAAATACCGCGGGCGGGATTAATAACTCTGTAGAATGTGCCATCAAGGCGCTGGGAGGCCCGCAGCCTTTGGCTGCGGGCCCCATGTATATTTGCCGGTTATAAAACTTCCAGCCCTGGCTGGATTGAACGCCTGTGGGGACTGGGCGGTAACAGATGAGTTCTTTTAAACCAGTTTTTCCAGGTGTCCTTTCGGGTAGCCTGGAGTTATTTTTTGCAGAGTGTTGTCCCCAAAAGGTTCAGCTGGAAACGCTTGCTTAACCCCAACTTCATATATGAATGGAGATATCTCAATATGGTAAATAAAAGTATATTGGTAGTCGGCGGGGGAATAAGTGGTTTGACTGCTGCCATTGAAGCTGCTGAGGTAGGGTTCGAGGTTTATATCGTGGAAAAGAACCCGTACCTGGGGGGCAAGGTGACTCAGATAAACCAGTACTTTCCAAAACTATGCCCGCCCAACTGCGGACTGGAAATAAATTTCAAGAGGATCAGGAGCAACCCCAATATAAGGTTCTTTACAATGTCTGAAGTTGAAAGTATTTCCGGGCAGGAAGGCAATTTTGAGGTAACTGTAAAGATTAATCCCCGCTACGTAAATGAGAATTGTACAGCCTGCGGCAAATGCGTTGAGGTGTGTCCGGCTGAAAGGTCAAACGATTTCAACTACGGGATGGACAAAACCAAGGCCATTTACATGTCCCACCAGTTTGCCTTCCCGATGAAATATGTCATTGACCCCGGTGCCTGCCAGCAGGGCTGCAAAAAGTGTGTGGAAGCCTGCCAGTATAATGCCATTGAGCTGGACATGCAGGCAAAGACAATGAAAATCAATGTTGGTTCCATCGTTTGGGCCACCGGCTGGAAGCCATATGATGCCACCAAGCTGAGCTATTATGGTTTCGGCAGGTTCCCCAACGTGATTACCAATGTGATGATGGAAAGGCTGGCGGCCGTCAACGGCCCCACCAACGGCAAGATTTTACGCCCTTCGGACGGCAAGGAGATAAAGAGCATAGCCTTTGTGCAGTGCGCAGGCTCCAGGGACGAAAACCACCTGCACTGTTGCTCTTCGGTTTGCTGCATGGCCACTCTGAAGCAGGCCACCTATGTCAGGGAGCAGTATCCTGACGCCACAATCAGCATATATTACATCGACATCAGGACCAGGGGCAGGCATGAGGACTTCTTTATCAAGGTGCAGAACGAGGCCGGTGTGAATTTGATCAAGGGCAAGGCGGGCGAGATAAAAGAGGACCCGGCCACCGGAGATCTTGTTATCATAGCCGAGAATCAGCTCAGCCAGGAACTGACAGAGGAAAGGTACGACATGGTGGTTCTGGCCACAGGTATGGCGCCTGCCACCGCTGAACAGAAAATCCCGGCCGAAATGTCCTACGACGAAGACGGCTTTGTGGCCGATGCCAAGACCCCGGGTATTTGTGCGGCCGGCTGCGTGAAGAAGCCTCTTGATGTTTCAGCTTCGGTTTCAGATGCTACCGCGGCGGCTTTAAAGGCAATCCAATCAGTGAGGGGGCAAGGCAATGTCTAAAAAAATTGGTGTTTATATCTGTTCGGGATGCGGCATTGGTGATGCCCTGGACATGGATGCCCTTGCCAAAGTGGCCACCAAGGAGTACAAGGCGCCGGTCTGCAAAACCAATCCTTTCCTGTGCGGTAAGGACGGCGTTGAAATAATCAAAAAGGATATAGCCGGGGAAGAGGTAAACTATGTTGTTATCGCCGGATGTTCAGGGCGGACCAACTACGATACCTTTGATTTCGGCCCGTCAGTGGTGGTGGAAAGGGTCAACCTTCGTGAGAGGGTTGTCTGGACACAGGAGCCTGGCGATGAAGACACCCAGGCCATGGCTGAGGACTACATGCGTATTTACCTGGCCAAGCTTAAAAACCTTGAGATTCCCGAGGCCTATGATGCGGGAGAGATTGCCAAGGGAATCATGGTGGTGGGCGGCGGCCTGGCCGGAATGACTTCGGCGCTGGAAGCGGCAAATGCCGGCTACAGGGTTGTTTTGGTGGAAAAAGAGGACTCCCTGGGCGGATGGCTTAAAAAGTGCTACAAGATGGCCCCGATGAAGGCTCCTTTCACCGACCTTGAGGATGCCGCCCTGGCCGACAGGATAAAGGAGATAGAAGGCAACGCCAACATCAAGGTTTATACTTCGGCTGTGGTGGAAAAGACGGCCGGAGCCCCCGGAATGTTCGACGTTACCATTAAACAGGGTGGAAGCTCGGTTGAGGAGCGTGTGGGCGCCATTATACTGGCCACCGGTTCGGTGCCCTATGACCCGGCCAACCTGGGACACCTTGGCTACGGTGTTTCACCCAACGTGGTGACCCATGCCCAGTTCGAGGAAATTGCCTCCAAGGGGTCCATAGTTCGCCCGTCGGACGGGAAGGCCGTGCAGAAGGTGGCCTTCATACAGTGCGCCGGCTCCAGGGACCAGGAGCGCCTGCCCTATTGTTCGGCAGCCTGCTGCATTGAGTCCATCAAGCAGGCCCTGTATGTAAAGGAACAAAACCCCGAGGCCGTTGTATATGTTTTCTACAAGGACATCCGCTCCTCGGGCCAGTATGAGCACTTCTACAAGAGGGCCCAGAGTGAGGGCGTGCTGTTCATTAAAGCTGACGTTACCGGAGTGTCCGAAGACGGCGGCAACCTGACCATCGAGGCCGATGACCTGCTCATGGGTGAGCCCACCATGGCCGATGAAATTGATATGGTGGTGCTGGCCAATGGCATGGTTCCCACCACAGCCATTGAAGATCCCGCCCTGTGCGGAGAACCCAAGGCTGAGGAGGAGAAGAAGGAAGAGGAGACGAAGGAAGAGGCTGCTCCTGCCGCCGCTCCCATTATCAAGTCAAATATATTGAATCTGCAATACAGGCAGGGACCGGAACTGCCGTCGCTCAAATACGGCTTCCCGGATTCCCATTTCATATGCTTCCCGTATGAGACCCGCCGCACAGGTATATATGCGGCCGGCACCGTGAGAAGGCCCATGGATATGCTGCAGGCGGTGGAGGATGCGCAGGGCGCGGCTCTCAAGGCACTCCAGTGCATTGAAATGACTGCCAGGGGCATGGCTGTTCACCCGCGCTCCGGGGACCTTTCCTTCCCGGAATTCCAGATGAGCCGCTGCACCCAGTGCAAGCGCTGTACCGAGGAATGTCCCTTCGGGGCCATAAACGAGGACGAAAAGGCCAACCCGCTGCCCAACCCCACCCGCTGCAGAAGGTGTGGAACCTGTATGGGTGCTTGCCCTGAGCGGATCATTTCCTTCAAGAACTACTCGGTGCCCATGGTGGGCAATATGCTCAAGGCCATCGAAGTTCCCGATGAAGATGAGGAAAAACCGAGAATCCTCGTATTTGCCTGTGAAAATGACGCCATACCAGCCCTGGATATGGCCGGTATCAACAGGCTCAGCTACAGCAAGTGGGTAAGGATAATTCCGGTGCGCTGCCTTGGCTCACTGAACCTGATATGGGTTAACGACGCCATGTCCAAGGGTATTGACGGCGTCCTGCTGCTGGGTTGCAAGCATGGTGACGACTATCAGTGCCACTTTATGAAGGGCAGTGAGCTGGCCGGCGTCAGGCTGTCCAAGGTTTCAGAAACTCTGGACAGGCTCGGGCTGGAGTCCGAGCGTGTGACCATGGCTGAAGTCAGCATAATGGACTATGACAAGATACCCAAAATAATCGAGGAGTTTGCGGAGAAGATTGATCAACTTGGGCCAAACCCGATGAAGGGCTTCTAATAAAACAGCATAGATCAATTTTGTATGTTGAAAAAAGGTGAGGGACGGCCTGTAGGGCCGTCCTGGCTCCTTTTTAAAACAATGAATAGCTGTTCATTATTGGGTTGTATAGAGATAGATGGCCAGTCTTAAAATAATATTTTGGATTAAAGGAGCATGGGTAGATGAGTGATAATGGAGTTTCCTCCGGGCGGATAAGGTATGATAACAGTTTTGCCGAGGAAATCTATGCCCTTGAAAACGGCCACTATATAAAGCTTTGCATGCAGTGCGGAATGTGCGCGGTATCCTGCGCCACAAGGGAGAATATGGACTACTCGCCGAGAAGGCTCTTTCAGCTGCTCAGGATGGATAAAAAGGAGGAGTTCATAAATTCCAACACCATGTGGATGTGCAGCACATGCCTCATGTGCAAGGTGCGCTGCCCGAGGGGCATACCCCTGGTGGACGTAATGCATGATCTCAAATGCTATGCCATTAAAAACGGACTTGCCGAACAGCCCCCACAGGCAGCCTTCTACCAGGCTTTCTGGCAGGAGGTTTATAACAGGGGACATATGTTTATGGGCGGCCTCATGGCAAGGTATTACCTCAAGCGGGGCGTGAGTGAGACCATCAGAAAGGGCCTTGAAATGAGAGAGCTGGGAATGAGTATGGTCAAGCACAGCCGCATACCTATAAAGCCCCCCAAAACAATCAAAGGAATCAAGGATGTGCGAAAGATTGTAGAAGTGGCACAGGCCCAGATGCAGAAAGGGGAGAAGTAGGCCGTGAAATACAGTTTTTATCCGGGCTGTTCCATGGAGGGGGAAGCCGTCCCGTACCTGAAGTCCTTTGAGGCCGTGGCCGGAGCGCTGGGCATCACCCTTGAAGATATTCCGGATTGGAACTGCTGCGGCGCCACGGTTGCCTCGGGTGTTATCGGCGATTACCCGGCCCAGGTGCTGGCAGCCCGCAACCTGGCACTGGCCGAGCCAAAGGGTCTGGACATTGTGGTTCCGTGCAGCTCCTGCTACATGAACCTGGCCCTGGCCAACAGGAAGTTCCAGGAGGACAGCCGTTTCAGGGACATGGCCAATGAGGCCCTGGGGGCGGTTGGACTTAAATACAACGGCTCCCTTAAGGTGCGCCAGATCATTGAGGTGTTTATCAATGACGTGGGGCTGAAAGAAATAAAGGCCAGGGTAAAGAGACCCCTTACCGGACTGAGGGTGGCCGGTTACGTTGGTTGCCAGACCCCCCGTGTATTCCCCTGGGAGTTTGACGATCCGGAAAACCCGGTTTTCTTTGACAAGATTATAGAGGCCCTGGGTGCGACCCCGGTCAGGTTTCCGCTGAAGGCCCGTTGCTGCGGCAGCTCACACAACCTTACCAGAACGGAAATAGTCACCTGTGCAGGCTACAATATCATAAAATCGGCCCTGGAAGACAGGGCTCAGCTTATGATTACCCCCTGTCCCATGTGTCAGTTGAACCTTGATGCCTTTCAGGGGATGGCCAGGCAGCATCATAATTTTGATACCGTGATGCCGGTGCTTTTCTTTACCCAGCTGATGGGGATAGCATTCGATTTGCCGGAAGAAACATGGGGGTTGAAATATAATATTTCCTCACCCAATGCGGCCCTGAGCAGATTTGGTATAAAGGTATAGTGAAAAAGGGAGGCCGGTACGTTTTCCCCTGGCCGGAAAACGTACCGGGAAATACTTATACTGAGTGAATCCCGGGTCGGAATCCAGACCAACATGCCGCTAAAAGCGGCACCACAAATAATGAAAATATGGGACCAATATAATGTCTAAACTCTTCTGGCTCCTGACTTCTGGCTCCTGGCTCCCGACAACGATTTCACTCAGAATCAGTAATTTTCAGGGCAGTTCCCCATGCCGCAAGCGGCACCAACAGAAAACGAAAAAGGAGTGCCGGGAATTCTGGATTCTGGCTTCTGAATTCTGGATTCCCGACCCCATAAAATATCAGAATAAGCCTTTTCAGGATAGAA
>JBMOPF010000100.1:0-19301 GCA_049325075.1 Bacillota bacterium | reverse complement strand
GGGAGGATGAAACAGCATCTCCAAAGCGGAAGGCATAAGTATGACCAGCTTGCAAAGTAACCTGAACAGCATTACTAAAAGACGGATTTGAAGCCATCTTCCTTTGACCGTTAGAGGCGGTTTGGTCTCATAATGCTAATCCGCTAATTTCAGATTAATTAACATGCCGGAGGGTTTCAATTTTCTGTATAAAAATCCAAAAAATATTGCCCTCCTTTTGGAGAGGGCAGTTGCGTATTGATATTTAATAAAATGCATATAATTCCATTCAATTAAAGAATCGGCCCCATGTCATCTGGCCGATCAATAATCCGTTTTTATTGAAATTCAGCTTTTGGTGGTGTTGTGGGACGCGGGATGACGTGCAAAGGGTCTGGGGTCGCGGGGCGGCACAGAGACCGCCCCCTACCTATCAGGGCTTTTATATTCCTGTCATTGTCCTTTTTCTTCCCTTAAACAAAGTCACTCCGGTATAGCCGGCCTCCTTGAGAAGATCCACGGCCGCACCGAAACCGTTTCCCACCAATTCCGGGCTGTGGGCGTCGGAGCCGGTAACGGCCGGCACTCCCTCCAGTCTGCACAGCCGAAGGAATTCCAGGGTTGGGTATATCTCCCCGGCGGGAACCCTAAGCCCTGCGGTATTGACTTCCACACACACCCCCGAGGAAGCGAAAACCCTCGCGGCCTGCCGGTACAGGTGCAAAGGCGCCTTTTCCGGCCGGTGCCCGAATTTTTTTATCAAATCCGGGTGGGCGATAATATCAAAGATGCCGGAAGCGGCGGCCTGACAGAGGAGCTCAAAATAGCCGGCGTATATCTCCTCTATATCGCGCCTCCGGTATTCCTCCACAAAAAGGGGGTGGTCAAATCCCCAGCCGTCCAAATAGTGGACCGACCCTATGACATAATCAAAGGGATGGGCGGAAATAAACCTCCGCGCCTCCTCTTCCCGGCCCGGTATATAGTCCACCTCCACCCCCAGCCGGATGGCCGGTGACCGGTAGCTGTCCCTCAACCGCAGCACCTGCGCGACATATCCCGGGAATTCCTCCTCCGCCATGGCCAGTTCGGGGTCCCTGCCGGCGGGGGGCAGCCAGTACATGGGAACATGGTCCGAGAAACCAATCTCACCAATTCCCTTTCCGGCGGCCTCCTCCACGTACTGGTGCATTTCACCCCTGGCGTGGCCGCAGAGCGAGGTATGAATGTGATAATCGGGGATCATACTACCGCCCTCTCTCTTACCGCCATGGAAACCTCACCGGCCAGCCGGTATATTCTTTCCGCCAGGTCCCGTTCCAGAAGGCCGGTGCCGCAGGCCGGTGTAATCATGGTGGAGGCAAGCAGGTCCTCCCGCCTTATCCCCCGCCGGCCAAGGCTTTCCCACAGTTTTTCCAGCCTTGCCAGCAGGCTCCCCCTGTCTTCCAGGCGGGCATTATCATTGGTGGGGACAATCCCCTGGGCCAGTACCCCTCCCCTTTCTATAAACCCTTTAAGCTCAGCGGCGAAGGGTATAAGAGACTCGCCGAAATTGTACACATCCAGATTAACAATATCCAGGCCGCACCTGTATAGTATGGACCAGTCAATGGCGTCGCAGGAATGGACCCCCGCCAGCGCCCCGGCGAGGTGAATCTGCTCGAATATTTCATTGAGGTCCTTCTCAATCATTTCACTGGTAACGGTTATGTAATCCGACTTTCCGTATACGCTTATCCCCGGCTCATCAACAAAAATGATGGCCTTTCTGCCCAGCTCTGAAAGCCTGGCCGCCTGCCACCGGGCATTGACGGCCAGCGTCTTGACCACCAGATCCCTGAGCTGGTCCTCATAATAGGCCAGCCTGCCCCCGGTGTCCTTCAGTTGAAAGCCTATGGTAAGAGGCCCCGCCAGATGCCCTTTGAAAAACATGGCCTCCCCCGGGCCTCTTTTTTCAATGTATTCCACAAAGGCAAAAAGACCTGCCGCCGCCTCTTCGGGAACTGCAAAAAAGTCAATGGCCTGTTTATCCCCTCCGGCAGCCGCCATATAAACGGTGTAAAATTCAGCCAGCCTTTCCGGCCACAGATTGTCACCGTCATCAAAAAAAGCCCTGCCCCCTTCAATCTTTATCAACCCCGTCTTGACCAGGGGGTTTAAAGATTGAAAGACAAACCCCTCCATCTGCCCCCTCCCCGGCATCTGGGGCCAGTGGGGTATCTCGGGCATAATTTTAAAAATAAGAGCCAGCGCCTGATCAGCGTTGGTGAAAGGAACGCTGCCTATGCCGGTGGCCAGTCCTGCCGGTTTAAAAGACATATAAAACACCACCCCTAGCGCCGGCCTTTAAAGAAACGCCCTGCGGGCGTCGCCGCTGTTCCAGCGGCGGGAATCCAGAATTCAGAATCCAGAATCCAGAAGGATTGAGCCGGGCTCTGCAAGTTCCCAGGATTGCCTCAATGTTAAAACACCGGACCCGTGTCCGGTGTTTTATGACCGGCGGAAATTAATGCTATTATATCCCACGGCATATCAACAGTAAAGCCCATGATCTTTGTGGTCTTGCGGCTAATTAAAGCTGCCGGCTGATAACTGGGCGGGCGGAGCAGAGCCCGCCCCTACAAAGGAATGCATGGCATTCTGGATTCTGAATTCTGGCTTCTGGATTCCGCCACCTGTAAGGCGGCACCGGCCATAGGCCGGTAATTCATGCGCAGGACTCACTCCCCCGGGCCTTCTTGCCGATAACATCCATATAAATAAGTGCGGTCTCATAGGCTATCTGTTTCCAGTTGTACCGGCTCAGAACCTTTCGGTAGGCATTCTTCCTGAGCCTGTCCGCCAAATCCGGCCGGGCCAGAAGCTGGGAAACATGATCTGCCAGCATGGCGGCATTGCCGGGCTGGACCTTGATGCCGTCAATACCGTGGCTTATTATCTCCGAAAGCCCCCCGGTCTCGGACACCACCAGCGGGGTGCCCGCGGCCATGGCCTCCAGGGCTACGATGCCAAAGGGCTCGTAAATACTGGGAAACACAGCCACCGAAGCCTCTGCCAGCAGCCTGTTCCTGCCGGCGTCATCCACAAAGCCGATGAATTTTATATTATCCTCCTGGCCCAGATGGCGGGCCAGACTTTTCAGGTCCTCCTCATAGGGGCCCCTCCCCGCCACCACAAGGACAGCGCCGGGATGTCCGGCCCTTATCCGGGGCATGGCCTCTATCAGCACCTGTATCCCCTTCTCAGGAACCAGCCTGCCCAGGAAGGCTATCAGTGGTCCGGCGCCGCCTGCCCCGGAGTCCCCGTCATTCAGCCCTGACGCCAGGTTATCCGGATTAACCCCGTTCGGTATCACCCTTATGCCGCTTTTCCCGCTTCCAAACAGCCTTCCCACTTCCCGGGCCATGTAATTGCTGCAGCAGATAACCTGGTCGGCCCTGGAAACCTGGTCCTGTTCAATGCTGTGTATCATCCTCTGCAGCTCTGTAAATATTCCCTTGTTGCGCCCGTACTCAGTGGCGTGTATGGTCACCACCAGGGGCAGGCCGCTCTTTTCGGTAATTTCCCCGGCAGCGTCCCGGACCAGCCAGTCGTGGGCATGCACCAGGTGAAAACGCCCGTCCAGCAGGCCGCTTTCGGTCACCTCCCGCACCATTCCCCTGTTCAGCGCCCTGAGCCAGGTCAGGAAGTCGTTTATCTCCAGGTCAACATCCCCTATCCTGTGCACATGCACCCCCATGTCATCCACCTCGTAGGGGGGGCAGTTCAGGGCCGGGCAGGTAAAGACATGTACCTCCAGGCCAATGGACGAAAGGGCCCTGGAAAGCTCGTGCACATGGCGCCCAAGCCCTCCCACGGTTCTGGGAGGATACTCCCAGGACAGCATTATAATCCTCTTCCCGGACTGGTAAAAGGTTTCCGGACTTATATGCACCGAGCCGAAAACATTGTAGTCCAGGTCCGGGAAAATATTGTCCCTGTATTCAAGGCTGCCCAGAAACTCTTCATCCACAGAACCGGAAGTAATCTGTTCCGCCAGCCGGGAAAAATTGCCCAGGTGGCCGGCCACCCTTTTTGAGGCATACTCCACCGTGGTTTCCTGCTTGATGATAAAGGCCCAGTCACTGCTCTGCGCCAGCAGGAGCTCCCTTCCGGCCTGATTCAGCGCCCTTCTTATTATTCCCCTGGCCGGCCGCTCCCGGTCCGCCATTTCAGTCATCTTTTTCTCCGCCACATGCTGGTGCCGGTATATCCAGTCATTGCTTTTATTCAGCCAGACATAACTGAACCCTCCCTCTCCCCAGCTGCTCATATGCAGGTTGACCACCTGGTTTTCAGGATAAGCCTTCAAATAATCACCGGGCGATATTGTCCTCACACCGCCCTCACCGGCAAAGCGGAGCACATCCTCCAGCCAGGACGGGCCCTCAAACCACCAGTGGCCGAACAGCTCGGCATCGTAAGGCGCCAGCACCAGCGGTGTCCTGTCCATCATCCCGGACACCTCATTGAGCTGGGCAGCCCTGGTCCTTATAAAATCCCTGGCGTGAATGCCGGCCCTTCCCCTGGCAAACTCCGGCCTGTACAGTTCCCTGTGTTCACCCGGCCCGGTAATGCGGTAATATTTAAAGCCGGTATCAATCCTTATCTTTCCTTCCGGTAAGAAAGGCCCCAGGTAATCAATGTCCAGGTCATAGCCTATATCACGGTAAAACTCCCTGTATTCAGGATGCCCGGGATAACCTTCCCTCCGCTCCCACACCTGCCTGGAGCTTTCCGGGTCACGGCCGAAGGCCGCCACACCGGACGGACACTGAACAGGGGCAAATATTCCATACCGGGGGTCAGGCGTAGCCGATAAAAGGCCATGGGTATCAACAATAAAATATTTTATTCCCGCCTCCTTTAACAGCACGTCCACTCCCCTGTCGTAGGCGCATTCCGCCAGCCAAAACCCTGCCGGCGTGTGACCGAACAACCTTTGAAAGAGGTTGACGCCCACCTCTATTTGGGCCCTCCTGGCCTCCCGGCTGTGCACCAGGGGTAAAAAGCCGTGGGTGGCGGAGGTGGTGATTAATTCCAGCCTGCCCCTGTCCGACAGGTTCTTGAACCTTACAGTCAGGTTTCCGCCGCAATCATAAAAATACCTCCGGACATTCTCAAGGTGCCGGAGGTACATTAATGCCAGATTATTCAATTCCCTGTTGCCGGCGGTCCTTTCGCACTCGCGAACCCCCAGTTCAATCGAGCGCCCCAGGTGGTTTGCGTACCTTTCCTGCAGCAGGCCGTCGATCATCATGGAAAGCAGTGTCGGAGAAAGGGACACCGTAATGCGAAAGTCAACCCCTTCGTCCGCAAGCTTTTCAAACACATTCAAAAGAGGTATGTAGCACTCTGTGCAGGCCTCGAAAAACCAGCGTTCCTCAAGGGCACTGTCATTTTCCGGATGGCGCACGAAGGGCAGGTGGGCATGCAATAAAAGAGACAGGCAACCGTAAACCACTTTAAGGCACCTCCTTTTACCGGCTCATCAGCCGGCTGACTAAACATGTTTATGATATCCCATGTAAAAGGGCATCGACCGGAATACCTCCCTGACATCCATCTTTATTTCCGGCCCTTCCTTTACCCCGGCATTTTCCAGCGGCCTGTGCATATCACGTCTCCCCTCCGCAGGCCGTTGCTTGGGCATGATATCGTACTTGGGGGCGGGGGGAGTGGAAACAACCTCGGATTTCATCAGCGAAAAGAAGCTGCCGTCAGAAAGCCTGCACCCTATTTCGAAACGATACATGCCCCCGGGCTCAAGGTTGTCAAAATACCAATTGTTTGTAAAGGGCGGCAGCCCTGCCTCCCTGTCCAGTATGTACTCAAAATCCGAATTGGCATTTTCAAAAACCCTGTACAGCCTGATACAGATCCCGCCCATTCCCTCCGCGGCGTCCCACAGGCTTCCGGAAAGCTCCCAGTAGACATACAATACACTTGGCCCCTGGGAAAAGAAGCCCACCATGTTTTCATCATAATAACGGGGCAGGGACTTTTCATCCATCTTATCCATACAACCCTCCAAACTCCAATTCCGGGTATAACTACCGCGGTACCCGGAACACAGAATTGTATGATACATTCACCCTTCATCTTCCCCGGCGCTGTCAGCGGCGCAAACAACCCGGTCCGCCATTTACCACCTATATTATAGTTTAGTAATAAACAGGGGTGCAAACCCTCAAATACTACTAACTATTACACCACGGCAGAATATGTATCAATTTATTCCTTGCCACCCTCCATTTTCCTTTCTTTTCATCTTTTTTTGCATGTTTTGGATCCATATACCACCTTACATACTGTAAAATATTGCATCCCATACATATATTGTATCATTTCCACCAAGGATTTGTTAGGTATTTCACAAATTTTTAACCAAAATTTTATTTTCCTTTACAGTCCTTGCAATATCCGAATATTTTAAGCTGATGGTTTTGCACACTGAAGCCAAAGTCTCTTTCCACCCTCTCTTCCAGGTCCTCCAAAAGGTCTTCCGCCACCTCCAGTATAACCCCGCACTTCAGGCAGATCACATGGTGGTGCTGATGTCCCTCGGCTTCCTCGTCACCAAACTCATACCTCTTGCGCCCATCGCCGAAATCCATGCCATGCACTACGCCGAAATCACAAAACAGTTCCAGGGTGCGGTAAACGGTGGCCAGACCAACGTCAGGGGCCTTCACCTTGACAAGGTTATACACCTCTTCCGCACTCAGGTGTTTACCCCTGTTCTCCAGAAGGACACTCAGCACATGCTTCCTGCGGGAGGTCAGCTTATGCTCTTTTGACCTCAATTTTTCCTCTACATCACAGAATACCTTGTTCATTTCATCACCCCGGCACCCTTCATATGATAAACACAATCCTTCCATCCGATCCCCGGTTTCCCGGCCATACAGCACTGCATTCCCTGTCAGTACATCCTCCTCTTTCTCCTCGCCATGTATTTGCGCCGCCTCAACAACGTCTGAATGCGAAGGAATAAAAGGAGCGCCAGAAGTAAAACCGGCACGTACCACCACCTGAACAACGGGCTTCTTTCCACCCCCCGGTCGGCAACAAGGTCCACACTGCCAATTTCCTCACCGCCCTTCAGAAAGCGCATTGTCCCCACTTTCTGCCCCTTTTCCACCGGGGCGGTAATGTTCTTATCAATATTAACCTCATTTTCAATGGCCTGGCCATCCCCAACGGGAATATTATAGCAGAACCCCTCGGCTGTCAGGACACCTATATTTTTTTCAACCCCCCTGCGCACACCGGCGCTGCCCACCTCGGCCCCTTTTTCCACCAGCACCACATGATTAAACTGGTTAAAGCCGTAGTCGAACAGATTGATGGCGTCCTGGTACACGTCGTATGCGCCGGAATTAAGCATCACGGCAAGGAGTTCATGCCCATTCCTCTCGGCGCTGGCCACCAGGCAGTTCCCCGCCTCGCTGGTATAGCCGTTCTTGATTCCGGTTGCGCCCTCGTAACCATATGTGCTTCCGGACCATAAAAGCCTGTTGTGGTTGACATAGTCCACCTGTGGAATTCCCTCCACCGGCCTGGGGAGGGTTCGCTCAATCCTGTAGTGATAAGTTCCCACAATTTTCCTGAAAACACTGTTTTTCATTGCCTCGCGGGCAATAAGGGCGAGGTCCCGGGCGGTGGTGTAATGATTTGGGTCAGGCATGCCGTGGGGATTGACAAAATTGCTGTTGACCGCCCCGATGGCATGGGCCTCCTCATTCATAAGGCGCGCAAACCCCTCCTCCGATCCCCCCACGTGGATCCCCAGCGTTTCGGCGGCGTCATTGGCGGAGGACAGCAGCATGGCGTAAAGAAGGTCATTCACACTCAATATTTCGTCCTCCTGCAGGCCCACCGCAGACCCCCCCGTCAGGCACGCCTCGCGGGGAACCCTGGCCTTTTCCGCCAGGTCCGCCCTCTTTAAAACCACAAGGGCGGTAAGTATCTTGGTGGTGCTGGCCGGATAAAGCCTTTCGTCTTCATTCTTCTGATAAAGCACCTGCCCGCTCTCCATGTCAACCAGTATTGCACCCTCGGACTTGACATCCGGCTGCGCCGGGACCTCCCCCCGGGCCAACGCAGGGCCGGGCTGAAACACCTCAACTGTCAAAAATATTGCCAAAATAAATCGCACAATAACTCTGCTCATTTTCTCCTCGGACTGTCAGCACAATGATATTATTAAAAAAACGCCACAGCAACACATCTTTTTTTAAAATAAACATTCTGCCATTTATTCATTATACCCTTCTGCCAATACCTGCTAAAACCAGGGAGCCTGATACAATCAGGAACACTGATGCCAGCATTATTGCCGGGGCGGACTGTCCCCCCACGGATATTGAAAAACCGAGCAGCTTTGAAACCAGCCCCCCTATTATAATGGCCAGTGCCAGGACCGAAATCCATATGACCAGCCCCTCTTTCCATCCCCGCTCCTTAAAAATTATCATAACCGAGGCAATGCACGGAACGAAAAGGGTCAGGCTGACCATGGCCACAAACTGCTCCGCCGCCGACAGGGGCATGCCCAGTATGCCGGCGGTGCCGAAATCCCTCCGGATCAGCCCCATAATAAAGGCATTGGCAGTCTCCCGGGGCAGGTTCAGCCACCCCACCGTCACCGGCTCCATTGAATTCTGCACCATATCCAGCAGCCCGGTTATCCTCAGCAGGCTCAGGAACAGGGCCCCGCCCACAAACAGGGGAAAAGCCTCCTTCAAAAACTGCCATGATCTCATCCATGTCTTGACCAGTATATTATCTCCCCTGGGCATGCGCAGGCGCGGCAGGTCAAGTATCAGGGGAGAGGAGGAGCCCGGAAGAAACCTGTCCATAAAAACACCTGCCGTAAGCATCACCCCGAGGATAATCACCACATAAAGGAGGAAATACACTATTCCCAGCCTGGCCATTATGGCCGTAACAAAGGCCAACTGGGCGGAACACGGCACCGCCAGGGCCAGCAGGAATATGGCAATCCTTCTTTCCCGGTCGGTTGGAAGAAGCCGCGTGGTGATAGTGGCCGCGGTGACACAGCCAAACCCCAGCACAAGGGGTATCACCGCCAGGCCGTTAAGGCCGATTACACCCAGCAGCCTGTCCGCCAATATGGCCACCCGGGGCAGGTAGCCGCTGTCCTCCAGCACCGACAGCATAAGGAAAAACCCGAACACCAGCGGAGCAAGAAGGCCCAGCACATAGGTAAAAACCATGGTCAGCAAACCGAACTGCCCGGTAAGTATCACTCCCAGCGGCGCCTGCAGGTCAATGTACTGCGCCAGGAAAGCCCTTACAAAAGGCTCGTAATGGCCCTCCATAATGGCGCCCTCGGTGAAATCAACCACCACCTGGGCGAAAAGCACCCCTACAAACAGATAGATGAAGGCCAACACCAGCACCAGTATAGGAAACCCCGTCAGGGGCCGGATCATGGCATGGCCCAGCATATCCAGGAAGTTATTCCCGGTTTTGGCCTCCGCGCTGGCCATGGCGGCTATTTCATCAGCCCTGGCCCGCCTTTTTTTATAATAGTAAGCGCGGTCGCCGCCGGGAGGCATACCCAGTTTTTTCGCGGTGGGGACATCGCCCTCCAGGAGAAGGAGGGCCATCGCCTCCGATGCCCCAAGCTCAGGGGCCATTGCGGCAAGCCTGTCCCGCAGTGCGGGATCGCTGTGCCCCTTTTGTGCCCGGGGCAGCCTCTTTACAAGGCTGTCTATCCCCTTTCCCTCCACAGCCACCGTCCTGACCACCGGCACGCCCAGAATACTCTCCAGGGCGGAGATGTCTACAGTCAGGCCGCACCTTGACGTCTCATCCGCCATGTTCAGGGCCACAATCACCGGAAGCCCCAGGTCTATCAGGTGCAGGGTAAGGAACAGATCCCTCTCCAGGTTGCCGGCGTCAACCACATCCAGCACGGCGTCGGCTGAAATAACCAGGTCCTTCACCAATTCCTCCGCCCCTGTAAAGGAGGATATTCCGTACACTCCGGGGGTATCTATGATTATATCCCCGCCGACCCTCCCGTAACATACCTCCATGGTGGTGCCGGGGAAATTGCTCACGTCGCCGTAGATGCCTGTAAGGGCATTAAATAAGGCGGTCTTTCCCACATTGGGGTTTCCCACCACAACAATACACCTTGCATTTTCACCCAAACCGGCTTTTATCCTGAAATCACGACACTCCAAAAAAACTCCCACCTTAAATATAAGCTAAAAAGCCGATCACACCCCGTCAGGGACGGTTTTAAAATTTCCGTTCCCCATACCGCATCCCGGCCTTACAGCAGCCAGAGGCTCAACACCAATCAGCCTGGCCAGGTTTCTTCCTATGGCTATCTCCTGCCTGTTCCTGGCGATAACTATGGGGCCGGCCGGGATCACCTCCAGGCAGGTTATCTCGGTCCCCTCGGATATTCCAAATTGCATTGACCTGGCCCTGGTCAGCTCATCCGGAAGCGATACTATTCTAAGCCGCTGCCCCCTCCGCGCCCTGTCAAGTTTCATATGGCAATACCCCCACATTCATGATAAAGAGAACCGTTATCATTAAAATTATATGCCATCAGCCGGATAAAATCAACTGCATGGCCTTCTATTTTCCCGGCCCGGGGGGAATAATACAATTGCCGCCCTGTGGGCGGCGCCACCTTACAGGTGGCGGGAATTCAGAAGTCAGAATTCAGAATTCGGACCCCCATGCCACTTTTTAGTGGCGCCACAGGTAATGAAAATATGAGTCATTTTTAAACCACAGAGATCACAGAGGAATGGCTGTAAGGAATGCCCAAACCCTTCTGGATTCTGGATTCTGAATTCCTGACAGAATAAGAATTTCAGTATAAGCATTAACGAAAAGGAGGATGCAAATGGTTGACATCAAC
This sequence comes from Bacillota bacterium, assembly GCA_049325075.1. GTDB lineage: Bacteria > Bacillota > Desulfotomaculia > Desulfotomaculales > Desulfocucumaceae > BRHc4a. The sequence goes on along the minus strand of JBMOPF010000100.1, from coordinate 8,368 downwards.
ACTGAGGGGATGGAGATCGCCCCCCTGGATCAGAGCCAGATGGACAGCCTGTTAAAGGCTGAAAAAGAACTTAACAGGGAAAGAAGGTCGGGGGAAATATACCTGCTGGCCGTAACCAGAAAAGTCTGATCTTATCCGATGCCCCGCTTATGGGAACCCGGGACCGGCAGTGAAATGTACATCTCGCTTGCCCGGGTTTCCCTCTTTTATACGTTTATAAATTTTTTGATACTGTCTCCCAGAACGAATTGTCCTCATATCCCAGCCTCCAGAAACCTATGCCACCCAGCCCGTAGCTTTTTACCAGGCCCAGCTTGATGGCAAGGCTATACTTGTTTTCAAACCAGACCTGATGCCTCACCCCATTCTTCCAGTAGGTAAGGCAGGGAGAGCTGGAGATGTCGTCCCACCAGACATTGCCGGCGCCGTAAGTTGCTATCAGACCGGGCATGTCCTTCCACCTGACAGCGCTTGCTGTCTGGCCGTCAGGCCAGTCGTAACCGTAGCAGGCAACACCCAGCAGTATTTTGCCGGCGGGAATCGCCGAGGTGGAATAATCCAGCACCTCGGTAACCCACGGCAGGGAAGCCACCGGGCCTGCGGGTCCACCCGGCCAGTGTTCATCGTACGACATGACCATCACCAGGTCCGCCAGCCTCCCGATGGTGGCGTAATCATAGGCCTCGTTCCAACTGCTCCCGTAGTCCGAGGTTTTGGCCGGGACCGCAACGGTGAGAAGCTTATTATTGGCCCTGAGGCTTCCGCTCAATTCCTCCAGAAAGGTATTGAAGTCCTTTCTGGCATTGGCGGAAATCCCCTCAAGGTCTATATTCACACCGTCATAGCCATACTGCCACATTTTTTTGAGTATATTGTCCCGCAGGTTCTTTCTATATGATTGGTTGGTTATAACGGAATTTGCAGACCATAAGTCTATATAGCCGGAAATATTATGTACAACCATCACCGACTGGTCACCCTTGCTTTTTGCCAGCCATATCCCGTCATTTGAAGGGCTGCCCTTCAGGTTTCCCCAAGCGTCGATGGTGTAGTCGAACATCGCTACCTGATTGACCAGCTGGCTGTTTTTACTGTATGAGTCGTAAGACCGCACATCCCCGGGGTAATCAACCGCGTAAAAGCCCAAAACCGTTTTGCCGGGGTTTTTTATGCCATACAGTATCCCCCACTCCCGGCTGCCCACCCGGCCGTCCACCGGCAGGCCGTACTTCTTCTCCAGGGCGGTAACCGCTCCGTAAGTAATCCAGCCAAAGTAACCGGTTGACTTCTGCGTTGCAGGGAAAAAGCCTTCCCTCTTCAGCAGGTTTTGCAGTTCCACCACCCGGCTTCCGGAACTTCCCACCCCCAGATCGCCGCCGGCTGCCACCGCCATCACCGGAAAAGACTGCGTAAAAACTGCAAGCATCGTAAAAACACACAACAAAAGCCTAAGTCTTCTTACCATATCCAGCCTCCCATATTTCTATCTGATTTTACATCATTCGACATTATACATAATACCAGGGAAGCCTCATCAGGGGATATGTAAAATTTTTACCAGCTTAATTAAGAACCGGCCTTCCAATGCGTATTTGCCGGGTTAATAATGAGCCAGCAAATTTAAGCCTCATTATGCAGGACATGCCCGGGCCGGCATAAATGCCACACCAAGCCTGCCCTTACCAGGCAAAATTAATTCCCGTACCCCGGTGCAATCCGGCCATGATATAATGTTGTCATGAAAAATTCACAGCTTTACAACGCCATGAAAAAGATTGCCGGCCCGGAAAGGGTGCTGCGGGATGAGCTGGAGAGAAGGCTCTATTCCTATGACAGCTCATTCCTTTCCATCCGGAAAAAGTATGATCCCGATGTGGTAGTGCTTCCGGCGTCCACCGACGAGGTTTCGCAAATAATGAAATTCGCCCATGAAAACAGCATTCCGGTTACCCCCAGGGGTGCTGGCAGCGGGGAAACCTGCGGCTGCGTGCCCGTAAAAGGCGGTATAGTGCTGGACCTCTCTCACTGGAACACCATCGAGGAGGTGGATGACCTCAACATGCAGGTCATAGTACGGCCGGGAGTGGTACACCATCTTCTCAACGAACACCTCCGCAGCTACGGGCTCTTTTTCCCTCCGGACCCGGGAAGCACCAGGATGTGCACCCTTGGCGGAATGGTATCCAATAACTCCAGCGGTATGAGGGCGGTAAAATACGGAACCACGGAGCAGTACGTGCTTGGACTGGAGGTTGTCCTTCCGGACGGCGAGGTGATAGTTACCGGAGGCAAGCAGTGCCGCTCCCTCAAAAACGCCAGCGGCATCAACCTGACCAAGCTGTTCGTGGGCGCCGAAGGGACCCTGGGTGTCATCACCCGCATAAGGCTCAGGGTGCTCCCAAGACCCACCGCCAGAGGAATAATCATGGCCTGCTTTGAAAACCTGGAACAGGCGCCGGTGGCGGTTCTGGATATTTTCAGGGCCGGCATACTGCCCTCGGCCATGGAAATCCTCGATCAGTCGGCAATAAGGGCTGTAAACCTGTACCGGCCCGAAATAAATCTTCCGGACTCCGAAGCCATCCTTCTTATAGAGGTGGATGGAAACCCCCTCTCGGTTGAATGGGAGGGAAAAGAAATTGCGCGGATAATGGAAAAACAGCCGGCGAGGGTGGAATGGAGCACAGACCCGCAGCGCATGTCCGCCCTCTGGCAGGGAAGAAGCGTGGTGGCAGCCGCAGCGGCCAGGCTCAGGCCGGACGGCACAAGGGTCTTTGCCGGGGAGGACATCTGCGTTCCCCTGGGCAGGGTGGCGGAATCACTGAGAAGGATAAAGGAACTGGGAGTTAAATACCGGATACCGGTGGTGTCCTTCGGCCACATCGGCGACGGAAACATCCACACAGCGCTGGTAATCAACCCGGACGACCCTGACGAGGTCTCCCGCCTTGACCGGATGGTTGACGGCATACACAGGCTGGCCATAGAACTGGAGGGCACCACCACCGGCGAGCATGGGGTAGGCCTGGTAAGGTCCGCCTATTCCGCAGCAGAGCACGGCAGCGCCCTCAACCGGATGAGGGCAATCAAGGCGGCCCTGGACCCCCGCGGCATAATGAACCCGGGCAAAATATACTGATTAATACGGAGAAAATAATGGCACAGGCGGAAAATATTCTGGAGCAGTATTACAACAAGTGTGTCCGGTGCGGGCAGTGCCGCCAGGCCTGTCCCGTGCTTCAGGTTTCAGGAAAGGAACCGGCGTCACCCAGGGGGAAGGTCTACCTGGCCGGGCTGATGCAAAGGGGGGAAATAAGCCCGGGGCGCGCCGGCAGAATACTTTCCCTGTGCCTCATGTGCGGCGCCTGCACCTTTGAATGCCCCTCCGGACTGCCGGTGGACGGCATAATAAGGGCCGCCAGGGGCCTTTCGTCCCTTTCATCCCCCTTCAGCCCCGGCCGGGCCATATACAGGAACCTGTTTTCAAGGACCCGCCTGGTGGAAAAACTGCCCGGATTTCTGCCCGTGGCCAGGCTGGCCCTTTATAAAAGGACCGGCATAAAGCCGGAAAGGACTGCCCGCAAACTTATTCCCCAACTGGTTGACCCGGAAAACAGAAAGCCGGCCATGAGAGTGGGCTACTTCCTCGGCTGCATAACCAACTACCTTCTGCCCGGGGTGGCTCTGGCCACCGTGGACCTGCTCAGCCACCTGGGCTGCCAGGTGATTACACCCGAGGCCCGGTGCTGCGGGCTGCCCCTGGCGGCAGCCGGGGATACAGCCGCTGCGGAAAAAAATATGGAAACAAACAGGCGTATCTTCAGCGGCCTGTCACTGGACGCAGTGGTCACCGACTGCCCCTCCTGCAGTTTTCACCTGACCGGGCGGGGCCTGACCGGGAACTCAGAGCCGGTATACGAACTCACCGAATTCCTTCTGAATGTGCTTGACCCCCGCATACCGGGCCGGGGTCGGGAAAAAAGCCTGCGGGTGGCGTGGCACGACCCGTGCCACCTGAGATACGGCAGAAATCTGGCCGGCATTACCCGCCGGGCGGTGGAAATGATGCCGGAAGTACAATCAGTTGAAATTCCCGGCGGAAGTTCCTGCTGTGGGGGCGGCGGGGCCTTCTCCCTCACCCACGGCGATCTCAGCAAAAGCATACTGGAGAAATACACAGCCAGAATTAAATCTTCCGGGGCCCGGGTGGTGGCAACATCGTGTCCGTCCTGCATAATCCAACTAAGCAGCGGCCTTAAAGCGGAAGGCGGCATCAATGTCCTCCATCCCGCACAGATGCTTGTTTCCCGGTACCGCAAGGCCCAATTCACCCCAAGCCCAAAACTGTAGGGGCGGTCTCTGCGAAACCCCGTTCCATTTGCCGCCCCGCCCCCAATACGGTATATTTAACGGCTCGGTTTGTCACAGCAGCTGTTACCGTGTCTCACAGTGACAGCAGTATATATATAAGCATAAACAGGGCTGACAGCGAAAAAAAGGAAAACAGAATAAGAAATACCGGATCAATGTACAGTCTGCCTATCCTTATTTTACCCTCCGGCCCTTTCTTTTCATTTTCATTTTCCATATTTCCCATACTCCTTCCCGGTACGTTAACGTAAAAATCACCACAGCAAAAAAAGAAGGATTTTTACTGCCAGAATCGAAATTAACAGGTACAAGGGCCTACGAGTGATTGATTCCACAGACCCAACACGTCAGCGTTGAAGGGGGTAACAATAAATGAATCTCTACCTGAAGCTGGCCGAACACAGTCAACAAAACCCTGAAAGGGAAGCCCTCAAATATTATAAACAGAGGCTTTCCTACCGGCAGCTATATACCATGATCAACAAGCTGGCCAATGGTCTACGGCAAATGGGCATTTTACCGGGAGACAGGGTGCTGCTGGCTCTTGAAAACTGCCCGGAGTTTATAATATCATATTACTCCATTATCAGCATGGGTGGAATAGTGGTCCCGGTAAATCCCCAGTATACCATAAACGAACTTGGCCTGATTATGCTGAACGCTCTGCCCTCAGCCGTCATTACCATTAAAGAGCTGGTTCCGCTTTTCCAAAAGATTTCGGAAGAAATTGAAATAAACAGGGGTATTATTGTCATCAGGCAGGAGAGCGCCGAAGGAAACGTACACTCCTTTAATAAAATAATGGAGTCCGGCGAAGATGTCTTTGTACCCGACAAGCCCGCCGGCAGGGATGATGTTATTGAACTGATGTACACATCGGGCTCCACCGGAAACGTCAAGGGCGCCATGCTGACCAATTATGGCCTGTACAGCAACGCGGCAACCTTTGCCCAACTGTGTAAAATAACCCCTGCGGACAGGTCTCTCCTTATTGCCCCGGCCTATCACGCCGCGGCCCAGACCTGTGTAATGAATTCCACCCTGGTGGCCGGCGCCACCCTGGTGGTTGAAGACAGTTGGAAAGGGCCGGAAAAGCTGCTTGACACCCTGCAGGGAGAAAAAATAACCTTCTATTTCGGGCCGCCCACCATGTATGCGCTGCTGGTCAAGTACCCGCACATAGACAGGTACGATTTGAGCTCCTGGAGAATTGCCTTCACCGGAGCGGCGCCTACCCCGCCCGAAGTATTCAAGCGCTTTGAAGAAAAATTCTCCATAAAGCTGTATGAGGGCTACGGCCTTACCGAAACCTCACCTGTTATCAGCTTTATGGTGCCCGGTGAAAATACAAATAAAGTAGGCTCCGTGGGCAAACCCATTCCGGGCGTGGAAATAAGGATTGTTGACTACGAAGACCACGAGATACCCACCAATCAGATTGGTGAAATAATTGTAAAAGGCCCCAACATAATGAAAGGGTATTACAACCGCCCGGAAGAAACAAACTGGATTATGAGGAACGGGTGGTTTCATACCGGCGATCTGGGGTACATTGATGAAGACGGGTACCTGTATATAGTTGACCGGAAAAAAGATCTTATCATCAGGGGCGGGTTAAATATCTATCCGGGAGAAATAGAAGAAGTGCTTTACTCCCACCCCGCGGTCTTTGACGCCGCAGTAACCGGGGTACCCGACCCGATTATGGGCGAGGAGGTAATGGCCTTCATGTCGCTCAGGGAAAACTGCCATATAACCCCGGAGGAGATAAAGGAGTTTTGTGCTGATAAACTTGCCCGCTACAAGATACCAAAGTACATCAGATTTGTTGAGAACCTTCCCAAGACCACATCGGGCAAGCTTCTCAAAAGAGAACTTTATAAGATGATTTGAAAAGTCTTGGTGTTTAAGGCTTCCTGATTAGTTATCCATGCCGCAAGCGGCACCATCGGAGGATGAAAAAGTTGAAAGGTTTTCAGATAGAAAGATGTATTTTCCCGGGCATGTAAGATAGGCCCCGGCGGAGTCTATCTTACATGCCTCCGGATTGCTCACTTCCCCCCTCACTTATTTCTCCCATTCACAGAACTAAATTTTTTTAATATAATAATTGTGAATTATTGCACATGCCCTTCTTATGGTTTATAATAAATGTACCCAAATAAGTACTCATTGTTTGTAAATTTTTATGCATTCCATGATGCTCAGCCCTTTTACCAATAAAAAATTTATAATGAAGATCTTTCATAATGCTTCCGGGAGCACGAAACAGCCCCATAATGACAATAGAAAACAAGGAAGCATTAAATTTGGCCACTGCATGTTATTTTTCTCACATGCGCACTATCAAAACACCGTTGGCAATATTTCATTAACCCGGTTTGATACCTTGTGCAGCTTATCAAAGGTGTGACAACATCTAAGTGTGAACATACGGATATTCCGGTCTGCCAGGCCATGCTGAAAGCAACAGGCGGGGTGGCCTGTTACAAATAAAAAATAAAGGGGGATGTTGCCATGCATAATGAGAAAAAGATAGGTGATATCATGATACCGCTGAAGAATTTTGCTACGGTACCGGCAAACGCAGGATTCAAGGAAGTGATCTCCACCCTGAAAAGTTCCCTGACTGAAAACAATAATGGTATGGACGCTTTACTGGTGTATGACAACAACATACCGGCCGGAATTATCAGCCAGGAAGAAATACTCAACACCATCCGGCCTCAGTTACTCAAAGACGGAACGTACAGGGGCTGGACAGTAAACAATGAATGGGTCATACCGGTATTCTGGAACGGTCTGTTCACTGTACGCTGCATTGAGGCCACCGTCAAAAAGGCGGGAGAAATAATGAAGCCTTTGGTGTTCATAGTGACTTCCGAAGACCCTCTTATCAAGGCGGTATATGGCATGTCCAAGTATCAGGTCAGATACCTCCCTGTCACCCATCATAAAATAATATCCGGAATAGTACGCCAAGAGGAACTTTTCCTCGAGATCTGCGGATTGGTATGCTCTGAGCATGAGCAGGTTCACACCATTGATAAATTACCCACCGGAATTGCCATATAAAAATCTATGAGTAATCGAATAACACCGAAGGCCGTTAAAAAAGTTCCAGATACAAGTTGCGGCACGGGTTTGAGCGGAGACGTACCGGTCATAAGTCGGAGTGAAAACCCGTCGCCGCCACACAGCAGGTGGGGCTTTTTCAACGGCCTCCCATTTAGAATGGAAAATTGATGAGACTCATATGGGGCTGTTTTTGCACGGCGCCTTTTTATTATGAATTGAGAAGAAAGATTTGTCGGCATGAAGGATTTTCTTTTTTACTGGAGAAAATATGGTCAGGGGGTGAAGAGGTGACAAAAGTAGAAGAAGCTCTGGCAATGTGTATTGAACTGGGAAAGATTATTGCCGAAACAGATGAATACAAGGAAGTTAAAAAGGCCGAAAGCATGCTGCTGCATGACGAAGAGGGCCGCAAGCTGGTGGAAGACTTGCAGATGCTGCAGCAGGAGCAGCTTAAAAAGAAGATGGCCGGCATAGAATTAACGGAAGAGGAGAAGAAAAAGTTATTCCAGGCCGAGCAAACCGCCATACAGCACCCTGTTGTAAGGGCTTCCCATATGGCTAACGCCAATTTCCAGGATTTAATGAAGGATATAAGCAAAAAAATAAGGGAAGGTATCAACCAGAAACAGAAAGATTAACAGCCTTCCGGCAGCAGGTTAAGGGTATACATAAAAGAATAACCAAGAAAATGGTAGACGCTGTGAAGGCTACCATTTTTTATTATCAGGGTAGTTGCCCATGCCGCTAAACGCGGCACCATCAGAGAACGAAAATATAAGGAATGCCCGGGCTATTCTATCCTGAAAAGGCTTATTCTGATATTTTATGGGGTCGGGAATCCAGAATTCAGAAGCCAGAATCCAGAATTCCCGGCACTCCTTTTTCGTTTTCTGTTGGTGCCGCTTGCGGCATGGGGAAC
>JBMOPF010000099.1:0-112032 GCA_049325075.1 Bacillota bacterium | reverse complement strand
TCCTTCGAAAAGTCTTTTCCTTTGCTCTTTCCCATCTACCCAGCCGCTCTCACGACTGCATCGACAGGGTCATCTGGCTTTTATCCGTCTTTTAACTCTACCACTGTTTAGTTTTCAAGGACCAGTTGGCAACTTGTTTTGTCGCACTTCTTAAAGTTAACACATCATAACGTCTCTGTCAACATCATTCTTTTCAAAAAGCAACATTTTTTGCGGTATCCGGGTCACCCTCAGTTTTTCCTGCGTTTGCCGGTTCATCGGGGACAAAAACTAATATATCACTTCTCAACATCAATATCAACAGGTATTTTATGGCATAATAACGCGCCGCCCGGAGGAATTGCCCCCCCGAACCACCTTTATATTATCTAATATTATATTATTTTTTCTATCCCTGCGGCTTATTCATACCTGCCCCCCAAATTCCTTCCGGCAGGGTTACAAACGTTGAGGGCACATCTCCAATAATAATACTTTCGGCTACAGGCACACTGGTGGACACACTTGCCCTGCCGCTCTTCAGAGGCACCACTATCCGCACGTCAGTATCGTAGTCAAGATATATACAGTGCCTGGTCTGATTTATTCCCGCCTGTTCAAACCTGTCGTCAATATTCACCCTGACTGTTCCCATTGGAATTACTTCAACTTTCATCTTCGGGCCCTTGTTGGCAAGCAAATATATCCCTGTCAGCTGTCCCATGGGAATATAAAAGGAGTCCTCCTGAAGGCGCAACAGTGCTGATTGAGCTGCCAGGGTGGTTCCTGTAGCCAACTTGTTTATATTAACTGTATTTGATTGCATCAGGACAATTTTCCCATCCTGGTCTTTATGGATATCCACAAAGTCCTGATAGCGCAAACCCTCCTCCGCAACCTCGGCGCGCACAGAATTATTGATTGCTTCAGTGGCCATTTGCACCGCCCTGACCTCTGCCATTTCATATACTGTGGACCTTATACGCATGTCCAATACCAATAAGAAATAAAGAAAGCCCACAAAAAGCAGAAAGATTAGATACTTTCCGTATTTTCTCCTCCGCCTGAACACCGTGCACACCACCCCAAAGCCTGCGAACATTACATTTTTAATAATTATATAAACTCATTATATGCATCAAATGTATTAAAAAGTTTCACCGTTTAAAAATGGCTGAATAACGTGATTCCAAAACACAGTTTTAAAATATATGGACCTCCGAAGTATATAAACAGTTTTTGCAGTTGTGGTATAATGTCTTGGAATAAAAATGAGGGGGGGTATCATCTTGGCCAGAAGATCCAGGCGCAGAAAAAGCTTCCTGCGTGGAAGATCTTTTCGTTCCATAATCCTGTTCACAGGAGCGTTATTGGGAATATTATTCATAGGACTGCTGGTTGTCAGCATAATAGATATGCCTGCCTGGAATACCGAGGCTTTGACCTCATCCGGCTCCACCCTTATATATGATAAGGATAATAAACTTATTGCCAAGGTGGGTGCCGAAAACCGGATTCCCATTTCCATAAACTCAATGCCCGCCACAGTCAAGGAGGCTTTTTTGGCTGCTGAGGACCACCGCTTCTATGACCACCACGGCGTAGATTTTATCGGAATCATCAGGGCGGCCATTACAGATATTACAGGAGGGGGCAAACATCAGGGAGCCAGCACCATTACCCAGCAACTGGTCAAGCTGTCCTTCTTGTCACCCGAGAAGACATTCAAACGGAAAATCCAGGAAGTTATTCTGGCAATTAGGGTGGAACACTACTACACCAAAGATGAAATTCTTGAAATGTATATAAACAAAATATACTTCGGGCAGGGCGCATACGGGATTCAGTCTGCAGCCCAGACCTATTTCAAGAAAAACGCCAGCGAACTGACACTGGCCGAGGCATCACTTTTGGCAGGTATTCCCAAGAGCCCCAATTACTATGATCCGCTGTCTCCCAAAGACACCCCGGATAATCAGCCCCACCAGAGCAAATTGAGGCAGAAGACAATACTTGACCTGATGGTGCAGTATGGCTATATAAGCCAGTCCGAAGCGGACAAAGCATACAGGGAGCCGTTAAACATAACGAAAACCCCTACCCAATACCCGTTCCCATATTTTGTAGATTATGTTACAGAGACCCTCATAAATAAATACGGCGAGGAAATGGTTTATAATACCGGGCTGAAGGTGCAGACCACCATCGACCCCAAAATACAGACCATAGCGGAAAATGTAATGGCTGATGATAAAAACTTTCTTCCACCCCAGAACGGTGTTAAACCGCAGGGGGCAGTGGTGGTGCTCGACCCCTCAAACGGGCAGGTAAGGGCCATTGTGGGCGGAAGAGAGCACACCAGCAGGCTTGGCTGGAACAGGGCCACCAGAATGCCGGGACGGCAGCCGGGATCAGCCTTCAAGCCCATCATTGCATACGGGCCGGCTGTTGAATTTTTGGGCATGGGACCTGCCTCAGTAATAGATGACGCCCCGGTTAAATACGGCAATTATGTTCCACCAAATTTTGACGGCAGATACCGGGGACTTATCACCCTTCGTAAAGCTATGGCCAACTCGGTGAACATTGTGGCGGTAAAACTCCTTATGGACCATGTGACTTTACCCAGAGCCATAGATTTTGCGTCGAGGCTCGGCATTAAAATAGACAGCGGCTCTGTTGGCGCAAGCCTTGCCCTGGGAACAGAAGAGGTAACACCGCTCCAGTTGGCCGGGGCATACGGGGCCTTCGACAACGGCGGAGTATATAATGAACCCGTAGCAATACTGAAGGTTGAAAACAACGAGGGTAAGGTCCTGGAAGTAAATAAACCAAGGCCGGTACAGGCAATGAAAGCAACCACCGCCTACCTGATCACCAGCATGCTCCAGTCGGTGGTGCAGGAAGGGACAGGAAAGAATGCATACTTCGGGCGCCCCGCGGCCTGTAAAACCGGAACCACCGATGACCGCAAGGATATCTGGTTCGCGGGCTATACTCCGGAGCTCGTGGCTGTGGTATGGATCGGCTGCGACAATCCCACCCCTATGTCCAGCGCCGCATACGGCGGCGGCTATCCCGCCACTATCTGGCGCAAAATACTCAGCGAGGCACTGAAGAATACTCCTGTCAAGGATTTTCCCAGGCCGCAGGGGATAGTGTCGGCCACCGTGGACAACAAGTCAGGCCTGTTGCCCGGACCAAATACACCACCGGAAGACCTGATAACCGATATATTCGCCGAGGGCACTGTGCCGACGGAGGTGGACAATACCCATGTACTGGTGGAGACGTGTGCGACAACAGGTCTTCTGGCCAGCGAATTCTGCCCCGATAAAATAGTGCGCAACCTGATAAGTCTTCCTTACAGTGTTGGCAAAAACGTGGAAGATTATAATTTGCGGGCGCCTACGGAAATTTGCAATGTACATGGAGCAGGGGGCTTATATGTGCCGCCGCCCCAAAATTGGAACCCTGTGAGCACAAACAGGGAGGAAAAACCGGCGCAAAAACCACCGGCATCTTTATACACGGGAATTGTGCCACCGGAATAAATGTTAAAAGCCCCCGGCCGGGGGCTTTTACTTTTAAACGAAAAACCCCGCTTTACGAGGTTTCTCTTAATACACACCTATGTCATAAGCACGGCTGTAAGCGAGATTCTGTTTTTTCAAGCAATCATCTGTCTAAGGATGTAAAAATCCCTTCCCCTTACGGGGATGCCCCTACCCGCGGTTTTAAACCGCCTATTTGGGTTGCACGCCGGTGGAGTTTACCCTTGCACTCACCGGTCACCCGGTGACATAGTTTCTGTGGCACTTTATGGTTACTAAAAACTAAACCCCCCATGGAATTCAGTTTTTTTCACCGTCGTCAGGTCGCCCTGCCCTGACTTGCATCAGGCACCTTTTTATGCCCCCTTTCAGGGGCATGCGTGTCTCGACTTTCCTCTACCTTCCGTCTTTCTCTCGTCCGGAAAGCAGCGATTGCTCACCGTACTTATAACCCTTTGGTGTGGAAGTATATTATACTACCTGATTTAATTCGTGACAAGAGGAAAAGGAAACCATTCAACCACTCCGGCCGGCCGCACTGTCTGTGCCGGTAGCCAGGTATTCTTTATTAACAACGTCTCCTACGCCACCCAGCACTCCAATCTTCTGGCCATTATACTCTACGTTCACAACTCCTGCGTTTCCCAGCCTGAAGTAAACCCTTTCATCACCGCTAAAACTTTTAACCTGTCCGGCCGGAACCATTCCAATAAATTCAGGCTTACCGTCCACCTCCACATACATCCAGCAATCACTTTCAAAAACATCAAGAACTATGTTGACAGCCTTTTGTTGCCCGGACTGTTGCGGGGCCACACCCGCATTGTTTTCTCCGGGGACCGCCGGCTCACCCTGCCCTTTTCCCGGCACACTGCTATTCTCCTGCTGCTGTGCCATATTACTGTTTTCCGGAAGTGCCGGGGATGCTATTTTTCCCTTTCCGGTTCCCTTCAAAAATGGAAGTACAATAACTATTACCGCGAAAACAGCAATAAAGCCAAGGGCTATTTTAACTATTTTTCCCCCACTGTTGCTTTCAATATTAGTTAATTTTTCCTTTTCCGGGTTATCTTCTTCTTTTATTTCAGAAGGGTAATTTTGGTCAAAGGCTGACAACAGGGGCCCTGTACTTATTCCCAGGAATGTAGCGTAGTTTTTGATAAACCCCCTGGCATAAACCCTCCCGGGCAGTACGTCAAACTCCTCTTTTTCCAGCGCCTCCAGGTACTTTCGCCGTATTTTTGTTTCAGCCTCAGCAGTTTCCAGCGATATTCCCTTTTCTTCCCGAACATTTTTCAGAGTGTTCCCTATTTCCACAGGGTAAACCTCCATTCACCGGCCCATTATATTCTTCCAGACCGGTAACAAATTTTCTTATTATTTCCGACGCCGGCTCTGTTTCTGTCGCGTCCACACATAAATCATACCTGTTGTCGGGCCCATCAGGATATTTATATAACGGATCATAATACTCCTTTAAAAGAATTTCAGCAACTGTTTCCAAGCGGCCTTTATCTATAAGTTCATTTAACATGTTCGCCTTTTTATTCCCAAGATACTTTACCAGTACATTTACCGCTCCCTTAAGCTGCAAGATTGAATCCTCCGGGTTTCCGCCCCGGGTATATTCCTCAACCAACCGCCTTACCCTTATTTCAAGCGGGGCGTAGACCAATATGTTATACCCCGTTTTCATTGCATTCATAACGGATTCAGGCACTAAAAGCCTGCCCAGCCTCCGGCTTTCACACTCAACAATAAAAAGTCCCCTTTTTTCGGCTTTTTTCAGCGCCATGAATATCTGAGCCTCGAAATTTTTCTGCGAGGGAGACGGACCCAAACCCACCTTTCCAAATACTGAGCCCCGGTGCAGGGCAATCCCTTCCAGGTCCAAAACCGGCAAACCGGCCTTCGATAATATGTCCAGTATAATGGTCTTTCCCACCCCTGTAAGCCCGTGAATCACCACGGCCTTTTGGGTCAGGCCGGAACTAAAGTATGATACGACATGACGGCGGTATGCCTTGTATCCCCCACTTATGCGAAGGACATCAAAGCCCATCAGGTCCAGAACATATGCCACCGACTGGCTGCGCATTCCGCCCCGCCAGCAAAAAAGAGCAACTTTTTTTCCCGGAGCAGCGGCTTTTTCGATTTCCCTTATTATATCAGGAAGTTTCGGTGAAACTATATCCAGGCCAATCTGTCTCGCACTATGTGGGCTTTTGGTTCTGTATTCGGTTCCGACAACAGCACGTTCCTCATTATTAAAAAGCTGCACATTCACAGCCCCTGGAATGGTGCCCTCTTCAAATTCTCCCTCGGACCTGACATCCACCATGACAATACCCGGCATCCCCAATACCTGTTCTACGCTAACATCCTTAATCATTATGACACATCTCCAAAACAGAGGGGAAATCAATCAGCCCCGCCAAACGGCAAACCGCGTCCGGGATCAGGATATAATTAGAAAATACCGTCCTAATTCCCGATTTATATAATACCCTTTTCAACAGGGTATTAATCTGATTTCCTTACACAGTATAATACACAATTTTCCCCCGTTATTCCAGTCCTGTATGCAACTTTCGACAGTGGTTGCACATATCCTCTATTTTACATATATTTTTTCTTTTCTCTATCTTTAAAAGTGGATTCATACTGTTCCAGCGTCATCAATACTGCTCTTGGCTTACTGCCTTCATAACTACCCACAATATTCCTTTTTTCCATAATATCAATCAGCCTTGCCGCCCTTGAATAACCAATCCGCAGCCTTCTCTGCAAAAGCGATATCGATGCGTGGCCGGTCTCAATGAATATTTCCACCGCCCTGGCCAACATCTCGTCTTCGGTGTTATTTTGGTCGTCCACCTTTGGCATCTCGCCAACAATGGATTCATCATAAACAGGTTGGGCCTGTTTTTTCCAGAAAGACACCAGGGCCTCAACCTCCCTGTCTGAAAGGTACGCCCCCTGCACCCGGATCGGCTTTGGCGCCCCCACCGGAAAAAACAGCATGTCCCCCTTCCCGAGCAATTTTTCAGCCCCGCCCATATCCAGAATAGTCCTGGAATCCACCTGCGAAGAAACGGCAAAAGACACCCTGGAGGGGATATTAGCCTTAATCAGTCCTGTTATAACATCCACTGAGGGCCTCTGTGTGGCTATAACCAGGTGAATACCCGCCGCCCTGGCCATTTGGGCCAGGCGGCAAATGGAGTCCTCAACATCCGCCGGTGCAACCATCATCAGATCGGCAAGCTCATCAATAATAACCACAATATATGGCAGCGGGCCCCATGAAGGATCCTTCTTTGTCCTGCCGTCATTGTAGCGGGTTATGTCCCGGACACCGGCGGCGGCAAAAAGCTCATACCTGCATTCCATCTCTTTGACCGTCCACCTCAAGGCGGTGGCGGCCTTTTTGGGGTCTGTAACAACCGGGGAGATCAGGTGCGGTATGCCGTTGTATGTGGCAAGCTCCACCATTTTGGGGTCTATAATGAGAAACTTTACCTGTTCAGGCACTGCCTTGAAAAGGATTCCCGATATCATCGTATTCAGGCATACACTTTTGCCCGACCCTGTTGCGCCTGCTATCAAAAGGTGGGGCATCCTTGTAAGGTCGGCCATAATAGGGTTGCCTGCTATATCCTTGCCCAAAACAACAACAAGCCTGGAGGCGGCCTCCCTGAACTCCCCGGTTTCAAGCAACTCTCTAAGGTGAACAGTGGTAATCTCGACATTGGGAACCTCAATGCCGACTGCCGCCTTGCCCGGTATGGGAGCCTCAATCCTCACATCCGGGGATGCCATACTCAGGGCAATGTCATCCGCCAGGCCCACTATCCTGCTCACCTTTATGCCGGGGGGAGGCTGTATCTCATACCTGGTAATGGCCGGTCCCCTTGACACCTTGATTACCCTGGCCCTGACTCCGAAACTTTCCAGGGTCTCCTCCAGCTTCTTTATATTTTGCGATATATCCTTATTGCCCTGCAGGTTCCTGACCCTTGGGGGCCTTGACAGCAGGGAAAGGGACGGCAGCTTAAATTCCCCCTGAAATCGCGGCGCCGCACTTTCCGCATCCGGCCTGCCCTCGATAACCGGCAATCTTTCAAGTCCGAATTCCCCGGCCCTTACCAACACCGGCGCCGGCCCCCCGCTGCCGGTATCGCCGGAAGCAGCCCCTTCATCCATGCCGGTGTCTTTTTTTACCCCTCCCTGATCGAAGGGAATGGTATCAGCGTTCCCCCCCACGCCGTCCACAATAACCTGTATATCTTCATTTTCCGGCACGGTTTCGAATAAAAAATTTTCCAGCGATGCCATCAGCCTTCTGATATGACCAGGGATGCCTGTGATAAATGCAACTACCGACAACAATGACACGTCCGCACACAGCAGAATGCCGGCCAGCAAAAAAGCAGCTACAATTATAATCATACCCGCCAGGCCAAAGGACTTATAAAAAACAAAGTAAATGGCGGCCCCCAGTAGTCCCCCTCCGGAACCGGCGGCGCCCCCGCTCATTCCTGCCGGCAGGTTATGAAATATGTGAATCGTTGTAACGGACACTAAAAATAAAACAGCACCTCCCCAGGCACTGTTTTTTGAACCCGGTCTGGAACCAATAATCAGTTTAATGCCCCCAAAAGCGAATAATACCGGAAGCAAATATCGCCCATCACCCACCAGCACCCTAAAAGTCTTCTCGATATAACAGGCAACCAACCCGGCCGAGGGTCGAAACAGGCAAATAAGTACAAGCAGCGAAGCTGCAAGCAGGAATATTCCGGTTATCTCCCGCCTTACACGGCTGACGTCCGGCCTATATCCACCCATAATAATTACCACCTCTGGTAAATTATAGCAGACCGCAGCCGTTTTATGCAATTTTTATTCAATACTGAAACATAAGCGTTGCATGGAAGAGTAAATACTGCCTCCTGACAGCGGAACTAAATCACTAACATTACCCCCTGAACAGATAAAGGGCTATAACCGCAGCACCCAGTATAAAACGATAAACTACAAAAATCCCAAAGCTGTTGGTCACCAGAAAGCGAAGCAGGAATTTGATGGCAATAAACCCCACTACCGCGGATACCAGCACCCCTACCGCAAAGGGCACGGTAAAATCTGAGGGGGTCAGGTCTTTAAACTGCATTACACCGGCCCCAAATATGATTGGTGTTGACAGCAAAAAGGAGAACCGTGCAGTTGTTTCCCTATCAAGCCCCATAAGCCTTCCGGCGGTCATAGTAACACCCGATCTTGAAACCCCGGGAATTATGGCAAAGGCCTGGGATAATCCGATAACAAGACTTTCTTTCCATCCTATTTCAAACAAACCCTTCCGGGATGATGAAAAGTTGTCGGCAAGGAACAGGAAGACTCCCATAATAATCAACATGATCCCTATCAGCATTGGATTTCTGAAAATGGTGGCAACATAGTCTTCAAACAGGTATCCAAAAGCGGCGCCCGGCACAGTTGCCACAACCAGATACCAGAACATTCTCCCATCTCTTGTCTTTCTGTCAAGGAGACCGTCATGCAACAGAACCAGCCAGTCTCGCCAAAAATATGACAAAACCGCAATGAGTGTTCCAACATGCAATGCCACATCAAAAGACAGGCCGGGATCTTTCCATCCCATAATCCATGGTGTAAGCACAAGGTGAGCTGAGCTGGAGATGGGTAAAAACTCTCCCAGACCCTGAACAATACCCATGACTACAGACTCGGACAGTGTCATTTATAACCCCTCCTCACTGATAAAAACAAGAACTATTATAGCATAACTTTTCCAGTTTTTACATCACACCGCAAATTATATTATCACCAGACTAATTAATTTCAGCCACAGTTTTTAAAACAAAAAAGGTCTGATTAATATATTCATTTCATACTTACCAAAACAGTTTACTAAAAAAACATTAATCACGATTCCCCGTTATTATAAAAGAAATTCACTGATAATTTAAATTACACTGCACAAAGGAAAATAAACCCAGTCAATTAAATCTCTTACTGCAAGTAATAAAATTTTTAGAACAGGGGTTTACCTCCCTTTCATAATTGGTTATAATACATAAAAAACAATAAGGGAGATGGATTATTAGTGGCATTTGAGGTATACAGGCCGCGAGGTGAGAAGCAAGAAAAGGCTCCTATTGTTTCATTATCAAAAACATCAATAGTACTAAACAATGTCGCCAGGGAAAAACTAGCATCCAACAGAATAGAACTGGCCTATGACCATGATACTAAAACTATCCGCATAAGAGCAGTTGAAAGCGGCGGCATGGAAGTACGTAAAACCAAGGTTTTTGGAAAGGGCTTTTTCAACCAATTTAAGATTAATCAAAAGGGAAAATATGAAGCAAGATTTGAACCCGAAGAAAGATCACTTTATGTAAAAATATCATGACCTGCAATGCAGGTCTTATTTTTTCGTGTTTTTATTACAATTATTTACTTAGTTTAAAAACATTGACTTCTTACTACAAGCAATATTTGTAATCCATACCAATTATATATATGCTTTTGTGGCTGATATCAGCCATTAACCGGTAGCTAATCCTGCAATCCGGCCCTTCCCTGTTATCCACACACATGGCAATCTCCCTGCGTCATCAAGTCCACTTTAAAATTCATGGAATTATCAGGCCCCGGGGGAAATAAAATGTCTAGGGGCAAATACCCATAAAAAATAAATCCAGATATCAATATTTAATCCACACATTTATTTTTGCGGGATTTCTACACTATTCTGTCCTTTACTTTCTTATGAAACTATGATAACTTACCATTCAAAGGAGGGAGAATATACTCCGTGGAATCTGATATAGGTCTTTTATTATTGGGCATTGTGCCCATGGTTATTGTCATTTCCGTGTTTTATTTTGTCTTTGGGAAAAAAGAAGATATATGGCCGACTGAAAATTAAAGCCGTCAGGCTTTAATTTTTTTTACCACAAAGAGGTATTTGAGGCTCCCTGTAGAAATGGTAAATATTTACATTGTAAAGGGGGGCCTATATTGGATTTCAACCACTACCGAAAATCACTTCAACAGATTCAGCACCTTGCCGGTAACTACACCGCCCTGACAAGCAAAGAATTGGGCGAACTGAACAAATTGTGCGGAGAGTGCGCCTCTTTAAAAGAGAAGATGGTCCAGGCCTTTTTATTCACTGTGGACGGCATGGAGGACGATCTCTCTTTTCTGATTGACCGGCTCGCACAGATTAAGGATAACTTGTCCAGTATATCCGGGCCGGAGGGCACCCTTGAGGATATTTTACTGCTGGAGCCTGACTGGAAACAAATTAACAGCCTGCAAAGCATTGTCCGGGAACTTCAGGGGGCGGCGGGCAACAGCGAAAATGGCCCCCACCGGAAAGCGCAGGCAGATGAGTCAGTGGCAGGTGACCCGGCAGTGACCGGTGAAAGGGAGGTTGCCGCCGCCACAGACAGCCCGGCGGAGGTGCAAGTAAGCCCTGAAGAGGGCAAGCCCTCCGAAAAATCAGGAAAAATCGACAATACCATCCGCAAACAAACAAACAACAAAAAGCAGTCTTCTGCCATCTGCACGCCCCAAAAGCCAGGCGGCCATCATAAAAAAGAACAGAAACCACAGCCAGGCCAGGCTGCAATAAAGCCCGTGGCCATAAAAAAAGTGTGCGGCGAGGCTGAAGAAAGGCTGATCGAGGAAATAACAAAAAACATTAAGCTTATCAAGAGCGATAAAAAAAAGATATAGTCCAAACCATTCGAAAAATTTAGAAAAAATATTAAATAAACCTTTCCAAAGAGGGTTTTAAGTAAAGATAAAGAATATTAATAATTTACCACCCATATTTCCAATTCCCGGAGAACCAACAAACCAAGGAGAGATAGAAAATGTTTAGCGAACAGATAAGGCGCCTGAGGCTTCGCCTTGGCATATCACAGAGCGAGCTTGCCAGAAGGGCCGGGTACAGCCACGAGTTCATCAGCCAGGTGGAAAGAAACATTAAAACGCCGAGCATCAAGGCGCTTCAAAAAATTGCCCTGGGACTGGGGGTATCACCCTCCGCCCTGATGGAACCAAGGCATCAACCCGTCGAGTCGGAAGACAAAATCAGAAGTGACATTCAGAGGCTCTTGGAAAATCTGCCCTCTGACAAATTAAAGGTTATCCGGGATTTGATATATGTTTTCCCCGAACTTCAGGATTGTGAAATGGTGCCTGATAAATTCAAGGTAATCAAGTAACAGTTTACTTCCAAACTTTATCCATATCTGAGGAGGAGACCGTGAGCGAGCCTGTTCTGCCGGTCCTCATAATAATTATACTGGGGCTTGCCGTGGGAAGCTTTCTGAATGTCTGTATTTACCGCATCCCTGCCGGCGAGTCAATTATTGCGCCCCGGTCACACTGCCCCTCATGCAATTCAAACCTCAGACCGGGGGACATGATACCGGTTGTTAGCTACATGCTGTTAAAGGGGAAATGCCGCTACTGCGGGGATGCCATTCATTACCGCTATACCGTGGTGGAATTATTAACGGCAATTTTTTTTGTATTCCTTTTTTTCCGGTTTGGCATGGGGATAACCCTTCTTAAGTATGCCTTTGCAACCTCTATACTGTTGATAGTCACCTTTATCGATCTGGACCATCTCATAATTCCCAACCGTGTTGTCCTGGCAGGCCTTGCCGGTGCGGCTCTTTTCCTCCCGCTGACCGGTGAGTTCACCGCCCTGAACGCATTATACGGAATTCTATCGGCCTCCGGCTTTCTTCTCCTGCTAAACCTGATCAGCAGGGGCGGCATGGGGATGGGGGATGTAAAGCTGGCCGCCTTTATGGGTCTGCTCTTGGGCTGGCCCATGGCGCTTCTGGCTGTCTTTTACGCCGGATTTCTGGGGGCCATTGCCGGCATTGCCCTGATTATAACCCGCAGAAAAAAAAGAAAGGACCCCATTCCCTTTGGCCCTTTCCTGGCAGCAGGCACTTTTATCAGCTTTATGTGGGGCCGGGATATAATTTCGGCCTACATGAATTATATCCTCAGGCCCTGAAAAAATGGTTCACAAAATATTCCCTTGCCTCTGCCACCATATAAAATGAGCCGGTTATAACAACCACATCTTCCGGACCGGCCGCGTCCATGCCGGCCCTCACCGCCTCCCTGATGTCTTCAATTGTAACAACGCTTTCCACATACCTGCGGGCCTCAACCGCCATTTGCTCCCAGTCGCCGGCACGGGGGCTG
Source organism: Bacillota bacterium (assembly GCA_049325075.1). Taxonomy (GTDB): domain Bacteria; phylum Bacillota; class Desulfotomaculia; order Desulfotomaculales; family Desulfocucumaceae; genus BRHc4a. Next base: position 99,226 of record JBMOPF010000099.1, on the reverse strand, counting down.
TTTGGTTTGGTAACGACAACGGCTGCGGCGGAAGGCGCCAGTTCCGCCACCACCTTGGAGCGCTCCTTGTCCCCCAGCATTCCGATGACCAGCACCACCCTTTTCCCCGGAAAATAATCGGCAATGGCCCGGCGCAGTGAAACCGCCCCGTCATAATTGTGCGCCGCGTCAATAACCACCACAGGGGACTGATTAATAATCTCCAGCCTGGCCGGCCAGTACGTCGCGGCAATCCCCTCCTTAACGGCAATGCCCGGCTTGATTAAATCCAAATCGGCCAACACCTCAACCGCGGCTATGGCCGTAGCGGCATTTACCTGCTGGTGGCCGCCCAGCAAAGGCAGAAAAATGTCACTGTAATCCCCTCTCAAACCGTGCACATCAAGTTTTTGCCCATTTACACCGCAGCCTGCCTCCCGCCATCTGACGTCCCTTCCCACAACGGTGACAGGGGCCTCCAGTTCTCCGGCCCTGTCCAGAATAACATCCAGCGCCTCCCCGGTGGCGGCGGTTACCACGGGCACTCCTTTTTTGATTATTCCGGCCTTTATACCGGCTATCTCCCTGATGGTATTGCCAAGATAATCCATATGGTCCATGGCTACATTTGTAATTACGGAAACAGCGGGAACCACTACATTGGTGGAATCTATGGCACCCCCCAACCCAACCTCCAGGACCAGAAAATCAACCTTTTCCCTGTAAAAATATAAAAAGGCCATGGCAGTTCCCACCTCAAACTCGGTGGGGTGCTCAAATCCCTCTTCCACCATTTTTTCCAGGTGTGGTTTCATTTCTTCGATAAGGCCGGCCAACCCCTCTTCGGTTATGTGTCTCCCGTTTATAGAGTACCGCTCGGTATATGAATGAAGGTGCGGCGATGTAAACGCCCCGGCCCGGTAGCCGGACTCTTTCAATATTGATGATATCATGGCGGTGGTCGAACCCTTGCCGTTTGTGCCGCCTATATGAATAACCCTTAATTTGCGGTGCGGGTTGTCAAACCTCCTCAGCAACTCGGTTATCCTCCCAAGGCCAAAGTTGAAACCGAATTTGGTAAGGTTCTGCAGGTAATCTATTGCCTCCCGGTAAGTCATAAGCATCCTCCGTTTTGTGGCTTGCAGCGCAGGCCATCATGGAAAATTTTAATTTTAACACCACAATAATAATTCGACAGCATATAGCAAATTACATAATTTCTGGAACCATCTGTACGATAAATAATCAATCCTCCCGGTTGGGACATCATTTTTCATAAAAAATTATCTCGGAAATTTCAACCGTTGGTTACTTCTACTTTAACAAAAAATGTGTTAACTTTAATGTTGGCTGCAGCATTAAAACAATGGCTTCATAAGTAGATGTTAGGATGATTTTTATGAGAAAAAAATATTGCCCCCGGTGCAAAATGGCCAGCTACAGCGCCTGTAAGGATGTGTGGACCTGTCCTTATTGCGGAGAAGATATGAGCAGTCAACCTGATTATGACATAAACGACGACTCGGATAATATTAAAATAAGGGATGAGGAAGACAATAAAAAGAAAACGCTTCAGCCAAATTACTGGCTGTACAATTCCACACAAAGGCAGAATTAAAACTAAATAAGATTTAAACGGAAAGACTGGGTGTCACCCCGGTCTTTCCCGTTTTTCGGTCTATCGGACTTTTTTCAACGGCTTCCCAACAGCTTAAGCCTTCCGGTAATGGAATCATGCTTAACTGAAAGTTCTCTTTCCTTTGTTTTTTCTTTCTGAATTACATCTTCCGGCGCCTTGCCAAGGAAGCCTTCATTGGAGAGCTTACCCCTGATGCGGGCAAGTTCCTTGTCAATCTGCCCCAGTTCCTTTTCCAGCCTGCCCACTTCACGGCCTATATCAATAAGCCCCTTGAGGGGAACGTATATCTCGGCCCCCCCGGCTACGGCATGGGCTGCCTGCCCGGGTTTTTCAGCCAACTTTTCAGTTATCTTCACCTTCCCCGCCGCCAGGTTCTCCACGTAATGGGCCCATTTCTCAATCAAGCCCCTTACCTTCCTATCGCCCACCTCGATCAGAATATCCGCCTTTTTGCCCGGGGGCACATTCATTTCGCTGCGGATGTGCCTTACCGACCGGATTATCTCCATCAGTGTCCCCATGTCGCCCTCGGCCGCCGCATCCCTGTATTCCTCCCGGGGCACAGGCCACGGCGCCCTCATAATGGTCCTCCCCCTGTGAACCGGCAGACGCTGCCATATATCCTCCGTTATAAAGGGCATGAAGGGATGCAGCAGCTCAAGGGTACCCTTGAGCACCCCGGCCAGTACATGCTGTGCAGCCGCCCGGTCCTCCGGATCACTGCCGTAAAGCCTCGGCTTGGAAAGCTCAATGTACCAATCACAGTATTCATTCCATATAAACTCATACAGTATCCGTGCGGCCTCACCCAGCTCGTACCTTTCCAGATTTTCGCCGACACTTTCCGCGACGGACTGGAAGCGGCTGTATATCCACCTGTCCGCAAGGGTCAGGCTCTCTCCGGCCGGAACATTATTGTAATCGTAATCATGCAGGTTCATCAAAACAAACCTGGAGGCGTTCCATATTTTATTGGCAAAATTCCTTGCCCCCTCAAGCCTCTCGAAATGGAAGCGGAGGTCGTTCCCCGGCGTATTGCCGGTCACCAGCATAAAGCGCAGGCTGTCGGCCCCGTGGCTTTCTATCACGTCAATGGGATCAACGCCATTGCCCAGTGACTTGCTCATTTTCCTGCCCATTGCATCCAGCACCAGCCCGTGAATAAACACATCCCTGAAGGGAACCTCCCCCATAAATTCCAGGCCGCTGAATATCATCCTGGCCACCCAGAAAAAGATTATGTCCCTTCCGGTCACCAGCACAGAGGTGGGATAATAATAAGCAAGCTCCAGTGTTTTTTCCGGCCACCCCAGTGTGGAAAAAGGCCAGAGGGCGGAAGAAAACCATGTGTCCAGTACATCCGGATCCTGCTCCAGGGCGGCACTGCCGCACTTGGGACACCGGCCCGGGGATGATTTGGCCACAATCATTTCGTCACAGTCACCGCAATACCACACCGGTATCCTGTGCCCCCACCAGAGCTGCCTGGAAATGCACCAGTCCCTTATATTCTCCATCCAGTTCAGGTATATCTTGGTGAACCTTTCCGGCACAAACCTTAGCCTGCCGTCCTTTACAGCCTGAATGGCGGGTTCCGCCAGCGGCTTCATGCGCACAAACCACTGTTTTGACAGCATGGGCTCAATCACAGTGGAGCACCGGTAACAGTGCCCCACAGCGTGGGAATGGTCCTCAACCCTGATCAGGTATCCCAGCGAATCCAGTTCCTGGATCAGCCGCTTCCGGCACTCCCAGCGGTCCAGCCCTTTATATTTACCGGCCTCCTCTGTCATGACGGCATTTTTGTCAATAACGATAATCTGGGGAAGATTGTGTCGCCTTCCCACCTCGAAATCGTGAGGGTCGTGGGCAGGGGTGATTTTAACCGCGCCGGTGCCAAATTCCGGGTCCACGTATTCGTCCTTTATCACCGGTATTTCCCTGCCGGCAACCGGCAGTATAAGGGTCTTGCCCACCAGGTCTCCATACCTGGGGTCATCCGGGTGAACAGCCACGGCCACATCGCCCAGCATGGTCTCCGGCCGGGTGGTCGCCACCGGGATATAGCGGTCGCTCCCCTTTAACGGGTATTTGATGTAGTAAAAGTGCCCCGGCTTATCCAGGTGCTCGACCTCTATGTCGGATATGGTGGTCTGACACTTGGGGCACCAGTTGGTAATATAATATCCCCTGTAAACAAGGCCCCTTTCATAAAGGCGAAGAAACACTTCCCGCACAGCCTCGGAGCACCCCCGGTCCATGGTGAACCTCTCCCTGTCCCAGTCGCAGGAAGAGCCAAGCCGCCTGAGCTGGTTGGTTATGCGGCCACCATACTGCTCCTTCCACTCCCACACCCGTTCCAGGAACTTTTCCCTCCCCAGCCCATACCGGGAAAGCCCCTCCCTGGAAAGCTGTTCTTCCACCTTGGCCTGGGTGGCTATGCCGGCATGGTCGGTTCCGGGCAGCCAGAGTGTGCTGTAACCCTGCATCCTTCTCCAGCGGGTCAGTATGTCCTGCAGCGTGTTGTCCAGGGCATGCCCCATATGAAGCTGACCGGTAACATTGGGAGGGGGCATCACTATACAGAACGGTTCCTTTTCCGGATTGACCTCTCCACGGAAAAAGCCGTTTTCCTCCCAGAAACCATACCACCTGTCCTCAACACTTTTCGGGTCATAAGTGGTGGGCATATCAGTTTTTGGCATTAATTCTTTTTCAGACATAAGAGCCATCCTCCTCCGAAACATATTAACCCTTTGTTTTCACCATGTCAACAAGGCGCTTTTTTCCCATCAGTTTTCCACATATTCCATGTATTGGACTCATAAAATTATTCCGGGGCCGCCAACTTTCCGGTAGCGCCCCATATATAAAGGGGGGGTTGATATGTTAAAGAGCGGGAGACTGCTCCTTCTACTGACGGCAATATTTGTTGTCACAGGATCGATACTGGCCTATCTTAAAATCATTGAAATGAATAAAGAGTACAGCATTGTCCGCCTGGCGGAGTGCAGTCCCTCCGTATATAAACTTCCCCACTACATTGCCCGGGAGTTCTTCTACAGGGAGCAAAACATCAAAATTGAAGCTGTGGACTGCGGCAGTGAAAAGGATGCCCTGGATAGGCTGGAAAGGGGCGAGGCCGACGTTGCCCTGGTAAGCCCCTCAGCGCTGGTCATAAAGAGATCCTCGGACCTGAAAGAAGGAGGGCCGGTAATTGTGGCATCCTTTGACTCCGGGGCGGTGTTCCACCTTGTCGCAAAGAAAAATACCACCCTGGAAGACATCGGGCAGCTTAAAAACAAAGTTATTATCTCGGGACCCCCTGATTCCAATGAAACCGTCTACCTGGAAAGCATACTGAGGGGGGCCGGTCTGAAGCCCTATGATGAGGTCAGCATTATCACCAATATACCTGATGAGATAAAGACAGGGGCCCTCAAATCCGGTACCGGGGACTACATCTTTATAACGGAGAAGGAACTGCCGGAGGCTCTGAACAAGGGGCTTTCCCGGGTTAAATCCTTTAAGGCCGGCTTCCCCGCCGTGGTCTGCGTGGCGTCAGAGGACTTTGTAAACAACAGCCCCGGTGCCCTGCAGAGCCTTGTCAACTCCCTGTACATGGCCCAGACCTGGCTGATGTACCACACCCCCGGGGAAACAAATAAGGTTATTGCCAAAAGCCCCGCTATAGAAAAAAGTATCGGCATGCTGGTGGAAGGCTACTATGTTGGCGGCAGCCCCGCCGAATCGCCTGTTCTGAGGGAAGAAAGTCTGGCCCTGGTGATCGGCATGCTGGACCGGTCAAGGGAAATCCCGATGCCGGTCAGTGCCGGGGGGCTTTACGATAACCGGTTTGCCGGAGCCGCTGTGCAATCTATAAAATATGTACCCAATGATAAAAAGGAGACCGGCATCCGCAGGCTTAAATTCTGGTAGACCCCGCATAAGGGAAGTCGGTACATATTTTTGATTGCTGATTGAAGCCGATAGCTGCTTATAAACAATCTAAAATCAAAAATCAGCAATCTAAAATCAACGATTGTATCATCATCCACAATTCTTCCCACCCCTGTCCGGTCTTGGCGGAAAAGGCCACCAGCGGGCTGGATTTTTCCAGGCCCAGTGTATCCCTGATTAATTTCAGCTGGTTCCTGGCCTGGTTTTTGGATACCTTATCCGCCTTGGTGGCCGCAGCTATTACCGGCACTGCTGACTGTTCCAGCCATCTGTAGAGCTGGACGTCCATTTCCGTGGGCCTGTGCCTTATATCCAGCAGTTGCACCACTCCCGACAGGCTTTTTCTTTTTTCCAGGTACTCCTGTATGTTCCTGCCCCATTCCATCCTCATTGCCCGTGGCACCCTGGCATACCCGTAACCGGGCAAATCAACAATGTAAAAGGCGCCATTGATTAAAAAATAATTGATCAGCCTGGTCCTGCCCGGAGTATTGCTGGTCCGGGCCAGACTTTTTCTGTTTACCATCCTGTTCAGGAATGACGACTTCCCCACATTGGAACGCCCGGCCAGGGCAATTTCAGGCAATTCCCCGGCCGGGCAGTCTTTCAGGCTCACTGCGCTTTTTACAAATTCCGCGGTAACAATCTTCATGGATGGATCTGTGGTCCTCCCTCAGTCTGAATAACCGGGCTGTAATCCGTCACATCAGGCAGAACAACCGCCGGCCCCGCTCCCAGGCCCGTCTCAGATTCGTTATATTGATCCTTGACCAGGGCTATCTCCAGAACCTCGTCCATATGGTCAACCAATTTGAACTGCAAGTTCTTTTTAACATTGAGCGGTATCTCGTCAATGTCCTTTAGATTATCTTTGGGCAGAATAATGGTTTTTATACCTGCCCTGTGGGCCGCCAGAACCTTTTCTTTTACCCCGCCCACCGGCAATACCCTGCCCCTGAGGGTAATTTCACCGGTCATGGATACATCATGCCTGACCTTGATCCCTGTCAGGGCTGACGCCAGGGCACAGGCCATGGTTATACCGGCGGAAGGTCCGTCCTTGGGAATGGCGCCTTCCGGAATGTGCACGTGTATATCGTTCTTTTCAAAAACCTCGTTGTCAATATCCAGTTCCGCCGCCCTGCTCCGGACGTAGCTGTAGCCCGCCTGGGCGGACTCTTTCATCACATCACCCAGTTTGCCGGTCAGTATAATCTTGCCGCTGCCCTTATATACCGATATTTCAATAGCCAAGGTGTCCCCCCCCACCTCGGTCCAGGCCATGCCGGTGGCGACACCCACCTGGTCATCCTGTTCCGCAACACCGTACCTGTAGCGCGGGGCGCCCAGGAAAACCTCAGTGTTCTGGGTGGTGACCTTTACTTTTTTTACTTTTCCGGCCACAATCTGCTTGGCTGTTTTACGGCAAAGGGAGGCGATATTCCTTTCCAGGTTTCGCACACCGCTTTCCCTGGTATACTCCCGGATAACCTTCCGGATTGCGTTTTCTGATATACTAATCATCTGTTTAGTCAGTCCGTGTTCTTTGACCTGTTTTGGAACCAGGTGGCGCATGGCTATCTGGACCTTTTCCTCCTCGGTATAGCCCGCGATATTGATAATCTCCATGCGGTCCAGCAGCGGCCTTGGAATGTTGTGCTGGACGTTCGCCGTGGTTATAAACATCACATTGGAGAGGTCAAAGGGAACCTCGATATAGTGATCGCTGAAAGAGTTGTTCTGCTCGGGATCCAATACTTCCAGCAGGGCCGATGAGGGATCGCCGCGGAAGTCCATGCTCATCTTGTCGATTTCATCAAGCAGGAACACCGGGTTTTTCGATCCGGCAGTTCTCATGCCCTGGATAATCCTGCCGGGAAGGGCTCCCACATATGTCCTTCTGTGTCCCCTTATCTCAGCCTCATCCCTCACCCCGCCCAGGGATATCCGCACAAATTTACGCTCCAGGGCCCGGGCAATGGAACGGCCAAGGGAGGTTTTACCCACACCGGGAGGTCCCACAAAACATATGATGGGGCCTTTCATTTTTTTGGCCAGCTTTCTGATGGCCAGATATTCCAGTATCCTCTCCTTGGGGTCCTTAAGGCCGTAATGATCTTCCTCCAAAATTTTTTCCGCCATATTGATGTCCAGCCTGTCCCTGGTGCCCTTGCTCCAGGGAAGTGCCAGTATCCAGTCAATATAGTTCCTCACCACTGCGGCCTCAGCCGCCATGGGGGGCATTTTTTCCAGCCTTTCAACTTCCTTGAGGGCCTTTTCCTCAACTTCCTTGGGCAGCTTTGCCTCGGCTATTTTATCCCGGTATTCCTCGCCTTCGGCCACTCTTTCGTCTTTCTCGCCAAGCTCACGCTGTATAGCCTTTATCTGTTCGCGCAGGTAGTATTCTTTCTGGGTTTTTTCCATCTGCTTGCGAACCCGTATATTAATCTTGCGCTCCAGCTCAACGATCTCCAGTTCTTTGGCTACAATGGCGCAAAGGCGCTCCAGCCGCTTCACAATATCGATTGCCTCAAGAATGCTCTGCTTATCCTCTATTCTGAGTGCAAGGTGAGAGGCGATAATATCACTCAGCCGGCCGGGATCTTCAAGGTTGACAACTGATACCACAGTCTCCGGAGGAATACGCTTGGATAATTTAACGTATTGTTCAAACTGATAAACCAGGTTCCTCATCAGGGCCTCAACTTCAGCCGTCTTCTTGAACTCCTCCGAATACTGGTCAATCTCCACTTTGAAATAAGGTTCATGGGCTGTGTAATTTCTTATTCTGGCCCTGGCAATGCCCTCCACCAAAACGCGGATTGTGCCGCCGGGCAGTTTAAGCAACTGTTTTACCTCAGCCACTGTCCCAACCTGGTAGATATCTTCCTCTCCGGGGTCATCCGTCTGAGCTTCTTTCTGAGTGGCCAGGAAAATGACCCGCTCCTGAATCATAGCCTCTTCTATGGCCTGAACGGATTTATCCCTTCCCACATCCAGATGAATAACCATGTTGGGAAAAACAAGAATGCCCCGGAGTGGTAGCAATGGTAATGTTCTAACGGTGGAATCCAAAGCTACACCTCCTTTAGTGAATGTACAGTGTATTTTGCTGCATACATATTATACATTCTACCACACGATATTGCGACCTGCTATAGCAATAACTGTAAAAGCCGCCCATAAGGCGGCTTAGAGACACAGAATTTTATCGGCCTGGCCGATAAGCTTTATTTAACTTATAATGAATGCCAAACTCTTCTGAATTCTGGCTCCTGACCCGGAATTACTCAGTATGTGTAATTTCTATTCTATTCTGAGTCCTGAGTCCTGAGTCCTGAGTTCTGACAGAATAAGCATATCAGTATAAGAATTTTCACCCCTGGCTTTTCTCCAGGGATACCCCCCTGTGCAGGGACGGGCCGAGGCCGACGGCTGCATATACTTCAGCCTGGGGGGGCGGCGCCGGCGGCCTTTTCAGCACAGGGCGGCCCACAAGGGCCAGTTCAAGAACATCTTCCAGCCTGTCTACGGGAATAACCTCTATGTCCTTTAACGTTTTAAATATTTCCTGGTAGTTTTCCGCCGGTATCAAAACCCTTTTGGCGCCTCCCTGGCAGGCCGCCCCCACCTTGGCCACCACTCCGCCCACCGGCAGCACCATGCCCCTTATTGATATCTCTCCGGTCATGGCAACAAGGTTATTCACGGGCATTCCCTTAATGGCCGAATATATCGCCGTCGCCAGGGCCACTCCGGCAGAAGGACCGTCAATGGGTATACCCCCGGGAAAATTAACATGAATATCATAGTCCCTGGGATCAACATCGGTAATAAGGCGCAATACCGTCAGCACATTGTCCACAGATCCCCTGGCCGTACTCTTACGGCGAATGGTCCTGCCGCGTCCCCCAAGTTCCTCCTCTTCCACCACCCCGGTGATTGTTACCTTGCCCTGCCCCCGTTCCACCGGAAAGGCCCCCACTTCCAGTTCAAGCAGGGTACCCATATTCGGACCGTATACGGCAAGTCCGTTGACAAGACCCACCTGTGGGGAAACCGGCACCTTTTTCTCGGACCTGGGGCTGTATTGGCCGCTGTTGACAACCCACTCCACATCTGTGGCGAATATCTTTTCCCTGCCCTCGGTAATGGCAATGCCGGCGGCTATCTGGACAATGTTGACCGCCTCCCTTCCATTGGTGGCGTACCTTTTTATAACCTGCAGCCCACGCTCCTCCATGGGAAGTTCTATCTTTTCCGTGGCATTTCTGGCAATAACCTCAATTTCGTCAGGCAGCAGCGGCCTGAAGAATATCTCCAGGCACCGCGACCTTATGGCCGGGGGAATTTCCTCTGGAGTCCTGGTGGTAGCGCCCACCAGCCTGAAGTCCGCCGGCAGCCCGTTCTGGAATATGTCATGAATATGGGATGGTATATTGGCGCCCTCCGGGCTGTAATACGCGCTTTCCAAGAGTACCTTTCTGTCCTCCAGCACCTTTAACAGCTTGTTTATCTGAATGGAGTGCAATTCCCCTATCTCGTCAATGAAAAGTATGCCTCCGTGCGCCCTGGTTACCGCCCCGGGTTTGGGCTGGGGAATCCCCACCATGCCCAGGGGTCCCGCCCCCTGATAAATGGGGTCATGCACAGACCCGATCAGTGGGTCCGCAATGCCTCTCTCATCAAACCTGGCTGTGGTGGCGTCAATTTCCACAAATTTGGCATCCTCTTTAAAGGGTGAGCAAAGGCTCTTCTTGGCCTCCTCCAGCACCAGACGGGCTGCCGCCGTTTTCCCCACCCCCGGTGGGCCGTAAATTATCACATGCTGGGGATTTGGCCCGCAAATGGCGGCCCTCAGGGATCTAAGCCCCTCCTCCTGTCCAACTATGTCCTCGAATTTTTCAGGCCTGGTTCTTTCGGCAAGGGGCTCCGAAAGGGAAATTGACCGCAGGCGGTGTAATTTTTCCAATTCTTTTAGCGATTCCCTTTCAACAGCCGTCCTGTTACCCTGCTGGGACTTAAGAAGATTCCAGAAATACAGCCCGATAATTACCGCAAAAAAAACCTGCACAAAAGTTAATAAACTTCCGATTCCTATGCCGTATCCTTCCATAAAGAAGGAGCGCCTCCCATAAAAACTTTTTAATATGTATTATTTCTATGTTTAGCAATTTTTATCCACCCAAAATTATTTTTGATTTGTTGGGAAAACCACATTTATTACCAAAACAAAAATAAATTCATAAATCTAAATCAATCCTAATTAAAAAACTTAAAAAATCTAAAATCTAAAATCTAAAATAATAAAGCCGCCCTTCTGGCGGCTTTATTATTTACGCGGTCTCTTCCTTTTTCTTTTTCCTGTCCACCGATACTATCAGAGGTTTGTCCTTATTCAATATTGTATCCCTGGTAATTATGCACTTGGCAATATCCTGGCGGGAAGGAATTTCATACATTACATCAAGCATTACCTCTTCCAGTATAGCCCTCAGCCCCCTGGCGCCGGTCTTTCTCTTGAGAGCCTCCTGGGCAACGGCCTTCAGCGCGTCGTGCTGAAACTCAAGGGTAACGCCATCCAGTTCAAAAAGTTTTTCATACTGTTTGACAAGGGCATTCCTGGGCTCGGTGAGGATCCTCACCAGCGCCTCCTCATCAAGGGCGTCCAGGGTCACTATAATGGGAAGCCGACCCACAAACTCCGGAATAAGTCCATATTTGAGAAGGTCTTCGGGTAATATATCCCTTAGTATCTCGCCTATTCTCTTTTCACCGCCGGCCTTTATTTCCGCCCCGAACCCCATTGTCTTTTTCCCTGTCCGGTTCTGAATCAGCTTGTCAATGCCGTCAAAGGCCCCGCCGCAAATGAACAGTATATTTGTGGTATCCAGCTGTATAAACTCCTGGTGCGGGTGCTTGCGACCTCCCTGGGGAGGAACGCTTGCCACTGTGCCTTCAAGTATTTTTAACAGCGCCTGCTGCACCCCTTCACCGGAAACATCCCTTGTTATTGACGGGTTTTCCGACTTACGGGCTATCTTGTCGATTTCATCAATATAAACAATTCCCTTTTCAGCCTTTTCCACGTCATAGTCGGCTGACTGTATCAGCTTGAGCAGTATGTTTTCCACGTCCTCGCCAACATACCCCGCCTCTGTAAGAGATGTGGCGTCAGCAATGGCAAAGGGAACATTCAACAGCCGGGCCAGCGTCTGGGCCAGCAGCGTTTTGCCGCTCCCGGTCGGTCCAAGCATGACAATGTTGCTCTTTTGCAGCTCCACATCATCAATTTTTCCGCCCAGGTTTATCCTTTTATAGTGGTTATACACAGCAACAGAAAGGGATTTTTTGGCCTCTTCCTGCCCTATAACATACTGATCAAGAATCCCCTTTATTTCCATCGGCTTGGGGATGTCGCTTAAATCCAGCCCCAGATCTTCATTAAGCTCTTCCTCAATTATTTCATTGCAAAGCTCTATACATTCATCGCAAATATAGACACCCGGGCCGGCTACCAACTTTTTCACCTGGTCTTGCAGCTTACCGCAAAAGGAACATTTCAGCTGACCCTTATCGTTAAACATTTTTTCACCTCTTATCCTTGCTTCCTGATTTGAAACACCTCGTCAATTATTCCGTATTCCTTGGCCTCCCCGGCAGACATAAAGAAATCGCGCTCGGTATCCCGTGTGATTTTCTCAAGGGGCTGCCCGGTGTGTTCCGAAAGAAGCCTGTTCAGGATGTCTTTCATCCTCAGTATTTCCCTGGCCTGTATATCAATGTCCGTCGCCTGCCCCTGCGCTCCGCCCATTGGCTGGTGTATCATTATCCTTGCATAGGGCAGGGCAAAACGCTTACCCTTTGCCCCGGCGCTTAGCAGGAAGGACCCCATGCTTGCCGCCTGGCCCAGGCAAATGGTGGAAACAGCCGGCTTTACATACTGCATTGTGTCGTATATGGCCATTCCGGCGGTAATTACTCCGCCCGGAGAGTTTATATAGAGGTGTATGTCCTTCTCAGGGTCTTCGGCTTCCAGAAAAAGCATCTGCGCAATAACAAGGTTGGCCACGTAATCGTCAATCGGCCCACCTATAAATATGATCCTGTCCTTTAACAATCTTGAGTAGATATCATACGCCCGCTCACCACGGTTGGACTGTTCTACAACAATAGGAACCAAACTTGACAATTACCTCTCCCTCCCTGGCATCAATTTAATTTAAGAATATTCATTCCTTCCCTGACTCATCGGTTCCAGCGGTCAAAACCGCCCTGTCCACAAGAAACTGAACAGCTTTATCCCTCATTATGCCATTTTTGATAAAGCTCATCTGGTTCTGGCCTTCGATTATTTTTCTGATAATATCAGGGTCCTGTTTCATCTCTTCACTCATGCGCTTGATCTCCTCCGTCAGTTCCTCATCACTGACGGTAATGTTTTCAGCCTTGGCCACGGCCTCGATTACCAACTCCTGGCGCACACTTTTTTCAGCGTCGGGCCGCATCTTTTCCCTGAGGTCGGCGATGCTTGAGTTGGTATATTTAAAATACTTTTCCAGGGAAATACCCTGACCGGACAGCCGCTGCTCCATGTTGCCTATCATTTCTTCCAACCTGCTGTCAATCATTTCCCCGGGTATTTCCACCGTGGCGTTTTCCACCGCTTTCTCCACCACATCCCTGCGCACCTGCGCCTTGGCCCTTTCTTCCTCCGCCTGCTTTAATCTATTCGCCAGATCAGCCCGTAATTCCTCCAGGGTATCGAATTCACTGACGTCCTTGGCAAACTCGTCATCCAGGGGGGACAGCTCTTTCCTTTTGATGGACTTCACGGTTACTGTAAAGACGGCGTCCTTCCCGGCCAGTTCCTCCTTGCCGTAATCCTGGGGAAATTTAACATTAATATCCCTTGTTTCGTTTATATTCATACCCACAATCTGATCCTCAAAACCTGGAATAAATGCACCGGAACCAATTTCCAGGTTGTAGTCGTCGGCTTTGCCGCCCTCAAAGGGCACCCCGTCTATTTTTCCTTCAAAATCAATGCTGACCAGGTCACCATTTTCAACAGCGCCCTCTTCCAGGGTTATCAGCTTGGCATACCGGTTCCTGAGCCTTTCTATTTCATTCTGGACATCCTCATCGGTTACTTCCCTGGCAGGGTCTGTTACCTCCAACCCTGTGTACTGTCCCAGCTTAACCTCGGGCTTTACCACTACTTTGGCCTTAAAGACCAATGGTTTGCCCTCCTCCACCTGGACCAGGTCCAGTTCCGGATGCGACACCGGCTCAATGCCCGTATCTTCCACTGCATCAATATATGCATCGGGAATTATTATTTCAACAGCCTCGTCATACAGGGCTTTTTTTCCCACATAGCGCTCAAGAATAAGTCGCGGGGCCTTCCCCTTTCTAAACCCGGGGATATTCACCTTTTTGACTATTTTCTTGTAAGCCTGATCCATTGCCTTGCTAAATTTTTCCGCCTCAACCTCAACCTCTAAAACAACTGTGTTCTTTTCCTGTTTTTCCGCGGTCGCCTTCATTAATTCGCTTCCTCCTCGAATCTGCGTATATTAAATCTATCCCCAGGAGTAATGAAACCCCTTAATCCTGAGTTTGCCTAAACATTTTACCATACAAAGGTGAAACTGCCATACAAAAATATTCTGTCCATTTTTTTCGTGTGGATATTCCACCTGTTAAAAGTCTTTATGAATCGGTATCTTAATATTATAATTCTCCGGGGCGCTTAAAACAATATTCCCTTGGAAAAAAAGACTGATAAACAGCCTGCGCCGAACAGGACACCGCCGGAAGAGCAGATCCAACAGATATTTATTGAAATATTGACTGCATATTGTATACAATTCGCAATCCCATTTCTAAAAACTTCAATATATTGTATGATTGATAAAGTGTAAGGGCAACCCTTACAAAGAGGTCAGGGGGAGGTGCATGGGGCAGTGGACTGGGACAAGGCTGTTGTAGTGGCGACAACCGGTGTGATATCTGTTTTTCTCGCTCTGGGCATACTAAATGCTGCGGTGAGTTTTTCCGGATACCTGTTCAAACTGGCGGCAAAAAAAGAGGCAGAAAAACAAAAATCCAGAGCATAGCAAAAAGTGGACTTGTTTATCCAGACTGAGCATCTGAGCTTCAGATGGGGATTCAACCCCGCCTGAGGTAAAAAAGTCACACTTGTAGAAGTGGGAATCTTGGAAATAAGACAAAAGGAGGATTTAATAATGACCACAGTAAACGCGCCCATGGTGGGCAAACTGGTTTCCATTGACGTAAAGATTGGTGACAAGGTCAAGCAAAACGATGTGGTGGCCACCATTGAGGCCATGAAAATGTTTGTAAAGATATACTCCCCCGCCGACGGCGAGGTAAAAGAGATAAAGGCATCCCCGGGAGATGTAATCAACCCCGATACCGCGATAATGATTCTGGAATAGTTTTAAACACTGGGAGGGAAAGTTTTTGCTGGAAATACTCGCCAACAACTTCTCCGGCCTGGGCATCTGGACGATTACCCCTCAGAATATACTGATGTGGCTGATTGCTTTCATCCTGATGTACCTGGCCATAAAAAAGGGGATAGAACCACTTTTGCTGCTTCCCATCAGCTTTGGGATTTTTGCCGCTAACTTCCCCCTTACCGGACTGACCGGAGAAGGCGGATTATTTTACATATTTTATCACTACGGCATACAAAACGAACTTATACCGCCCCTTATTTTTCTTGGCCTGGGCGCCATGACCGACTTCGGGCCTGTCATAGCCAACCCCAAGACCCTTCTCCTGGGCGCAGCCGCCCAGTTAGGCGTATACGCGGCCTTTTTCACCGCCATTCTGTTTGGCTTTACTATTCCCGAAGCCGCAACCATCGGAATTATAGGGGGGGCTGACGGCCCCACCACCATTTACCTGTCCGCGAACCTGGCACCGCACCTGATGGGGGCGGTATCGGTGGCGGCATACTCTTATATGGCCCTGGTGCCGATAATAATACCGCCCATTGCCAAACTGCTCACCACCAAAAAGGAACGGGCCATGGTAATGACCCAGATGAGGCCGGTAAGCAAGGGCGAAAAAGTTGTATTCCCTCTGCTGGCATCCATTATCATAATACTGCTTGTCCCGCCCTCCGCGCCTCTGATGGCCATGTTTATGCTGGGCAACCTGTTCATGGAGTCCGGCGTGGTGGAAAGGTTAACCGACGTTTCAAGAAATGAACTGATGAATATAGTCACCATACTGCTCGGCGTTGGCGTGGGCTCCACCATGTCCGCTGAAAATTTCCTCAACCCCAAAACCCTCTATATTTTCATACTCGGCGTGGTGGCCTTTGCCTTCGCGGCTGCCGGGGGAGTATTGATAGCCAAATTAATGAACCTGTTTACCAAAAACAAGGTCAATCCCCTTATCGGGGCGGCTGGTGTATCCGCTGTGCCGATGGCGGCCAGGGTCGTTCACACCATGGGGTCCGAGGCCAACCCCCAGAACTACCTGCTCATGCACGCCATGGGTCCGAACGTGGCCGGGGTTATCGGTACGGCAGTGGCTGCCGGGGCCTTTATTCTTTCAATTAAATAGTTAAAATGACATCATCCACTATTTTAAAGGGCTGTGGGCAAATACGCTCCAGCCTTTTTTCAATCCGCCGCCGGGGAGAAGAATAACAGAACTCCCGCAGAGGGAAAAATAAGACCGGAGGTGATTGAGGAATGCAAATGGAAACCGAAACCACATGGCACCAGTGGAAAGACATGCTGGGTAAATTTGTTCACGGAAGCCGGGCGCTGGGAATGTCGGACAGCAACATCAACGAAATGGCTTACCGTCTGGGAGAGTTTTTTGCCAACCACTTTGACCCGGGCAACCGGGAGCAGCGCCTGCTGAAAGAGATGTGGGAGCAGGGCGATGAGGATGAGAAAAGGATCATGTCCAGTCTTATAGCCAGGATGGTTAGCAAGGGAGAAACCCACTAAAGACTTATGCTGAGTAAATTCCGGGTCAGGAGTCAGGAGTCAGAAGCCAGAAGGGTTCGGGCATTCCTTACAGCCGGGAACACTGGGTACGGCCTTTGGTTTTCTGCCTCCTGGCTTCTCCCATAATTCCGTCTCACCGGGGTAATGTTCAATCCACGATCCCAGGTCCTTCCTGCAGCAACTGGGAAACTGTAACCAACTCATAGCCCCTGGCTTTCAGTCCCTCCAACACCCTGGGCAGGGCTTCGGGAGTCTGCAGACAGGTATCGCTGGCGTGCATCAGAATAATATCGCCGGGCTGCACCCTGTCCAGCACCCTGTTTACGATTGCATCCACGCCCGGTTTCTTCCAGTCCAGGGAGTCCACACTCCACTGTATAACCTTGTACCCCATCTGGTCGGCCACACCCAGCACCATATCATTCCATGCCCCGTTAGGCGTCCTGATCAGTAAGGGCTCCACCCCTGTCACTTCCTTTATGGACTGGTGCGCCGCCGATATTTCCTTCCTTACAGTATCCGGAGACTCCCTGTCAAGATCTATATGCCGGTCTCCGTGGGAAGCTATCTCATGTCCCTCGGCGGTAAGTCTTTTTGCAAATTCAGGATATTTTTTCACCCATGGGCCGGAAAGAAAAAAGGTTGACCTGATATTGTTTTTCTTCAGAATATCCATTACCGGCCCCGGCACCTGGGTTCCCCAACTGATATCGAATGTCAGCGCCACCACCTTGCGGTCGGTCTTCACCTTGTATATGGCGTGGGGAATTTCTCCGGGTTTCTGGGACACCATTGCGGAGACATCGGACAGCATTATCCCCGTAAATAAAATGGCCATTGTAACCAGTATTGAGGTAGAGCCCAGCACCCGGCCGAATCTGGAAATATTGAAAAAATAAATTTTCATGAGAACCTCCTGAAATGCATTAGTTTTTTCAGTATATAGGATATTGGCCTGTCCCTCTTAATATGCACCCGGGGCTGTTTTTTAATGTAAAAGTTACCGCTAATAATAAAATTGACAGAGGTAAAAATAACTTGCGTACGGCAAAACAGCCATATTGGAGCCGGAGGCTTTTAACATGCGAAAAATGATTGGCAAAAAATTAATTGCTGTCTGCCTGGCGGTTCTTCTTTTGGCCCCGGCAGCGGCGCCTGCAGCGGCAGCGTCTCCTGAAATTTCGGCTGCTTCCGCTATCCTCATGGACGCTCAAACCGGTCAGGTTTACTATGAGAAAAAAAGCAATGCCAGGAGGGAGCCGGCCAGCCTCACCAAAATAATGACCTCAATAATAGCGCTGGAATACGGCCATCCCGAAGAGGTGGTCACGGTGGGGAAAAAGGCGGCCTCAATATGCGTCGGACAGGAATTAATGATCCGGAAAGGCGACCGCATGACCCTGGAGGACCTAATCAAGGCCGCCCTTATATATTCGGCCAACGACAGCACAGTGGCCATCGCTGAACATATAGCGGGGTCGGAAGAGAATTTTGTAAGGCTAATGAATGCCAAGGCCCTGGCAATAGGCGCCCTGGATACCCATTACGGCAACACCAACGGCTACCACCATCCAAACCACTACACCACCGCCTACGACCTGGCACTGATAACACGATACGCCCTTGGCAACGAACAATTCGCCCGCATAGTAAAAACCCCCAGGACCACCATACACTTTGAAGAAGGCCGGGCGCCGAGGGAAATAAGCAACACCAACATGCTTGTCCGGGAAAATGCCTACGAGGGAATACTGGGAGTGAAGACAGGATCCACCATCAGGGCCGGCAGGTGTCTGATAGCCGCTGCCCAAAGAGGCGACCGCACCCTTATAGCGGTTGTCCTTCACTGCCGGGACCGATACAAGGACGCCGTGGCGCTGCTTGACTACGGCTTCGGGCATGTATCTCCGGCTGAGCTCTGCGTAAAAGGAGAAAGCTTCGGCAGCATACCGGTGGAAGGCGGTGTAACCGAAACCGTAACTGCCGTCAGTGAAAGGGGAATAACTGTGGATCTGGCCGATGATGACCGGAAAAAGGTTACAAAGACCGTCAACACTGAGAATACCCTGCAGGCCCCGGTTAAAGCCGGACAAAAGGTGGGCACGGCAATCTATTCCCTGAGAAACCGGGAACTGGCCCGGGTGAATCTGGTGGCCGCGGAAGATGTAATGAAACCCGGAGTTATATATCGATTAAGGCAGCTTTTTTAGCATCCCACCCCGCACTCCCCATAAATTTCAAGAGCTGTCCGGGCAATTACCCTTGACTTCATTCCGGTGATAATGCATAATAGTATATGCGCTGAGCGACAGTCAGGCGCAAACCGGGTAAAGGGTGCATAGCTCAGGGGGAGAGCACTACCTTGACACGGTAGGGGTCGTAGGTTCAAATCCTACTGCACCCACCAGTATTCACAAGGGTTTGCCGAAAGGCAAACCCTTATAATTTTCCTAAAAAGGACGTCCAGGCTTCTGGCTCCTGTCTTCTGACTACTGTCTTCCAACCAAAGCTTCACTCAGAATTAGCATCAAAGCATATTGACAGCAGACCTTGTCCGCTGTTAAAATCTATAAACAATAAGTAAGCATATCTCAAAAGGGCAATGACAGGGACCAGTAGGCGTTCTTCCGCCGGTTTCAGAGAGCCGCCCCGGTGGTGCAAGGCGGCCGAAGCGTGACGCTGAACTCTCCCTTGAGCCGCCGACCGAAATCGAACTGAAAGTAGGCCCGGACGGGAACTTCCGCCGTTAAAAGGAAGGGGATATCGGAATTTATTTTCCCGTATCTCAGTAGAGAGAACTGCCTGTAAAGGCGGTTAATTTGAGTGGTACCGCGGATTAGCCCTCCGTCTCAAGCATTAACTTGAGACGGAGGGCTTTATCTTATTTCCAAGACTCCCACTTCTACAAGTGGGAGTTCCATTTTTTCACTTCAGGTGGGGTTGAAACCCCATCTGAAGCCCCGATGTTCAGCCTGGCTGAACGAGTTCACTGATTTCCAAAGGGGGTGGTGGAGTGGAACCCGACCTTGGTGACCTTGGACTGTTAAAAATCAATATATTTAAGGAGGACAATAAAAATGAGCAGGCTCTTTATTTTCGACACCACCCTGAGGGATGGGGAGCAATCACTGGGCATAACGCTGAATGTAAAGGAAAAGCTTGAAATAGGCCGGCAGCTGGTAAAGCTGGGGGTTGATGTAATCGAGGCGGGGTTCCCGGCATCTTCGCCGGGAGACCTGGAGTCAGTCAGAACCATTGCCCGGGAAGTAAAGGGCGCGGTGATATGCGGCCTTTCCCGGGCTGTGAGCCAGGACATCGACTGCTGCGCCGAGGCGCTGCGGGAGGCTGAATACCCCAGGATTCACACCGGCATAGCAGTGTCGCCGGTACACATGGAAAAGAAACTGAAGCTGAGCCCGGACCAGGTGGTTGAGGCGGCGGTGGCGGCGGTAAAACACGCTAAAAAATACGTGGGAGACGTTGAGTTTTACGCTGAGGACGCCTTCCGCAGCGACCCGCCCTTCCTGGCCAGGGTTATTGAAAAGGTAATTGAGGCCGGGGCCACGGTGGTCAACATCCCGGACACGGTTGGCTATGCCACCCCGTGGGAATACGGTGAGCTGATCTCCTATGTGATGGGCAACGTTAAAAATATCGACCGCGTAACCGTAAGCATTCACTGCCATAACGACCTGGGCATGGCCACGGCCAACTCTCTGGCCGGCATCAGGGCCGGCGCCCGGCAGGTGGAGGGGACCATAAACGGAATCGGTGAGAGGGCCGGAAACACTTCACTGGAAGAGGTGGCAATGGCGATTTATACTCAGAAAAAACTTTACGGTGTTGAGCTGGGCATAAACACCAGGGAAATAGCCACCACCAGCCGTCTGGTTTCAAGAATAACCGGGGTGCCGGTACCCAGCCACAAGGCAATAGTGGGATCCAACGCCTTTATGCACGCCTCTGGAATACACCAGGACGGGGTGTTAAAGGAAAAAACCACCTACGAAATAATTGACCCGGAAACAATAGGCATCCCCAGAAACATGATCATTCTCACCGCCAGGTCGGGGCGCCACGCTCTGAAACACCGGCTGGAGGAACTGGGCTACAGCCTGGAAAAGGACGGCCTGGAGGAGATATACGGCAAGTTTCTGCGGCTGGCCGACCAGAAAAGGGAGGTCTTTGACGAAGACCTGCACGCCCTGATGGGAAACAGCCCGGGGGAAGGAAACGGCATATCGCTTAAAAACATATCGGTCACCACCTCCGGGTTTTCCAGCGCCACCGCCACCGTTACCCTGGAGCTGAAAGGGGAAGAAAAAACCGATGCCGCCTGCGGCAACGGCCCTGTTGACGCAGTGTTCAGAGCCATTGACCGCCTGGTGGGAAAAGAGGTAAAGCTGGAAGACTATACCCTCAAATCCGTCACCAGGGGCAGCGAGGCCCTCGGCAACGCCATGGTAAAGATTAGGTACAACGACAGCGGCCTGCTGGTGGGAAGGGGAATAAGCACCGACGTCATAGAGGCCAGCGCCAGGGCATACATAAATGCACTCTCCAAAATTAAATAATGTTTATTTACGTTAAGCAAAAGGGCCATCCCATAAGCAAAGCTTTTGGGATGGCCCCTTTACTTTACCACTGCCCCTGCAAAAAGAAAATTTCCCCCTGACATTTTGCTGACACATACGGCATGTATTATAGTCTCGTAGCCAGATATGAAAGGAGGCGGGATCCTGTCCCAACGTGTTTTCTGCAAGGTGGCCGGCTGAGGCCATTAAAAGATCGAAAAGCAAGGAAATGGAGGTTGCAGCATCTAATGTTCAAGAAAAAGCGCTATACCATTATACTGGCGGCGGCTCTTGTCCTGGCGGTGGCTGTATCCGGCGCAGCCATGGCCACAACAAAATCCAGTCCGGATCAAGATAAAGCCAATTTGTTCCAGGATTTTTTGGGAAAATTTGCAGCCAACCTTGGAGTCGACCAGGACAAAGTGCTTGAAGCCCTCAACACCACAAAGCAGCAAATGCTGGACGAGGCTGTGCAGCAGGGTAAGCTGACCCGGGAGCAGGCCGACAAAATTGCCGCCCATGAGGACGGAGGAATCGGCTGGTTTGGGAGATTCCACGACATGAACGGAAAACACGATTTTATAGGAATTGGGCGGGGCAATGACAATATCGCCAATGCCCTCGGCATGACCCGGGAAGAACTTAAATCTGAACTGCAGGCCGGAAAAACCATGAATGACATCCTGGCCGAACATGGAATGACAACCGAACAGCTGCACCAGAAGATGGTGGAGCTAAAAAAAGAACTGCTTTCCAAAGCAGTTGCCGATGGTAAGCTCACCCAGGAGCAGGCCGACAAGTTAATACAAAAAATGGAACAACAAAAGAACAACCCTGCCCCCCAAAAGGGCAATTAACCACCAACCCTTCCCTTTCAAACAGCCCGCGTCTTCCCAACAGAGACGCGGGCTGTTTTTTACCGGTGTTTATGCCGATGTATACCGGTGCACCTTCAGATTTTATTCTATCTTTTTAAAATTGTATCCAGCTGCATAGCCAACTTCCTGTCGCCCTTTATCCTCAACTTTCTTGTAATAAATGCCAGGGGCTTGTTAAGTTTCTTTTCAACCAACTTCATAAAAGTATCAGAGCTCATTATCAGGGTTACATCAGGCCTGTCGGTTTTACCCAAACCTGTTGTGGGAACTCCGTCCTCCAGTTTAAAGAAAAAATCCAGGGGATCGCTGCCTCCTATTTCAAACTGAAAGGTCTTACTGATTCCCTTATTGGCCGGTGCGTTTATCTGCAATAACGCACCAATAACCATATAAATTTCATTCATTGTGGGCATAGTGCATTACCTCCATCCCTTTTTAAAAAATATTCAGCTAATTATAAATATATAGCCAAAATTATTTTATGTTGGATAACAGTTGCCTTTTGGGGGCCTGACTACCCTGTTTCTGAGAATGCCCAGACCCTCCACCTCCAGTTCCACAACATCCCCGGGCTTAAGCCACCGGTCAAATTCCAGCCCGCAGCCGTTCCCCACCGTGCCGGAGCCTATGAACTCACCGGGATAAAGGGTCTCATCCCTTGATATGTATGAAATAATATCTTCAAACCTGTGGAACATGTCACGGCTGTTGCCGCGGGACCACTCTTCACCGTTTACCCTGGCAACCATGGTCAGATTATAAGGATCAGCCACCTCGTCCGCAGTTACCAGGAAGGGCCCCATTGCATTGCCGGTGTCAAAATCCTTTGACTTGGCCGGCCCCAGCCGCCCCATCATTTCCGGAACCTGCGTGTCCCGGGCGCTGAAATCGTTGAAAATTGTGTATCCCGCTATGTACTCCCCGGCCTTTTCCCGGGGTATGTCTTTCCCCCGCCTGCCTATAAAAATACCGAATTCCAGTTCGTAGTCCAGTTTGCCTGTATACTCCGGCCATTGGATATCCGATTCCGGACCTACCACCGTATGTGGGTTTCCCTTGTAATAGAGGGGACGTTCCAGCCATGCCCTGGACGGCTTAATAAGCCCGGCCCCCAGAGTCCTCTCCATCCAGGCATCAAGGTAAGCCAGGGGCTTAAACCGCCACTTCACCATGGTGCGGGTTGCCTGAATCAGGTGCTTTTTAAAAACAAGGCAGTCCCTGATTGACCGGGGCTGAGGCACAGGCGCCTTCAGGAAAATGTCTTCCATCCTGTAAACAGTACCTTCCGGCCTCCGCTGAGAAACAAAATCTATCACCCCGGCTGTATAATCAAGGGCCTCCTCCCCGCCATCCAGCAATGCGATCATGTCAGACAGAAAGGAAGCCGGCTTCCCGGACATTAAAACCGAACCGGCCTGCAGGTCTGCAAAGAGCGGCTCTTCCCCTATCACAGCCCCAACCCTCAAAATGCCGGAGGGGTCAGACCCGGGAACAAAGGTCACCAGTTTCACGGTACATACACCACCTCCTTATAACACATGCATATTTTACCATGTTTTAACATATAATTTATACACTATATATTTTATTACAATATAAAATGATTGGGAATAAAAGTTTTTTTCTGGCAGTGTTTGCGACAAGAGCTATTGTTATTTAATGAAAAAAGTGAATATTGGACAATAAGAGTGGCGATCCTATAGCAAAACATTTTGAAACTTTTACAATAAAATACTTTCTATTGAGATTGACGACCTACAGGTACAAACCACGCAAGTTGAAACAATAAGATAACATGCTTTCTATAACATTTCCATGTCGAAATAACAATAATAATATCGCATCAGGGGATATAAAATAGCTTTCGTTATTGTATTTTAAGTTGGGCGACAATTACAGTTTTATGGGTTCAAAAGATAATTATGACGCAAACGATTATGCAGACCACCATGTGGCTATGTTAAAAGACGATGCAATGATCGACTGGAGTGATTCTGGTCCGGACGATATCCCCACTTTAGCATATCCTGCGGTCGGCGGTGACACCAACGCTTTAGCCCAACCGACATCTAATATTTGATCAGACGTTGTATAAAATACGTTATAATATGTGGGAGTGGGGCTCTACTCCACCTGTTCCATAAGAGATCCACCGACTTTCCAGCTTAAGCTGGATGTAAGGAGATACACCATGTTTGAGATGAAAGCGTTTTTCCACCTCGTTGAAAACGAGGAAAACCAGGGTCTTTATATAACAAATAATCCACGGATTAGAAAAGTTTTGGGGGAATGGGGAGTGGATTACCGGGGGTGGAACCTTGAAGACGGCTGCCCGGCCGACGAAAAAAAAGCCCCTACCCTGAGAATAGAGACTGAAAGGGCTGCTGTGCCGGAAGAGGAAGAAAATACTGTTCAGCCGCCCGGTGAAAATAGTGAAAGGATAATGGAAATCAAGGATTATCTCGTCCGGAGCGATTATACGGAATTCGATGATTGGGGCAAATTTCTGAGGCTGGAAAAATTCAACAGGTTTCCCGGCAGGATGATGGTTGTCCTCATTATCTTTCTCATTATATGGACTGTATGGACCATGCTTTCAACCAGATAGGTTCAATTGGGCGCCTCCAGCAGCCCCAGCACCTCGCTTATGGGTACCGCCAGGCCGACGATCTCTCCACCCTCACCATCCTTCTTTAAGTTTCCGAAAACCACCCCTGTTACCCTGGCGCCCGGGCCTTCTTCGCCCTCCGGTAAAAAATTGTCCGGGTCATTGCCGGACCCGGACTCTCCGGACCGGTCATCCATTTTTTTATCCCCGGAATCCGTGTCCCCGGTCATATAAAAACCACCGTTCTTTCCGCTACACCGGCCGATTCTTGAAAGGTCCCGGCACTGAACGGGTTATTGCCTTGGTAACCCTTGCCTCCGCCAGAAGAACATTTTTTTCGTCCGTAACCGAAACATTGATAAAAGCCAGTCTCCTGGTTCTGGTGGCAACCCTGGCCCTGAAGACAACTGGGCCGGTGGAAGTGGCCCTGTAAATGCTGCAGTTGTAATCTATGGTCACGCAAAATTCTTCCCCGCTCAAAGACGGACCCAGCGCGGCAAAGGCCGCCACATCGGATACCAGGTAAGTCACACCCCCGTGCAGATTGCCGGCGGCGTTCAGGGTGTGGCTGTCGGCCGGTATGGAAACAGTTGACTGGTTATCTCCCATGCTTTCAATTTTTACTCCCAGGAACCGGTGCACCGGTGTAGAGTCGATTATTTCCCTGTAAATCTCCAGTCTGTCTTCTTTCAAGAGACCCCTCTCCCCCCATTTTTTGTCAAACTGCCCTGTCTAAAAACAGACTCCGCTTTCTTTCTTCAACTATATATTCATTGTTACAGCCATGCTTTCCTTCCGGCTGTCAAAAACAGCCTCCTATCCGGCAAACAGATGCACAAACATTTCTGTTATAATACAAAAAGCGGAATATCTGACGGAAGGGAAGGGGTAGATGTATCTGAAAAGGGCTTATACTGATATGCTGATTCTGTCAGAATGGCCAGGGGTGCTTTTCCGTCCGGTCGGAGAAGCCAAAGAAGCATTTCCGGTTGGTCGGAGGGGCCGGAGAGCATTTCCGGTTGGTCGGAGACAGAAGGTTTCAGGCATTCCTTACACCGTGTCAATCCTTTCCAACTTTCCAACTTTCCAACTCTACCCTGATTCCGGGCATTCATAACAAACCTGATTGGTCTGACTGATAAAACTTTGTAATTTCCGTGGCCTCTGTGGTTTAAAAATGACCGGCGTCAGACAGCCGTTCCAAATCTCTCTGCAGGCTCTCGGCGTTCTGGTACCTCAACTCCGGGTCCGCCTGCAGACAACGGGATATAATACGGCCCAGTTCCCCGGCTGCCATTCCGCCGTCACATATGCCGCCGGGCTCCGGGGGGCTATATTTCCGGCCTGTCAGCACGTGATAAAAGGTGGCGCCAAAGCCGTAAATGTCTGTACGCCTGTCAAACCTCCCCTGCAGTTGCTCAGGGGCGGCATATCCCCTGGAAAAGCCGGTCATCCCCCCGCTGCCGCTTCCGTGATATTCCCTGGCCACACCAAAGTCCACAAGCCTGAGCCCCCTGTCGTCACCAATAATAATATTCCTTGGTTTCAGATCTCCGTATATAACAGGGGCCGGCCTCAGGTTGTGCAGGTAAACCAGAACACCTGCAAGCTGGCGGGCCCAACTGACCACCTCCGCCCGGGAGTAAGCTCCTTTCCTCCCAATCAGCTCCCTGAGATTTTTTCCCTGAAAATAGTCCTCTATGATGTACAAAACCGAACCCTTTCTCAGAACGTCCACCACCCTCGGTATGCAGGGATGGTCCAGCCTTTTCAGTATATAGGGCTCGGCCAGCAGGTCCACGGAACTTCCGGGGCGGAATCCTATTTCCTTGACCGCCCACCTGGCTCCGGTGCTTATGTTTTGGGCCAGGTACACCCTCCCCAGGCCCCCGGTGCCCAGAAATCTCAATATCCGGTACCTGCCGAACGCCACCATGCCCGTCTTGAGCACAGGCTTTTTCACCCCTCGTTAAAAATGTACTCCACCCCGGCTATAATAAACCTGTCCCGGTTGCTGAGTAAAGTGGGAATGTTCATTTCCAGCCTTTCGCCATTTAAAAAGGTTCCGTTCTTTGAGCCCAAGTCCACCAGGTAAAAGCCGCCGTCCCCTTTGACTATCTTTGCATGAACCCTGCCCAACATTTTGTTGCTCTGGAAGTAATCAACCAGCGCCCTGTTCCTGCCGATTAAAAATTCCTGTTTATTTATGTCCACCCTTTCTTTGTTTCCTTCGGTACGGATCTCAAGATAAGGTGATTTAGGCGGGGCAGGGGCTTCCGCATCCCTTTGCAAGGTCAACTCAACCTTTTTGGGGGTCAGGGAAACAACATCCCCGGCCGGTGCGGGCTGCCCTCCGAAAAACAGTCCGGGCCCCGGGGAAAAAGGACGGTGAAATCTTCCCGTCTCCCGGGCCTCTACTCCGGGTTCCGGTGGCAAAGCCGGAGGAACCGGATCCTTTTCTACTCCCCCGGGAGCCTTTTTAGCCCTGATGAAAACGAAAAAAACCGCACCAGCGCTGACCAGGGCAGCAAGGGCCGCACCCACGGCATATAAAACTCCGGAAGCGGGGCGCACACCGTCCTTAATCAGTGATAACCCCGCCATAAACAGCACTATCAACGCAACCGCCCCCAGGGCGATGGTTCTCCTGTCCCCCTGAAAGCCAGGCTCCTTTTTAGCCGGAGAGGGAGCACCGGCGCTTTTATTGTTTCCAGACGGGGGGATGGAACCGGAGGTCTGTATTGCCGGAGGGGCGGTCCTGACTCCGGCCGCCGGCCGCCGGCTTATGCCGGGCAGGGTCCGGAGGCCCTCGCGTCCAACATACATTTTTTTGAGAAACCCCTGTAAATCAGCCGGTGAAACCCCTTTACCACAGAGGGAGCCAAGAAAACTCTCCATGGCCTGATCCCGCCCCCCGTTCTTCAGCACCTGCCCGATTAGCCCGGAAAGCAGGTTTTCCAGGGAAAACCTTATATCCTGGCCTGTTTCAGCGGGAATATAAAGCAGGGCTATGTCCTTCATGCCTTCATCCACATAAATGTAACGCGCATCCAGTACAAAGGAGCTTTCATCCAGCAAATATTTTTTACAGTCGGAAAGGATGCCGGCCAGGCGAAAAACAAGGTAAAGAAAGCCTTCCCTGCCAATTTTTTTCTTCCCCAGACAGCGGTCCAGGGGCAGAAGCCCACCGGTGAAATAAAAAAGCCCGGTCCTGTCATCAACCCGCCTGGCATCCATGGCCAGAAGGCCGGGTATCCTGTTGTTGGCAATCATCTCCACCTGATACTGGATTAAAGAAATGTCCTCTTTTTCCCCCGGGGCCAACATAAGGTATGCGGCGCCGCTTTCATTTCCAGCGGACACTTCAAAACCAAACAAACCATCCTTCATATACAGTCACCCCGCTTGCCTTTAACGCTTCGATAAAAAGCTGTGCCAAAGTGCCCGGCACAATGGCCAGAGAAAAAATAAACCTCGACCTGCCGTCGGCCCCGCCATCATATTTGACAACAGTACCCGCAGCCGCCATAAATATGAAATAAGCCAGCACACCGCCCATTTTTTCCAGGAAAATACCCCTTTTCAGAAGCTGAAGCAGGGCTGCGGCGCCGCCTATGCCAACAGAAAAAATAAAGCTGCAGGCGGCAAAATGAAGCCCCATCAGGGCGCCGGCGGCGGCAAACAGTTTTATATCACCGGCCCCCATCGCGTTAATGCGGTAAAAAAAAATCAACACCAGAACCGGAACCACCCAGCCCCGGACAGAAAGCAGCAAACCGCCGGCCCCTGAATCCAGGGTGTTGATAATAATGCCGGCCAGGGCTGCCGGAAGGGTAATTATATTTTTTATCCTGCCTTCCCTGATATCCTGATAAAGGGCAAAAGACAGGACCACCACCAGCACCAGTGATTTAACATAAAAAAGATCACCCACGGGTCTGCTCCTCCATATCCACCCAGGCCCGCTCCACAGCGGTGCTGGAAAGCCTTATATCACGAACAGGCAGAAAGGGAACCGGCAACTTTACCCTGTATTCCACCACCAGGGCAATATCCCTGTTATCAAGGGTGCGCCCGTTTATGGTTTCCATGCTGTTTTCCGGGCTGTTGGGATTATACAGTTTCATGCCGGTGATTTCTATATCCCCCGGCCGGACTATGCCGGGAATATTACTGTCCTTTATACTGTTCAGGCAGTACTCCCTGATCATCCCCTCCAGTTCTTCATAGGCCTTCTCCTTCAAGACATTTCCGAAAACAGCCACCAGCCCTCCCACAGCCGCGTCCGCCGTTTCCGCAGCCCCTCCGCCGGAACCGCCAAAGGGGCCGGTCAGTATCCCCACCAGGTTCTCACTGACCCCGTTGGGATCCTCGCACTTTAAATATTTGAGGGGATAGGAGAGGGCGGCAATCTGCTTAACCGACTCACCCACCGCGTGGTCCATGGCGACGTAGGCCATGGCCAGATTGATAAAGTTTATCAGCAGCAGCATGAATGCGATAAATACAGGAAAAATCACCGCCGCCTCAAGGGTGAGACCTCCCCTTTCACAGTTGAGCCCTGTTTTGTTTCCATCCTTAATACCCATAGGCCACGTCCCTTGTAATATAGCACCTGCCGTCCCGGATCACTGTCCCGAAGGGGCCGCTGGACATTTTATCAACCCCGGCCAGGGGGAGGAACCACATCTTTATGGAGACCTCGGCGCTGCCCTCCACCACAGTGGTCTTACCTGCCAGATCAATTCCCTTTCTGGCATTGACCAGATAAATGATCCTGTCCAGCTTGGTGTCCCCGTCGCAAAAAAGCAGCAGCAGTATCCTCAAATGGTCCCTGTATGTCACTGTCACCTGCTCCAGCGGACTCTTCGGCCACATTTCTGCAATGGCCACGGTGGCATCATCGGAGGAGGTCAGGTTGTACACATCAATGGTGGCCTGGATGGCGCCCATAATCAATGAATATATAATCCTGGAAAGAAGATCCACCGGCGCCTTGCTGAACACGAAATAGGCCACTGAGTCAAAGGAGAACCTGAGACCGTATACCCCCGCCACCGCCATGGCGGCCGCATTATTTTCAGAGCCGGTCAAAACATACTCGGCCTCGCAATCAATGTATTTATAGCCGGAATCACCCTTTTCAGCGGTCAGGCGGGAAAAATAGGTCAGCACATATTCGTTTATGTAGATCTGGTCCCGCAAACTGATCAGCATGTCCCTGGCGGACAAAATGCTGAAAATCTTCTTTATCCTGTCCAGGGCGCCGGTGATGCCGCCAACATCACTGTCCTTCCCGCCAAGCTTTTTTTCATTTTCCTTTTCCTGTTCCTGAAAACTGTCCTTGTCCCTGCTTATCTTTTCTTCTTCCAGGGTTATCCCCGAAGGCCCGGCCAGTCTATTCCTTTCTTCCTCCAGAATGCTCGGGGGCGGATCCCCCTCCACCGAATTTTCCCTTTTTGCCTTCTCCGCCCTTTCATGTGCCTTTTCAGCAGAGTCTATTCCGGTATCATCATAACGGCCTCTGCCGATGGCCTCTTTTGAATTTTCTATATCCCTGCCTATATCTTCCAACTCTTTGTTGATCTGGTTTACTTCGGCTGACAGCTGATCATCAACCGCTTTCTCACTGTCCTCTATCCTTTTTTGCACCCCGTCTCCGGGCGGCTCTCCAACTCCCTGGCCTTCATCCACGGGAAAGTCAACGTCGTAGACCCCGCTGTCCCCTGTGCTTTCCAGTTCCTTTATTTCCTTTTCAACTTCCCCGTACCTGTCCGAAGCCTTCTGAACCTCGTCCTCAATATCCCTTTTGATACCCTGTATATCCTCTTCCAGCCCGGTCTCTTCAGCGCGAAGACTTTCCAGCCTGTCAATATCGGCCGGCTGCTTGTCCGGCTTGCTTTCCAGTTCCTCTATACCGGCCCGGACCGATGACAGGTTCTCTTCCCTGTCCTTTAACTTTTTCTTTTTATCTCTGATCACATCGTTGCTTTTTTTAATCCCTTCCAACTTTTCATTAACCTGCTCCATCTTTTTCCTTTTGTTATTGGACCTATCAAAAAAACTGCACATCCCCGCGATGGCCCTGAATTTTTCAATCAGGTTAAGGGTGAGCTCCACCGGGGCCCTGTATTTCATATCCTCCAGTATCTGCCTTTTCAATACCTCCCGGTCTCCCAGAGGCCCTGACATATATATTTGACTGCCTATATAGCAATAGTCAAAAAGGCTGAAGTCCTGGCCGTCTGAAATGGAAAGGTTGGCCAGCAGGTATTTTTCAAATTCCTTCTGGCAGTCCGCCCCCTCCACCGGTGTAAAAATACCGAATTCATTTTTAAGGGAGGGGTCGTAGCCCGCCAGCACCGACCTGGCCGAGGCGTTAACCGCACGGGCAAGCTGGTTCTGGGCCACCTTAATCCTGGACAGGTCTATAAGCAGCCCGATAAACACCACCACCACCGAAAATATTATCAAAAGGTGGATGGACACCGCTCCCCTTTTTTCATACATACTGAAACCCATGAAAAACCCTCATCTGCCGTTTAATCAGACCTTATTGCTTTCCGTTCCCTGAACGGGCGGCGCACAGTTTACACTGCCTGTAGCCTGCAAGCCTGGCCTCGGCCTCAGTCATTTCCTCCCTGTTGCCCGGGAGTATCCTGCCGGCGGCGGGGCAGTCGCCGGTATGGTAAACCCTGTCCCCCCCGTTATTGGCCTTTGTAACCACCACCGTCCGGCTTTCCTGTTCGCCGCCGCCGTCAAACAGGCTGAACATGTAGTCCTTGATTCTCCCCATGTACTCCGCTGTCAGGTCTACTGTCCTTATATACTCGGCCGGCTCGGTAACCTGGGACCGGGCCAAAACCTCCACATCGGTGTCGATGGCGCCGGCAAGCCAGCCGAAGGGTATGTCCACACTGTGTTTTATATCCACAGACACAGTCCTGGTTATCAGCCTGTTCCGGTACTCAACACTGATGGACTGGGGCTCTTTAAGGCCGTAGATTACCTGCCCCAGCCTCTCACCAATTAAATCCTCAGCCGCTCCGGCCTTGCACCGGACCAGCCCGGACGTATCAAAATCATTAAATATGCGCCAGTAAAGGCCGTCATTCTTATCGGCCTCCATCCGTCCATCCCCAACATCCTTATAGCTGTTGTCCCATGTGACCGCCCTCTGGCTGGCGGCATACACCGCTGTGTCCACCAAAACCAGCCTGTGGTAGACAAACATGGAGAAAAAGATAAAGGCCAAAACCATCAGCAAAATTACCGGAAAAATAATGGCGGCTTCCAGCGTGGCGCTGCCCCTGCCGTCACGCAGACCTGTTTTTCGCATAAACGGCACCTTCATGTTTTTCCTGAATTAATCCTTCCGGGAGTTTTTCATGCCGCAAGCGGCACTACGGAGGATAATAATTTGGGTCCCAAACCCTTCTGACTTCTGTCTCCTGACTCCTGGCTCCTGACCCGGAATTCACCCAGCATAAGCATTTCAATCAGCTTTTGGAGTTAATGGCCGGAATCTCTGTGGCCGGGTTGGGGGTCTTGTCCAGTATGGCGTTATACCAGTCAACCAGTTGTTTTCTGAAGGCCACCGCCAGACCCACCAAAACCACCACAATAATTATCATTTCCAGTGTTGTCATCCCGTCGTCATCCTTTAAAAAACCCAACAGGAACTCTTTCACCGTCTCATCCCCCTTATTTCAATATTTCACTAACGGCCCATCACCATCAGGGCCGGGGCCAGCACTATAATGGAAACCGCCACAAAGATCATCACCATGGGAAAGACAAGCTTGGAAGAAGCCTCCTCCCCCTTTTTTTTCGCAATATCCTTCCTCCTCTGCCAGCATTCCCGGGACAGGGACCGCAGCACATAGACCATATCGGAGTTTCCCCTGTTCAGGTTCTGCAGCACAGCCGAAACAAACCTTGTAATTTCGGGCACCCTGCATCTCTGGGACAGGTCTTCATAGGCCTGGCTCATCGACTTTCCCCCCTTTATCTCCGACAGGGTTGTCCCCAGTTCCCTGTACAATGGGCCGTGGCCCGCCGACGACTCCTGAAAGGCTGAAAAAAAGGGCAGCCCGGCATTAAGCAGCAGTGTGAGGTTATTTATAAACACCGGCAGATCAATCAGCATATCCCTTTTTTTATCTTCAATCTTCCTTTCCAGGTCCTGGTCGGCCTTATAAAAGGAAAGCCCGGCCACTGTGAAGCCCGCCGCCAGGAATGCCCCTCCCGCGTCTACGGCAAGATAAACAATGCCGGTAAGGAACAATATAACCAGTATGAACACATACTTCTGGGCGGTATGGACCATGAAGTAAATATGGGCCTCCCTGTAGACAAAAAGCTGGCCCAGCAGAGTCATTATCTTGCGGTTGCGGGGGGAATTCAGCCTGGGCGGCATGAGCCGGTAAATATAAAACCCCATCGGCGCAAGGCGGGGCAGGCTGAATCCGTATTCTTTCATGGCCGCCCTGTATTCCTCCAGCCCGCTTCTGGAAACAAAATAAAGGCAGGCAAAAAAAGAGAGAAAAGGTAAAATGAGAATTGTTTTTAACATCTTCTACACCTTTATATCCATTATTCTTTTTGAAATATAAAAGGAGGCGGCCAGCAGGAGGAGGGATATTCCCATCAGCAGGTAACCCTTCACACTGCCGTAGAGCGGGTCTGTATACCCGGACCCGCCCAGATTGATAATGCCGATTATCACCACCGGAATGATGTTAAGCACCCTCTGCTCGTATTTCTGTTTTGACAGTATCAAATCAATCTCATTGCTTATTTCAATCTTGTCGCTGATGATGGATGATGTGCTTTTTACAACCTCCACCAGGTTTCCACCGGTCCGCCTGCATATAACCAGCACGTCGGCCAGGTTTTTTATGTCTTCCAGGTGGGACCTCCCGGCAAAATCCTGCAGCGCGCTTTCCACCGGGTGGTTCATCTCGATCCGCCGGCAGATATATTCAATCTCCTTTATTATGTAAGTATCCCCGTCAGGATAAAGAATCCTCAGGTCGGCAAGTGCAGCCCTGAAGGAGGTTTCCAGGGACCTGCCCGCGCTCAGAGAAGAGGACAGGGAATAAAGGGCGTCCTTGAACTGCATATTCAGCTCCGCCTTCCTTCTTTTTACCATTTCTTTGGCCCTGTACCCCGGATAGAAAAAAGCGCCCGCACTGAGCAGCGCGGCCAGCGCCGCACTCTGAAAGAACATAAAGCCCGCGGCAAATATAAATACCGCCGCCAGTGCCATGTATTTTGTCTTTTCCTTTCTGTCCATCACATAAACATCATAGTCCGGCAGTGCCGAACCGCCTGTCCCGGAATTACACGCCCTCTCCGCCCCTCCGGCCTTAAATTTTTCAAACCAGCTGTCAAAAAACATTCCTTACCCTTCCCCCGGCCGTAAGATTCCGGCCATCCTTAACTTGAGTGTGTTTTCCAGCCTGCCTTTCCTTTTCAGCACACCCCGCACGCCATCCCCGGCGGTTTCCCCCTCCTCCTCATACAAAAAAAGGGGTCTGAGACAGACATCACCGTCCCTGTATCCGGCAACCTCACAAATTTCCAGAACCCTGCGGCTTCCGTCGCGTATCCGCGCCAGGTGGACGATAATATCAATGGCGGAGGCTATCTGTTTTCTGACCACTTCCACCGGAAACGACGCGCCGCTGAGGACCATTGTTTCCAGCCGGCTCAGCATATCCCTGGTGGTGTTGGCATGGCCGGTGGATAAAGACCCGTCATGCCCCGTATTCATTGCCTGGAGCATATCCAGCGCCTCGGGGCCCCTCACCTCGCCCACCACGATCCGGTCCGGCCTCATCCTCAGAGAGGTTTTAATCAAATCCCTTATGGTTATTTCACCCCTGCCCTCGGTGTTGGCGTTCCTGGTCTCCAGCCTGACCAGATTTTTTATATTTTTGGGCTGCAGCTCGGCCGAGTCCTCAATGGTGACCACCCGCTCACCGGCCGGTATAAATCCTGTCAGTGCGTTTAAAAAGGTGGTTTTTCCGGAACCTGTGCCGCCGCTGATAAAAATGTTGTACCTGCCTCTGACCAGCCTCTCCAGAAAGGCTGACGCCTCTGCGGTAAGCATGCCGAAGGATACCAGCCTTTCCATGGTAAAGGGATTTTCGGGAAACTTGCGAATGGTCATGGTGGGCCCCTTCAGCGATATGGGAGGCAGGACCACGTTTACACGGGAACCGTCAATAAGGCGGGCGTCGACAATGGGGGATGATTCGTTCACCGTTCTGTTTACCCTGGAAACAATGTTGCGGATGACATCATGAAGCCTCTCTTCACTTTCAAATTTCAGGTCCAGCCTGCTGATAACGCCATCCCTCTCGATAAAAATTTCATCATAGGCGTTGACCATTATCTCCGTAAGGGAGCCATCCTCAAGCAGGGGCTGCAGTATATCCAGCCTCCTCATGGAATTGAACACCGTATCAATTATGAAACGTTTTTGTTTTATGCCTATATAGTTCTCCCGGGATTTTTCAAAAACCACCCCGGTGATAAACTCCCTTATCTCATCATCGGACATCTCCCTGCCGAGATCCATCCTCCGGGAAACCTCTTCTCTGATTGTCTTTATACTCTCTTCTAATGGATATACCACTTGCCTACCCCTCGTTCAGGAATATTCCGTGCAAATACATCGCCGCGAACTAAAGCATCGCACATATTTTTTTGGCAAAGTCAAGCATGTAGCCTGTAAAAACTGCGTTGTATTCCAGGCAGTTCAACATGTCATTTTTAACAACTATATCCCGGACAAAAGGAATGCATATATCAACAGAAACAGTGGGGTCGAGGCCCCGGTCGGGCCGGAATTTGTTTAAAACCGGCACAAATATCCGGTCCGGGTCCAGCCCCATTTTTCTGACCTCGTCCAACAGAAGGGACGTTTTCGAGTTACAAAAGGGATCCTGGGTAACCAGTAAAACCACCAGGTCGCTGTTTTCAATAAGCGCCGTATTTCTCTCATCCAGGCCGGATTCTGTATCCACCACCACCAGGTCATATTTATCCACTCCCCGGAGTCCCCGGAGAAGGTTTGCCATACCGTTCCCGTTAAGTTCGCACATTTCAGAGCCGGACTCCGGGGGCAGGAAAAAGTCCAGGTTGTATCTCATATCCTTTACCCTGGCTGTTTCAATCCTGGCGGGAAGAACCGGTTCTTCCCCATTTACGTAAAGCAGAACATTGGACAGGCATTTTTCACTGCGGGCACTGAGAAGAAAATGGCTGGAGCTGATTGTCTCCAGGTTCAGATAAAAAACCGTCCGGCCCATCAGTCCGGCCTGAATGGCAAGATTTACGGCCACAGTGGACTTTCCGGACCCCCCGGAAGCTGAATACACCGTGACAACCCTGGTTTTTCCCGGGCCGTCAACAATTGCAGCGGCTTTTTTACTGCTGCGGGAGTAGAGTTCCAACAAACTGCCCACCAGCTCATCGCCCGGCTGGTATTTATCAATTGATGCAAACCCGCCGTTTTCCTCCCCTGTAACCCCTTCGGACAATAAAAAAACCATCCCGGCGCCGGACTCTTTCAGCCAACTTCCGGAAAACTCCCTGTCCACCAGCAATATATCGGTCTTTTTACCCGAATTCAGGTATTGGCAAAGGGTTTCCTTTCTTGTAAAGGAAACAACCCGTATGCTGTTCTGAAAAAAAGTATTTATATAGTTGCAGAGACCACTAAGGTATTTGGGGTCAGGATCAGCGATCGCCAGCCTTACCCTGTACATGGGTCACCACCCCCCGCCACCTCCCGAACAAAAATGAGGAGAAGTATTCAAACCATGTTGCCGAACAGGTCATGCACGGACACGCTTAGTGCCTTGTCAATTTTATATATTGAGTTGACAGACCCGCTGGTATGTCCTTTCTCCAGCTTGCATATAAGCGACTGGTCAGCCCCTGTCAGATGGGCCAAATCCGACTGGCTAAGCCCCTTTTCTTCTCTCAACCTTCTTATGCATTCGCACTTCACACCTATAGGGCATACCTCCCCTCACCATCCTTGCTTATCCATGAATATGGCTCATTATAGAGCACATTTTCACCATTGTCATCACAATTCGCCCGAAAAGTGATATATGTCATTTAAAAAACACTTAACTTAAACCATGTCCGACATTGCATGCATTAGTTAGAACATTTCGACATAACCCGCATCTTTTTAGACGACAACCGGAATCCATAACCCGTATATACTGAGGGACAAATTTACCAACCATAAATCCTTTCAAAATTAATCTGAATAAAGCTTCCATAAAGTGAACATTTTTTGATATATTAGTCTATGGAAAAATGGCTATTTACCCGGAGGCTTCTTTCAATGCTCAAAAAATTTGTCATTTTTACTTCCATAATAGTCATCATATTTGCAGGAACCATCGTTATCGAACACACTCACCCCGGTAAATTTCCCATCATGGAGCTTTTCAACAAC
The DNA here is from genome assembly GCA_049325075.1 of Bacillota bacterium. Classification (GTDB taxonomy): domain Bacteria; phylum Bacillota; class Desulfotomaculia; order Desulfotomaculales; family Desulfocucumaceae; genus BRHc4a. The sequence goes on along the minus strand of JBMOPF010000099.1, from coordinate 62,101 downwards.
AGCAGGGAAATAGCGGACTGGATGACGTCCTTCGGCGCATGGGCGGTCCTAATCAGTATCGTGGTCATGATCATCCAGGCCATAGCGACACCGGTACCCCTTTTCCTGGTGGCGGGCGCCAACGGTTTTATCTTCGGCATAGTCTGGGGTATCTTGATTACTCTGACCGGGGCCATGATTGGTTCCACCGCGGCTTTTTTCATGGCCAGGTTTTTGGCCAGGGAATACTTTACCAAACGTTTTTCCAAATACATACCCCAGGTAGAGGAAATGAGCAGGAAAAACGGTGCCAGGTTTGTCTTTCTGGCCAGGCTTGTACCGGTTATTCCATCCAGCATCATAAGCTACGCGGCCGGCCTCAGCAAGGTAAGCTTCAGGTGGTTTTTCGTGGCCAGCGTGTTTGGAAAGCTGCCCGAGATTATTATATATACCGCACTGGGGCACAGTCTTGAAAGGGCCGAGGGACTCTTTACCAAGATTACGGTGGTTATTATACTGGCCAGCCTTATTTGTTTTTCATTCCAGTCAAAAAGATTATCCTCTCTTTACGGCAAATTGACCAAAAGATAGCCCGGCATGTAATAATGCCGGGCTTATTGGTAAATCCGAGATTTGGGCGTTTGGGGGCGGGCCGTTTTACCAGGATGCTCTTTTCTTTTTTTTCCGGAAATACAAAACCAAAGCCGCTATAACAACCACTATCAGTATGTCTGCACGGTGGAACCATAACTTCAGGTCCTCCCAGTGCTCTCCCATTTTAACCCCAAGATAGGTGAGGAAAAAACACCACGGAAGGGAGCCCATGAAAGTATACAGCACAAAGCGGAGAAAATTCATGCGGGAAATCCCCGCCGGCAGGGAAATGAAAGTCCTTACCACAGGCATGAGGCGGGTGAAAAAAACCGTGGCCTCACCGTATCTGTCAAACCACCCGTCAGCTAAAGCCAGACTATTGGGGGTAATACCAATGTACCTTCCATAGCGCATGAGAAAGGGCCGCCCCCCCCAGACGCCAAGTATATAGGAAAGTATCGAACCTGCCGTGCCACCCACCGCCCCCGCCATGGCTGTCCAGAAGAAATTCAGGTGTCCGGTGGACACCAGGTAGCCGCCGAAGGGGAGTATTATTTCACTGGGAAGGGGCACGTTGGCGCTTTCTATAGCCATGCCCACAGCTATTCCCCAGTACCCGAAGGAAGCAATTTTAGCTGTAATGTACCCAAACACTGCTTCAATAAGCCCATAAATGAAATCCAATGCGCAACTCCTATCTTTTCATTATTATAGCTTGAGATCATAAAGTATTTTAGCCAAAAAACGGCCGGACAGATCCACCCTTTCAACCGGGAATCCCCCGGGAGTATACCTGGGATCAAAGATCATAAGATCAAGCGCCCTGCATATCTGCCGGTATTTTTCCGAAAGGCTTGACGGGCTAACCTTGTATTCCCCGGCCAGTCTGTGCTGGTTGGCCTTTCCGTCAAATTCAATCCGTCCAAAGGTATAGACAACGGCCGCCACCCATACTTCTTCCTTCCGTATCCGTGGATTCTCCCTGACACAAAAATCATACCAGAGCTTAATTGAACCCCTGACCTGGTCCCTGGTGTAATTCCCGGCCTCAAGACTTTCATTTATAAGGGAGGCCACCCTGGCCTGCGGAGCGCTGAACCACTGGTAGTCTTTCCAATCCTTACTTATAGAACCGGCGGATTGTTTAACATGCAAATCCCCGGTGCTGACCGCCGACCCAACCCCCAGCCTTGACCTCACCTTATTTATATCGTAGTGAGGCTCTCCCCTTTCAATTCTCTCACTTTCCATTTTTTCCAGCTCGTTGAGGAGTTCTTCCACCCTGGCCCTGCCATGAACAGTCTTGCACATTTCCCTGGGTGTCTTGCCATCAAAATCCTTGACCGGCTGGTTAACCCATTTTTCATAGTAATCGTCCAGGAAGGCATCGGTAATCTGCTGTGCTATATGTGATGACAGTTTATCCGGCATAACCGGTTTTTTACTTTTTCCACCCCGGGCGGGGCCTGCAAAAACAGATTTAAGCACCAGATCCATGAAAATGGCGTTAATCCTGTGGGCCCGTTCCCTCAGGTATGTGTCCGGATCAAACACCTTATCCGCTGAATACTTCCTTATATCAGCCTTTATTTTTTTCAGCAGCAGAGGACGGCCTGCGGCCGGCAAAACCGGGCCGCCGGTGGAAAATTCGAACTCATTGCCTATTCTGAGAACCCTCATGCACAGCACAGATCCGTTTTCAAGGTTCCCCGCTATATTGCAGTAGCAATTGCTCACCCTTATTTTCCGCTTTGATATTAGATCTATTATTTCCATGCCCTCTTCATGAACTGCCCTTCTTACCTCATAGACAGAAAGCCTTGAATGCGACCACTCTTTTGCCAAAATCCGCTCCCTGTCCGGCAGGTCACCCCTGGAGGCGAATATTTCTATGGGGGACATGCCATCCCTGACAACATAGTCAAAGATGAACCACTCAAAACACCTTTCCAAAATCATTTCTTCATTTTCATCAATAAAACCAGGGTCAATACCGGCAAGATATTTTTTCCTGGCCCTGGCCACATCACCCGAAAAAACCGGATCAGCGGCAAAAGCACCCAGGAGTCGGCGCAGCTCAATACCGGACTTCATCCACCTGTACTGTTCCAGATTTATTACCTTTGTCTGCTTACTCCCTCCGGCCTCTCCTGATAAGAAACCGCTGCCGCCCTTCATACCGTGCCACCTCCTCTGCTTAAAGTTTTCAACATCCGCACCGGATTTCCTCCCGGTCCGGATAAAGTAGTAGGCTGTTATACCATGGCAATAAAATACCTTATTCCGGCGTGCAGGTATTTTATACCACTGCGGTGAAAATAATAGCTATTATTTAGTAAGGCAGGTGCAGTACATTGGCCCCGGGTCCTTTTTTGGTAATCGACGGAAACAGCCTTGCACACAGAGCATTTCACGCCATACCCCTCCTCTCGGCCAGTGACGGCACAGTCACCAATGCCGTATACGGATTTACCGGCATGCTGCTGAAAATACTGGCCGATATCAGGCCACAGATGGTGGCGGTTTGCTTCGACAAGGGCAAAATCACATTCCGCCATGATGAATACAGCACCTACAAGGGAACACGCAGGGCAACTCCGGATGAGCTCAGACCCCAGTTTCCCCTGCTCAAGGAGCTAATTGCCGCAATGAACATCCGGACCCTGGAGATGGATGGGTATGAGGCCGACGACCTGATTGGCACCCTGACCAACATGGCCGAAAAACAAAAGATACACAGCCTGGTGGTTACCGGTGACCGGGACGCCCTCCAGCTGGTATCGCCATTTACCACTGTTTTATTGACCAAAAAGGGCATATCGGAGCTGGAAGAATATAATGAGGGAAAGGTGTGGGAAAGGTACGGCCTCACCCCGCCCCAGCTTATCGACCTGAAGGGACTGGCCGGAGATGCCTCGGATAATATACCGGGAGTTCCCGGTATAGGCGAGAAAACAGGGGCTAAACTAATCAGCCGGTTCGGAGACCTTGAATCCCTGCTGGAAAACACGGACCGGGTCAATCCAAGGCTGGCCTCAAAGCTGAGAGAGTATGACAACCAGGCCAGGTTGTCAAAAAGGCTGGCCACCATAGAAAGAAATGTTCCCACGGACATAGGCCCGGAACAGTGCAGGTGGGCCGGACCGGATTATGACAAACTTCTGCCGCTGATGAGCAGGCTTGAATTTCACACCCTGATAAAAAACATAACCCGGAACGCCGGCGGGGGGGAGCGGGCGGGTGGCGCCGCCGGCGGACCTGACAGCGACGCCCCGGATATAAATACTTACCAGGTGGGGTACACCACCGTACAGAATAAAGAAGATTTTGAAGCCCTGAAAAGAAAACTGGGCCACGGTCAAATAGGCCTTGCCCTGGAGGGAAGCAGAAAAGAGGGAGTGGTTTCAGCAGCCGTCAGCACCTCAGGCGGCGAAAACTATTATATACCCGGGGCATCCCGGGAAGAGGCGCTGGATTTTATTAAATGGGCCGCGGAAAACCCCTCCCTGGAAAAAGTCTGCCTTGACGCCAAGAGCGACATCTGGATCCTGGCCAGGCACGGTATCAGCCTTAACGGGCTTTCCTTTGATGTTATGATAGCCGCCTATCTGCTGAATCCCGGCTCTACCGGCAGGGACATCAGCAGCCTGGCGCTGAAGCACCTGGGAGTGGTGCTGTCCCGGGAAGGACAGGCCGCCCTCTGTGCCCGGGCGGACAGCTTGCTAAAGCTGGCCGGCATACTTGAGTCAAAAATTAGGGAAGACGGGATGGAAAGGCTCTTCTATGAGGTGGAACTGCCCCTGGTGCATATACTGGCGGATATGGAAATGGCCGGAGTGATGGTGGACGGGGACTTTCTGGCCGTAATGTCGGCTGAACTGGGCAACAGGATTAATGAACTGGCAAAGACTATTTATGAGCTTGCCGGGGAAAAGTTCAACATAAACTCAACCAAACAGCTGGGCAGGGTGCTCTTTGAAAAATTACAGCTGCCTGTAATAAAGAAAACAAAGACAGGATATTCTACTGACGCGGAAGTTCTTGAAGAATTGTCCGGCGCCCATGAAATAATAGGCCATATAATACTGCACCGGCAGCTGGTCAAGCTTAAATCCACCTATGTTGACGGCCTGACTTCACTGATTGACCCTTCCACCGGCCTCATACACACCACCTTCCACCAGAATATTACGGCCACCGGAAGGCTTTCAAGCTCGGACCCCAACCTCCAGAACATTCCCATCAGGCTGGAGGAGGGCAGGATTATAAGGAAGGTCTTCAAACCCCGGAAAGATACCAACTACATACTGACGGCCGACTACTCGCAGATAGAGCTGAGGATACTGGCCCACATGGCCAAGGACCCGCTGCTTTTGGAGGCCTTCAACCAAAACCAGGACATTCACACCCGGACAGCCTCGGAGGTTTTCGGGGTGGCTATAGAACAGGTTACCACGGAAATGAGGGGCCGGGCCAAGGCGGTTAATTTTGGAATAATCTACGGGATAAGCGATTTCGGGCTGGCCCGCGACATAAAGGTTTCCCGCCAGGAAGCGGGAAGGTATATAAAAAATTATTTCGAACGCTACAGGGGAATAAAGTCATTCATAGATATCACCATTTCCAGGGCCAGGGATAAAGGTTACGTTACCACCATACTGAACCGCCGCCGTTACCTCCCGGACCTTTTCAGCCCCAACAGGACGGTGAGGAACTTCGGAGAAAGAACCGCCATCAACACGCCTATTCAGGGAAGCGCCGCAGACATAATCAAACTGGCCATGGTTAAGGTATGGAGGGAACTAAAAAGACGCAGGCTGAAAACCCTGATGGTCTTGCAGGTCCATGATGAGCTTATTTTCGATGTGCCCGCCGAAGAGCTGGCAGAGGTCCGTGAAATTGTAAAGGACTGCATGGAAAACGCAATTGAGCTGGATATTCCCCTCAAGGTGGATATGAAGCTGGGAAACAACTGGTACGAAGTTAAGGGTATCGAAAATGCCCATTAGCTACACAGGAGTTGTGGATCATGCCTGAACTGCCGGAAGTGGAAACCATCAGAAGAACCCTGGAACAACGTGTGGCGGGGCTTGTTATCACGGATGTCAATCTTATAACACCCAAGATAATAAAGAGCCCCTCACCCCAGTCTTTCATAAAGGGAATTACCGGCAAAAAAATAAAAAAACTGGGCCGCAGGGGAAAATACCTGATGATGCACCTCAGCGGAAACAAGACCCTATTAATACACCTGCGCATGACCGGAAGGCTGGTCTACACCCCCCCGGACACCCACCCGGCCAGGCACACCCATGCCGTCTTTACCCTGGACAACGGATACAGCCTGCATTTTACCGATGTCCGCCAGTTCGGCCGCATGATACTGGCGGACACCGACCGGGTAAACACCCTCCCGGGCCTCCGGGATCTGGGACTGGAGCCCCTGGGTAAGGAATTCACCAGGGATTTTTTCAAAAAAGGGCTTAAAGGGCGGCGGGCAAAAATAAAAAGCCTGCTTCTGGATCAGACCTTTATCGCCGGACTTGGGAATATCTATGCCGACGAGGCCCTGCACAGGGCGAGAATCAACCCCGAAAAAATTGCCTCCACCCTTTCCCCGAGGGAAACCGCCCGCCTTTATTTGGCTATTAAGGAGGTGCTGGCGGAAGGCATCGCCAACCGGGGAACGTCCTTCAGGGACTACGTTGACGGAATGGGCAAGACCGGATCAAACCAGGAAACCCTCAGGGTATATAACCGGGAGGGAAAACCCTGCCTTAACTGCACAAAACCCATTGTCCGCATTAAATTGGGGGGCCGGAGCTCATATTACTGCCCAACCTGCCAGAAATAGAGGTTGGAGGCAGGAGGTTGGAGGTTGGATAACGGCATTCCTTTTTTGTTGTCTTTCTAGATGGCTTTTCTAAGGCCGGGGAAGAAAAAGGGCCTCATCCCGCCTTGCCTGTCACAGACCAGGGAAGCACCGAAATAATCCAGAACACCATCTATCGGATTAGCGTATGTGTAATGCTCGGACCCGGCAAAAAGCAATCCCACCGCCCTGCCGTTCCGGTCCACCACCAGCGAGCCGCTGTCCCCGCCCTCGCTTTTAGCCGAAAAGCCTATTTGATCCCCGTAAATATAGGTCCTGTTATTGTCCCCGTCAACCCTTATAGTGTTGCGGACACTGAAAATGGACCCGCCGGTAACCCCGGAAGTTCTTCCGCTTTTCAACACCGGCAGTCCGGGATAAGCCCTGCCCGTCGCACATACGGGGCCGATTCCCACAACGGCGCTGTCAACCAGGTCCGGACTTATGGGAACAGCAATAGCGGCATCGTACCTGTTTATCGGCCCTTTCCCCGACCTTCCCTCCGGAACACTTTTAGTAAAAGCATAAAGGCGGGCAATTACGTCGCCGGCTCCACCATCATCATAAGGCGCCGGCTGCAGGACAGGGTCCCCTACCCTGGCCAGCCCGTCACGCCCGTCGGTACCATTGGCAAGTATGTGATTATTGCTCAAAATGCCCAGACCGCCGGGAAATTTGCCGCTGACCACAGCGCCGAAGGTTCCCGCCGTGGTCCTGTAATGCCCTATACTGACCCCCGGCCGCGCCGGCCTGACCCTTTGCTTTCTGAAATCAGCGTTGTCATCAGGGGCATCCCCGAACCAGGGAAGGGCAAAGCCCAGAAACCTTATTCTTCCCACCTCAACCACATCGGTGGGAAGGTGGTCAATACGGTCCGGAATAAGCTGATCCCTGGGAACCTTCCCCGGCGGCAGCTTCTTTGAAACCCCGATGGTCAGGGAAGGCACACCTGTGCAATAATTCCTTCTGAACTTATAACCCACCCCTATAGAAACAACACCCGGCTGGGAAAGAAAAGAAAACTTGTGTCTATCTATTGCCTTTAAAAACAATCTCAAAACCAATCAGCCCCTTTTTAACCATATTATGCCGCAGGCTTAGAGATTGTTTCCATATATGGCCAAAAACGTCCCGGCAGATTTCCCGGCCCAGTTCAATCAGCACCGGCAACCATTTTTTTTGCCGCCATATCCAGTATGTCTGCGACAGCCTCACGATCATTCTCCCTGAGCATGGCCGCAGTCTGCCTGGTAATCTCATATACCCTCTCAGTACCCAACGAATGAACCAGACAGGTTAAAAGAAGTTGCTGCTCTTCCATATCAAGATCCTCAATGACAGTACCCGGATTTACAAAATTCATTTTCGCGCCCCCTTCATAATTTTCCAAACGATTTTTCAATGGAAACCACCCGGCCTTTCTTTCCGGGCGCAATACATCATGTATAGACCCGCCGCCGTTTGACAATACTAACTGGTAACATTGTTTTCAGGGCTTATTTTATATACAGGAGGTGATAAAAATGACCTGGTTGTACAAAACCGCCCTTGTTCTGGCCATCATCGGCGCCATCAACTGGCTGCTGGTGGGGTTGTTCCAGTGGGATCTGGTTCAGATGCTCTCCGGAACATCAGCCTTCAGGGCATCAACACTGTTCAGCAGAATTATCTACACCCTGGTGGGTTTAGGCGGACTTTATCTTATCCCCTTCTTATTCAGAGAAAAAGTTGAAACCACACAGCATTAAACAAAGTACGGTGAGCCCGGGCAAATTTGCCCGGGCCGTCATATTCCTCCCGCAATCGGCACCATCAGAGAACAAAAAAAGGAATGCCCTGTCTATTCTAACTCCGACCAATCGGAAATGCTTCTCCGACTCCTCCGACCAACCGGAAATGCATCTTGGCCTCTCCGACCGGACGGAAATGTACCCCTGGCCACTCCGACAGAATAAGCATATCAGTATAAGTATTTACAGAATAGAAATACCGGAAACATTCTGAGTCCTGAGTTCTGAGCTCTGAGATCTTAAAAAAAGGGGGGCCTTCCGGCCCCGGCAATACCATCCACATTATTGTGGTATCTTGTTGGTTCTCCTCCAGATTTTCATTTTTTCGGCCTCTGCGATCAGTTCTTCCCTGAAGTCCGGGTGGGCAATTCCTATCAGCTCTTCCGCCCTCTCCCAGGTGCTCTTTGCCTTCATGCAGGTTATCCCGAACTCGGTCACAATGTACATCACCGTAGAGCGGGTGGTGGTAACTATGGTGCCCGGACTCAATGTCGGCCGTATCCGGCTGTGCATAACACCTTCCTTGTCGGTGTATGTTGAGCTCAGTGCGATAAATGACTTGCCCCCCTTGGACATGTAGGCCCCTTCCACAAAGTCCACCTGCCCGCCGGTGCCGCTGATATGACGGGGCCCGGACGACTCTGCCGCCACCTGGCCGAATAGGTCCACCTCCAGCGCGTTATTAATTGAAACAACCTTATCGTTGGCGGCTATTATATGGGGATAGTTGGTATAGTCCACCGGATACGAGGCCACACCTGGATTGTGGTCCAGGAATTCATAAAGCTCCTTGCTGCCCAGCGCAAAAGTGAACACCATTTTGCCCCTGTCGATGTTTTTCCTCTTGCCGGTGATGGTCCCGGCTTTCCACATTTCATAATAGGCGTCACACATCATCTCACTGTGAACCCCGAGGTCCTTGAGGTCCGATTGGGCAATAAGCTTTCCGAGGGCGTTGGGAAGAGCCCCAATGCCGAGCTGAATACAGCTCCCGTCCTCTATCTCGTTAATCAATAATCCGGCTATCTTTTCATCCTCTTCCTTCACAGGAATTTCAGGCAAGTTTATAAATTCCCAGTCAGCCTCAACAATATAATCAACCTCCGATATATGAATACACTCCTGGTTCCCGCCCGGAACCCAGGGCATATTGGGGTTTACCTCAACTATCACCTTTTTTGCCGTCTCACAGGACTTCTTGCTGTAAACATTGTTCAAACCAAAATTAAAATAACCGTGTTTATCCATGGGGGTTACCGCGATCATCGTCACATCGGTATCGGCAAACCGGCTATAACTGGGCACCTCCCTGAACAACAGCGGATAGTAATAGCACAATCCCATATCACCGGCCATACGGTCAATCGGGCTGTAGTGCCCGCTGGTAAACGTAAATGTCTCCTGCTGGAGATCAGCCATTAACACCGCCGGTGGTCCGGAAGCCCTGCAGGCGGACCTTATTTTAACATCTTTAAGCTCATCTTTTCTTGCCGCCAGAGCCTTATCCAGTTCCACCACCTGGCCCTGGAAGGTCCCGTAATCAACCCAGTCCCCGGATTTGACAACTTTTACGGCCTCCGCCGCCGTCACCAGTTTTTTCTTATACTCCTCAACGTATCCCATTCCCATTTACAGTCCCCTCCTCCAATAACTACAAACAATTAATTAAATCAAAACAATTAAAGACAACGCAAAAAAAGTGCCATAAGTTTAAAATAATAATAAAATGAAAAAAGTCTTTATTTAAAAGCCCTTATCAAAAAGTAAAAATTGTTACTCCCCATATTCCCTGTCTCATTATTGCGACAGAACAGGCGCTGTGCACAGGAAATGGCCTGTCTCATTATGGCGACACAATGCGCTATTGAGACACATATTTTCCCTTTATCCCCACATAACCTATCTAATACCATGTTTTTCAAGCTTTCTATACAAAACCGACCTGTGAATATTCAAAAGCTTTGCCGCCTCACTTCTATTGTTTGACGACTTCTCCAGGGCCGCCAGCAGCATTTCCCTCTCCGCCTCTTCCATGGCAAGGGAAAGATTTTTTACAACGGTGCGCGCGCCCTGCCTGGATAGCCTTTTAATCAATACCGGAAAATCATCCACTGTTAGAAGCTCGGCATCACTAAGGTTAATGGCTTGCTCCAGAAGGTTCTTCAATTCCCTTACATTACCCGGCCAGTCATACCTGTTAAACAGTTCCAGAACCTCCGGCTCAACCCCTCTGGCGCCTGAGTTCAGGCTCCGGTTAAGCTTTCCGATAAGGCACCGGACCAGCAACGGGATGTCTTCCTTCCTGTCGCGAAGGGGAGGAGTATACATTAAAACCACGTTCAGGCGATAAAAAAGGTCCTCCCTGAACAGGTGATCATCCACCATTTTTGCCAGGTCCCTGTTGGTGGATGCTATAACCCTGACATCTATGGGTATGGGCTTGTTTCCCCCTATCCGCTCAATCTCCCTCTCCTGGAGCACCCGGAGAAGTTTGGCCTGCATCACCTGATTCATATCACCTATCTCATCCAAAAGTATGGTGCCTCCCTGGGCAAGCTCAAATTTTCCCGCCTTACCCCCCTTTTTGGCGCCTGTAAAGGCCCCCTCCTCGTAGCCGAAGAGCTCTGACTCCATAAGGTCTTCCGGGATGGCGGTGCAGTCAATTCTTACAAAGGGCCTGTTTTTTCGCGGTGAAACACTATGGATGGCGTGGGCCAGCAACTCCTTTCCGGTACCGCTTTCCCCGGTGATTAAAACCGTTGAATTTGTTTTTGCCACCCGGAGCACTTTATCCTTTAGCCTTGTTATCGGCTCCGATTTTCCGATAATATCATCTATGCCGTACTTGGCCCTGCGCTCCTTTTCCAGCTCGTTCCGGTAATAGTCAAGCTCATGCTCCAGCCATTTGACCTTGCGGATAAACTCCCTGGCCAGGGAAAGCTCGTCCTTGAACAGACTCTTGCCAAGACAGCCCACCAAAACCCCGTCTCTGAATATAGGCCAGCGATGAACCAGGACATGCTGCCCGTTAATTTCCCAAACCTCTCCGAATTGCGGCTTCCCTGTCTTCATGGTTTCCACCAGCCTGGACTGGGGAATCACATCATTTATGAACCTTCCCAGCAGAGCCTTCTTGTTAATATTGAGAAAATCGGCATACCCCTGGCTTATATAGCGAACTATCCCCTCGGCGTCAACAAAAATTACGCCCTCATATTCATTTTCCGCGATAATATTGACTATTTCCTCCTCAGTCAGCATCGTCGCCAGTTTTGAGACAGATTTATCCTCCACAGATTGCAACCCTCCCGCCGGCCAATTGAAAATTTCATCAATCGGGGACATTCCTCCGACCCAAGGCAAAGCACCAATAGAGGCGTGTCCCCTTTCATCATATTCTAGATCAAAAACAGGTGTCCTGCATAAAGGACACCTGTACTTTAAATGCATATATCATAATCCGCCGGGCTACGAATCTTCCTGCACCGGACGCTCAGGTTCCGCACCCGGCCAGATACCGGTGTCATCTTCGGTATACCTGTCGCAGGAATAATGGCACTCGTAACAATTCTTCTTCTCGCAGTTCACCTTCTTCTCCATTGCCAGGCAATACTTGTCATAAAGAGATTCAAGGCTTAAATACCGCGCACATTTGTAGCAAAAGCAAGGAAACACCATTTTACAACTCCTGTCCATCTTCCGTTCTAATCTTTTATTTCCTTAAATATTTCCTCAAATTTTACCCCTTTAAAATCAGCCAGTATACCGTCAATAAATTTTCTTCCCGGCTCCCTCTTGCCGCTGAGGACCTTGGAAAGATAGGAATGGCTTATGCCCAGGGCCGCGGCAGCCTTTCGAAAGCTGGGATACCTGCTCATGATAAGCTCAGTCACCACTTCAATCTCCAGTATATATTTGGGCAACTTCCACCACCGCCATCGGGTAATATATTATACATTATAATAGTATATATGGTTAATTTTGTCTACACCATTTTGTGGCAATAAACATTAATACCATAAAATGTTGCCAATTGTCACCACCGAGGTTATAATCTCAGTGGGGTGAATCGGACATGGAATTTTCAGTATACCTTAAGGAATTAATAAAAAAGAGGGGTTATTCCTTCAGAAAACTGGGTCGGGTATCCGGCGTAAACCACACCTATATATCAAAAATATGCAGGGGCTCTTCCGGAATTCCGTCGCCGGAAATACTGAAAAAACTTTCAACTCCCCTGTATATACCCTACGAGGACCTTCTGGGCGCCGCCGGATACCTGCTGGCAGAAAAAAAGAGCAAATACCCCACGGAATTTGAGGAGGAAATACTGCCACGGATGACCAGGCTTACCCCCGAAGGGAAAAAAAGGCTTTTAGAGTTTATGGACTTCCTGGAAGACTGGGAGAAAAAGAAAGCCCGTGGGGAAAAGAAGTACCGCCAAAAATAACCGGCCTCTCATGCCGCATGTTATGTAGGAATTAGGAATCATGGGAATTGGGGGTGGTTCCCCACGCCGTAAGCGGCACCAGCATAGAATGAAAATACAAGGAATGCCCAAACTATTCTGAGTTCTGAGTCCTGAGTCCTGAGTTCTGACAAAATAAGCAAATCAGTATGAGTATTTTCAGGGTAGACCCGGAATCCACTCAGAATAAGCTTTTTTTACCGCTTGCGCATCCTCAGAGACCTGGGGGTAACTTCCAGCAGCTCATCATCATTGATAAATTCCAGGCACTGCTCCAGGTTCATCTGGCGCGGGGGCGTCAGCTTAACCGCTATGTCTGATGTTGAACTCCTTATATTAGTCAATTGTTTTTTCTTGCAGACATTAACCACCAGGTCCCCGGAGCGGGAGTGCTCCCCTACCACCATTCCCTTGTACACAGGCACGCCGGGGCCCACAAACAGCTCGCCCCTCTCCTGGGCGTTTTCCAGCCCATAGCCTGTGGTTTCCCCGGTCTCGAAGGCCACCAGGGAACCCCTGCCCCGGGTAAGTATTTCCCCGCGGTGCGGTGAATAATGGTGAAAGGTATGGTACATTATGCCCAGTCCCTTTGTATCCGTCAGAAACTCATTCCGGAACCCGAACAGTCCGCGGGTCGGCACATGAAACTCCAGCCGCACCCGGCCGCCGCCCTTATTGGTCATATTGACCATTTCACCCTTGCGCGACCCGAGGCGCTCCATAACTATCCCCACAAACTCCTCCGGCACATCAATCACCAACTCCTCCACCGGCTCGGACCTCACTCCGTCTACATCCTTCTCTATAACCCTGGGTCTGGAAACCTCAAACTCATACCCCTCCCGGCGCATGGTCTCGATAAGAACCGACAGGTGCAGCTCGCCGCGACCGGCAACAAGAAAAGTATCCGGGGTGCCGGCACTCTCCACCCGCAGGCTGACATCCGATTCCAGCTCCTTGAACAACCTTTCACCCAGCTTGCGGGAGGTTACATAATCACCCTCCCTACCGGCAAAGGGGCTCTTGTTTACATGGAAGGCTACGGTCATGGTGGGTTCGTCAATATTAACAAAGCCCAGTGGAACAGGGTTGTCCGGGTCGGCAACCGTACAGCCCACGTTTATATCTTCCAGGCCGGCAACGACCACAATTTCACCGGCTTCAGCCTCCTCCACCGGAACCTTCTTCAGCCCGTCGAAAACATACATCCCGGACAGGCGCTGACGCCTTATAACACCATCGGCGCCAATCACCGCCACTTCCTGCCTGCTCCGCAACCGCCCGTTGTGAATGCGGCCCACAGCCTGCCGGCCAAGGTAATTGTCATAATCAATCATGGACACACCCATCTGAAGTGATGCTTCGGCATCTCCATCCGGCTCCGGTATGCTCTTAATAATTGTTTCGAAAAGAGGCTTTAAATCGACGCCGGGCTGTTGCGGGTCCAGCGTTGCTATACCTTTCCTGGCGCTGGTATAGACCACCGGAAAGCTTAGCTGGTCTTCATCGGCGCCCAGGTCAATGAACAGGTCCAGAACCTCATCCAGCACCTCAATTGGCCTGGCGTTGATGCGGTCAATTTTATTGATTACCACAATTGGAACCAGCCCCCCCTCCAGGGCCTTCCTGAGCACAAAGCGAGTCTGGGGCATAGGCCCCTCGAAAGCGTCGACCAAAAGCAAAACCCCGTCCACCATCTGCATGATGCGCTCAACCTCGCCGCCAAAATCGGAGTGGCCGGGAGTGTCAACTATGTTCAGTTTATATCCACTGTATAAAACCGCGGTATTTTTGGCCATTATGGTTATGCCCCGCTCCCTCTCCAAATCATTGCGGTCCATAACCCTGTCCTCCACCACCTGCTTCTCATGAAACACACCGCTCTGCCTCAGCATACCGTCCACCAGGGTTGTCTTTCCATGGTCAACATGGGGTATTATGCCAAGATTTCTTATTTTTTTAGATAATGTCAACATCCGGTTCCTTTCCGTGGCTGAACCCTTACTGCTTCCGTCCAGCCCTATAGCCGTTTTTTTGTCAAAAAAAAGACACATTCTGTATCATTATAACTCCACATGAGCCTTCCATCCATGCCATCTTTCTGTTTTTTTAGAGATAAACAAAAACTTACCGGATATTCCCCGACCTTACCTGTCCAGTACAGAAATGGCTATATCAAGGATGCGTGGCTTTCTAAAGCCTCCGGTTACAATACCCAGGTCGGATTTCCCGTCACCGTTAAAATCAGCCAAGAGGGGAATACTGTTACCTTCGGAGTCAGCCCCCCACTGGTTGAATTTTTTTCTAAACACAAAGCTGTCACCACCAGAAAGAATTATTTTCCAAAGCCCCGCTCTGTCATAAACCACCAGATCGCACCTGCCGTCCCCATTGACGTCTGAGGAAAGGATTGGCCGCGCCCCCAACGGCTCCACCATATTCAGCCATGTTGACCAATTGGTCAGGGCGCCTGGCCCCTGTCCTCCCAGCAGCACGTTCACCCGGCCGAAATCACTGTCCGCCGCAGCAAAATCGCATGCGCCGTCGCCATTAAAATCTCCGGCCATAACCCTTACGCCCTGCCCTGTTAAAAAAAGGTTCTTCTCCAACCATACTATATCATCAAACACACCACCCTTATTAAAAGCCAGAAAAATCCTTCCGCTCTCCGGGTCGTGCAGAGCCAGATCAGCCAGGCCGTCCCCGTTGAAATCCCCTACCATGGCCCTGGCATTCTCCATCCCGGAAAAAACAAGGGCCGGCTTGCTGCCGCATATAAATGTTCCATCCCTGTTTTCAGCCGGCACCAGAGTGCCCCGGCCGGGACTGAATAAAAAAATATCATCTTTTTTATCACCATTGAAATCACCGGCCAGGGGCACCGCAGTACTGTCCGCCGTCCATCCCCGGACCTGTCCCGAACGTTCGGTGAAAGCCTTTACCTTCCTGGGGGAGTACCATGTATTGTCATAGCTGTAGATTTTCCAACTGCCGTCCCCGCTCCAGGCAAGAACCTCCTGGCCGTTACCGTCCCCAAACCGCCCGGCCAGGTAAGACTCACCTTTACTTATGGCCGGCAGCGGAGAAAGGCGCTGGGCCGGAACAAAACAAACCAGCGAGTATACGGATACAAAATTGTATCCCTTTTCCTTAAAGGTCTTGACCACATCATGCAATGGCGACCTCTCATCATATGAAACGACTCTTTCACCGTTGTTACCGGAGGAAATTGATATATACTGAAACTCCCTGAACGGATGAATGTATAGTGAGGCCAGACTGCCCCCGTTTTTGGCAATCATTTTTTCCGCATCACCGGCTTTTTCAACCATCCCCATAGGAGTTGGAACAGTCATATAGCCGCGGTAGCCACTGCCTTCCAGATCCACCACCCTGTATCCGTCAGTCACCTCTCCCCGGTGGTTATCCACATATAACAGACCCATTTGCTCCTCAAAGGCCGGGCACTGGTACAAAGAGGCCGTATAATGCGGTGTCTCCCAAAAGGCCGGCGCAATACCGGCTTTCCGGAACAGTTCCAGGGACTTCTCCACCCGGTCCCGGGCATATTCATAATTACCGGGCACTGATGGATTGTAAACCCTGTCGTAAAATTCAAAGCCGGCGGCACTGTTTGTATTCCCGCTCTGGTGGGTATAGCCGTGCATGCCCACTATTCCCCCCATACTCTGCATATACCTGATTGTGTCAATAAACTCCTTTACATATGGGGTGTCGTCACCAATGCTTACATCATATTTTCTGGAGGGAACCACCATCCTGGGAATCAGTGAAATATGGAATGGAACACCCTCCTGGTGAAGATACTCGGCTATAACACGCAATTTTACAAGGCTTTCCGGATCTTCATACGGACCTCCGGGACCGAGGTCCTCAAGCCTGATCAGGGCGGGCTTCAGCGGCAGGGCCTGCAAATCGGGGTCCACCGCCCCATTCTCACTGTCTGTTTTTTCACCACCACAGCCGGCAGTAACCAGCTGAATAATAAATATAGCAAGCAGGAAGAGCTTTTTCATCATTACACCCCGGTGCGCCAACTATTTAAAAAAATGCTAATTCCATACAAATTCTTTCTACACAGGAACAATACCTCTTTTTTACCTGCAGCATCAAGAGAAGGGGTCTTCATCTATATTGAAAAAAGGCTTCAGCCAATAAGGCTGAAACCTTTCCCGTCCAATACACTTATAAACACTCCATTTACCTTATTTCCAAGACTCCCACTTTTACAAGCGGGAGTTCCTTTTTTCACTTCAGGTGGGGTTGAATCCCCATCTGAAGCCCCGATGTTCAGCCTGGCTGAACGAGTTCACTGTTTCAGTCAGCCTGCTCCCCCTGGCCGGAACCCTTCAGTCCGCTTGTCATTTTTTCCAATTCCGCAAAGCTGTCCACTATTCCATTAACCCTCTGGCTTTGGTCCTCAACATTGGCGAAGACACCGCCCACCGACTCCGAAATGCCCTCGGAAATATCGGCAATGGATGCTATTTCCCTTACAATGACACCGGATGATTCCTCCAGCTTATGCACCATTCCCTCCACCTGACCTGATTTCTGCAGCATCAGCTTGGCGTGGTCGGTAACCTGGCGGAAAACATTCTCAACACCCTCCATTGCATTTTTCCCGGCGTCCACAGCGGATTTGCCTTCAATAAACAAACCTGCAATTTCCTCGGACCTGCTGCGAATGTCCTGGAGTATATTGGCAATATCCTTCATGGATACCCGGGAACTTTCCGACAGCTTGCGAACCTCTTCTGAAACAACGGCAAAGCCCAGGCCATACTCACCCGCCCTGGCCGATTCAATAGCAGCATTAAGAGCCAGCAAGTCAGTCCGTTCCACTATGTCGTCCAGCTTGCCCAGTATTTGATTGATCAACCTGGTCTTACCGCTTAGCTCCTCAATAAGACTGGTGTTTTTGCTTATAATGGAATGAATACTGTCAATCTGTCTGGTAAGCACCTCGATTTGCCGGTTGCCCTTTTCTATTTCCGTATCGGTTTCCTCGGAAAGCCTGGACATCGACGCCGAGTCCCGGACCACTGACTGGACGCTTTCCCCTATAGAAATTATTGAGTTCTTTATGTCTGAAACACTTTCCGTCTGGGATTCCACACTGCTGGCAATCTCCTGAAAAGAGGCGGTAACCTCCCTGGATATTTGCCCGGTCATATCAACATTTTCTTTAAGTTTTACACTGAATTCCCGTATCTGACTTATGATCTTCTCCAGATTGATACGGATTTTCTCACTGAATTGTATCTGGGCAATGAGGATGAGTAAAATAAAAATAACAAATACATTCATGAAAAAAATATCGTCCAAGCCCGCCTGGGGCAACATATTGACACCAAATGCAATATAAAAGTAGGCAGCCATGATGACCACCAATGCCCCCATCAATAACAAGGGACGAATATCCTGATATAATGAAATGATCACCAATGCCAGAAAAACCATACAGAATGCGCTAATGGAAGGCCTCATCATATTCATGAGAAATATAATGAGTGAAAATGCAAACACCACTATATACATTGTTGCATAGGGCATTTTCCTCTTCAGGATCAAAAAAGTCACCATAACCAGGAAGGGGATCCCAACGCCGGCTATGGCATAGGAATAAACCGGTGTTATAAAAAAAGTCACCAATGTCCCCAAAACCAATAACGGCCATAATGTAAACATTATAAACCTGTTTCTTTGCTGCACCACGTCCAGCCGGTCCATCGTACTTCCCCCTCCATCTTCTTTCCGTTAAAATCCCGGATTGGTACCAATTTCTGCAAAATATGCAAAATACCTTTTTTACCCAACATTCTAAAACAATATTATGCACCAGCCGTCTAACAGCTTTCCGTCAAAACTTCCAGCTCTTTGAAATCTTCCACAATGCCGTTTACCTTCTTCGACTGGTCCTCAATGACGGCCCGGAGCAGCATTACCGATTCCGAGATACCTTCGGAAATACCGGCTATTGAAGAAATTTCCCCCGATATAATACCGGATGATCCTTCCAAATCACGCACCATAACCTCAACCTGACCTGATTTCTGAAGCATTGTCCTGGTATTGCCGGTTACCCTCCGGAACACTCCCCCGACATTTTCCGCGGCCCTTTTGCCGGAATCAACAGAAGCGCTGCCCTCGGCAAACTTCTCGGCAATTTCCCCGGACTTGCTGCGTATGTCCTGCAATATGGCGGCTATTTCCTTCATCGACAACCTGGAATTCTCGGACAGTTTACGCACCTCCCCGGAAACCACGGCAAACCCGCGGCCATACTCCCCCGCCCTGGCTGATTCAATTGCTGCGTTAAGGGCCAACAGATCGGTTCTCTCCACTATTTCATCCAGCTTACCCAGTATTTGATTGATTATCCTTGTCTTGCCGCCAAGTTCTTCGATCATCCATGAATTCATATTTATTACCGCATGAATATTGTTTATTTGTTCCATAAGAACAGCTACCTGCCGGTTGCCCCTTTCCACCTCTACATTGGTTTTCCCGGCAAGATCGGAAAGTGAGGCGGCATCCTCAACCACTGTCCGCACGCTGTCTCCGGTTGAATTCATGGAATCCCTTACATCAGACAGGCTGGCGGCCTGCGATTCCACGCTGGCGGCTATTTCCTGAAACGAAGCGTTTACCTCCCCGGTTATTTGCCCGGTGGCGACAACATTGTCTTTCAGCTTTATACTGAATTCCCTTATCTGATTTATTATTTTCACAATATTGCGCCTGAAACCATCACTGAATCTTATCTGGGAAGCGAGCAAATTCACCATGAAAACGATATATATATTGAAAAAGGCTATATCATCAATACCGGACCCCGGAAACATGTGATCCCTGTATACAACATAAAAATAATCCGTCATACCGGCCAGAAGCACACCTGCCAATATAACGGTACGAATGTCCTGATAAAGTGAAACCAGTATCAGAGCTACATATATCATGCAATAGGAACTGAAAACAGGATCAATATAGCATATCAGGTAAGTGGCGCCAATAATCCCGAAAACCACTATGTACATGGTTCCATAGACCATCTTGCGCCTCCTGATCAAAACCGTTACCAGAGCAAGAGTTGGTATGCATACACTGGCAAAAGAAATTGCATAAACGGGAGTGAACATTGCAATCAAAGCGACTCCCGCCAATAAAAGCGGCCACATAACCAGCATTATCATTCTATTTCTCTGGTGAACCATTTCCAGCCGGTCCATTCATCCTCCCCCTTTATCGTCCCGCAACCTGCCCGTCCGCAAATGATTGATTCCCCATCCCGCGCATGCCCGCCAAACGTTCCAACTCTTTAAAACTCTCCAATATTTCCGCCACCTTCCGGCTTTGACTGTCAATATTGGCGAAAACCAACCCCACAGACTGCGCAATGCCTTCAGCCGTACCGGCGATTGACACCATCTCCCTTGATATCACAGCGGAGGAGTTTTCCAACATGTGCACCATTTTCTCAACCTGGTTTGATTTCTGCGACATCAGTCCGGCATGCCCGGCAATCTGGCGGAATACATTTTCAATGCCGTCCATGGCCTCCTTCCCGGATTCAATGGAGTTCTTGCCCAAAACAAACTGATCGGCAATTTCCCGGGACCTGGTGCGAATATCATTCAGTATACCGGAAATGTCTTTCATTGATACCCGCGAACTCTCCGCCAACTTGCGCACTTCATCGGAAACAACCGCGAAGCCCAAACCGTGCTCACCCGCCCTGTATGACTCAATTGCCGCGTTAAGAGCAAGCAGATCGGTCTGTTCCACTATTTCGTCCAACTTCTCAAGTACCCGGTTAATCAACCTCGTTTTTTCAACAAGTTCCATTATCAGTCTCGTGTTATCGTTAATAATTGCCTGCATTCCGTCAATCTGTTCCGCAAGCACCTTGATTTGGTGGTTACCGTCACTTATTTCCCTGTTTGTTTCAGCGGAAAGAGTGGATAATGAGACAGAGTCCCGGACTACGGACTGAACGCTTTGACTGTTCGAATTCATCGCTCCTTTTATGTCTGCAACGGTACCCGCCTGCGATTCCACACTGGCGGCAATTTCTTGAAATGAATCCGTCACCTCTTTTGACATCCCGCTGGCAGTCTTTATGCCGTCTTTAAGCTTTTTACTGAATTCCCTTATCCGGTCAATGGCGTTTTGTATATTATTCCTTAACTTTTCACCGAACCGTATCTGGGACATAAGTAAAATAACAATAAAAACAATGTAAACGTTAAAAAAAACCAGATCATTAAGACCCGATCTGGGAAACATCTTTTCACCATATGTAAAGTAAAAATAGTTGGTCAGCCCAATCATCAATATACCTGACATTAATACAGGCCGGATGTCCTGATACAGCGACACAATGACCAGGCACAAAAAAACAAGGCAGTAAGAACTGTAGTTGGGATCAAGATAACACACAACAAACGCTATTATAAGTGTAAAAAGAAGCACCAGGTACATTGTCATGTATACCAATCTGCGCTTTATGATCAAAAAAGTCAAAAGACCCATCATGGGAACTCCGGCACATAACAGGTATAAAACAAGTTCCGGAGTTAGAAAAGCCGTCGTCACTGCTCCCAATATAAACAGAGGCCATAATACCTTGAGCAGAAAACTGTTTCTCTGGTGAATTACCTCCAGCAGTTCCATTCATCTTCCCCCCTTTGGCTGAACCGCCCGTTATAAATGATTTAAATATCAGACCCCCATGCCACATAAATCCGGCACCATTAAAAAATGAAAATATAAGGAATGTTCGGACCCTTCTGACTCCTGGCTCCCGACCCGAACTCACTCAGTATAAGCATTTTCAGGGTAGTTATCCATGCCGCAAAAATGCGGCACCAGCAGATAACGAAAATACAAGGAATGCCCGGAATTCTGGATTCTGAATTCTGAATTCTGAATTCTGAATTCTGGCTTCCGACCCGTAATTCACTCAGTATAAGTATTTTCAGGGTAGCTTTATATATGGATCATGCAAGTTAATTCTACATATTTTTTATCTTTCCTTCAACATTTTGACAATATATACATACTTTTCAGCAGACAAATCCTTCCCATCCATATTTCCCACTAAGTTGTTTCACCACCCATCCCGCTGCAACAAAAAAGAGGTTTCCGGCGTCTAAAATAATAGGCCGGGATGTTTACCGGACGTATACGGAGGGAGGTATATCATTGAAAAAAATCATGGCAATAGCGGCTTTGCTGGCCGCAATTATATTGTTCGCCCATTCCGCCAGCGATTCATGCTATGGGACACCTGCCGTCAAATTGGGAGACGAGGTATTACTGACCAGGTATCATTATCTGATAGAGGGCAAAAAAATAGGACTGGTAACCAATCAGAGCGGCGTGACAGGCCGGGGGGAAAGCATGGTGGATATACTGGCCGGCGACCGGTCAACCCGACTGGCGGCGCTTTACGCCCCCGAGCACGGTCTGGACGGAACCGCCAAGGCCGGTGAATACGTTGAGTCATACACGCATGAAAAACTGGGGATACCGGTATTCAGCCTTTACGGCAAAACAAGGATGCCAACCGAAGACATGCTCCGTGGCATTGACCTTCTTTTATTTGACATTCAGGACATAGGAGCCAGGTCCTACACCTATATGTCCACCCTTAATTACTGCCTTGTGGCGGCCAAAAAATACGGAAAACCCGTTATTGTGCTTGACCGGCCCAACCCGCTGGGGGGAGAAATAGTGGAGGGGCCGGTACTGGAGGACCGCTACAAAACCTTCGTGGGAGTGGATAACCTCCCCATGGCCCATGGAATGACCGCGGGGGAACTGGCCCTTTTTTTCAACCGCAACATAGGGGCGGACCTCAGGGTCATAAAGATGGAGGGCTATAACAGGAGCATGACATACCAGGATACCGGGCTGCCCTGGGTGCAGACATCACCCAACATCCCGGACCTGGACTCTGTTTTCGGCTATATGGCCACAGGTCTGGGGGAAGGCACGGGAATATTCCAGGCAGATAAATTTAAATGGATAGGGGGCAAGGGAATAGATTCTCAAAAATTTGCCGGACTTTTAAACCGGTCAGGGCTGCCCGGGGTGACCTTTATCCCGGAAGACAGGGACGGAGCAGGGGGAGTAAGGCTGAAAATAACCGACTACCACACCTTCAATCCTGCCAGAACCGGCCTTTACGCCCTGGCTTACGCCCACTCCCTGAACAACTTCGATGTACCCAAAAGCGGCAGGGAAATAGTAATGTTTGACAAGATAATGGGGACTGCCGGTATAGGCGGGCAACTTGAACAGGGGCTTTCCCCCGAGGAAATAGTTGACAAATACACACCGGGGCTCAACAGATTCAAAGAAGAAAGGAAAAAGTACCTGCTTTACGGCTACGGGCCGGGGCGGGGGCCGGATGGGGAAATACTTTATAATGTGGTGGCGGGAGGAAACACTCTGAGCTTCGACTCCCCCCCTTACATCGACTCCAACAACCGCCTCATAGTTCCCGTCAGGGCCATAACTGAGGCCCTCGGTGCCGGCGTTTCCTGGGACCCCTCGGCCAGAAAGGCGACCATTACCGGGCAGGGTGGCACTGTTGTCTTTACCATAGACAGTGTCTGGGCCACCGTGGATGGCAAACAAAAGAGGATGGACACCTGCCCGGTGATAAAAAATGGCCGGACCATGGTTCCTGTGCGCTATATAAGTGAATACCTCGGCTACAGTGTGGACTGGGACCCGGATACCCGTACAGTATCAATAAAAAAGCCTTAATGTTTAAGGCTTCCCGATAGCCAACAGAGGAATGCTTTTTTGAAACGCTTTTAACGGAAAGTCGGAAACAGAGGAGAACTATACTTTCCTAAGCGTTATAAAATAGCCGGCCTCCGGCCGGTGCCACCTTACAGGTGGCGGAATTCAGAAGTCAGGAGTCAGAATTCAGAATCCAGAATCCAGAATAGTCCGGGCTTATATTTTCATCCTCTGATGGCGCCGCTGGCGGCATGGGGAACTACCCTAAATTCTATAATAACTGTCACCGTCAAACCCGGCCTCACCCATTCCAACCAGCCTTTTAAGGTGCTTTTCCACCATAAGCTCCTCCCAGGCCCGCAGCCAGTCGTCCACCAGGTATCTCCTGTCATAGATAAGCCCCAGGGAAGACAACTCCTTTCTGTTCATGGGCCCCGTGGAAAGTGCCGCAAGTATTTTAGCATCCCTGATATTGATTATATCCAGAAATTTTTCCAGCCTTTGTTTAAATTCATCCCATGACACGGAGCCCGCCTCATGGCCGGTTATATATGTACCGGCCCTCAGGTCCGCTATCTTCCTGGCGGAGTCTATAAAAAGATCTATATCGCCATCGGACCCCCCATACCAGGGGCCAAAATGAGTAAGGTCAATGTCACCGGTATAGACGGCATCCTGCTCCGGAAAGTACAGGCAGCTGAAGCCGGCCGTATGGCCCGGTGCGCCGATGACCTCCATCCTGGTTGATCCGAAATCAAAAACCTCTCCCCACCGGTAGGTCCCGTCCACCCTTGACGCCGACAGCCACCACTCGTGCCGGTTCTGGGGGCTGAAAGGGCTTTGCGGGGTGCCGGGATTTGATATTCTTTCCATCCAGCCCCTTACCCAGCCCTCGCCATATACAGCCGTCATTCCCAGGCGCCCCGCCAGCTCCCGCTTACTTCTGAAACAGTCACCCTCCACCTGGTTGATGTATATTTTTGAATTGCTGAAAAGGTGGTTATAAACTATATGGTCAAAGTGATAGTGGGTGTTTATCACCATATCCACCGGTCCCCCGGCCTTCAGGCCCTCCAGTATGTCCGGCCCGGCGCCGGGATCCACCACAACCTTTATGGAATCATCGATAAAAATTGAATTGCAAAACGGAAACCGGCCCCCGTTCTTACCATATATCACTCTGACTTTACCCGGTTTCATATTAACAGATACCCCCCGACGACAAGCCTTATATAACAAACCGGCCGAAAATAACCCCGGCACCCGGTTTTAGAATGTCTTTGACAGGGGGAGTAATAATTCCTGTGTCAATGAAAAGTAAATTGAGCCCTGAAAAAGGAATATCCCGACAGGGTGTTGAATAACCACCAAAAACTGAAAAAGGAGACTTTACATTGAAGGTATTCAGCAGGTCCAAGCAGGTAGGCTGCGAGAAGACCGGGGACTACACGCTTAAAACAGTGTCCGCCATAGTCGACACTATTCACGAGATGGAGGTTGTTATAGTCACCGACATGCGGAATATGGAAATAGTTGAGGCAAGATCGTCTATCTTACGTGCCCCGTACAGTTTTTGCCGGGACATTTCCGGTATCGCCGGCAGGCTTGCCGGACTCAGGATTGACGACAAAATTGGGAGCAATGTCAAAAGCCTGGTGGGAGGGGCAGACGGCTGCTACCAGTTGGCTGACCTTTGCCTTGAATCAATCAAGGCGATAAAGCAGTGTGGTTACGCCTTTATACCCGGTGGGCACGAGGAGTTGCTGAGAAACTTCGACGCAGTGCTCAGGGGCACCTGCTATTCCCACTGCCGGTCCCTTGAAGAGAAAATAAAAGAATCCCGTTCCCCCAATGTGATAGTTGAAAAAACAGGTTTTTCCAGATAAAAACCAGCCCCGGCGACACCCATGCAGGGGAACGGCAAAGACAAGCCCCGCCTGACGGCGGGGCGATGATATGTCTTTTTATACCTGTATCGCTTATGGCGCAACCTCTTCTGAACGTTTCAGATACTGGTGGAAAAAATATTCCCCAACGGCAATAAGGACGGCAAAGGTAATAAGGCTGATAAAACTGGTTGTAAAAGCCCCGGAAACCAGGTCCACCAAAAACGCGAGCACAGCCCCCAATATGCCGTCACCAACAGACGCGGTGATATTT
Source organism: Bacillota bacterium (assembly GCA_049325075.1). Lineage (GTDB taxonomy): Bacteria > Bacillota > Desulfotomaculia > Desulfotomaculales > Desulfocucumaceae > BRHc4a. The sequence goes on along the minus strand of JBMOPF010000099.1, from coordinate 36,456 downwards.
CCCCATTTAGGCAGCACATAAAGGTCGCCGGCAAGGTAGTTTAGCGCGGCCCCCAAAATGGCAACAACAAACACCCATCCAAAGGTGTTGCGGCCAACAAGCATGAAGGCAACCACAGCAAAAATAAAGGTCATCACAAACTTGAACAAGAGCGCCCATGCGGTTTTACTCATTTTTTCACCTCCACCGGTATAGTTCCCCCGAAAGAAAATATTTAAACAAAAAAGCCCCCCTTGGGAGGCGTAATGGCGGGAGATCAATTTGGCAGGGTGGGAGACAAAAAATTTTAAAAAAGCCGGGACGAAGGATACACCCGGCCGGCCATCAGCCTTTCCCCCAGGCGGGTATACCTGTTTTCTGTTTTATTGTTCCTTACGGCAATGGCCATTGCCTTTTTGCTCCCCACTATGACAACCAGTTTTTTCCCCCTGGTAATGCCGGTATATATAAGGTTCCTCTGCAGCATCATGTAGTGCTGGGTCATCACAGGCATCACCACCACCGGGTATTCGCTTCCCTGGGACTTGTGAATGGAAACGGCATAGGCCAGTATCAGCTCGTCCAGATCGGAAAAACCGTAGGACACACTCCTGCCCTCAAAATCGACAACAACCTCCTGGTCTTCACGGTTTATGCTTAAAATCCAGCCTATGTCCCCGTTAAAAACCTCCCGGTCATAGTTGTTTACCACCTGCATCACCTTGTCGCCCTCTCTGAATGTTTTATACCCCCTGGCAACCTCAGCGCCGCCGGGATTTAAAAGCTCCTGCAGCTTCATGTTCAGTGAGGAAACCCCCACCTCCCCCCTGTGCATGGGAGTTAAAACCTGGATATCTTTCACCGGGTCATACCCGAAACGCCCGGGGATCCGTTCCCCGCACAGGGTAAGTATTTTTTCCAGCGCCCTGCCCGGGCTGTCCTCAGGCACAAAATAAAAATCCGTCACTCCATCCGGGGAGCTGCTTATTTCGGGAAATTTACCCATATTTATCAGGTGGGCATTGACAATAATCCTGCTATTCCTGGCCTGCCGGAATATCTCCGTCAGATTCACCACACTGAACCGCCCGGACTCGATTATATTCCGGAATACCGCACCCGGCCCCACCGAGGGGAGTTGATTGATGTCTCCCACCAGTATCACTGCGGCGTGGTCGGGAACCGCCTTGATCAGGTGGTACATCAAAATAATGTCCACCATGGACATTTCATCAATAATGACCACGTCAGCCTCCAGGGGCGACTTACGGTCCCTCTGAAAGCCTCCGCTGTGATGGCTGTACTCCAGGAGGCGGTGAATTGTTTTGGCCTCGTGGCCGGTGGCCTCCTGCATCCTTTTTGCCGCCCTGCCTGTGGGCGCGCCAAGAATCAACCTCTGTCCCATTTCCCTGTATATGCTTATTATGGCCTTTATGATTGTGGTTTTGCCGGTGCCCGGCCCGCCGGTGATAACCGTTACCTTGCCGGTTATGGCGGATAGGACGGCCTCCCTTTGCTTTGCAGCCAGGGTTATGGCAAGCCTCTTTTCCACTTCCTCCACCAGAGACTCCGGCCGGTCCGGGACAGCAGCGGGCCTTTCCCCGGAAAGTTCAAGCAGCCTGGCGGCCAGCTCAGTCTCGGCATGGTAAAAGGGCGCCAGGTACACCGCCTTGTTATTGGGCCTGAAATCCTCACCCGGCAGGTTAAGGTCTTCTATTATGATGCGCCTATCTTCATAGAGCCGGGCCATTGCCCTTACCACCACATCCCTTTCCACCTTCAGCATTTCCGCGGCGCTGTCCACCAGGGCCTGGTAGGGATAATACACGTGCCCCTCACCCATCAGCTGGTTAAGCACATATATTATTCCCTCCACGGCCCGCATTTCTGAATTGGGATCAATGCCCATGTTGCGGGCAATATTGTCGGCGGTGACAAAGCCTATGCCGTAAACATCCGCCGCCAGCCGGTAGGGGTTGTTCTTCACCGTTTCTATCGAATCCTTGCCGTAATGCTTGAATATCCTGGCGGAGTATGCCGCGCTTACCCCGTGTCCCTGCAAAAAAACCATGATCTCCTTTATTTCCCGCTGTTCTTCCCAGGCCTTTTTAATGATCCCAATCCTCCCGGGGCCTATCCCTTCCACCCTGGACAGTAGCCCCGGTTCTTTTTCAATAATATCCAGGGTATCGGCGCCGAAAACCTTTACAATCCTCCTGGCCATAACCGGCCCTATACCCTTGATAAGACCCGATCCCAGGTACTTTTCAATGCCCTTTACCGTGGCCGGAACAACTGTCTCAAACTTATCCACCCGGAACTGCTCCCCAAACCTGTTGTCGGTGACCCATTTCCCTGAGGCCCTGAGATATTCACCGGCGTTTATTCCGGCCAGGTTGCCTATAATGGTGGTAAGCCCGCTTTTCCCTTTTTCCTGAATTCTGGCCACTATAAAACCGGTTTCATCATTATAGTAGGTTATTCTTTCGACATAACCGTGTATTTGGGTTGTCTCCATAATTCATTCTCCCCGGAAGCAATACTCCGGTATCCATCCATTTCCCTACAGGGTACGTTTCATGTTCTTCTATAATTATTTGGAGGTATTTTTTTTCATATGTGGAAAGATATATAGAATCAGCAATGCATTTGTTTTTAAGGAGAATCCTGAATGTTTATCGACCCGATAATAGTCATATCTGTTATCTATTTGTTTGTAATGAGCATTTACATAGTAATAGCCTCAGCCTGCAAGATCCCCTATAACGGAATAAAAAACAAACTGGTTTTATGCATCTCGGGTTTTTTACTGATATTTTCAATTACCCGGTTTATTTACATAGGAATATGGCTGTCCCTGTCATTGTCAGTGTTGTTTTCCATAATGGCGACCTGGTATGGACTCCTATTCGGCAACATCGTGGCAGGTTATAAAAAAGCCTTAATATCCGGGACCTCTCAACAGCAATCAGAGGAGGCTTTTTTGAAACGCCCTTAACAACCCCTATGAGAGTGTTTCAATACCCTCAGAAAGGCAGCAGGCGGAACTCTTTCAACAGCCTCCTATTCGCTGCGCCGGTATACCAGACCCTCCGCCAAAGCTATCATTTTCCCGTTTTCGTCCTTTACCTCCATACGGTAAAGGCCTGTTTTTCTGGTCAGGTTTTCTTCACGGGCGGTGGCGGTAAGCACCGCCCCGGCCGTTGATGTTTTTAGAAACTGTATATTCATGTTCAATGCCAGGGCAACCGGCCCGTGGGCATTACTGGCGGCGGCAAAAACAACATCGGCCAGACTGAAAATAGCCCCCCCGTGGGTTACACCAACACCATTCAGCAACTCAGGCCTTACCTCCATGACTGCGCTGGCATATCCGGGCTCAACCTCCGTCAGTTTTATACCCAGGTGACGGGCCAGAGCATCTTTTTCTGCAACCACTCCTGTAACCTTGCCCATAAAATTTCTCCCTCCCCAAAATGTATAAGAATTCGGTGGCGGAATTCTCTTTTCCTGCCGCTACAAACCTTATTCCCTTGTGCGCGGCGGCCAATTAAAGTATTATGTTTAGGAAAAGGAACCCCCACTTTGTAGAAGTGGGAGTTCCGGAACCGGATGGGTTGACCTCCAAAAAACCAAAGAGTTGAGAGGAAGGTTTGAAACCGGTGTGCTTTATTGTTTTTGCCTATAACTGCCACCCTGATTACCTGCTGGTTATGGCGGCAAACCGGGACGAGTACCACGCCCGCCCCACGTCTCCCGCCGGCTTCTGGAAAGAGGACCCGGGCGTGCTGGCCGGAAAAGACCTGGAACAGGGCGGCGCATGGATGGGAATAACCCGCCGGGGGCGCCTGGCAGCCCTCACCAATTACCGCGACCCGTCCTCAATAAAGCCGGGGGCGCCCTCAAGGGGGAACCTGGTAAAGGATTTCCTTCTTTCAGGGGTGGAGCCCCGGGCATACCTTGGGAAACTGGATAAAAAAGGCGAAAGTTACAATGGGTTCAACCTTCTGCTGATGGACGAAGGTGTTATGTGGTATTACTCCAACAGGGATAAATGTCCCCGGAAAGTCAGCCCCGGTATCCACGGATTGAGCAACCATTTGCTGGATACCCCGTGGCATAAGGTGGAAAAGGGGAAAAAGGCCCTGGACAATATAATAAGGAGTTCCGGGCACATACAGCCGGACAGTCTGTTTAAATTATTGTCCGATGAAAAAAGGGCGCCGGACGGGGATCTTCCCCGGACCGGTGTTCCCCTGGAGTGGGAGAGGCTCCTTTCCCCGGTCTTTATCCGAAGTGAAACTTACGGGACCCGGTCCTCCACGGTTCTCCTGGTTGAACGACGCGGCCGGATAACTTTTTGCGAACGGTCCTTCGGGAAAAACGGCCTCCCGTCAGGAAAAGAAGTAAAATACATTTTTTTGCAGGCAGATGCGGACTCCCAGGGTAAAGGGGGTATATAGGAAAACATTATTTCAACTCTTCCTGTTGATCAGACACAGCCGGTGGAGTCTGCACCTGCTCCTGCTCCAGCTTTTTTTCCTGTATGGAGTCACGCTGGCGCTGCATTGTAAAGGCAACTATCCTGTCACGATCGCCACTGGACATCTTTCCAAATTTTACCGCCACCTTATTCATCTTGTCCTGCACATCATCCGCCTCCACCCTCAATACCTGCCCGCTTACTATCAGGGGCTTTCCTTCCCCGGTATCCAGAAGAAGCATAATTTCCTCCCCGGGAACTATTTTTACAGTGGTGGAAAAGCAGAGTCCACCGCCGCTGATGTCAATAAGACAATCTTTCCGGTACTTGAATTTTGTGGCTTTTACAACCTCACTAAAAGGAATCCACTCAAACACCTTATTTGTTTTTACCCTGAACCAGTTGCGCCTCTGCTGATTATCCAAAGGACGCCACGCTATCCGGTTTTGCCGCCGGGATATTTCCTTCTCCTTACGGGACATAAACACTCCAACAATAAGGATAAGGATAATTAACACCACCATAGCCAGAAAAAATTCCACAACATTTCCCCAGTCACTTCCCAGGGCATTGTTCAGGCTTTGGGAAAAATCCGACCAGGTCAGACTCATAAAAACACTCCCTCAACAGCCGGCCTGCCGACACAAAGTGCTTATACTGAGTGAATTCCGGGTCAGGAAGCCAGAAGTCAGGAGTCAGAATCCAGACCAACATGCCGCTAAAAGCGGCACCATTGAAGGATGAAAATGTGTTCACTACTTATAAGGAATGCCCTACCATTCTGAATTCTGAATTCTGGATTCTGGATTCTGGATTCCCGACCCGGAATTCATTCAGTATAAGCTATTTTCAAGGTAGAACCTACTGTTTAACAAGCCAGTCCATGGCCTCTTCAATATTATTAAAGGTGGCCATCTTTCTGCCGGTAAAATTGATAACCGTATCGTAAAGGATTTTCTGTAATCCCCCCAGACCAACAACAGCGGCTGATTTAACATAAGGCTTGTTACTTTTTACATATTCCTTCAGAGCTTTGGACACCTCCGAATCAAAAGAAGAACCGGCAACCTTTGTCAGTGTAAGGACGGAATTTTCAGGCTGCCCGCTGATTATTTTCTTTGCTGCATCCATAGTTTGAAGTAGTTCCTGCTTTCCGGCGACTGAAAAATCTATTACCAGAACTTCTTTGCCTTTATGATTAACAAACCCCACCCGATCCACATTACCACCCCCTGAATTAAACTCTTCCCTTACTATTCTACAATTGTCCCTCTTTTCCTTTTTAATTTGATATTTATTGACAATTTAATTAATATTGGGCGGTTATACATAAAAAGCACCTCCCGGCCGGAAGATGCTTTTATTAATATTGTGCATCAAAGGGATAACCTGTAGAAATTAACTCCATGCTCAAAAATGGCAGATGGCCCGTCAATATGTGACAGCCAAATAATCAGGGCCGCTTCCACCTTAGTACTACCTCCAACTCCGGAGTACCAATAAAATCCCCCCTCTGGCTTAACACCAGTATATCCCCTTCCATCCTGAAATTCCTTATCTGCGGCACACCAACCCAGTTGGGAAAATAACTTACATCGGGATACACCGCCAAAACATCATCTTTCACCTCATACCTTCCGGCATAGCTAAGAAAGAATGCATTGGCTATCTTTTCTTCATCAGTCGCAAAAAAAGGATTTTCAGAGGCCGTTTTAGTGCGTCCGGCAGGCATTATATTAACGCTGGCATAACCGTCGGGACTAAAAACAAAATACCCGGCAGGATCCCGGCCAAAGGGACTCACAGTCCCGCCCGGTGTGCTCATTTCAAAGGAAACCAACTGCCACGTCCCGATAAAAGGATTGTTATCAAGCTGTTCGGCCAACGCCCTTCACCCCCATTTGTTTTTACTCATTTACCAGTTATGGCTAATGACCATGGAATATATTTCGCCGGGCAAACAGCTATATCCTTCCACTTTATACAGGCATAACCTTTTTAATACTACTTGACGGATAATTTTGATTTGATTATAATATAACTTGTCTGTATTGGGGCGTCGCCAAGCGGTAAGGCACCGGACTCTGACTCCGGCATTTCGTTGGTTCGAATCCAGCCGCCCCAGCCATATTCCACAAGGGCCATTAGCTCAATTGGTAGAGCAGGCGACTCTTAATCGTCAGGTTAAAGGTTCGAGTCCTTTATGGCCCACCACGTTAAAAGGCCGGGGATGTTTTTCCCCGGCCTTTTAATAATTCCTGCAATAAACCCCATTTCACGTTTTGCCGGTTCCCCCATCATTTGATTCAACCCCTGGGATGATTATACTAATCCTGCATGGCAGTTGCATATTTAAAAGGTTTTTTTTCATGAAATAGAGGAGACTTGTTCATTATATGGAGAATAATAACTACAAAATTAATCAGGGCATTTCGGGGGGAGGGGTGGTTTAACGGACGCTGCTTTTAATTCGAGAATATTTATTTCAGGAGGGGGAAAGGTGAAAAATTTCAAAGGATTTTTCAAGCTTTACGCGGTATTAGTCATGGCTGTGGCCCTTGTTGCAGCAGGATGCGGGCAAAAACAGGAGGGCAATACCGGCGCGGCCAATGACACAGGAAAGTTCAAGGTTGCCTTTATGTATGTAGGACCTGTGGGTGACGGCGGATGGAGCTATGCCCACGACCAGGGAAGAAAATACCTGGTAGAGCACATGCCGGACGTGGAAACAACAATCGTTGAATCCGTTCCCGACAATAATACCGCCGACCCCGAGAGGGAACTGACCCGCCTGGCCTCCGAGGGGAACAAGGTTATCTTCTCCACCAGCTTCGGCTATATGGACCCCACCATCAATGTGGCCAAAAACTTCCCCGATGTGGTGTTCATGCACTGCTCCGGAAACAAGACCGCTGACAATGTCGGGACCTATTTCGGCCGCATGTACCAGGCCCGCTACCTGATCGGGATACTGGCGGGGAAAACCACCAAGTCCAATTTAATCGGCTATGTGGCGGCATACCCAATACCTGAGGTTGTCAGGGGAATTAACGCCTTTACCCTTGGCGTGAGGTCGGTTAACCCGGATGCAAAGGTTAAGGTGGTCTGGACCAGCACCTGGTACGACCCGGCCAAGGAAAAGGACTCGGCAAAGATGCTGCTGGACGCAGGATGCGATATTATAGCCCAGCACCAGGACACCCCGGGACCGATGCAGGCAGCGGAGGAACGGGGCAAGTTCGGGATAGGCTACGACAACGATATGAGCGCTTTTGCTCCCAAGGCTGTCCTTACCTCGGCGGTATGGAACTGGGGTCCCTACTATTATAATGTAGTAAAATCCGTCCGGGATAAAACCTGGAAGCCCGGTCAGTACTGGGGTCCAATGAGCGACAACATCGTCGGCCTGGCGCCATACGGGCCCATGGTAACCGAGGATGCTAAGGCTGCCGTTGAACAGGCGAAACAAAAAATTCTGGGCGGCCAGTGGGATGTGTTCACCGGCCCCATCAAGGACCAGTCAGGCGCTGTCAGGGTTGCCGGGGGGCAAAAGATGTCGGACGAAGACATGCTCAAATTCGACTGGTTTGTTGAAGGCGTTGACGGAAGCATTCCCAAATCGTAATATATAATCTGTAGGCATATTTCCCGGGCGCTGGCTGGATATCCCTGCCAGCGCCCGGCTTATGGAGGAAATATAAAAGTGTATCTGGTTGAGATGAGGGGCATCACCAAAAAATTTCCCGGAGTGCTGGCCAACGACAATGTTGATTTTTCTGTTAAACCGGGGGAGATTCACGCACTTCTGGGGGAGAACGGTTCCGGTAAAAGCACCCTCATGTCAATTCTGGCCGGGCAATACAGGCCGGATGCCGGCACTATTCTGGTAAGGGGGAAAACAGTATCCTTCCGCTCCCCCCGTGACGCAATAAAGTCCGGAATCGGTATGGTGCACCAGCACTTTAAGCTGGTGAATAATTTTACCGTATCCGAAAATATAATACTGGGTCACAGGGAAACCCCTTTCTTTTGCCGTAAAGACACCCACTCGGAAAAAATACGGCGGCTCGGGGAGTCCTACGGCCTCACAGTTGACCCGTGCGCCCTGGTGGACCGTCTGTCCGTGGGAGAAAAGCAGAGGGTGGAAATATTAAAGATGCTCTACAGGGGGTCCGAGCTGTTAATAATGGACGAGCCCACCGCAGTGCTCACTCCCCTGGAGTCGGAGGAATTATTTCAGAATCTGAGGAAATTCGCAGCCTCAGGCCGGTCAGTGGTCCTTATCACACACAAGCTGAATGAGGTGCTTTCGGCAGCCGACCGGGTCACTATACTGCGGGGAGGCAGTGTGGCGGCGGTGCTGGACCGGAAGGACATATCAGAAAGAAAACTGGCCCGGCTGATGGTGGGAAGGGATTTAAGCACGGCCCAAAAAGAACAGGCGTCCACATCCGGCGACACCGTTCTGGAACTCCAGGGCGTGGGGGCCATTCATGATGCCGGCAGGCAGATTCTCAAAAACGTATCTTTTAAGGTAAAAAAGGGCGAGATATTCGGTATTGCCGGGGTGGCCGGAAACGGTCAGAAAGAACTGGCCGAGGCGGTAACCGGACTCTTGCATGTACACTGCGGGAAAATAATCATTAACGGGAAAGATGTAACCAATCTCTCTCCCGGGACCATATCGGACCTCGGTGTAAGCTATGTTCCCGAGGACAGGCTGGGCATGGGCCTGGTGCCCGGGCTGGGAATAGTTGATAATATTATTTTGAGAAGGTACCGCAAGGCGCCGGTATCGGGCAGATATCTGATTAACTACAAAAACGCCGGCCAAGAGGCTCAAAGGCTTGTTAATGAGTACGGCATCAAGGTGGCGGACTTCCGCTCCCCGGTAAGCCTCCTTTCCGGGGGCAACCTTCAGCGGCTGCTGCTGGCCAGGGAAATTTCAGACAACCCCTCCCTGATGGTGGTGGTCTATCCTGTCAGGGGGCTGGACGTGGGGGCCACCGAGGCAGTGCACGGCATTCTCCTTGACCTGCGCCGCAAAGGGACGGCCGTACTGCTTATTTCCGAGGACCTGGAAGAGATCATTAAACTGAGCGACCACGTGGGAGTAATGTTTGAGGGAGAGATGGCCATACTCCCCGAAGGGGTTATCAACCCCGAAGAAATAGGGCTTTTGATGATGGGTTCAGGCATTGCCAGGGAAGGGGCTTGAGGAATTTGGCAGGCTTTGTACATTTTGAAAAAAGGCTGTATACCCCCAGATTCTCGGTTTTTTTAATACCGGCCCTATCTGTTTTTTTATCTCTGGTCCTGGGGGGCGTTTTTCTTTCCGCCACCGGGCACAATCCAATGGAAATATACTCTAAAATGTTTTCAGGGGTTTTCGGGTCCTCTTTCGGCCTGTCTGAAACAATGGTCAAGGCAATTCCACTGATGATACTGGGCCTGGGCATCTCCATAGCCTTCAAAATGCAGCTCTGGAACATAGGGGCCGAGGGGCAGATATACATGGGGGCCTTTGCCGCCAGCTGGGTCCCGCTGACCTTTCCGGATTTACCCGCCATATTGATGATCCCCGCCATGATTATCACCTCCATGGCGGCCGGGGGGCTGTGGGGGCTTATACCCGCCATTCCCAGGGCCTACCTGGGGGTGAATGAGATAATAACCACCCTCATGCTCAATTACGTTGCCATACTCTGGGTCCAGTTCCTTGTATTCGGCCCCTGGAAGGACCCCCACGGCTTTAATTTCCCCATGAGCGCCCCCTTTCCGGAAGCGGCCAGACTGGGAACCCTGGGTCACACCAGGGTTCACGCCGGGATATTATTCGCAATTTTGCTGTCAGTGATTATTTATATTATCATCAACCGCTCCAGGTGGGGCTACGAAATAAGGGTGATCGGGGAAAGTGAGTCCGCCGCCCGCTACGCCGGGATGAACATTCGCCGCAACATCCTCCTGGTGATGCTTATAAGCGGGGCTGTCTGCGGCCTGGCGGGAATGTCGGAGGTAAGCGGCATAAGCGGCAGGCTCCAGCACGGTGTAAGCCCGGGCTACGGATATACAGCCATAATTGTGGTCTGGCTGGCCAAGCTCAATCCCTTTGCCATTATTCTGGTGGCCATTCTCTTCGGAGGGCTTCAGGTGGGTGGATACATGGTGCAGTCCAGCGGCGTGTCGGCCTCGGTGGCCACCATGCTGCAGGGCGCCATACTGTTTTTTGTCCTGGGAGGGGAGTTTTTTAACCGCTACAGGATCAGGTTTGGTAAAAAGGAGGTGTCGTAAGTGTCGGATGCCGGGCAGACAAACGTTATCATCCTTATACTGGCCACGGCGGTCACCGCAGGCACCCCCATTTTGTACGCGGCCCTGGGTGAGCTGCTGGCCGAAAGATCAGGGGTAATGAACCTGGGTGTCGAAGGCATGATGCTTATAGGGGCGGTGTGCGGTTTTATCGCCGCCATCTCCTTTAAAAATCCCTGGGCAGGGGTGGCGGCGGCGCTTCTGGCCGGAGGGGCGGTATCCCTTATTCACGCCTTTTTAACCGTCACCCTTAAAACAAACCAGGTGGTAAGCGGGCTGGCGCTGACCATCTTCGGGTCCGGACTCAGCGGCTATATAGGAAAAAATTATATCGGCATTCCCCTTGCCACCCCCATTGTTTCAAAGCCCCTGGGCATTCTGGGCGACATCCCCTTCCTGGGCCCGGTCTTTTTCAACCATGACCCCCTGGTTTATATTACCTACCTTCTGGTGCCGGCCCTGTGGGTACTTATATACAGGACAAGGGCCGGCATGCACCTGAGGGCTGTGGGGGAAAACCCGTCGGCGGCCGACTCCCTGGGAGTGAAAGTGTCCCTGTCAAGGTACCTGTACGTAGTGTCCGGAGGGATGCTGGCCGGCCTGGGCGGGGCCTATCTTTCCCTGGCCTATGCCCCTTCCTGGCTGGAGAACATGACTGCCGGCAGGGGATGGATAGCCGTGGCCCTGGTGATATTCGCCATCTGGAACCCCCTGCGGGCCATGCTGGGCGCTTACATTTTCGGGGGAATAGACGCGCTGGGCCTCAGGCTTCAGGTGTTGGGAGTAATGATACCCCCGTTTTTCCTTCAAATGATGCCTTATTTATTTACCATTCTTGTGCTGGTAGTGGTTATCGGAAGAAAGGGCTCCTCCCGCCTGGGTTCCCCCGGCGCCCTGGGAGTCCCCTTCGACAGAGAGGAAAGATAATTTTTTTCCGGGTGACTGAAATGGAAAAGCTTAAACAAAGAATAATTGAAGAAGGCCGGGTAATAGGGACAAGCGTTTTAAAGGTTGATTCATTTCTTAACCACCAACTGGACCCCCAATTCACCCTGGAAATGGGCAAAGAGATTGCCTCAAGGTTTAACAGCGACGGTGTCACAAAGGTGCTGACGGTTGAGGCATCGGGAATAGCGGTAGCCCTGGCTGCCGGACTGGCGCTGGGTGTTCCCGTGGTCTTCGCCAAAAAGGGCCGGGCCAGCACCCAGAATGACGGGGTGTACTCCTCCGAGATATATTCCTTTACCCGCCAGGAATCAGTGGGCATATTCGTTTCCGAAAGGTTTCTCAAACCCGGGGATACGGTGCTCATCGTGGATGACTTCCTGGCCCACGGCGAGGCGCTGCGGGGCATGGTGGACATAGTGAGACAGTCCGGCTGCCGCCTGGCCGGGGCTGGAATTGTGATAGAAAAGGAATTTCAGGGTGGAGGAAAAAAACTGAGGGCGGAGGGAATACGGATAGAGTCCCTGGCCACGGTTAGAAGCATGTCGGAGGGGCATATTGAATTTGTCTGATAAACAAGGCCGTTTCTTCATTCGCCTTATCATATGACTCCCGTAAAAAGGCGGAGCAAAAAGGATCGGCAAAACCATGGCTGCCGGGCAGCTTTTTGACCAGCACCCCACTTTTTATACTTAAACACCTGATTAACCCATCCACATCAAATGCTTTCTCCCGGGCCGGAAAGAAAAGCAAAACCGGGCACCGGGGCGTAATGCCCGCGTAATCCCTTATCCGGGAACCGTAATAGCCGACAACCCCGTCACATAAACCGGGCTCCCCGCTGCACAGCCAGGCAATGGTGGCGCCTATGCTGTACCCCAGTACATAAACCACCCTGTACCGCCTGCCAATGCCCTCAACATATTTTTTCACCTGTTCGGCTGCCCGTTCAAATCCAATATTCTTAATGAAATTTTTGTAGGCAAATTGTTCCCGGTCATAGCTGTACGTCCGGCCGCGGTTAAGCAAATCTGGGCAAACAACATCAACCCCAAGCCCGGATAACCTTTGGCAGGCTGTTTTTATATGATCATTTATTCCATATATCTCATGAAGTACCACAACCACGGTATCAGAGTTATTATTGCATTTAATCACTTTTTTCCGCCCCTGAATCCATCCTCGACAAAACTGTGATAACGAGCAAAATTAAATAAAACCCTTGGTTAAAGGGTACTTTACGGCCTCCCCAGGACTTCCTCCAGAGGGGTGTATTCCAGTCCCAGGGACTCGGCCACCGGCCGGCAGGTAAGATTTCCGGACATTGTATTAATCCCCCTGGCAATGGCCCTGCTCTCCCGGGCGGCCCTGACATAGCCCTTGCCGGCGATCTCCAGTGCAAAGGGAAGCGTGGCATTGGTCAGGGCAAAGGTGGAAGTCCTGGCCACCGCGCCGGGCATGTTTGAGACCGCGTAGTGTATCACCCCGTGCTTTATATAAATGGGATCGCTGTGGGTGGTCACCCTGTCCATGGTCTCCACCGAACCGCCCTGGTCTATGGCCACATCCACAATCACCGACCCGGGCTTCATTCCCTTTACCATTTCCCCGGTCACCAGGCGCGGGGCCTTGGCCCCGGGCACCAGCACCGCCCCTATAACCAGGTCGGCATAGCTCACCGAGGTCCCGATATTGTAGCTGTTGGACATCAGTGTCTTGATCCTGTTGCCGAAAATATCATCAATATAGCGCAAGCGGTCGGCGCTGCGATCAATGATGGTAACCTGGGCCCCCATGCCCAGGGCCACCTTGGCGGCATTCAGGCCCACTGTTCCTCCGCCGATAATAACCACATCGGCCGCCGGGACACCGGGCACCCCGCCCATCAATATCCCCTTTCCCCCCTGGGGTTTTTCCAGAAAGCGCGCGCCCACCTGAACAGCCATCCTTCCGGCCACCTCGCTCATGGGGGTCAGGAGGGGCAGCGTACCGCTGTCCGTCTGTATAGTTTCATAGGCAATGGCGGTTATTTTTTTATCCAGAAGCATCCGTGTCAGATCGGCCTCCCTGGCCAGGTGAAGATATGTAAAAAGCACCTGACCCGGCCTAAAAACAGAGAACTCCCCGGGAATGGGCTCCTTGACCTTCATAATCATTTCAGCCTCTGCATAAAGCTCCTCCCGGGCGACAATACACGCCCCGGCGTCCTCGAAGGCCCCGTCGGCAAAGCCGCTGCCCAGACCGGCACCGGACTCGACGATCACCCTGTGGCCGGACCCGGTAAGGTCTTTTACCCCGGCCGGCGTAACAGCCACCCTGTCCTCATCGGGTTTAACCTCCCGGGGAACCCCAATTATCATCACTATTCCTCCCGAAAAAGCGTATCGGCAGCACCTTGATCAGCTGATAGTCCGGCCGGACGTCGAAATATACAGTAATTTGCCATATAAAAAGACAGCCTATAGTAATATTACATTCCTTCTCAAACCCGAGTAAAGTTTTTTCTTCATACCGCCGGCTATTGGGCCAATTCCCCGGCCCCCCTGATTTTGGAATAAATGTTGTATTTCTGAACCTTGCGCACCACCGTGGACTGGTTCACATCCAGCATATCGGCCACCCGCCTTGTGCTTCCGTACTTTATCAGGCTTTCCGTAATCAGGTGTTTTTCAACATGTTCAAGGGCGTCCCTCAATGAACTTCCCCCCGGAATGGTGACCACGTAGCCGTCATCTTCCCGCTTCTGCCGGCATCCTATATTTGCCGGCAGATCATCCACCGTTATTATTTCATCCGAACTTAATACAACGAGCCTTTCCACCACATTTTCAAGCTCCCTGACATTTCCCGGCCAGTCATATGCAATAAGGGCATCCACAACCGGCGGGGACACCTGTTTTCTGACACCGAATTTTTTACTGAACTTGTCAATAAAATGGTTAACCAGAAGCGGTATATCCTCTTTTCTTTTATTCAGGGGAGGAATTGTAATGGATACCACATTCAGCCTGTAATAAAGGTCTTTCCGGAATTCCCCTTTTTCCATCATTTCCAGCAAGTCCTTGTTGGTAGCCGCCAGAATACGGACATCCAGCTTAATGGGAACAGTGCCTCCCACACGGTAATACTGCTGCTCCTGAACAGCCTGCAGCAGTTTTACCTGCAAATGGAGGGGCATTTCCCCAATCTCATCGAGAAAAAGTGTGCCTTTCTGGGCCAGCTCAAAAATACCGGGCTTTCCATCCTTCCCGGCCCCGGTAAAGGAACCCTTTTCATAACCAAAAAGTTCCGATTCCATAAGGCTTTCCGGAATAGCGCCACAGTTGACCTTAATAAAGGGCTTATCCCTGCGCTTGCTGTTTTTATGAATCAAACGGGCTATCAATCCCTTGCCCACGCCGGATTCTCCCAGTATCAAAACCGTGGAATCAACCTTGGCCACCCGGGTGGCCAGGTCCAGGGTCAACTCCATGGACCTGCTGTTACAAATTACATCCCTGTCCAGGGATTTCCTGCGCAGCTCCTCCAGTTCAAGCTCATACCTCCGGGAAAGGCTTTTCATCTGTTCCAGTTGTTCCTGCAGTCTTGACATCAGGGTTATATCCCTGACGTTTGTAATTATACGCCAGATGTTCCCCTCGGCGTCAAAAACGGGATTGGCGGTAACCATGGCCTTTTTCCCTGTTTTAATCTCGTGAACCAGGGTAACAGGCTCTTTCTTTTCCATAACATGCAGGGCGGCCGAATCGGAATAGTACCCTTCCTTGACCAGGTCATGAAGGGATCTGCCCACCACCTCACTGGCTTTAATCCCCGAAAACTCCTCATAGGTCTTGTTTACCCTCAGGGTGACCCCCTGGCCGTCGGAAATCCAGATCCCGTCGTATGACGACTCGATAATGGCATTCAGTTCCTTATTGGCCGCCTCCACGGCCCTGAGCCTTTCCCGCAGCTCTTTGTAGTCATTGAACACGGCAAAAGCCCCTATAATTTTGCCGTCCTTTTTTATCGGCGCCCCGCTGCTGAGGATATATTTGTCCTCGTCAACCTTTACTTTTTCATTTATATATCCCTCGCCGGTTTTCACAACTTCCTGCAGTCTGCTGCATAAAAGCATGTCGCTTAATTGCCGGCCGGCCACGTCGTCCCTGGAAATTTCCAGTATCCGCTCAGCGGCGTTGTTCAGATAAACAATCTTTTCAGCGGCATCTATAATTACCAGTGCGGTGTACATCGACTCCAGTACTTTTTGGGTAAGCTCGGGAACTAAAACCATGGTCATTTTAAACGTCTCCTTTAATTGAGGATCAGTATTCAGATAACCAGGTCCTACTCTGTCACCTGGGGATACCCCGGCATTTAACGAACTTTTACGAAACCATTTTCAGGAGTTAATCTTTTTAATCAGCCAGCACATGTTTTTTGCGAAATTTCTCGCTGTCTGCAGCCCTTCCCGGTCGTTTTCAACCTCTCCCGGGTCCCTGCCGAAAGCAATGTTCCAATAAGTTGAACCCGGTACAATCATACCATGGTAGAGGAAGAAATAAAGCAGCTGGGAAAATGTAAAGTTCTGGCCGGCCCTCCTGGCAACCACCAGCGCCCCGCCAACCTTCCGCTCAAATGGGCGGCCATCCGCAATCCCAAGGTAGCCGGCCCGGTCAATAAGCGCCTTTATCTGAGGGGTGGCCGATCCGAAAAACACCGGCGAGGAAAGGATAATCCCCTGGGCTTCTTTCATTTTTTCATAAACCGGCAAAAAATCATCCTCACTGTTGTTGCATGTTTTTTCCGATTTGCAGTACATACACTCCGCGCAGGGCTGAATATTCCTGTCCGCAAGGGTTATCAGTTCCGTTTCCAGCCCTTCCTCCCTGCACACCCGCAGAGCTTCCGCCGTTACTATTTCAGTGTTGCCGCCCCTGCGGGGGCTGCCGGCAATACCCAAAACTTTCACTTTAAAACACCTCCATCCGGATTTGAGTTTTTTGAAACCCGGGAACTCCTCGAACCCAGGTATACTCCGCATAAAACCGCCCCGCCGCCCAATATGTGATACCAGTGAATGCTTTCATTGAGGAAATACGCTGCCAGACAGGCTGAATAAACCGGCAGCAGGTTATAAAAATGACCGGATTTTTCAGGCCCTATCTCATTTACACCCCTGTTCCACCAGCTGGCTGCAATTACAGAGGAGAAGATTCCGAGGTAAACGATGGCCGCCACCCCGTTCCACGAAAGAGAAATATCCTTGGCCCCGGCCAGTTCCCAGGCCATGGCAGGGTAAATAAAAACAAGGCCGAACAGTGTTGAATAGGTTGTGGCACAAAGGGGGGAAAGCCTGCCCATCACCATTTTTCCGGCAATGGAATAAACAGACCAGCTAAGGGTGGCTGCCAGGGCCAGGATGTCTCCGGAATTAAACCGCAGCCCGGACAAAACCCCCCAGGAACCCTGCACCGCGATGATAAACACCCCGGCCAGGGAAAAAACAAGGCCAATCAGCCGGCCGGGCCTGAAGGCCTCTTTCAGCACCAGCACAGATAGCACGGCTGTCAGTACGGGATATATGCCGTTTATAATTGCGCTGTTGGTGGATGTGGTGCTTTTAAGCCCGGTGTAAATAAGGCTGTTGAATCCGAACACCCCGGCAAATCCCATCACTGCCAGGGGAAGAAAATCCTTTTTTTCAATCCTGGGGAATCTTTTTTCATTATACCTCAGCAGCAAGATCAAAAAAACCCCGGCCACCGAAACCCTGATCGCGGTTATGGTCAATGGGGGAATATCCCTGACCAGAATTTTGCCTATGATAAAATTGGTGCTCCAAATCAGCGGCACCAGGGCCAGGAGAAAACAGGTCAAATTGAGGGGCAGGCCGCAAAGGCAGTTTTTCTTTCCAGGCCTAATCATGGTTGTTCTCAATCAACCTTAATATTTTTTCCCTGTAATTAATAAATTCCTCGTGCGTCCTCTTTCTCGGCCTCTCAATTTTAACCGTAATTATTTCTTTGACCGTCCCGGGCGACCTGGACAGCACAATCACTTTATCTGACAGGAAAACAGCCTCGTCAATGCTGTGGGTGACAAAGATGACTGTCTTCTTTTCCCTGGACCAGATGTCCAGGAGCTCTTTCTGCATTGTATTTCTGGTCTGGGCGTCCAGAGCGGCAAAGGGCTCATCCATCAATAAAAGTCTCGGACTGTAAGCCATGGCCCTTGCTATGCCGGCCCGCTGCTTCATGCCCCCTGACAGCTGCTGGGGATAGTAGTTTTCAAACCCCTTTAACCCCACCAGCTCAATATAGTGTTGAGCCACTTTTTTTTGTTCGGCCGAGGAAACGCCCTTGACATTCAGGCCGAAGGTTACGTTTTTTTCCACGTTCAGCCAGGGAAAGAGGGAGTTTTCCTGAAAGACGAAACCTATGTCACCCCTTTCGGGTTTTATTTCAGTCCCGTCTATCAGAACCCGGCCTGAATCAGGCTGTTCCAGGCCACCGATTATTCTAAGCAGAGTCGTTTTTCCACTGCCGCTGGGACCGACAATACAGACAAATTCATTCTCAAGGATTTCCGCCGTAACACCGGACAATACGCGAAAGCCTTTAAATTCTTTTGTAATACAGTCTATAGATATCGCCACGGTGTCAACCTCTTTTCCAAAAAAAGCACACCCTTGTTGATAAGGTAACTTACAAACCCGACGGCAATCATGCCGGCAATTATTTCAGGCGTCCGCCCACCTATATTATACATGGACCATATATAATAACCTATGCCGGTTTTTCCCCCGATAAATTCCGCGGCGATGATGGACATCCAGCCCACCCCGAGGCCCACCCGGAGGCCGGTTACAATAGATGGAACAGCCCACGGGAGGACAACCTTGAACAGTATATACCTCTGGCCGGCGCCGCAGCTTCTTGCCGCATCGAAATAAATACTGTCTATGCTTTTAACACCGGCAATGGTATTAACCAATAAGGGGAAAAAAGCCCCCATAAAAACAATCAAAAGCTGCACATAAAATGTCGGCTGGTCCAGACGGGCAAAAATTATATAGCCCAGGGGTATCCAGGCCAGGGGAGGTATGGGCCTGATTAATTCCAGCACTGTATTTGCAAACAGCTCAAACCGGCGTAAAAAACCCATCATAATGCCAAGGGGAAGGGCCACCAGAAAACTTATGGCACTGCCGGCCAAAACCACCTTCAGGCTGGCCAGGGTCAGTTCCTGCAGTGTCTTCTGGTAAAAGGGGTCGCCCTTAAACACCAGGGTATAAACAGCCTCCAGAACATCCAGCGGCACAGGCAGGTCAACCAGCCTGAGAGAGGCGAAAATATGCCACACCGCCAGGAATGTGAAGACCGAAATCAATGATATAGCACTGTCTGCCTTATTTCCCATACTCATCTTCTCTCAGAAAAAAAATTGCCGCCTTGCCGGGGGCCCTGAGACTCCCGGCAAGGCACACACGCACATTATTGAAATACAGGCGGGACATAGGGAAGGGTATAAGCAAGCAGCCAAACCATTATAATTACAACGGGCAGGTGGAATATAAGCTGCAGTATGGAATAGCCCGCCAGATCCCTTGCCTTTATGTTCAGAACCCCCATCATGGGAAGCATCCAGAAGGGATTTATGAAGTTGGGCAAGGCTTCAGCCGCATTGTATATCTGCACGCACCAGGCCATATTGACGTGAAGCTGTTTTGCGGCATCCAGAACGTAAGGCGCCTCCACTATCCACTTGCCGCCTCCGGAGGGAAGGAACAGCCCCAGGATGGCCGAGTAAATGCCAACCAGCGCGGGGAAACTGTGCTGGTTGGAAATCTCCACAAAGAACTTGGCTATAACATCATTTATTCCGGCAGCTATCATGATACCGAAAATTGCGGCATATATGGGGAACTGCAGAAGGACCTCACCGGTGGCCGGAATGGATTTCTTCGCCGCCAGCAGGAATGATTTCGGGGTCCAGTGGAATAACATACCCAGCATCAGGCACATAAAGTCATAGGTTGCATAGTCCAGGGCGGCAAACCCACCCTTTGTTTTAAACATGTGAAAGAGGTAAATAAAACCGAGCACACAGATGAAAATGGTTAATATGGGGCTGTACTCCAGCCATTCACCCGGTTTTTCCTTTTTGGGAATGTCTATGGTCAGCTTGTCATAGGATACCCCGGCCATTTCCGCCGTTTTGGCTTTTTTGGCCGAGGGTGTTGAGAACCAACATATAGTCACTGAAAGAGTTATTAAAACAACTATCAATACAAGGTTTTGCCAGGAAAACAGTGTCTCGGACAGGGGAATAACACCGCTTATCTCATAAAGTGCCGCAGGCATGGAAGACTTTGTGGTCATTAAAAGGGCGGGGGCCGAAGAGAGCCCGAGGGCCCAGATGCTGCCCAGCCCAAGATAACCGGCCGCCCCCATGGCCCTGTAGTCCACTCCCTCTACCCTCCTGCTGACCTCTCTAATCAACAGTCCGCTGAAAATAAGGCTGAATCCCCAGCTGAAGAGGGAAGATGCCATCGCAAAAAAGGCCACGAAGCAAACCGCCTGCTTGGGGGTTTTGGGTATACCGGCAAGGGCCAGTATTAGCTTGTTGATCGGCTTGGAAGCGGCAAGGATATAACCGGTGATTATAACAAAGGCCGCTTGCATGGTAAAAGAGACCAGATCCCAGAAGTGGGAACCGAAATTGACCGATATCTGGTAAACGCTCTGGCCCCTGAAGAGTGCCCAGATTACAATTATCACCACAGCCGCAACCGCGAAAACATACGCGTCCGGAAACCATCTTTCAGCCCAGTCCGCCAGTCTAAAGCCGACCCTTTCCAGGATCCCTTCCTTTTCCTGCCGGGGACTGTTATTTAATTGTAGGTCACTCTGTTTCATCAATTCGCTCAATCTTTTGTCATCTCCTTTCTAGTAACAGGCTGATTAGAAGGTGGATAACAACCTTTTTTTAAACTGGATAAGTCCCGGATCCTTCATAATGTAGTTATTCCGACAACTGAGGCAGCCCCCTGAACAATTCCAGGGATTCCGGATTGGCTAACGCATCCTTGTTGCTCACCTCCTCATTGTGAATAATGCTCCTCACTGCAGTCTCAACCTTCTTTCCGTTCAGGGTGTACGGAATGTCTTTAACTGCAATAATTTTTGCGGGCACATGGCGGGGCGTGGTGTTGGATCTGATGGCGGTTTTTATCCTGGCTATCAGTTCATCGGAAAGTTCCACACCTTCGACCAGCTTAACAAATAAAATCACTCTCACATCATTATTCCAGTTTTGTCCTACAACAATGCTGTCCTCGACTTCCGGAACCGACTCCACCTGGCGATAGATTTCGGCAGTGCCTATCCTGACCCCGCCCGGGTTAAGAGTGGTATCGGACCTGCCGTAAATAATCACCCCTCCGTGCTCATTGATCTCAATATAATCCCCGTGGCGCCATACATTTGGATACACATCGAAATAGGCTTTAAAGTACTTTTCGTTGCCGGGATCATTCCAGAAGCAGACGGGCATCGAGGGAAAGGGCGCCGTACAGACCAATTCACCCTTTTGGTTGATTACAGGCTTACCATTGTAATCAAAGCTCTCCACTTTCATGCCCAGTCCCCTGCACTGCAATTCTCCCGCATATACAGGCCCGATGGGATTGCCGGTGATAAAACAGGAAATAATATCGGTCCCACCGGATATGGAGGAAAGACAAACATCCTCCTTTATATCACGGTATACGAATCTGAAACTTTCCTTGGAAAGAGGAGAACCGGTGGACAGTATAGTCTTGAGCTTGCTCAAGTTATAGCCGAAGCCGGGCTTGATCCCTGATTTTTCAATCGACTCGAGGTACTTGGCGCTTGTCCCGAAAATGGTGATACCTATATCCTGGGCCAGTTCCCAGAGGGCGCCCGCATAGGGATAAAAGGGCGAACCGTCATACAGGACCAGGGTGGCCCCGACGGAAAGCGAGCTGACCAACCAGTTCCACATCATCCAGCCGCAGGTGGTATAATAAAAAATTGTGTCTTCCCGCTTTAAATCAACGTGCAGCATCAGTTCCTTGAGATGCTGGATTAATGTCCCGCCGGCCCCGTGCACGATGCACTTGGGCACCCCGGTGGTGCCGGAGGAGTACATTATATATACCGGGTGGTCAAAGGGCAGCTGGGTAAATTTCAATTCAATGTTTTTTTCCCGCGAGAGAAAGTCACCGTAAAGCACGGACCGTGGAATGCCGCTTATATCAGGGGTTTTTTCCGTATACGGGACCACCACCACCCTCTCAATGCAGGGAATCTCCCTGGCGATGCCGGCCACCTTTTCTGTGCAGTCAAAGGTTTTTCCGTTATAAGAATAGCCATTGGCGGTAAAAAGCACCTTAGGCTGAATCTGCCCGAAGCGGTCCAAAACACCCTGTATTCCAAAATCAGGGGAGCAGGAAGACCATATTGCCCCGATGCTGGTGGCAGCCAGCATGGCCACCACTGTCTCGATCATGTTGGGCATAAATCCGGCCACACGGTCACCCACCGTTACTCCCATTTCCCGCATCGCCCTTGCCAGCCGGGCAACCTGATTGTACAGTTCCGCGTAGGACATCCGGACCGGCTTTACCATTGACTCACCTTTAAAAATAAGCGCCGTCCGTTCATCCCTGAAGCGAAGCAAATTCTCGGCAAAGTTAAGCTCCGCACCCACAAACCATTTTGATCCCATCATGTCTTCGAAATTGGTTACAACATGGTCATAAGGGCGGGAAGCTATTATTCCCCCGAATTCCCACATGGTTTCCCAAAATGCGGCGCTGTCTTTAATGGACCAGTCGTACAGGTCGTTATACGATGCAATAACCAATCCACTTTTTTCAAAGGCCCGATCAATAAAGCTCATCATATTGGACGACCGTTTGCGTTCCGCTGACGGCCTCCAAAGAATCTCTCTAACATCATCCATTTTGGCTTTACACCTCCTTACTGGACAGCCTGCTGTTATTCCCACCATGGTCAATAACCAGCCGGCGTAAAAACAGGATCCCCCCGACAAAAAGGCAGGCAGCCCCGCCGGGTCGATTTAATGCAGCTTTTTCACTGCTGTCAGCTTTTTGCTGATAACGAGGCCCTCCACAACATCAACATCCTCTTTCCTGGGGGGCGGCGTAATATTTACATCGGGGCAGGCAACCATAACATCCAGTTCCTCCCGTGACAGGGGCCGGCTTGAAACAACCTTCAACTGGGTAAAGCCAGCCTCACAGACAGCCTCCAGGTACTCTTTTTCATCAACCGCAAAAGCCAGGCAGCCCGCCAGTTGCTCTCTAAACCGGCGTAAGAGGTCCGTTTCAATTTTTCTTTTCAGCATTATATCCCCCAGGGCCAGCCTGCCGTCGGGCTTCAAAACCCTGTACGCCTCCCGGAAAACAGCCCCTTTATCCGGAACCAGGTTGATTGCCCCGTTGGAGATAACCACATCCACGGAAGAGTGTGGGAGGGGTATACTTTCCATATCGCCCTGAATCAACTCAATGTTTTTCAACCCTGTCTGGGCGACAATCTCCCTGGCCCTCCCGATAAGCCCTTCGGAAAGGTCGATACCTATTACCCTGCCTGACGGGCCGGTCATATGGGCTGCCAGTATAATATCCACCCCTACTCCGCAGCCAAGGTCCAATACCGTGTCGCCGGGATTTATTTTCACCAGCCTTGTGGGCGTGGTTGCCCCCATAAAGTAATAGAGCGCATCATGGGGAATTTTGCTCAGTTCGTCTTCATTCAATAGTTTTTGACCGATTAGACCCATCCCGTCCTTCGCCTTGTATATCTCGCCGCCAATTCTGTCCTGCCGTGCAAAAATGTCGTAACGGTTTTTAATCACAGACTTGACGTCATTTTCCGGCATGGCTGTCCTCAACACCTTTCAGCAAGATTTTTAAGTTTTAATATAAGTCAGTTTTTTCAGTCAAATATTCTGTTACTTTACTGCAAGACAGGCTTCAAGCCTTCTTTTTTCAAAGCCATATCCAGAACAGAATACTGGACAGTACCTATTGCCGGAACAGCCACAACTTTTCCCGCCAAATCACTGATGGAATTTATCCGGCTGTCCTTACGGGTTACAATGGCAGACCCCTCATCATTGGCGCCGGCAATAACCCTGACTTTGATATTGTCATTTACCCTTTTCATTGTGGCAGGAGCGCCGCCCAGGTAGGACGCGTCAAGTTCCTTGACTTTAAATGCTTCCATGACGGCCACGCCGTTCAAATATTCCTTAACCTCCAAATTTTTGCCGGGTACAAGGCCGACGGCACTATAGTACCCTTCCTGCTTGGCGACATAAACGGCCAGCTCATGAAGATCCCTGCTTATAAAGCCCAGCTTAACCTTTGTTTCACCGGAAACAGGGGCCGGTACCCAATTGGGTTCCTGGGACAGCTTGGACATGACCTGCTCATAAACAGCCGAATCCAAAAAATCACTCATAAACCGGTCCTCGCTCTGGTAGCCCAGGTCACTGTACGATTTCTTCAGAACCCCGCTGTCCTTCAGATTAAGGTAATAATTCCTGAATTGTTCATTATTTGGATATTTGACATACTTGATATGAGAAAGAGCTTCCTCCAGCACCGCATCATCCTGACCGGTGAATTCCCTGGCATATTTCAACACCTTGTCCTTGTTGGCAGGATTATTGATAAACTCCGTTGCCTTTATATGGCTCCACACAAGAGCCCGGGTAACAGAAGGATCTTCCAGACTGTCTGCTGCCGCCAGAACACAGCATGGATGCCCCGGCCAGATATCCGCCGACTGAACCAGGTATTGTCCCTGTTTTCCCAGCACCTCCCGGGCATTAAAAGGCTCCCAGGCAATAAAAGCGTCTATTTCTCCAGCATCCATCTTTTGCGACATATCCGGAGGGTTGACCTGAACAATTCTGACAACATTATTATTATTTGATGCCGTCTGACTGCCGGAACATCCTGATATCAGCAGGGCTACAATAGCCAGGCCCGGCAAAAAAAGCGAAAAAAATTTTTTCATTTAAAAAACCCCCGGTCTTATATAATAAAAAGCCTTTCAAATAAAACATTATTTTCCCAAGCGTTATATAAAAAATTTTGAGGGCGGGGGCAGGGGCCGATTCCCTGCCCCTGCCTCAACACATAAAAGGAACGATTGGGTATAGGAGGAGGTTGTAAACCTTATTCTACATAAAACTGCATCCTGGGCTTGCTCCAGAACGTGGGCAGCACCACGACCTTGGGATTGGGCCCCACTACCTTCATGGCCCTGGAAAACGCCGCGTCGAAATCCCTGGTTGCCTCGCAGCCCAGTTGGCGCATGGCCCCGGGGTTTTCCGCCCCGGCGAAGATTATTTTACTGCAGTGGTCAAGCATGTACTGGCTTTCATAGAACAGCCAGAACGGGTGTATGGGATGGTATCCATGACAGTGGCTGTACTTGAAAAGCAAGTCGGGCCGGTTAAGATACTGGTCTTCATAATCATACAATTCACCGGCGTTAAAGCACTTGTCAAAAAGTTTCACCACCTCGGCATAGGAGGGATGCATCTCTTCATCAATAATGCCGGAGCACTTCCCGCAGCCTATCAGTACGCCACCTTCCCGCACCAGCGGCTTGTTGACCCAGTGGCGGGGGGCGGTGGTGGTCCCCACAAAACACATCATCTGGTTTGTGCTTTCCCCGTATAAAAGATACTGCGGCAGGCCAACCACCACAATGTCCGCCTGCGGGGCCTTAACCTGATAAAGTTCAGTTACCTGCTTCCAGGCCGGCTCCTGAATCGACTTGTAGTGACCCGCATAGACACCGACAATCTGGGTGCCCTGACCTATCACGGCATCCACATAGAAAACCTTTTTGCCGGTGAACTTCTCAATCTGGTCCATAACGGCGTCCTTGTGGTGCCGGTAAAACATTTTGTGCTGGTCCCCGTGACATGAAGCGGAATCACCAACCACATCCCAACTGTGGGTGGAACGCATGCTCCGGGCCCCGGCCAGGCCGATTATTACACCGCATCCGGTCATGCCGCCCCAGTTGGAGGACTGAACCGTCCCGCAGTATATAAACAGGTCGGAGGTCAACAGCAGCTTGTTGTATTCAACATAATCGCCCATTTCCGAAACGCCCATAAATACCAGGCCTTCCGGGTCAGCGCAGTCGTGGTTGAGAATCCTGGTATTGCTTCCTTTGGACCAGAAGCGGTTAAACACCTCGTCTCCGAGATATTTGCGGAGGTCTCCCTTCTTCTGCTTTTTATGGTTGCCGCCGGCCGACAGCAATATTATGTCCTCGTCCGGCACACCGGCATTATTCAGTTCCTCCAGCAGGATGGGGATAATGACCTGACGCGGCAAGGCGGGCCGGCAGGGGTCGTCAAAGGCTATGGTAACCTTGCTGCCGGGCTTCACCAACTCGGAAATACGGGGCATGCCCATGGGATTGGCAAGCGCTTCCCTGACCAGTTTTTGAGGTTCCGGATGTCCTGCAGGAGGATTTGATTCCAGCACAACCGCATCATCAGGGACTGATATTTGCATTTTTTTATCATAGTAGTCTACCAGTACATTTTTCATCGCCTGTTTCACCCCCCCGTATCAAACATTTTGTTTACAGATTGCTCAGTTTCTTCTGGCCGGCTCTTAGCCTTGTAAGCTGAATGAAATGCTCGGCGTTAAGGAAGAGCTCATGGAATGTGGCCATTTCATCAACGGTAAGCCCCTTGTCCATCAGGACGGGGAGGTACTGGAAGGCAGCCTTGGCGCCGTAGCCTACATGCCAGAAGCCTACAAAGCGGCGGGACTTGGGCTCGATAATAGCTTTCTGGTATCCGGACATTTCCGGGTGCAGGTGCGCCATAATCATGGAGCGCTCCGCCAGGGGCAGACCTATGTCCAATTTATCGGGAGGCATCTTGATTACCACTGCGTCGCCGTATTTTTCCCGGCATTCTTTTTCTGTCAGGCCGCACCAGCTAACTTCATAGGTGGTAAACATAAACTCAGGTATGGTCCGGTCCATCATCTCTGTTTCTTCACCCATGATGTTTTTGGCGGCGATCATGCCGGACTGGCGCGCCTTGGACATCACATAAGGCGGTCCTGCGGTGTCACCGATGGCGTATACGTTGGGTATGCTGGACTGGAATTTTTTATTGACCACTATTTCATTGTTGGGTCCTATTTTCAAGCCCAGGGGCTTGGCAACTTCCGAATTGGGTATTACCCCGGTGCCCAGGAACACGGTATCGCAGGGAATTTCCACAATCTTGCCGTTCTCTTCAAAGACAACCGCCTCGACCCTGTCCACACCCTTGATTTCCTTGATATTTACCCCTTCATGAATCTTTATGCCACGGCGCTTCATATTGGAAATGACAAACTCCCGCACGTCATCATCCAGCCAGCGGTAAATGGGTGAGCGGTTGACGATGGTGACATCGCACCCGCAGGACCGGAAGAAGGAGGTGTAACCCGACGAAGTTTTACCCTGGCCGATTACAACAATCTTCTTGGGCTCGTAGTCGATGCAGACCAGTTCCCGGTTGGTAAGCACACCAGGAAGATTGACTCCCGGAATATCGGGAATTCTCGGGCGCGCGCCGGTGCCGATAACCAGGTTTTTGGCCCTGTACTTTTCGCCATCCACCTCCACCGTATTCGGGTCGATAATTTTAACTTCCTTATAGATATCAAACTCGACGCCCAGCTGACCCTTGCTCTGGTCGGTCATAAACTGGTAAACGTTGGTGTCCCTTACCTTGCGGAACACGTCAAAAATGGGAGCCATGTCGAATTTGTCCTGCTGAAGTTCCGGAAACCACATATGCCCGCCAAACCAGCGCAGGTGATCCATATAAACAGAGTTGTCGTAGGCAAAGTGCTCCGGCACGCAATTATGCTTGCAGCACTGTCCGCCAAGGTGGTTGTCCATTTCAAAGGTAAACTGGGTCCCACCCATCGCCCTCAGGAATGATGAACCAAATCTCCCCGCCGCTCCTCCGCCGATAAAGATGGCGTCATAAACAAAATCTTTCTTTGGTTTGCTTAAAGCTGCCGCCTGCGGTATATAGTTGCTCTTTGCCGGCCAGTATAAACGCTTGTTTCCCATTTACCAACACCCTTTCACTTTATAATTTTCGCAAATATTTTATTTGCGTTTAAAAAATCCGCCTGGACCCTTGAGCACCTCCTTAAAATATGACAAAATATAAGAATATTCACGATTGTTTGTATTCGCAATTACCGTGCCAGAGTATAAAAGCCACTAAAAACGCCATTTGGCAATAATATTCATGATGCTGTGATGCCTTTCTGCATATATTTTCAGTCTTTTTTCACTATTCAAGCTACTTTTAGGCGATGCATGCCTGCATACCTGGATGCCATACTGCATCTAACAATTAAAGCCCCGCTGACGATACAGCCCATTGATTGGCGCAGCACCATAAATATTCGCCACCGTGCAAAAAACAGCATGTAAACACAAAATCGCCCTGCGGGCGGCGGGAATTCAGAAGTCAGGAGCCAGGAGCCAGAAGTCAGAAGTCCGGGCATTCCTTTCTGGTGACCACCAAGCGACATGCATCCGGGGGGAGTGATTTAAGCCCGGGCGTAATTTATCGCAGGCTGCTACAGTCTCTTAACGACCGAGCCTAAGGACACGAGCCGGCTGCAGGACGCTGACGGCAGCCTGAACCGACGCATGGACGCGGCGTTGAAGGCGGTCGGCAGTCCTTTGGCGACCGGGTTTAGAGACTGTTGCAGCCGAAGATCATGCAGCCGGGGTTAAACCACTCCCCCCGACCCGTGAGCGACCCCGGAGCGACCCCGGAGCTCCGCTAATGTATACTTTCCTGGTATGCAAAATAAGTTTAGAAGCCCAAAATAGGAAAAACCCCAGCGACTGTTCAAGAAAGAAGTACCCTATAAAACAAAGAATCAGCCCCCGGCGTCCATTGCCGGAGGCTGATCTTTTATTCCCTAATAAACTCTTTGCAATTTTGATGAAAACGAGTTATTCAAATTGCAATTGTCATGATTTGCCTTTTGCCCACCAATCCGGTGAAGAATAACTGTTTATCTGATAATTTTGCTATTGGTTCTTTTCAATTTTCACGGTGGAAGTTGCCGCATCCCAGCCTATTTTTACTCCCAGCGCCTCGGCAATGGGCCTTACCGGCAGGAGAGTCCGACCGTCTTTAATTACAGAAGCCGTATCTATAGGCACTGTTTTCCCGCCAACAATTATATTCATCCTGCCCACCGGAACCTGCACAATATTGTTGCCCTGAATCAGTGTGGCGGTCTGGGTGGACTCATCCCACTGCACCTGCGACCCCAGCGCCTCGGCGACGGCCCTGACGGGCAGCATTGTCCGGCCGTCGGCATTGACGAAAGGCCTGACGTCAGACTGGAGGGGCTGCCCGTTAACCAGTACGGTGACATAATTGGTCACGGTTACAGTATTGCTGCCGGCATTGGCTTGACTTGCCGCCGCCGGAACAGCCGACGTACTCACGGTCAATGGAGTGAAAGCCAGCTCAATTCCTTTTGTTTCATCGTCGGAGCTATACATCCGGACAGTATAGTTTCCCGCAGCTTCCGGCACATTAAGTTCCACATACTTTTTGCCGCTGCTGTCATATTTGGCATCGCTTACCCACTGGTAGTTTATATCCTGATCGTCCCCCTCTTTCTCCGGACCATGGGGCACCCCGGCGGGAATCACTCCTATCCAGGCATCGTCAAAAAGCGGGTAATCAGTTGTAAAATAAACTTTTACTTTTTGTTCCGGACCCGGCAGGAAAGTTGCCCTGTCCAGCGTCAAGTTTGTAGTTCCCCCGGCGGCGGGAATTGCCGTGCCGGTTTGAGATCCCCCGGCGGCAGGAGCCGCTGTGCCGGTTGTGGTTGTTGCCGGGGTTGCCGTAAAACTGACGGTAAGCGGAGTGGAAGCCAGTTCAGTCCCCTGGGTTTCATCGGCGGAACTATACATCCTCACAGTATACTCACCTGCAGTATCCGGCACGTCAATTTCGACATACTTTTTACCGCTGCTGTCATATTTGGCTTCGCTGGCCCACTGGTAGCTGAGATCCTGATCATCTCCCTCTTTCTCCGGACCATGTGGCACCCCGGCGGGAATCACTCCTATCCAGGCATCATCAGAGATCGGGTAATCAGTTGCAAAATACACTTTTACTTTTTGACCCGGCCCCGGCAGAAAGGACGATTTATCCAGTGTCAGAGTGGTTCCGGCATTGGCGATGACGGCAAAACCCAAGACAGTTATTAATATAACGGCGATAATAATCGTTTTCTTCAAAAGTAACACCCCTCCATTTTTTAAAGTTCCCGACCCAACGATGATAACTTGCTCCACTTCTTTACAAACATTGAAAATCGTCATTTATTTCCCGCATTTACATTTCAACCCCCTAACAATTTAGCATTCAAAATATATTTTAAAAATCAACAATAAAATTTTTGCAAAATAAACAACTAACCCCCCTGAATCATTGAAAAAATTTTAAAAGATGTTATATTTGTGTAAATGTTTATTTTTTAATTAAGGATGATTCTTATGCCTGCCGTCCCCCTTATCCATACCCAGATAGTACCGCCCCGGATTAAAAAATATATAAAACGCCCACGCCTCGATTATCTTGGCGGTTTAATATTGTCCCACAGGGTTACAACGGTAACAGCCCCGGCGGGATACGGAAAAAGCGTTTGGGTTTCTTCACTGCTGAAGAATCGTGACTGCCCCCCCACCGCCTGGCTCAGCCTTGACACCCATGACAGCGACCCCTCTTTCCTGCTTTATCACCTGATACATTCCATCAAAAGGGTTGTCCCCGGCTTTGGAGACAATTCCCTGCATACTATGAACAGCCTTGAGGACGTGGGCAGCGATTGGCAAATAGCACTTTCCTCCATAATCGAGGAAATACCCGTGGACAAAGATCTGGTCCTGGTAATGGATGACCTCTACCTGATTGAAAACAACCCGGTGACTTGCCGCATACTTGAACAACTCATCCGCTGGATGCCGGCCTCCACCCGCCTTGTATTGATCAGCAGAAGCAAGCCGCCCCTAAAACTGTACCGCAAACAACTAAGCGGTGAGTTCCTGGAAATAGACGGCAACCAGTTGAAGTTTTCCCTTGAGGAGACGGGGGAACTGCTCTCCCTCATGGGGTTGAAGCCGACTGACAGTGATATTGAAATGATTCATGCCCGCACTGAGGGGTGGGCGGCCGCACTTCGCCTGCTGGGAACACTTCTCAGCAGGCGGGGCGGCGACCCCGGGAAAACACTGTCGGACTTGACGCAAAAAGATGCCGACCTTTATAATTACCTGAACAACGAACTGATGGAATTTCTTCCGGATGACCAACGTGAATTTCTCCTGGACTCCTCCCTCCTGCCCTACATTGAAACCGGGCTGTGCAACGCGGTCCTGAACTGTTCCGACAGCGTTGAAAAAATCAACCGCCTTCATTATCAGGGTCTTTTGAGCCGTGTTGAAGGCGAAACGGTATCCTGGCGCCTTCACCATCTGATGGAAGAATTTCTCAATCAGAATGTGTCCCGCCTGCGCTCTCCTGATTATATTGCCGCCATCAGGCACCGCACCGCCTCTTTTCTCGCAGAAAAAGGTGATATAGACAGGGCACTTGACCAATTAATCAGCTGCCCGGACTGGCAGGCCTCGGCCCAATTGATTGTTGACCACGGCAACGAACACTTTGTGCAGGGCGGGCGTCTGGATTCTTTGAACTCCTGTCTCAGCCGCTTGCCGGAAGATATAATCAACAGCAACCACCGGCTTTTGTATTTTAAGGGAATAAGCATCATGCACACCGACCCGGGGGAGGCCACGGCCATTCTTTCCAAAGCCGCCGATCTGGCGGAAGAAAAAAAGGATTACAGGGGATTAATCCGCTCATTGATGGCCCTGGTAATTCTATATACCCACTCCAACAACGCGGAAAAGCTGAAGGAAACGGCCGGCCGCATTCAGGCGGCCGCCTCCCTGTCAAATGATTCCTGGTCTAAGGGGATTTTACTGGTGTCCGGCCTGGGACAGGCCGTATCTGAAGACCGGCTGAAGCATGGAATCCGGCTCAGCAGTATGGCCGGCAAAATTGATCTTGATCCCGAATGTCAAATGTATTACCTGATATACAGCGGCATACTGCAATACCGGCTGGGCAATATGGCCGGGGCAAAACAGCTGATCGACAAAGCCCTTGCCCTGCCCTATGTGCGGGACAGTGACCGCTGGACAGGCACTGCCTATGAATTACTCTCAGGCATCTACTGTGAAATGGGGGAATATGGGAAAGCGGCTGAGATAAGCCGGGAATTGCTCAGACTCGGCCATAAATACTATATTCCCCACCAGACAGCCTATGGCCACCGCCGGCTGGCCCAGATTTACCTGAGGGAGGGCAACCTGGCCGAAGGGCGCCGCCAGTACCAGCTTTCAAAAGAACTTTGGCTTGAGGCAGGCAATATATTTATGGCCTATGTCATAGACCTGGAAATTAACCTCATCCGCTGCGCCGACGGGGAAAATCCCCGGGTCCTCCTGGAGGAGATACGGAAGCCCCTTGACAAAATACTGGCCAACTCCACAGGACAGGGCTACAAAGACTACGCCCTGTCCCTGGCCGGAGTTATAGCCAGGGAAGCGGGAGAACTTGATGAGGCCCGGAGATGGCTGGAAGAATCAGCGGCCAGCAGCGCCGGAAAAGGCGCCAGGCAGCTTCTGGCGGGAACTCTCCTCCATCTGGCCAGGCTTCACCTGCTTGAGGGAGAAGAAAAAAAGGCCGACAACAACCTCCGGAATGCCCTGGGCATAGCCGGGGCGGCAAATCTGGAGACATTCTGGGACTGGCACGGCGAGACTGTGTATATTATGTGCCGGCGCGCACTGTTAAAAAAAATACACCCTGCGTGGGCAGTCCGGATCCTAAAAAGCCGGTTCCCGGAGCGTACTTGCAGGGAGGGAGGCAGCCTGCTGTTATACCCGGACCGGGATGTCCGCAAATCCATATCCTCACTTATTGATGATGTAGTACGGGAAACAGGATCCACGGTTATCCATGTCAACTGCCTGGGGAACTTCCGGGTTTTCGTCAACGGCGCCGAGATTAACCGGGGCCGCTGGAAAACTAAAAAAGCGGAGAACCTGTTCAAATATTTAGTGTTTTACAGGAATCAAAATACCGGGGGGAATTTTTGCCGGACAATATATATGATGACTGGACCTCCAAACCGAGGGAGGAGATGCACAGGCTCTACCTCCGGACCCTGTCGAGGCTGGCCGGCCTTTACCGGTCACAGGGACAGATCTCCTCCGCCATACAGGCCTGGCACAAATACCTGGCCCTGGAGCCGGCCGACGAGGCTGTATGCCGGGAGGCAATGGAGATGCTTTGCCGGATGGGCCAGAAACAGCAAGCCCTCTCCCTGTACCAGTCTCTTGCCGATTTCATGTCCAGGGAGTATAATGCGGTCCCATCTGAGAAAACCCGCAGCCTGTATGAAAAAATTCGTTGCAGTTAATTCCATGCGCAGATACTTCCCTGTCCTATATCACAAAATTTTCCGAAGTTGATGTAGCCGGATTTAATACCTGAACATACCATAAATAATAAAAAATACCTGAGAGAAGGTAGCCGATATGCACCATATTTTTTAATGGCAGGAGGTGCATTTATGTGAACAATTATCCGGTGCCGCCGGGCGGCCACCAACTTCCGCCGCTGCCTTATTCCTACAACGCTCTTGAGCCGATAATCAGCGCCACCACCCTGACTATTCACCACGATAAACACCATAAGGCATATGTCGAGGGGCTAAATACAGCTGAAATGAAGCTGGTGGAGGCGAGGCGGAGTGGAGATTTTTCTCTGGTAAAACACTGGGAGCGCGAACTGGCTTTTAACGGATCAGGCCACATACTGCACAGCGTCTACTGGACAATAATGGCTCCTGTGGGGCAGGGTGGACAGCCGGGCGCCCAAACGCAAAATCAGATTAACACATATTTTGGCAATTTCTCCGCTTTCCAGGGACAGTTCAGCTCCGCCGCAGAAAAAGTGGAGGCCTCGGGCTGGGCGGTGCTTGTCTGGCACCCTGCCTGGGGGCGCATGGAAATTCTGACCGCTGAAAAACACCAGAACCTGACCCAGTGGGGCGGTATACCCATTCTTGTTTTAGATGTGTGGGAACATTCTTATTACCTGGACTATCAAAACCGGCGGGGCGATTACATCAAAGCCTGGTGGCAGCTGGTTAACTGGTGGGAAGTGGAAAGGCGTTTATTATGGGCAATGCAGGCACAAATCCCCTTATACCTGTACAGCTACCAGAAAAGCAACAATGGCACGATTTAACCATAACAAAAGTAACGGAGTCTAAAGGGGCTGGCCTTTTATGGGTCAGCCCCTTTGTAACTATCCTAACTCTTCCTGTGTCATGTTTTTCAGCTTTTCATTAGACTTGTCTACAGTATCTTGGCCATACTTCTTTCGGATTTCCTCACCATACCTTTTCTCCTGATAATATGACTATAAACCTTTACGCTGCGTCAAAGTCAATAACTTTTCCGCAGGAAAAACAGGCCTCACTGAAAGCATTCCGCCCGCAAGAACTTTTTAGCCGATTGTAATCCACAGGCAAAAGTGTTATCTTGATATTGTCCCTTTGAAAGAAGGCATTAAACTTGACGATCAACCCGGTTTTATCCGTTAGCTGGATAAATCTTCTTGTTAATTCGGCAATTCAGGGTTCCTTGATTTTTATACCCCTTTTGGGAGCTCAACTGGGCGCCTCGGATTTCCAGGTGGGACTGATCGGTGCTGCTTACGGCGGCGCCTATCTGGTTTTTTCACTATACTCCGGCCGCCAGTCGGACCGCCGGGGGAGAATTGTTTTTATCAGGGCCGGCCTGATTCTTTGCACCATTACCTTCGCCGCCCAGATCTTCGCAAACAGCCTGTGCACCCTTACCATTGTGCGGGCCGCGGTGGGAATGGCTCTGGGCATCACCATGAGCGCCCTGGTGGCCTGCGCCTCGGAATTCGGGGCCGGCCTGGGCCGCTTCAGTTCCATGGGATCCCTGGGCTGGATTATGGGGTCACTGGCTGCTGCCCTTCTAACAGCCTTCAGCCGCCTCTTTGCAGTCAGCGCACTGTGCTCCCTGGCAGCCTTCGCTCTATCCCTGACCATACATCCCCCGGAAAAAAACAGGCCGGAGAGAAAAGAACTTCCCGGCATGGCCAGTGTTTTCAGGAAGGGATTGCCCATCTATCTGGCCATCTTCCTTCGCCACCTGGGAGCGGCATCGGTATGGATCATCCTTCCCCTTTATTTTACCAGCATCGGCATCAACCATACCTGGATCGGGCTGCTCTACGGCCTCAACTTCGTCGTGCAATCCGTGGTCATGCGCCGCCTGGAGCACCACAACCCCGTGCGGGTGTTCGCACTGGGCCAGGTGCTGTCTATCTTCGTTTTCATCGCTTACATATTCGCCCGCCACCTCTGGATGGTGCTAATCGCCCAGACAATGCTGGGGGTAGCATGGGCATGCCTGTACGTCGGCGCCTTGGTGCTGGTTCTGCGAACCGGCGAAAACAAGGGCACAGCCAGCGGCATATTCCAGTCCACCCTTAATCTGTGCGGAGTCATCGGGCCCTTTCTGGGGGGCCTCATCGCCAACAACTGGGGTTACCAGGGGGTGCTGGTCTTCGCCGCGGCCCTGGGGGTGGCCGGCCTGACTGTGGCCGTCCCCGGGACAATGTCCCGCCGGCAAAGCACCTGATTACAACCTCACCAAGCAAGTATTACCCTGTCAATTGCGGTTGGAAATGCTATCCGGACTTGCCTTCCCATCTGTATACATGCATACTGGCTGATTTTTCGTCATTATTAGTGTTTGCCATATATGTAAATATGTGCTAATATTGGTTTTGTGATTGCCAAAGCGATTACAACCTAATCTCCTCTCCCTTTCTCCAGGCACGGCATATATTGCTGTGCCTTTTTTCCCCCTTAGACCGCCCGCCTTTACCATAATTTTCAGATAACTTTGTTTCTTACATGATTAAGCAGGTATGTTATAATTTATCTATCAGGCTCCATGGAAGGGATGACATAATATGTGTCCCCGTATGCTTAATGGCATTAAAAGGCAACTTGTTGAATGGGGTTACCCTAAAAGCCTGGTGGAAAAAATGGAACCAAAAAGAATATTGAAATGTTATCAAAACGAAAAGGCATTCCAGGAATATGCAACCATTAGAGAAAAAGAATATTACCTTTCCCAATTACTGAAGAACCCGGGCTGGCTGGACAAACCCGGATGTATCACCCGTTACTGTGTCAAAGAGACACATCCGCCCCATAGGGATAAAGGCGAACTTTAACAGGACAAAAAATACCCTCTAAAAAACATGATAAGCCTGACCATTAGCTCGTCAGGCTTATCTGCGTCAGTCCTCTAAAATAAGACAGGTAGTTGAAGTCAAATGTATATTTTAAAAAATATATAATGGATTCGCTACTTAAAAACTATACCAGACTGGAACCCTGAAGAATCACCTTTCTGACTACACTTTGGGGACCAGCCCAGCCCTCTGATAGCGCCATGTCTGCATAGATGGGTTGTAGTGGAAAC
>JBMOPF010000098.1:0-112244 GCA_049325075.1 Bacillota bacterium | reverse complement strand
ACAGTCCTTTGGCGACCGAGTTTAGAGACTGTTGCAGCCGGAGATGATGCAGCCGGGGTTTAACACTCCCCCTGCCCGCAAGCGTCCCCAAACCATCTTGCTTTTTCATCCTTTATGGTGCCACTTTAAAAAGTGGCATGGGGGTCTGGATTCTGACTTCTGGATTCCCGACCCCCGGGGATATCAGTATAAGCATTATATTATTATACATATCAGACCGCCGCTTCCTTCATTTACTATTCTCTGCAGCGTTTCCTGCAGTTTAAGCTGGGCATTTTCCGGCATTCTGTGAAGTTTATTCTGTATGCCCTCCCTCACGAGGTCATGCAGTGATTTTCCAAAAATTTCGGATTCCCAAATCTTTTGAGGATTTTCCTCGAATTCATTAAGCATGTACCTTACCAGTTCCTCACACTGTTTTTCCGTTCCTATAATAGGTGTTATCTCTGTTGTTATATCAGCCCTGATAACATGAAGCGATGGTGCGCTGGCTTTCAGCTTTACACCGAACCGGTTGCCCTGCCTGATCAGCTCCGGCTCCTCCAGATTCATTTCGTCTATACGCGGTGTTACAACCCCGTAGCCGGTTTCCCTGACCTCCTGAAGCGCAACTGAAACCTTGTCATACTCCCGCTTGGCTACTGCAAGGTCCCTGACCAGCCTGAACAGCTCATGGTCCCCTTCGACCGAAAACCCTGTCTCCTCGCCAAGAATCTGGTAGAATAATTCCGGTTTGGAAGATATCTCAATGGCTGCCACCCCGGTGCCCATGTCCATTTTTTCAAGGCTAACCTTTGATACAAAGTCATAATCACTTATGTTCTCCACGGCGGTGTCTATGTCGCGCAGTCTTCTTACGTGGCGTACTGTTTCCCGGACCGCCTCCTCAAATTTCTGCCGCAGCCAGTGCTTGTTGTCAAGTTCCTCAACCCAGAGGGGCAGTGAAATATTTACCTCGTTAACCGGGAATTCATATAGTACCTTTTCCAGTACGGAAAGAATGTCCTTCTGGGACAGTTCGGCACAGTTAACTGGTATAACCGGCACGTCGTACTTTTCACTCAGTTCCTCGCACAGTTCTATTGTTTCCGGAGATGATGGGTCCACCGAGTTCATTACTATTATAAACGGCCTGTTTATGTCCTTGAACTCTTCTACAACTCTTTCTTCCGCCTCAATGTAGTTTTCCCTTGGCAAATCAGTTACGGTTCCATCAGTGGTAACTACTATTCCCATGGTGGAGTGTTCTGAAATAACCTTTCTGGTTCCCAGTTCGGCAGCCTCCTGGAATGGAATGGGTTCCTCGTACCAGGGGGTTGATACCATGCGGGGACCGTCATCGTCCTCATAGCCAAGGGCACCTTCCACTTTGTACCCTACACAGTCCACCAGGCGCATTTTTACCTTCAGGCTATTGGAAACATTGATTTCCACGGCCTCGTTAGGCACAAACTTCGGCTCGGTTGTCATTATGGTTCTGCCGGCCCCGCTCTGGGGCAGTTCGTCCCTGGCCCTCTCACGCTCATGCACGTTTTTGATGTTGGGAATAACAAGCAGTTCCATAAATTTTTTTATGAAGGTTGATTTTCCGGTACGAACTCCACCGCCCACACCGAGATAAATATCGCCGCCGGTTCGTTCTGCTATATCCCTGAAGATATCAAGTTTTTCCATAACACTCCCTCCTAGTAAAGATAAAAATATTTATATTTAGCCTAATGTTTATCGCATCCCCCCTAACCCTTTCACAGAAAACGTATCTGTGGCGGGTGTTGAAGAGTAAATTCCACAAGTGAAGTTTTTTCCAGTGGCGCACGTTAACAATATATATATATGATTTGGTGAGCGGATTATTACAATTGGCGGAATGAGAACCATAAAGATTTTTAAATTTCAGGATTGGTAAAAATACGTTGGTCGCCTCTCCCAACGGCCTTTGAAAAAATTTTACCTGAACTGTGATATTATTTCCTCAATTGGCAGGATAATCAGAAGATTAGTCGAAATATTTTATAAATATTAAATAATTGTCCAAGCAGGGGGCTGTTTAATGAGAAGGCTTTCAGTGTTGACAGCATGTCTGATGTTGATGGCGGTGTTTTATTTCCCATCTCCGGCTCCGGCAAGTCAGGGTGATGTTGTTGAGCTTGTATTGTCCGGCATGATTGTTCCGGCGGCGGATTTGGAAGGAGTTCAAATTCCCAAGGAAGCTGAAGATGCGGCGGTTAATACAGAAGTATCCCGTTCCACAGCAGGGTCGGATGACGCCAGGATGGTGATAAAAAAAGCCATGTCCCTTATCGGCAGCAAGTACAGGTATGGAGGCGAGGGGCCTGATTCCTTCGACTGCTCTGGATTTACAAAGTACGTTTTCAAATCGGTTGGCATAAACCTTCCTCACATAGCAGCCGACCAGGCCGATATGGGGGTTCGTGTCAGTAAGAACGATCTTATTCCCGGGGATCTGGTGTTTTTCGGCTATTATGGGAGTAAAGACATACAGCATGTTGGAATATACATTGGCAACAACGAATTTATACACGCTTCCAACAGCAGGTATAATGTTACCATAACCAGCCTGGGAGACACATATTATGAAAACAACTACAAGGGCGCCCGCAGGCTGATTCGCTAAACCGGCGGAAATATGCGGAAAAATAGAAACGCATCCATGCTTCAAGGCGGAGGATGCGTTTTTTATGTAATATTTGCAATCCGCTATTCTTTGTCAAGTCCACTGTCCATGTA
Organism: Bacillota bacterium; assembly: GCA_049325075.1. Taxonomy (GTDB): domain Bacteria; phylum Bacillota; class Desulfotomaculia; order Desulfotomaculales; family Desulfocucumaceae; genus BRHc4a. The sequence continues at coordinate 109,496 of JBMOPF010000098.1, read as the reverse complement.
TTTCCCGGCTAAATGGGTATATGCCACGGAGCTGGCGGTTACCCAGTTCAGCGCTTCTCCGGAAATTTCTTTTTTGGGAACGGCCGGAGAACCTGCGGCCAGATGTCTGGCGGGAATGCCGGCCCCTGAAGAGACAACACTTCCCGCGGCAATCATACTCTGCTCTCCTACCACGCAGTTATCCAGCAGAACGGCATTCATTCCCACCACCGCCCCATCCCCAACAGTGGCGGTATGAAGCACGGCGCCATGGGCGATGGTTACATTATCCCCTATTTTTGTTTCCCCCCCGGGAGTCATGTGGATAACGGCATTATCCTGAATGCTTGTGTTTTTCCCAATAATTATTTTGCCGAAGTCTGCTCTTAAGACAGCCCCATACCAGATGCTGGAGCCTTCCCCCACGGTTACATCTCCTATAATAACCGCTGTCGGGGCCACAAAAACTCCCGGGGCAATATCAGGCTTTTTGCCTTCAAACTCAATCAATGGCATACTAAAATCCCCCTTTGATTGTTTTAATTTCCTTGAGTCAGGATCGCCTGAATAATGCTTTCAGGTCCAGAACACCCATCTCATCTTTTTTACCGCGCCCCATCAGGTCTTCGACCGCAATTCCAGGATCTTTTTTCTCAAAGAGCACTTTATAAATCTGATCCGTAATGGGCATTTCAATGCCGTATTTGTCAGACAGCTTTTTAGCTGCCCGGGTGGTCCTTACTCCCTCCACCACCATCCTGACTGTCGAGAGGGCCTCTTCAAGGGTTTTGCCTCTCCCTATCTCTATACCCGCCCTTCTGTTTCTGCTGTGCATGCTCGTACAGGTGACAATGAGGTCGCCCTCTCCGGTAAGTCCTGCGAAAGTAAGCGGGTTGGCGCCCATTGCCGCACCCAGCCGCGTTATTTCCGCCAGGCCCCTGGTCATCAATGCGGCCTTGGCGTTGTCACCAAAGCCCAGTCCTTCGGCTATGCCGGTACCCAGGGCAATAATATTTTTAAGCGCCCCTCCCAGCTCAACACCTGTAACGTCGGGGTTTGTGTATACCCGCAGCTCCCCGGACATAAATATGTCCTGGGCCAGGTTCGAGGAGTCTTTGTCGTGGGAGGCTACAACCACCGCCGTGGGCATACCCCTGCCCACCTCTTCGGCATGGCTTGGCCCTGAAAGAACTACATAGTTTCCGGTATTCCCGCCGGATATTTCCGCGTAAATCTCCGACATCCTCTGGAGAGTGTTTTCGTCTATTCCCTTTGCAGTATTAACAAGTATGGTGCCGGGATGAAAATAGACATATCCTTTGGAAACAACCTCTCTGAAGGCATGGGAGGGGACAGATGAAACAACTATGGCGGAATCACATATAGCCCTTTCTATATCTGTTTCCGCGAAAACATTTTCAGGTATGGTTACCCCGGGCAGATAGCGGGTATTGGACCTGGTTTTATTGATCTCCTCTGCAACAGCCGCCCTGTGCGACCACAATACAGGCTTAAATCCTTTTCTGGAAAGATGAACCGCCAGGGCCGTTCCCCAGCTGCCTGCGCCCAGCACGGCAATCTTTTTTCCTGTCAAACCTTCACCCCGTCTCTAATGAATGTCTATTTTTTGCCGAAAGTTATCCTTGATTCTGTCCCTGCCATAAGCCTTTTAATATTGGGGATATGCTTGATAACCGCAAAGGCGGCCACAACAACACCGAAGGCCAGATAGGCATGGCTGTAGTCAAACAGGAAAAGAGACACAGGCACTGACAGGGCCGCAACGATGGATCCCAGGGATACATAACGGAATCCTGCAACTATTACTGCGAAAATTAAAACTGCTATGGTGGTAACCAGGGGGGCCAGGGCAAACATGACCCCTGCACCGGTTGCTATAATCTTGCCGCCTTTAAAGCCAAGGTATATGGGAAATGCGTGGCCTATAAGTGATGCCATTCCTGAAAAAAGCTCAAAATTATCTATGCCTGCCAGCCTTCCTATGTATACTGCGGCAAAGCCCTTCAGCGCATCCAGTATAAGAACTGTCAGTCCCGCCGAAGGCCCTATTGTTCTCCAGACATTGGTGGCGCCTATGTTGCCGCTGCCATGCTCTCTTATGTCCACACCCCTTGTTTTGGCCAGCAGATACCCGAAGGGTACCGAACCAATCAGATAGCATGCAATCAGTATCAGTCCAAGTTTTATCATTATATCGCCCCCGCCTAATCACTTTTTTTCTTTTTATAAAGGAACCGGATGGGGGTGCCTTCAAAACCGTAAGCTGATCTTATCTGGTTTTCAATGTACCTCATATATGAAAAGTGGGCAAGGTCAGAGTCATTGACAAAGAAAGTAAATTTGGGCGGCTTTACCCCGCTCTGGGAAACGTAGTATATTTTAAGCCGCCTTGTTTTGAAGGACGGAGGCGGATTTTGCATTACCGAATCTCTAATCAGCCCGTTCAGTGCCGGTGTCGGCACCCTCATGCTGTAATTTTCCGCCACTTTATCCACTATTTCCAGTATTTTTGCCACCCTTTGCCCTGTCAGGGCAGACACAAAAATTACCGGGGCGTACCTTATAAAACCCAGTTCTTCCCTTATCTCCCGTGTGTACCTGTCTGTTGTTTTGCTGTCTTTTGCAATAAGGTCCCATTTATTGACGGCAATTATAAAGGCCTTGCCCTGTTCATGGGCGTAGCCGGCGATCTTTTTATCCTGCTCGGTTACGCCGTCAACGGCATCTATCAGCATCAGCACCACCTCGCTGCGGTCTATTGCCCGGAGGGATCTGATAACACTGTATTTTTCAGTGGAAAAGCCTATGCGGCTTTTTCTCCTTATGCCGGCGGTATCTATTATTATGTATGTCCGGCCGTTATGCTCAAGCAGGCTGTCTATGGCATCCCTGGTGGTGCCGGGAATATTGCTGACAATTACCCGCTCATGGCCCAGAATTTTATTGACAAGGGATGACTTGCCCACGTTGGGCCGTCCTATAACCGCTATTTTTACCGCATCTCCGTTTTCTTCCGTATTTTCCCCGGAAGCAGGGAAATTGTCCACCACGATGTCCATAAGGTCACCGGTATTAAGGCCTTCGGCAGCGGACACCGGCACTGGGTCACCCAGGCCAAGGCTGTAAAACTCAAGATAGTCCCGGCTTCCGGTAAAGTTCTCAACCTTATTGGCCACCAGAATTACAGGTTTTTCAGCCTTTCGCAGCATACCGGCTATTGACTCGTCGTTAACAGTCAAGCCCGACCTGGCATCCACCACGAATAAAATAACATCGGCCTCGCTAATGGCCAGTTCCACCTGTTTTCTCACATTGCTGGTAATTTCATTATCTTCGGTAAAGTCAAGTCCCCCCGTATCTACAAGGGTGAACTCCCTCCCTGTCCACTCCGCGTCCTGGTACAGCCTGTCCCTGGTAACGCCGGGAATGCCTTCAACTATGGCCGGCATCCCCCCGACAATCCGGTTGAAGAGGGTTGATTTTCCTACGTTTGGCCTTCCTATGATGGCTACTATCGGCTTCGGCATTCAATCACCTGTCGCACCTTTTATTATTTTTACCAGATCAGACGGCCCACCGGCTGTCTTAACAGTTATGCCAATCTTTTTTTCAAGCTCCCCGGGGGTCATGTCGTCTATCATAACCCGGCTTCCACTGCGCAGCAGCGCACCTGGAAGTATGACCAGGTCACTGCCCTCAAGGCGGCCCGAACTTTTCAGTATGTCTCCCCCCGTAAGGAGACCGGCCACTGTAACAGTTTCACCGAAAAAAGTATTTTTGACAGCCACTGTTTCGGCATGCAGATTTTCAATGTTATTCAGGTATGAGACCACGGGCTCCAGGAGCCTTTTGCCCAATTGTCCGGTGACAAGGGATATTTTTAACGGGTTGGGCAGGCTTGACGGAAGTTTCTTTTTTACCCTGCCCCATTCATCAAGAAACAGCCTGGATAATCCAACACCGTTTTCAGTCTGCGGAAAATCCGCATACCGCTTTCTTGGCGGGATACCCTTTTCTGCAAGGAAGTAAAACTCATCACCGGCAAACACAAAGGGATATCCGAAATGCTTGAGAAAGCCGTCCTGCCAATTTTTTACCCTGCCTGCTATTTCTCCGGCCTCCATCCTGCTGAACTGCCTTATTGGGTAAAGGTTTTCCCTTTGCCCGGTAAGCCCCACAGGCACCACGGCCAGTGATTTTACACCGGGCCAGAAGGATGAAAGGTCCCGCACCGTTCTTTCCAATTCGGTGCCGTCGTTGATGCCGGGACATATCACCGCCTGGGTGTGGATCTCTATTCCGCCGTCCGTGAGGGTTTTCAACTGCCGCAACAACTCACCGGCCCTGGGGTTTCCCATTATTTTTATTCTGGTTTCAGGATTGGTGGCATGAACTGAAACGTAGAGAGGGCTCAGCCGGAGCCGTATAATCCTGTCAATATCATCAGCCTTCAGGTTGGTCAGAGTTATAAAGCTGCCCTGGAGGAAGGAAAGCCGGTAGTCATCATCCCTTATATACAGGCTGTCCCTCATGCCTCCAGGCATCTGGTCAACAAAGCAAAAAAGGCATCTATTGGCGCAGCGGACAATGGACTCCAGGCCGGTGGACACAAATGTTATGTCCAGGTCCTGGTCGTAGTCCTTTTCTATTTCCAGTTCCCAGTATTCGCCGCTCTTTTTCAAAAGGTCAATTACCAACCGGGTCTCACAGGAATAGAAGTTGTAGTCAAGAATGTCTGTTACTGTATACCCGTTTATCCCCAGAATCCTGTCCCCTTCATCTATTCCGGCCTCCCGGGCTATTCCTCCCCTTTTTACCCCGCGGACTGTCAGCCCTTTTTTCAATGTTAAACCCTTTCTCTTTCACAAGTCTCCGTATAATTATCTGATATTTGGAATTTGCAGTCAAGTTTGATGGACATGTGCAACTGGGGATATATTTTTTTGATGTGTCTTTCAATAAGTTTTATTCCCATCCGGGCCAGGGGAGTATATTTTATAAGTGCATCCCCTATCAGGAAAAGGAGGCTGGATGGAGGTTTTATTTCTACAAACGAGTACTCCCTTTTTTTTATGCCGATTATCTCAGGAAAACTGTTGATAAGGTTTTTAAATATGATACTGCCTGACCTTGAGGAAAACGCGACAACTCTTTTCCCCGAGGGTGTGCAGGCTGAAAAGCAGGGCTCACCCAGGGATTGCCTTTTAATACTCGGGGAGTCGGCCGGCAGTGCCAGGATGGTTCCCTTTTTATAAAGGGCGGGCATGTTTCCGGCACAAACCGCCCCGGCTATGGCGGACAGAGGAAAGTTGGATTGGCTGTAAATAATTATGGCCCTCAATTTCCAACCTCGCAGTATACTGTCATTGTGTCAGCGGAGGATCTTTCCCGGTGGTGTTCAATTTCGGAAAGTACTGTTTTTACCTTTTCCTTTATTCCCCTGTAGCTGATAAGGGTTCCAACGGTTACCAAAAATCTGCCCGGAAAAACAAGCCCAACTCTTCTTGACAGAAAACCCCCTATTTTCATCAAAAGATTTACATGGCAGGACACATCAACCAGCATTATGTTGTTTCCATTAATGCCAAGGGCCTCGCAAAGGATCCCGGTTATGTTATAAAGCAATTCGGGGCGACTCCGCCGCCCCACAATAAAGATTTCGTTTCCGTATTTATCCCGGCCCATGAATACTATTTTGCCGGAGTCCTTTACAACCTGGAAATCAAATAGCTTCTGTCCGGCAATATCCCGGTAGCCCGGTTGTTCTTTTGGGGACAGAAGGCCCAGGTGTATGTTGGCCGCGGTTACAGAAGAATGTGCCCCTCCGTAACAGTGATAAATTATTTTCAGTTTGCTTCCCCCGCCATCATTTTTTAATGATAGACAATTATAAAAACATCATTCTCCAGGCGGTGCGCCGAGGCATCCAGAATTCTGGAAAGAGAGCCGGCAATCCTTTCGCATTCCTTTTCATCCGCGCCTCTGAAAACCGGTGCGCCGCCTCCGCTGACAAGACTCATATCGGATGTCACCACGGCAAGAATATTACTGTAACCTGTCATTTTTTCGTGCCGCCATCCTTCCTGCCCCGGTGCTGAGCGGTTTGCTCCTGGCTGTTTCAAGTACCGGGGTTCTTTTTACCGCAAGTATCAGCGCGTCCATGTCCCTGATGGCCGGCACAATATAGAAACCAACCTCACCGGTATCAATATTTTTGCGAAGAAGCGGAGTCAGCTCCGGTGTGTCGATATCCTTTTTAATGCCCAGCACTGTTCCGGCAGTATGGGCAATGGCCTGCCTCTGGCCTATATCGTGCAACACCGCTTGCGCATTCGCTCCCTTGGGCTTTATTCTAACCGCCAGGCCTTCTTTAATTATTTTTTCTTTCATGTCGCTTAAACCCACGTTCATCAGTCCAATCTCGTCCACTTTGAGCAGGCTGCCTGAGAAATTGATTTCTGCCGGCACCACCTCGCAAATATCTCCTATTGTTTCCCCCGACATGAAAGATCTTGTGAATATTATCAAAAGTACGGCTGTTGCAACCGCCCCCGGCAAATGGCCCAGGTGATACGCCAGGCTCACCGACAGTGAAGCGGCCATAACAAGATAGTTTCTTGATTCAAAGGTCCTGGCAATGCCTTCAATGTAATCGTTGCCTCTCTTCAGGAGCTCGGTTTTGTCCAGATTGTCCAGTGTTTTTCTCTCAATTGACCTTATCTCCCTGAATTGCTGGGCGGCCAGGGCAAGGAAGGTGACTGCGGCAAAATCAGGCTTCATAATTGCCGGTATAGCCACGGCCCCTATGGCTGATGCTATAAAGCCAAGGGAAATATGAGTGACCATTCCGTGTGGATAGCCGGGATATTGCCGGTAGTCCATCCTCAGAAGAAAAAATCTTGTTATTGTGCCTGCCAGAGTCCCGGCCATAATCATATTAATATATTCTGCCATTTATATCAGTCGATTCTCTTCTTATTGTCCCGGTCAATTTCATTTTCGTCAGGCTTGTATTGCGCATCTTTACTGCCGGTTATTTCCCCTGAATTTCTCTTTCGCCAAACCCGGCCCACAGGGCCGAAAAAACCGGTGAACTCACGCCCCACATATGAGGAAAGCCTCTGTCCGGCCTGTTTCAGCCCGCCCGAGCTGACCAGAAGGAACGCTCCCCCGCCAATAACCAGCAGGCCCAGTACCCAGGCCAGGGCTTTCCATGTTCCTGTGTTCTTCGTGGCTGCGGCCCCACCGCCTCCCGGCGGAGCAGTGGTGATACCCAATACTGTGGGGATGGCATCGGCAAACAGGGCAACTCCCCTTTCCGCCTCATCCCTGGTGTTGGTATGGGTCCCCGCTTCTATAAGCAATGCTGTGGACATCAGGTCCTGGTTGTAATTACCATTGGCCATAAATATTTCTTTTACTATTTTGGGATGGACATTATTGGCGTAAGCCATCATTCTCTTGGCAAAGTCAAGGTTTGAGTCCATTTTGGGATTCTGTCTCCCTATCACTATCCGCAGTTGGGCCACATCTTCATTGGAGACATTTTTTCTATAATAGTCGGGGTCCGGAATGCCGTCCCTGTGTATATCCAGAAGCGCTATGGGATTGTTTTTCATCAGGTTGGCGGCAGTTCTTCTGGACCTGTAATAAGCATTATTGTCGTGGGGGTCGTGGGGTGTTTTGTCGTAGTCCACACTCACCTTTTCATTCCGGAGCTTGTTTACCAGGGACTGTCCCACCTGGTATATTCCGCCCTTGAATGGTATGGCCTCGGTGCCGTCGGTGGGAACATAGGATTCATCGCTGTGTGTATGGTACACCCCTATAATTTGCCTCTTTTGCTCTGCGGTCAGGTTCGATACAGGAACCTCAACGTTTGCAAAATACTCATTATAGGCCAGAAACTGTTGATCCATACCTGTAAATTCGGCCGTGGCCTGATTTCCCGTAACTGAGACAACCCTGTAGTGCTTTCCGTCCGAGTTGATTATTTCATCTCCGGCAACCACCCCCCGGGCGGCCTTAGAAATGATATTTCCTTCCCTGTCTTTTATTTCAACCACATATCCGGAATTATGGTCTATCTGTCCGGCTTTGTTCATAAAATCCGGCGGTGCCCATGCGGCGACAATTTGCGGGTACTTCTCCGATATGGCAAAGGGCGCCAATGTAACTAAAAACGCTGTAATAAGAAGGAATAATTTTATCCGGTTATTTTTCACCGTCCATACCCCCCTTCTTCTGCTCACCAACTTCCCTTTCCGAAAAACTCATTGGTTTGCGCAGCGCGGCGGCCAAACTTTTGTCCTTACCCTCCACTGCCGGCCCCCCGGACAGTCTCTCCAGCACCTCGCCCACCGTTTCAGCCAGAAGAACGGCAAGTATTCCCGAAATAACCACTGCGTCAAAGGCGCCTGCGCCGCCCAGAAGCACCCTGTACGGCGGAGCGCCGGCTGCCGCTGTGGCCACCCATATGTAATGTCCGATATCATACGCCAGTATCCCCAGGGTTGCGGATACAAAGGCGCCCCTTCTGGACCTCCCGGCAATATAGCCCACCACTGCGGCTATAATGGGAAACAGCCACAGTGAGTCCAGAAAGCCGTATCTCCCGGCCGGCTCCGGCAGGCCGTTCATGATTAGGGTTCCCGCCGCGAAAATTACCAGGGCGGTAATGGCTGCCCCCGCCAGTGAGCGAATTTTTTCCCTGGCGGTGCCGGCGGTTGCCACAAGGTATATTGACAGGCCAAGGGGAATAAGGACACCTCCCACATTTACGGATAGCGGGTTCCGCCCCCCCCAAAGAGGAATGTTGATAAAGCTGCCTATTATCAGGGCGACGATAACCGCCAGCGCCCCCCTGTCCGAAAGCTTCATCCTGTCAAGAGCCCTTTGGGCAAGTCCGAAGAATATAAGGGCGGTAACAATAAGCAGTACTATGATTCCCAAAGGAAACCGGGTCATGGTATTCCCCCCTTGTTTTTATAAAAAATATCCTGCCCTGAAGGGACGTAAATATACAACACCCGAAGGTTAGAAAATGTTTTTCAGAGATACCGATTCCTTTTCCGGTATATGCGTTATAATAAGTTTCAGCTCGGACAGTTCGCCCTGTGTCAGGGACTCGTTTTTGCTCTTTACGTAGCCCTTCAGCCTTCCGATGGAAAACTTTATATTGTCTATTTCCTGGTGGTCCAGCATCGCAGGCCACCACTTCGCCTTTTTATCCCATTCCTTTTCTATCTCAGTCACTTTATTTTCAGCGGTATCCCAGTCTTTTCCCTGAACGGCCCGCTGCACTTCACCTATATCCTTGTCAAAAGATTTGGCGGCGGACTCAAGGGAGTGGTTGGTCCATATTCCCAGTGCAATAACAGCCAGAAATATGATCAGAAGTACTGTTAAAAGACGCATGAGTCAACACCCCGATTATTTTTTTTAGACAGCCCCGGCCTTCGGCTGGAAAAAAAGTTTCCCTTCCGTATCGATACTGGCAAAAAGGACATCATCCAGGTTATTTATGTTGAATTTTTTCAGTTCGCCTTCCAGCCATTCTTTACTAAGATTGACCTTGTCAAGGTTTTTATGAGAAACGCAGCCGTCTATTATAAGGGGCACCGGGAGTCCCTCGTAGTTGGTGGGCACATTTATATCAGCAGGCATGAGCGGCCTTTTTTGCGACTTTGGTATGACACTCAGGCTCCCGCTGGTTTCCAGAATGGCAAATTCAACATCTGATATATTGGGGCAATTTTTTGATCTAATCTGTTCCAAAAGGTCATTAATGTTATACCTGGCTTTTACCAATTCCTTCTCGATAATTTTCCCGTTTTCAATAAGAACACTTGGTGTTCCGCATATTATTCCACGCATCGATTCACTTTTAAGTGACAGATAGGATAAAAATACATGAAGCAATATCAGTGTAAAAATTGGGATTAACCCATAAATCAGCGGTATGCCGATATTGCTCATTGGTATGGACGCAAGGGCTGACAGTAAAATCACAATTACAAGTTCATAGGGCTGAAGCTGTCCCACCTGCCTTTTGCCCATCAGCCGCAAGCCGGTTACCACAACCACGAAAAGTATCACAGTCCTGATAATTCCTATAAGCATGTTATCCTTCTCTCTTTTTCATAAATGTCTTTTATATCATTACCGGATATTTTTTTTTTATGAGGCGGCATCAACCGGCACCGGGCAAAAAATAATTCGGGAAAAGAGCCGTGTTTTGAATATAAAGTTGCTGAAACATAAAAAATACATCAATGGGAGGGAGTCGGTCATGACTGTTGGAGCACGATTAAAACAAACCATTGCCAGCCTGAAAAGCGTTGAGGGGACCATAGCAACCTTTGCCTCCGTGGAACCGGACAATGAGGCCAGTGCTGTATATAAAAGAAATTCAGATCGAATAAAGCGTGTTGTTTCAGAATTGGAAAAAAGGCTGGCGGCGGTTGAGTTCGAAGAACCACAGTACAAAGGGTTGTAAAAGACATCATAAGGGGAAATCAATTATGGCGGAATGGATGATCATTTTAATAAGATCGGCTGCCCTTTTTTTCCTGACCCTGTTTGTGGTCAGAATAATGGGCAAAAGGCATATATCCAGGCTTACCTTCTTTGATTTCGTGGCCGGTATGGTGATAGGGCTGATAGCCGCAGGCATTTCCCTCAATATTGTCAAGAGCCTTACCGGAGGATTGCTGGCGCTGGCTGTATGGACTTTGTTTCCCATAGCTTTATACTATCTGTCATTGAAATTCAAAATGGTGCGGGATATTGTTCAGGGCAGGGAAACCATACTGATAAACCACGGCAAGGTTCTGGAGGATAAGCTGATGGAGGTTCGCTACACACCGGAGGACTTATTAAGCCAGCTTAGAAAAAAGAATGTTTTTAGTTTTGCCGATGTGGAGTTTGCCGTACTGGAGCCGGACGGTGAGGTCAGTGTTTTTTTAAATAAGGATAAGTCACCTGTTACACCCAAAAGCATGGGTATTTCCGTAGGCAGGGAGAGTGTTCCGCAGACTGTTGTTCTGGACGGTGAAATAATGGACGAATCCCTGACAGCCATGGGCCTGAACAGGGGTTGGCTATTCACCGAGCTGGAGAAGGCGGGGGTTTCCGTGGAAAATGTTTTTATCGGCCAGGTGGACTCCACAGGGCAGCTGTATCTGGACCTGTTTGATGACGCTGTACCGGTGCAAAAGCCCAAAACAAGGGAACTGGCCTGGGCAACCCTGAAAAAGTGCCAGGCGGACTGTCAGTTATACGCACTGGGAACCAATAATCCCGAGGCCAAACTCATGTATGGCAGGTCAGCTGCCTTGCTGTCGGAGGTGGCGGAGGAATTGGAGCCCTTATTAATGAGATGAGAGGTATACAGTATGTCGAATAAAAAGATGAAAAAGCTAACCCCCGTTCAAAAGAGGTACCAGGCTTTCGCAAAGGAAAGGGATCCCGGCCGGCCGGTTCTGACAAACTGTATCAGGGCATTTTTGGTTGGCGGCTTTATATGTCTTTTAGGCCAGGGCATATCAGACCTCTTTCTCTGGAAATTCGATTTTACTGAAAAGACCGTGGGCAATCCCACGGTGGCTGTAATGGTACTGCTTTCTGTGATTTTGACAGCCCTCGGGATATACGACCATATCGCCCAGTGGGCCGGCGCCGGGACGGCAGTTCCGGTGACCGGGTTCGCCAATTCAATAGCTTCATCGGCCATTGAGCACAGGAGTGAGGGGTTTGTTCTTGGAGTTGGCGGCAAGATGTTCAAACTGGCAGGCTCGGTAATTGTATTCGGGGTGTTTTCCGCCTTTGTTATAGCCCTCGTGAAGACAATAATATCAATACTGACGGGAGGCTGATGGGATTATGCTGCAGGGCCAGACATGGATTTTTGATAAAAAGCCAACTATTATTTCAGCCGGCACGGTGGGAGGTCCCCATGAGGCTGATGGCCCGCTGGCCCCGGATTTTGACCTGCTTCACGGCGATCTGTGGATTGGCCAGGAAAGTTATGAAAAGGCCGAAAAAAAGATGCTTGAGGAGGCCGCTGAGATTGCAATAAAAAAGGCCGGCCTTAAAAAGCAGGACATACAGTTTTTTTTATGCGGGGATCTTTTAAATCAGATAATCTCCAGCAGTTTTGCAGCCAGGACTTTATCGGTGCCATTTCTCGGCCTTTACGGTGCCTGTTCCAGTTCCATGGAGAGCCTTGCCCTGGGCTCGCTGATAGTAAACAGCGGCTTCGCCGATTATGTGGCCTGTGGGACCTCCAGCCACAATGCGGCAGCGGAAAAACAGTACAGGTACCCCACGGAATACGGGGCGCAAAAGCCTCCGACGGCCCAGTGGACCGTTACCGGGGCCGGTGTGGGCATCGTGAGCTCGCGGGGGAAAGGTCCCCGTGTAACCTCTGCCACCATCGGCAGAGTTGTGGATATGGGCATAAAGGACCCTTTCAACATGGGGGCCGCAATGGCCCCTGCAGCAGTGGACACCCTTACCGCCCATTTCAGAGACCTTGGGACTTCCCCCGGGCAGTATGACCTTATAGCTACCGGGGACCTCGGGGCCGTGGGTTATAGAATTGCGATGGATTTATTGAGAGAACACAGGCTTGAGATAACGGAGGATATATTTACCGACTGCGGACTCCTGATATATGGTGAGAAAAAGCCGGAAGCGCTTTCGGGCGGAAGTGGTTGTGGCTGTTCGGCCACGGTTTTTTATGGCCATATATTGGGCAGGATGAAAAAGGGTGAGCTGAAAAAAGTGCTCATTGCCGCCACCGGGGCGCTTTTATCGCCTCTTTCCTACCAGCAGAAGGAGAGTATACCATGTATCGCACACGCTGTTTCCATAGAGTATGGACAGGGGTGATTTGAAATGGAAGTATACCTTTGGGCCTTTGTTGTCGGTGGGCTTATTTGCGTAATAGGACAGCTGATGATGGATGTGGGAAGGCTTACTCCCGCCCATACAATGAGTATTCTGGTGGTGGCGGGGGCTATACTGGACGGTTTCGGCCTGTACGAGCCCCTGATAGATTTTGCAGGGGCCGGCGCCACTGTCCCCATCACCAGTTTTGGCAACGCCCTTGTTCATGGGGCCATGGCGGAAGCTGAAAGCACAGGCCTGGTGGGAATACTGACAGGTATTTTTGAGGTGACCAGCGCCGGTATTTCGTCAGCCATTATTTTTGGATTTCTGGCCGCCCTTCTTTTTAAATCCAAGGGTTAGGGGTGATCATGCATGTTATTAAATAAAAGAGCGGCGCTGTTGGTTGTCCTTGTCCTGACAGCCATGGCCTTTTTTGTGTCCGGGTGCGAGGATGTTTTCAAGAAGCCCGTTCCGGACAAGTCAAACCGGGAAAAAAGCCAGACACAGGATGAGGCATATCCGGAGATAGCTGAAAAGGCAAAACAGACAGCGGTGAGTGTGAAGGGTGTCCGGGATACCACCGCCGTTGTTATTGACAAAGAAATATCGCTTGCCGTCAAGGTCACCGGTTTTGACAGGCTCAGGTTAAAGAAAATAAAGCAGGAAATTCATAAAAAGCTGGAACAGGAGCAGCCCGGCCATACCATCTATATTACCACCGATAAAAAGCTCTTTGCAGAGTTAAAAAAAATCGAGTCCCGGATAACCGGGGGCCCTGTGCCACCTGACATTAAGAGGCGGGTTGACAAGATAAACGAAGATATGTAGACTTTCCCACCCATTATGATAGAACCTGTATTGTCTCAAGGCTGGCGTCATTGCATCCCTGAAAGTGCATCCCTAGACTGCGCAGAAAGACAAGGTGCTCAATAATTTCAGGGGAAATTTTTTCTCCCGGGCAGATAACCGGTATTCCGGGGGGATAGGACGCTATGATTTCCGCACAGGTTCTGTTAGCCGCATGGGCAAGTTGTACGGTGGTTACCGGGGCATAAAATGCCTCACGGGGTGTTGCCACCAGTTCAGGCACATCGGGAAATGGAATGAGAGAAGTTTTTTCATCAATATTTTTCACCATTTTTTTTCTTACATACTGAATCATCTGTCCCAGGGCAACCATTAGCCTGTCGGCGTCGGACCGGCTGTTGCCGAAGCCGACTATCAGCAGCAGGTTGTAAACATCGGACATCTCCACCTGTATACCGCAATTTTCCCTGAGCCATTTTTCCGCCCAGGGCCCGCTAACGCCTAATTCCCGCAATGATATGGTTACTTTGGTTAAATCAAGGCCGCACACCCCGTGGCTTCCGGCTATTTCTCCGGCAAATGATGCAATCCCCTCTGTCTTTTCTATATTTGATCTGATATACAGTGAAAGCTCCACCGCCTGGCCGGTTAATTCCCTGCCCAGGGTTTCCATCTGTGCCCTCGCGGCATCAAGGGAACCTATCAGAAGGTATGAGGTACTGGTGCTCTGAAGCATTCTGAGGGCCGCCGCCAGCCTTTCCCTGTTGATGCGCGTCCCCTTCAGGTGAAGCATTGACGCCTGGGTAAACGCCGGCAATATTTTATGCGTTCCCTGTACCACCGCGTCGGCGCCCCCCTCAAGGGAAGATTGGGGAAGGGCATCACTAAAATACAGGTGAGGGCCGTGGGCCTCATCAACCACCAGCGGAATACCGTGTTCGTGGACTATGGCCGAGATTGCCGGAATATCTGAGGTTATTCCATGATATGTCGGGTTGACCAGCAGAACACCTTTAATATCGGGATGTTCTTTTAGGGAGCGTTCTATGGTTTCCGGCAGGATACCCATGGGGATATTGTACCTGCTGTTATATTCCGGCCTGTAATAAACAGGAAATGAGCCGCTGAGTATTATTCCGCTTAGAATTGACCTGTGAATGTTTCTTGGCACCAGTATCTTCTCGCCAGGGCCGCACAGAGTCATCACCAGCGCCTGCAGGCCGCAGGAACTTCCGTTAACCAGAAAATAAGTCCTGTCTGAACCAAAAGTGAGGGCTGCCAGTTCCTGGGCCTCCCTGATAACCCCTTCGGGCTGATGAAGGTCATCAAGCCCCGGAATATTCGTTACATCTACCTTGAAAACCATCTGACCCAGGTACTCCGCCATTTTGTTCCCGGCAGTGCCGGTTCCCTTGTGGCCGGGCATGTGGAACCTGATTATCTTTTCATCTGTATACCTCTTCAGCGCCTCTATTACCGGTGTTTTTGGTGTGCCGGACAATATAACATCCCCCCGCATTCTTACATCCCTTCTGATATATGCGGGGGTCCGGTCAATTGCCACGCTGCGCCAGCAGGAAAATAATTCAGATGTCCAGGTAAATAAAGGCCAGCCCCAGGGTGATAAAAAACGCTCCCATAAGCTGTATATTGGTCATTTTTTCTCCCATAAAAAGAAAACTGAAAAACATGGTGATCAGCGGGGAGCAGGACAGTATCAGTGTAACATCGTTTATGTTCCCGTTTTTCAGGGCTGCAAAATAGGCAAGGTCCCCAAAAAGTGTTGCAAGCAGGGCCTCTATGCCGATAAAAACCCAGAACAACGGGGGCACCTGGGCAAACTGCGAGAAATTCCTTGTGCCAATAAGCCATCCCATAACCACCGCTGCCGCTATTATAGTCCTGAGAGAAAGCGCGGTGGTGGGGTTAACCTTATAGAGACCCAGTTTCCCGAACAGCGGGGCTATTCCCCAGCAAAGCATACCTATAAAAGAATATATAAATACCATGGTGATTCAACCCAGCCGCCTTTTTATTTTATACAGTTCTTTTTATGCATCTTTTACCTCCTTAAGTACAATTTAGCAAAGATCACAGGTTATTTTTTCATGGTTCCCTGTTCAACAACCTGCGGGCAGGCGCTGTAGAAGCTCATTCCCTTCTTTTTGTTTATTACTGTTCCATCCGGCATTTCCACTGTCACCCATGAGTTGACGATATAGCCATCCATTCCCTCGCTGACAATTTTTTCAGTTCCGCTTGGAAGGGATGGATTATCTCTGTAAATGGTCCAGTAGGGGTGCTTTTTTATTACCCGGTGATGCCAGGTTACCCTGGGCGGCTTTTTGCTGCCGTAAACGGCCATATACAGGGTGTTCCCTTCTTTCTGGGACCATATCATTATTGGGCCGCCGCTATCGTTCAGAAACCTGAAATCCCTTACGCCGTAACATACCGTGGCATCCTGACCCGGGGGGACATATGGAACTATCATGGAGTGGGAATTTCTCATGATTATTTTCAGATCACTGAATGTTGTCACGTTATATAGCATGGTGGCGATTTTGCAGACGCCGCCCCCAACGGTGGTTACCAGTTGATTACCGGAATATGTCGGGCCTGCCCTGTACCCCCTGCTTTCTGTGTACGGGCCGATGGTATTGTTCTGGGAGAATATTTCTCCGGGCTGAACAACGGTGCCGGCCAGTTGTTTTGCGGCCAGTGCTATATTATAACCCTCGGCCAATATGGGATCGTGAAGTATTGCCCTGTATGAGGCCATAAGAACCGGTGTGTTGTTCTTCTTGACAGCCTCAATAAATTTTTGGTCCCCTTCCCATGGAAGAGGACCTTCATAAGGACTTTCCATTCCTTTAAATTGATTATAAATTTCGTAGTCTTTTTCATTGGACTGATATAACAGGGAACTGTTTTCAGGGGTTGTAACAGTATTGTTTGCGGCTGAATAAGGGTAGGCGGGCGTTGCTATCAAAACCGATAAAGATATTAAGATCATGCCCAATGAAAACCCTTTCACGGTTGCACCTCCGTTTACATAATACATCAGACATTTGATATTATTATATTCAGAATAACCTTTAATATAGATTGCAATTATGTCATTTATGCTTAATGCTATGAATTGATTCAAATATATAACATCTTTGATAATAATTCCAATTAAATATTAATTAATACTGTGTGTTGTAATGGGTAATATAATATCAAATATTTGAGGGGTGAAGGCATATTGACAAGAAAGACATTAATTGTTTTTTTGTCTTTAATATTCCTCATCACTGCAGTGGCGCCGGTATTTGCATATGCCGGGGAGAAAGTTGCGGGAGAAGAAGTGCTTTTTCCAT
The DNA here is from genome assembly GCA_049325075.1 of Bacillota bacterium. GTDB lineage: Bacteria > Bacillota > Desulfotomaculia > Desulfotomaculales > Desulfocucumaceae > BRHc4a. The sequence goes on along the minus strand of JBMOPF010000098.1, from coordinate 92,430 downwards.
ATAGCCCTGCGTCAGCCGGGGGAGCGCAAAAGATATCAGTTACGGCTGATGCCGCGGTTGTCATGGACGTTGATACCGGACAGGTATTATTCCAGAAGAACGCACACCAGAAAAGACCCATAGCCAGCACCACCAAAATAATGACCGCGCTTCTTGCCATAGAGTGCGGCCGGTTGAGTGAAACGGCGATTGTAAGCCCCCATGCGGCCGGCGTGGAAGGCAGCAGCATCTACCTGCAGGCCGGAGAAAGGCTGACACTGGAAGAATTGCTTTACGGCGCCCTTATGCACTCCGGCAATGACGCCTGCGTTGCCATTGCCGAGCAGGTGGCGGGCAATGATAAAATATTTGTGAACTGGATGAACGCCCGGGCAAATCAGATGGGGCTCAAAAATACCCATTTCAGCAATACCAATGGCCTGCCCGATAAAGAACACCTGTCGTCCGCCTACGACCTGGCGGTGGTAAGCCGCTATGCACTGAAAAACGAGGTTTTCCGGAGGATTGTCTCATCAAAAAGCCACACTATAAAAGGGCCGGCAGGGCAAAGAAGGCTTTTCAATACCAATCAGTTGCTCTGGAGTTATAGCGGCGCCAACGGGGTTAAAACAGGAACAACCAGCGCAGCGGGAAAATGCCTGGTCTCATCAGCCAGCCGTGATGGCCGCCAGTTGGTGGCAGTGGTCCTCCACAGCGATGACAGGTATGGTGATTCAATAAAACTGCTGAATTATGGCTTTAAAAATTTCATAAATAAGAAAGCGGTGGCGGCGGGTGAGACTTTGTCAACCCTGGCGGTCAAAAATGGCGTAAAGGATAGCGCCCCGGCTGTATGTCCTGATGAGGTTCTGGTCACTGTACCGGTTGCAGGGCCGGACAGGATAGAAAAAATAGTCATGAGGGAAAATGAAATAACGGCGCCTGTCAAGAAAGGGAATGTGGTGGGAAGATTGCTTATACTTGATAACGGACGCCCGTTGGCGGAGAAAAATATTGTTGTAAGAGATAATGTGGAAAAACTGCCATGGTACAAGGCCGCCCTCCGGGCGGTGCCGCTAATGCTGTCGGAATTCACTCAGTATAAGCCTTTTCAGGGTCGATAGAAGTCCCATGCAAATATAGAGGCCCCTTTTCAGGGGCCTTCATAAATCAATTTTATTCAGTTCTGTTCAAACAGGTTTCCCACCAGGTCTCCTATGGTAACATTTCCACCGTCACCTGATTCATGATTTTTTTGCGGGGCCGGTTCCTTGGGCGCTTTTGGCGCCCTTTCCCTGTTGGCCTCACGGATGGAAAGCCTGATCCTTTTCTCACCGGTATCAACACTGAGAATTTTTACCTCTATCTCTTCTCCTTCTTTTACCACCTCATCGGGCTTCTCAACATGCCTGTCGGAGAGGTGTGAAATGTGGACCAGTCCCTCAACACCGGGCTCAAGCTGGACAAAGGCCCCAAAGGGCGCCAGGCGCACCACCTTGGCGGTTACTATTTTCCCTGCGGGGTATTTTTCCTCAACATTGTTCCACGGGTTTTCAACCACCTGTTTCAGGCCAAGGGATATCTTTTCATTATCCCGGTCAATACGCAGGACCATGACATCGATCTCATCGCCCACACTGAGTATTTCTGATGGGTGATTTACCCTGTACCAGGCCATTTCAGATACATGAAGAAGTCCGTCAACACCGCCTATATCAACAAAGGCGCCGAAATTGGTAAGCCTTCTGACAATTCCCCTCACCACCTGGTTCTCTTCCAGGGTGTCAAACATTTCCTGCCGCTTTACAGCATATTCTTCTTCCAGAAGGGCCTTTCTGGACAGAATAACCTTTTTCCTGGGGCGGTTAAGCTCTATAACCTTGGCGGATATCTTCCGGCCCAGGAAGCTGGAAAGGTCCTCCACATACCCCCTTTCCACCAGGGATGCCGGAAGGAAGGCTCTTACTCCAATATCAACCAGCAGGCCGCCCTTTACCACTTCCCTTACCGTGCCCTCAACAGGCTCGCCGCTTTGAAGTTTCTCTTCAAGAACAGCCCATGTTTTTTCGGCGTCTGCCCGTTCCTTGGAAAGAATAATCCGGCCCTCTTTATCTTCTGATTTTACAACATATACATCTATTTCATCCCCCACCTTGACTATACTGTCGGGGGAAGTAACTTCGCAGCAGGATAAATCACGTACGGAGACAACACCCTCAGACTTTGCGCCTATGTCGACAAGCACTTCGTCCTGGTGTACCTGTACCACAACACCCCTTACTATGTCTCCTGAGCGAACATGCTTTACATCTACAGCATCAACCATGCCTTCCCCGGCTGCCGGTTCATCCATGGCCACCTGTGCCGCTACCGGCTCCTCAACTGCAGGGTTGCCGTTTTCAGTGTTTTCACAGGTTTCGCATACTCCCATTTCGTTTTCATTTGCACTCATTTCGCCCATCTCCTTCATCCGTCTTTCTACCTCCTCAATAATCCACTGCGGTGTCGAGGCGCCGGCGGTTATCCCGGCTGTTTTTTTGCCCAGAAACCATTCTTTTTTCAGGTCCGAGGCAGTTTCGACCCGATATGTCGGTGTTCCCTCGGCTGCGCTCAGGAGGGCCAGCTTTGTTGTGTTGGAACTGCTTCTGCTGCCTGCAACAACCATTATGTCGACCTTGCGAGCCAGTTCCACAGCGGATTTTTGCCTTTCTCCCGTAGCCTCGCAAATTGTATTGTGAACGTCTACAACGTTGCACTTTTTTTTCAGGGCATCCACAACAGAATTGAATTTGTCACCGGTCTGCGTTGTCTGTGACAGGACGCCGACATGTTGGGGAAGGTCCACCGCCTCAACATCATCGGGGCTGTCCACAATAATCGCCTTTCCCCCGGTCCACCCGGCAATACCTGTTACCTCCGGGTGTTTACAGTCACCCACCAATACAGCCTGAATACCGGCGGCAGTTATGTCCCGCGCTATCCTCTGTGCTTTTACCACAAAGGGGCACGTTGCGTCAACCACCCTCAGGCCCAATTTTTGCGCCTCTTCCAATACCCCGGGGCCCACACCGTGTGAGCGGATTATTATAATACTTCCCGGCCGGGCATCGGACAGGCTGTCGATTACATTTATCCCAAGCGCGGCAAATCTATCCACTACCTGTTTATTGTGAATTATAGGGCCCAGTGAATACACCGGCCCATCCCTGTTCCTGGCGCACTTTTCAGCCAGGTCCACAGCCCTTCTGACCCCGTAACAGAAGCCGGAATGGCCTGCAACTTTGACTATCAAGAAATATCACCGCTTTTAGCTTCCATGAGTTCTGCCACGTGATGCATTATTTTACGGCTCAGCTCGTTAAGTTCACTCCTTCTGGACTTGCTGTCTACATTACCGTGAGTTGTCTGCCTCAACGGCCGGCCGAAAACAATATTTACCTTTCCCAGGAACCCCCTTGAACCTATAACCGCCACCGGCAGCACAGGCACTGAGCCCTTTATGGACAACATGGCCGCGCCCATATGCGGCTCCTGTATGTCACCGGTCTTGCTTCTGGTCCCCTCGGGGAAGATGCCCACAACGCGGCCTTCAGCCAGGTGTTCCAGGGCCGTCCGGATGGCTGACCTGTCAGCCCCATCCCTTTTTACGGGAAAGGCGCCCAGTTTATTTATGAGCCGGCCCAGCAGCGGTATTTTGAACAGTTCCTGTTTGGCCATGAAATAAATATGCCTTTTCCTGGGCAGCGCACAACCTATTATTACCGGATCCCAATAGCTGACATGATTGCTTATCAACACCAGTCCACCTTGTAAAGGAACATTTTCAACCCCGGTTATTTTCATCCTCCTGACCAGCAGCAGGTAAATCCTGCACACCCACCAGGCAAACCCGTATAGCATCAGGACAGTCCCCCCGTTACAACCTCAACGATCAATCCAATTACCTCTTCAGCCGTCATCCTGGTGCAGTCTATAATATGGGCCCCATCTGCCGGCCTCAGGGGATTAATCTCCCTGCTGCTATCTATATAATCCCTTTTTTCTATATCGGCTGTCAATTGTTCCAGGTCTACTTCAAAACCAAGCCTCTGAAAATCAGCCACCCTTCTTTTTGCCCTTTCCCCGGCCGAGGCGGTAAGGAAAAATTTAAACTTTGCATCGGGCAGCACCACTGTTCCTATATCCCTGCCCTCCATGACCACCCCCCCGGCATGGGCCATGTTCCTCTGGGCTTCAACAAGGGCTTTCCGGACACCGGGAACCAGAGAAACATATGAGACCATTTGTGTTACCTCAGGGGTTCTTATTTCTCTGGTTACATCTTCCCCGTCAATATATACGGCATTTGTACCGTTATTCTCTATTATATCAATTTTAATACTATTTGCCAGTTCTGTCAGGTTTTTATAATCACCGGGGTCAAGTTTTTTTTTCAGCGCAGCCAGTGTTACCGCCCTATACATGGCGCCGGTATCAATATACTTATACCCAAGGGCCCTGGCAACGCCCCTGGCAACAGTGCTTTTGCCGGCCCCGGCCGGCCCATCGATGGCTATAGCTGACTTCCCTGGCATAACATCTCTCCCAGACTAAAGAAAAAACTGTCACAAATTAATACAACGGAAATATTTTCGACATGGGTAAGCCATTTCCTTTTTATATTTTGATTCCGTCTGTTTAAAAAATTTCTGTAAATGCAAAAAAAACCTGAACAAAAATATTTGTTCAGGTTGTATTATTCTATCCCGGCCATTTTTAATACGTCAAAAAAACCGGGAAATGATATATTCACACACTCAGGATTGTTTATAACCGTTACTCCTTCCGAAACCAGCCCTGCCACCGACAGGGCCATGGCAATCCGGTGGTCCCCCCCGGGATTAATCTCCGCTCCCCTCAAAGCGCTTCCGGGCCTTATAATGAAGCCATCCTGCAGTTCTGTTATGTCAACTCCAAACTTACCAAGCCCATTCACAATGGCCGATATTCTGTTCGATTCCTTTACTTTAAGCTCCGCTGCATCTTTTATCACGGTATTTCCGGAAGCCGTTGCCGCGGCCACGGCCAGTACGGGAATTTCATCAATTAATTCCGGTATCAGGCTGCCGCCTATTTCAGTTCCTGTGAGAGGAGCATAGCGGACTCTTATGTCCGATACCGGCTCACCGTTCAGCCGGCGGGTGTTGAACAACTCAATATCAGCCCCCATTTTCCTGAGGGCGGTTAAAATACCGGACCTGGTCCTGTTTGTGCCTACATTTTTTATGGTTATGTCCGACCCCGGCACTATTGAGGCCGCCACCAGGAAAAATGCCGCCGAGGATATGTCCCCGGGCACTGTTATATCCCTGCCTTCAAGCCTTGCGCCGCCTGTTATTTCCACGCGGTTTCCGGTTATTTTTATATCGGCCCCCATGTACTCAAGCATCCTCTCGGTATGATCCCTGGACTTGTATGGCTCTGTTACCGAGGTGCGCCCGCCGGCGAATAGCCCCGCCAGGAGCACTGACGACTTGACCTGTGCGCTGGCAACAGGTGAGATAAAGTCTATGGCCTTAAGATTTCCTCCCCTTATGGCCAGGGGCGCCAGTGTGTTTTCCTTTCTCCCCAGTATAACGGCCCCCATATCGGAAAGGGGCCTGATCACCCTCCCCATGGGGCGGGCTTTAAGGGATTCGTCCCCTGTGATTACACTGAAAAAGGGAAGGCCGGCCAGTATTCCTGAAATAAGCCTGATGGTAGTGCCGGAATTGGCGGCGTCAAGTATACCGGAGGGCTCCCTGAGGCCTTCCGGGCCATTTCCGTAAACCCTGACCACACCGTTGGCAGGCCCTTCGAAGGAGACACCCAGCTTGCGGAAACAATCCATGGTGGCGAGGCAGTCCTCACCGGTTAAAAAGTTCCTTATAACTGTCTCGCCCCGGGCAATGGACCCCAGCATAACCGCCCTGTGTGAGATGGATTTGTCGCCGGGAACCTCTATTGTCCCCCTGAGCCCTTTTGAACTGGTTATTTCTACTATGATGGAACATCCTTTCCTTTGCCAAGTCATCATTTATTATGGCCTTTTTTTGGCGGGTATTCCGGCTTCGTTCAGCAGCGCAACCGCCGCCTCCTGGTCGTTTTCACCGGCGAAGGCCAGCCTGATGGTGCCCCCCTCGCCTTCCCTGACCCTTAAAATCTCTATATCATTTATATTTATACCGGAGCCGCCCAGTATTCCGGCCAGTTCAGCTATTACTCCCGGCCGGTCGGGCACTGTCACCACAATCTCCCAGAGGACAGGCAGGTAGCCTTTCCTCCTGGCCGGCATGCCGGCCTTTAATGTTTTGGCCCTGAGCAGCAGGTCGTATATTTTTTGCGGGTCATTTTGCAGGATGGCCCCCTCAAATTCATCAAGCCTTTTTTTGAAGGATTGTATCGCATCCAGCACCGACTGGCGGTTGGTAATAAATATGTCTCTCCACATGGCCGGGCTACCGGCGGCTATCCGGGTGGTGTCCCTGAAGCCGCCGGCAGCCAGAAACGACTTGTTCTCCCCCCCCGGCAGATCAAAGAGGGAATTAACCAGCGTGGCCGCCACCAGGTGCGGAAGGTGGCTTACCGCCGCCACCGCCAGATCATGATCCAAAGGGTCCATGATTACCGGTTTGGCCCCTATTCCCTCTACCAGCTTAAGCATCATGTCAACGTGCCCGCCGGGAATGTCAGGGGAAGGAGTAAGAACATAAAAGGCGTTTTCAAACAGGTATGGGTCAGCGCCGGAAAATCCCTCAATTTCTGAACCGGCCATGGGGTGTCCGCCTATAAATATGCCCCCGTCCTTAAGAATGTCACGGGCTTTTTCAACTATTTCCGCCTTTGTGCTGCCCACGTCGGTGACAATTGTTCCCGGTCCGATGTGGGGCGCCAGACCGGTCAGTATGGACGGGGTTGTTCCCACCGGGGTGGCCAGTATGATCAGGTCGCAGCCCGACACCGACCGGCTGTCAAGGGAGATCCGGTCCACAGCCCCGTATTCCAGCGCGGTTTCCAGCGCCTTTATATTTCGGCCCAGGCCTGTCACCTTGCCGGCAAGATTTTTTCTTTTGATGGCCAGGCCCAGGGATCCCCCTATCAAGCCCACCCCCACAATGGCTGCCTCTTTAAACAGTGGCGTTGATCTTTCCATCTGCTATATTCCTGTTCATCAATTTGCTGATCTTGCGGACGTCGTCCATAAGTACGCTGAAGTTTTCCGGTGTAAGGGACTGTGGCCCGTCACAGAGCGCTTCCGCAGGATTTGGATGGACCTCTATAATCAGTCCGTCCGCTCCGGCCGCTATGGAGGCCCTGGCCATTGGCTGTATATAGCGCCATTTGCCTATGGCATGGCTGGGATCCACCACCACGGGAAGGTGGGACAGGTGTTTCAAAACAGGCACCGATGTGAGGTCAAGGGAGTTTCTGGTGTATGTTTCAAAGCTCCTTGTTCCCCTTTCGCAGAGAATAACGTTGGGGTTTCCGCCGGAAATGATATATTCGGCAGCCATCAGCCACTCCTCTATGGTGGCGGACAGGCCCCTCTTCAGAAGTACGGGCTTGTTATAGTTGGCTACTTCCTTCAGCAGGAAAAAGTTCTGCATATTGCGGGCGCCGATTTGTATTATATCGGCGTACTGTGCCACCAGGGGCAGGGTCCTGGGGTCCATAACCTCGGTTACTATGTAAAGCCCGGTGGCCTCCCTGGCCTCGGCCAGCATTTCCAGGCCCTTCTCCTCCAGTCCCTGGAACGAGTAGGGTGAGGTGCGGGGCTTGAAGGCGCCGCCCCTGAGTATGGTCGCCCCTGCCTCCTTAACCCGGTATGCCGCCTCAAACAGCTGTTCCTTGCTTTCCACCGCACAGGGGCCGGCCATTACCTGGATGGTGTCGCCGCCTATTTCAAGGTCACCCACCTTTATTACAGTATCCTGGCTTTTGAAATTCCTGCTGGCCAGCTTAAAGGGCATAAGTATGGGCACAACCTTCTCCACCCCGGGCAGAGCCTCAAGGGAAAGGTCGCCAATCCTTGTTTTGTCGCCTATCGCGCCTATTATGGTCCTCTCCACACCTTCGGAAAGGTGAATCTGAAAACCCCTGCTTTGCAGTTTTTCTATCACTGCGTCTATATCTTTTTTCTCAGCTCTATGATTCATTACAACTATCATTAATGTCGAACCTCCCGGACAGTATTCAAAAGATATTCTACCAGTACAGAATCTAAAAATTCCTTCGTCCCTTTACCAATTATCTTGCTACGTCTTTTCCCGAATAAACAATAAAAATACAAAGCACCCCCACGGGGTGCCGTATAATCTTCTGATCATTCCTGTCCCCCCTACCATACTGCATTTTTAAATACATGGCACCATCCAACCATGAAACCATCCTGCATTGTCTATATTACCACAATGGCCACAGGCCAACAATATGGTTATTTTATTTGATCATGACGCCTGTACTGCTGCATTGCCGGGCCCACAGGTTTTATGCATGGTTAAAAGGGATGGAATAAGTCTTTCCAGTTCCGACGGATACAGTGACTGTGCGCCGTCAGACAACGCCTGCGGGGGATTTTCATGCACCTCCAGCATTATTCCGTCAGCCCCCGCCGCCACCGCCGCCATGGCCAGCGGGCCGACCAGGGACCTCCTGCCCGTGCCGTGGCTGGGATCGGCTATCACAGGGAAGTGGGATAATTCCTTGATGGCGGGTATGGCGCTTATGTCCATGGTGTTCCTTGTGTAATTTTCAAAGGTCCTTATACCTCTCTCACAGAAAATGATGTTGCTGTTGCCCTCCGCCGCAATATACTCGGCCGCCATAAGCCACTCTTCCAGTGTGGCTGACAGCCCGCGCTTTAAAAGAACCGGCCGGCCGGTCTTTCCCGCCTCCCTGAGCAGTGAAAAATTCTGCATATTTCTGCTGCCTATCTGTATTATATCAGCGTATTCCGCCACTATTGGCATTGATCTCGCATCGGTGACCTCGGTGACAAAGGGCAGCCCGGTTTCCTTGCGGGCCGCGTCCAGTATTCTCAGGCCCTCTTCTCCAAGGCCCTGGAAGGAATAGGGAGAGGTCCTGGGCTTGTATGCGCCTCCCCGGATGATGGAAACCCCCAGCTTTTTAAACAGAGAAGCAAGATAAAGCATCTGGTCCATGCTTTCCACGGCGCAGGGGCCGGCGATTATAACCAGGCTGCCGTCACCTATATTGCAGCCTCCGGCATGAACCACTGTTTTCTGATTTTTATCGCTGCGCCCTGCCAGAAGATTATTCATCGCCACAACCTCCTGTTTTAAGAGCATCCTTCAACCGTGAGGCCAGTCCGGCAACACACTTTATTGCTTCGGACGGGTCCGGGTTTTCCCTGATTAATTTTACAATGGCGCTTCCCACCACCACCGCGTCAAATCCCGGCGAGAACCGTCTGGCCAATTCAGGGCCGGAGATGCCGAAGCCCAGGGCCAGGGGGCGGTCCGTGTGCTGCCTTACTTTTTTTGAGAAGGAGTCAAGGTCTGTGTTTATTTCGGATTTTCCGGTTACACCGGTAACCGAGACGCAGTAAATAAATCCGTCAGCCTTGGCGGCTATTTTTTTCATTCTGCCGTCGGTGGTGGTGGGGGCAACAAGGGGTATCAGCGACAGGCCATGACTGCCGGCCGCCTCCCTCAGGGCATCGTCTTCATCCACCGGCAGGTCGGGGATAATCAGGCCGTCCACCCCTGATTCCGCGGACAGCCTGGAGAAGTTATCCAGCCCCGCCCTCATTACCGGGTTATAATAGGTCATGAATAAAACGGGAATATCTGTGTATGCCCTCAGTTTGCCGGCTATGCTGTAAATATCCTTTATCCGCAGCCCGCCGGACAGCGCCCGGTATGAGGAATATTGTATGACAGGGCCGTCAGCCACCGGGTCCGAAAAGGGTATGCCTATTTCTATAAGGTCGGACCCTGCATCGGCAAGGGCCTTGAGAATGTCAATGTTTCGGCTTATATCCGGATAGCCGGCGGTGACAAAGGTGATCAGCCCTTTTTCCTTTTTCCGGCTGAGATTTTCAAAAACTTTGGAGATCCTCTCTTTCCCGGTCACTTTAAAACCACCCCCTGTGTTGCCGCTACTGTTTCCACGTCCTTGTCTCCCCTGCCGGAAAGGTTGACCAGAATTATTTTGTCCCGGCCCATCCGGGGAGCTGTCCTGATGGCCTCGGCCAGGGCGTGTGAGCTTTCCAGGGCGGGTATGATGCCCTCAGTCCGGCAAAGAATCTGAAAGGCTTTAAGGGCATTGGTGTCAGTAACGGAAGTGTACCTTACCCTGCCGGTATCCTTCAGGTAGCTGTGTTCAGGACCTACACCGGGATAGTCCAGGCCGGCCGACACTGAGTGCGCCAGCTTTATTTGCCCGTCATCATCCTGGAGCACATAGCTGAGAGACCCGTGAAGCACACCGGGGCTGCCGGCAGTCAGCGTGGCGGCGTGTTTTTCCGTATCAACACCATGCCCGGCAGCCTCCACCCCCACCAGTTCAACCCTGTCGTTAAGAAATGGGTAAAAAATCCCCATCGAGTTACTGCCCCCGCCCACACACGCTATCACGCAGTCCGGAAGACGGCCCTCGCATTCCGTCATCTGTAATTTGGCCTCTTCGCCAATAACTTTTTGGAACTCCCTTACCATGAGCGGGTACGGGTGAGGCCCGGCCACCGATCCGATAAGATAATATGTTGTGTCCACATTTGAGACCCAGTCCCTCATGGCCTCATTCATGGCGTCCTTGAGGGTCTTGCTGCCGGATGCCACCGGAATAACCCCCGCGCCCAGCAATTTCATTCTGAATACATTGAGTGACTGCCTTGATATGTCTTCCTCCCCCATGAATATATCGCACTTAATATCAAACAGCGCCGCCGCGGTGGCGGTGGCAACCCCGTGCTGCCCAGCCCCTGTTTCAGCAATCACTCTTTTTTTGTTCATTCTTTTGGCCAGCAGTATCTGGCCGATGGTGTTATTTATTTTGTGGGCCCCTGTATGGTTAAGGTCTTCCCTCTTTAGATAAATTTTGGCACCGCCGCAGTATTCCGTAAGCCCTTTGGCAAAATACAGCCTTGAGGGCCTGCCTACATATTTTTCAAGCAGACTTTTAAATTCTTCATTGAAAGCAGGGTCGTTGGAAGCCTCCAGGTATGCTTTTTCAAGCTCTTCAAGGGCGGGCATGAGAGTCTCGGGCACAAACCGGCCCCCGTATTCACCATAATATCCCCTGCTGTCCGGCAATTTGGTAGTCAACCTTTTACCCTCCTGACAAATTCCTTTATTTTGGCAAAATCCTTTTTGCCATTTGTTTCAACACCGCTGCTCACATCTACCGCGTAAGGCCGGGCTATTCTTATCGCCTCCAGAACATTATCCGGGGTAAGCCCCCCTGCCAGGATCACCGGCCGCCATCGAACACCGCCGGCCAGTGTCCAGTCAAAGGTTTTACCGGTCCCTCCCTTTGTTCCTGGCACCAGCGTATCCAGCAGATAGGCGTCCACCTCATATTTCTTCAGCAGCTCTTCATCCACACTGGCACCCACTGAAACTGCTTTTATCACTTTTAATTTCAGCGCCTTGCAAAATTCAGGGGACTCGCAACCATGCAGCTGAACAGTGTCCAGTCCTGTATAATCAGCTATTTCCGAAACCTCCTCCAGGCTCTGATCCACAAAGACACCCACCTTTGATACGAAGGGAGGCAGCAGCCTGATAATATCCCTGGCCCTGCCCGGCGTTATCCTCCTTTTGCTCTCGGTGAAAACAAACCCAAGCGCGTCCGCACCGGCCTCAACGGAACATAATGCCGATTCCGGGTCACAGATGCCGCAAATTTTCACCCGTGTTTTTGCTCCTGCCATAGGCTTTATACTCCTTATCACTGCCTGCCTGTAAGTTCTTTCACCTTGGACGCTATGTCCGGCGCCCTCATCAGGGATTCTCCCACCAGGACGGCGTCCACTCCTGCCTCCCTGAGCATTTCCATATCCTGCCTGGTGTTTATTCCACTCTCGCTGACAATAACCTTGCCGCTGCCTTTAAGCATTCCGCAAAGTCTCAGGGTGGTGCGTAGATCGGTTTTAAAGGTGTTAAGATCCCTGTTGTTTATGCCTATGATGGCGGCTCCCGCCCCGACAGCCCGTTCCAGCTGGCCCTCGTCATGCACCTCAACTATTGCCTCCAGCCCGGACTCCCCGGCTATTGACAAAAGAGATGCCAGTTCACCGCCGTTGAGGGCGGCCACTATCAGCAGAACCGCGTCGGCACCCAGGGCTCTGGCCTGATATATTTGCACCGGATCTATTATAAAGTCCTTTCTAAGAATGGGCAGTGGCGACACCCTTCTTACGGCGGTGATGTACTCCGGCCGCCCGTCGAAAAATTTGCTGTCGGTCAGCACGGAGATGGCGTCAGCGCCGCTTTTCGTGTATATCCCGGCTATTTCCGGAGGATTGAAGTTTTCCCGAATTACCCCTTTTGAGGGGGAGGCCTTTTTAATTTCCGCTATCAGTGATATACCACCCGTCTTTTTTAAAGACAGCGCCATGGAACGGACCGGTGGCAGCCCGCTGATCAGATTGTTAAGGGAAGCGGGGCTGAAGGATTTTTTCAATTCTTCAACCTCTTCCCTTTTATGGGCCAGTATCTTATCCAATATCACGAAATGGCCGCCTCTCTTACCAGCCTTGAGGAGGTATACTCCACCATGGCGTCCAGTTTTGCCTGGGCCGCGCCCGAATCAATGCAGTTCGCTGCCAGCTCGAGGCCGTGGGAAAAATCACCGGCCAGGCCCGCGGCCACCAGGGCCAGTGCTGCGTTTAATATTACGGCATCCCTGCGGGGCCCCTTCTCCCCTTTGAATATATTTTTTATAATAGTGGCGTTTTCGTCCGGGGACCCTCCCCTCAAATCCTCCAGCGTTGCCCGTTTCATGCCGTACTCCAGGGGGTCAAGACTGAATTCGGTAATGCTGCTGCCGGATACATCGCAAATCAGCGCCGGCCCGGTGGTGGTGATTTCATCCGTACCCCCGTGCCCGTGCAGCACGAAAGACCTTTTTGTGCCAAGCCGGGCAAGGACCCCGGCAATTTTGGGGACCAGATCGGCGCTGTATACACCCAGCACCTGGGCGCTGGCGCCGGCCGGATTGGTAATTGGGCCCAGCACATTGAAGACAGTCCTTACCCCAATCTCCCTGCGCGGCCCGGCGGCGTATTTCATGGAGCCATGCAGCGCAGGGGCGAATAAGAAGGCGATGCCTATCCGTTCCAGACACTCTTCCTTTTCCGCAGGAGTCAGGTTTATATTTATTCCCAGCGCCTCAAGAACGTCGGCCGACCCACAGCTGCTGGACACAGACCGGTTGCCGTGCTTCGCCACCGGCGCGCCGCAGCCCGCCACCACCAGGGCTGCGGCGGTGGATATATTGAAGGTGTTTACCCCGTCTCCCCCTGTGCCGCATGTGTCCACCACAATTTCATGGCTGGTGCGGACGGGAGTGGACATTTTTCTCATTACCCTGGCGAAACCGGTGATTTCTTCAATTGTTTCACCTTTCAGCCTCATGGCAATCAAAAGTGCCGCAATCTGCGCCGGGCTGGCCTCACCGGTCATAATCATTTCCATGACGGAACAGGCCTCCGCCTCGGCCAGATCCTCCCCCGATACGACTTTATGTATTGCCTTTTTGATTAATTCAGTGTTTTCCATTGATGGCAACCTCCTCCGGGTTGATTTTTAATCCGCTTTTTACAAGGAAATTTCTCAGCATGCTGTGTCCATGCTCGGTAAGAATTGATTCAGGGTGGAACTGCACCCCTTCAACGCTTAAATATTTGTGCCTTAAGCCCATTATTTCACCGTCATCGGTCCAGGCGCTCACTTCCAGGCACCCCGGCAGGCTTTCCCTGTCCACAATCAGGGAGTGATACCTGATGGCTGAAAAGGGAGAGGGAATGCCGCTGAATATTCCCTTTCCATCATGGTTAATCATTGAGGTCTTGCCGTGCATGACCTCACCGGCCCTGGATACCGTTCCTCCGAAAACGCTCCCGATGGCCTGATGCCCCAGGCAAACCCCCAGTATTGGTATGCGCCCGGAAAATTCGGCAATAACCTGTCTGGTAATCCCGGCACCCTCGGGGCGCCCGGGGCCGGGGGATATCACTATGGCTGACGGCGATATTTCCTCAATACGGCCAAGGCTGATGGCGTCATTTCTTTCCACCATCACCCCGGCGCCAAGCTCTGAAAAGTACTGGGCCAGGTTATAGGTAAAGGAATCATAATTGTCAATAATTAGCAGCAATGTCTCCGTCCTCCTCGGCCAGTGTATTGATCAGCGCCCTCGCCTTGTTTTCAGTTTCCCTGAATTCCGCAGCGGGGTCGGAATCGGCCACAATTCCGGCCCCGGCCTGCACTGACGCCGTCCCTTTATAAAAGACCACCGTGCGTATGGCAATGGCAGTGTCCATGTTTCCGTTAAAGCCGATGTATCCCACGGCTCCAGCGTATGGCCCCCGCCGGGAGGGCTCCAGCTCTTCGATTATTTCCATGGCCCTGACCTTGGGCGCGCCGGAAACAGTTCCGGCGGGAAAACACGCCTTTAACACATCTATTTCCCCCATCCCCTCTCTGAGCTCACCGCTGACGGATGAAACTATGTGCATAACATGGGAGTACATTTCCACCTCCATGAACTGGTTAACCTTTACCGTGCCCGGCCTGCTTATCCTGCCCAGGTCATTTCTTCCCAGGTCCACCAGCATTACATGCTCCGCCCGCTCCTTGATGTCGGAAAGGAGATCCCCGGCCAGTATGCTGTCCTCGTCCCGGTTGGCCCCCCTGGGCCTTGTTCCGGCAATGGGCCTGGTTTCAACATGGGTGTTTTCAACCCGGACCAGCATTTCCGGAGAGGACCCGGCAATCACCACTTCACCGGCGTTTATATAGTAAAGGTATGGAGAAGGGTTGTTTCTCCTGAGCCTGCGGTAAACCCTGAAGGGATCCCCCTTAAAATCAACGTCTATTCTCCTGGACAGTACAACCTGGAGGATGTCGCCCGCTCTGATATACTCCTTGGCTGTCTCCACCATCTCCCGGTACCTCTTTTCGGAGACGCTTTCACCTGCCATTTGCAGACTGCGCGCCGAAACCGGCTGCAAACCGGAAGGCGGCAGTGTCCGTGCTATTTTCCTGATGATTTTGGACAGTGTTTCCACCGCCCTGTTGAAATGAGCCTCCGGGTTACCCTCCGGGAAGGTGTTCACCACCAGCCTCATGGTGTGCTTCAGGTGATCAATAATAATGACTGTTGACGGCGCCATCATTATGCAGTCCGGCACCCCCTGCTCCGCAAGGCCGGTGTCCGGCAGCCTTTCGATATGCCTTACCATGTCATACCCCAGGTAGCCTACAAGTCCCCCGTAAAACCTGGGTAAGCCGTCCAAAACCGGAGCCTTGTGCCGGTCAATAATCTTTTCAATGACGTTGAAAGGATTTTCCCTGTATACCTCTTTCTGGCCGGCGGCGTCAACGGTTGTGACACCCCTGTGGCTGGTAATGTATATGTGCGGATCAATACCTATGAAGGAATACCTGCCCAGCCTCTCACCACCCTCAACACTTTCCAGCAGAAAGGAAGGGCGGTCTTTGGCCAGTTTGGCATAAACTGTGATGGGAGTCTCGGTGTCCGAAGGCCACTCGACGCTTACCGGAACTGATTTATAATCCCTACACAGGGCCAGGTAATGATTCTTGTCAGGATAAACATTCATATTTGCATAACCTCCAAAACGCAAAAAACCGGCACTCAAATGAGTACCGGTTGTTTTTCCCAATATGTAAACAACACGCTAATCTCATCTCAGCTCAGCTAAACTCATTCTATTCTCTTCTCAACTCTGCTAATCTACTAACAAACTACCACAATATCCGCGCAATGTCAACAAGGTTAATCTTCATTATCTTTAAGAGACTTCATAACCGCAGCGGCACTGTTGAAACCGGCCCAGTCACTGCCTTCATTGAGTGACCGCGCCAGTTCAAATTTTCCCCTTTCCACCTTGCCTGTGTTCAGGTAGCACTGGGAGAGGGCAAATCTGGCTTCGGGCCAGACCGGGCCCGGTATCCCTTTTAGCGCCCTTTCCAGATAGGGCAGGGCCTCCCGGTACTTACCCATCCCTGTGAGGGCAATGCCCTTTATGCCGTCAAAACGGCTGTAGTCAGGATAATTGCCTGCGGTTGCCGTTCCTTCCGAGGCTGTTCCCAGGGCCGGATTGTATTCCCTGTTTCTTAAATATGCCTCTGCAAGGGAATAAAGCACCGGCTTTTTATCGGCTGTCTTATTTTTCAAGTCATTAAAATATGAAATCACTCCGGCATAGTAACCCGGACAGTAATCACTCCGGACAAAGCCGTCTCCATTCCACTTGTAAACAGACACACTTTGCGCGAGGTCTTTTTCTGTCTGCCATACCGCCAGTTCCGTTGAGCCGTCACCGTCGAAATCACCGGTTTCAAAACGGTTGGAGAGTTTACTGAAAAGCAGCACCGGAATGTCTTTCCCAAAAGAATAAATCTCAATGTTGGCGCCTGTATACAGGCCCGTGTCCCAGCCTGTAACAAGCACACAGCTTCCGTTTACTTCTGCTGTGCGGATTATGGAAGGCATAAAATCCTTTTCCGTATGCCATATCCTTTTATAGCCGCTGCTGCCCGCCCTGTACACCACTATCCCGTATTTTTCATCCTTGCTGCGGTATATTGCCGCTGTTTCGTCCTTACCGTCCCCGTTAAAGTCACCCGACACCGATGTTGTTACGGCGACGCCGTTATCCGACAGCTGTGCCGGGGCATCCAGAAATACCGCCCCCGAGGGCAATACATCAGACGGATTCTCCCCGGATGCCCCGCCTTCGCTTAATGGGACTGCCGTTTTGGGCGCCAGATGAAAGATATTTGCCGCCTGGTCATACCCGACTTCATACCCCATTTTTTCTGCAATGGTGTTCAGGGGAAGGTAGATTACACCTTCCACCATCCTTGGCGGCTGTGGCACACTGGACTCAAAGCCGTTGATAACGGCCCTGGTGCTGTCCATATACAGATCAACGGTTACCGGCCCCTTTTTGATAACCAGGCAGCCCGAAGAGGGGTAAAAATAATATGAGGCCCCCAGCGGACCCACCATGTCCGGAGCCGCAACCAGATAATCAAGTCCTCCGGAGCCCGGCTCCCATATTAATTCATGCCTCTTTTCACCGGTGTAAATTGACGGATATGTTGTTTCCACAGCCGTTTTTTCCTCACCCATGGCTGTTCCGCCGCTGAAAAGCCAGAAAAAAAGCACCACTGCTGCAAAAAGGGCATTGCCCTTAAATTTCAAATAGCCTGTCAAATCCACGCACTCCCTGAAATAACCACAATAAATCTTCGGCTGCGTTCTACTGGGGGAGAAGGTCTTTTCTAAGAACAGTGGCCCCCCTCAGATATACGTGTTTCAGTTCCTTCTGGCTCTTATCCGTGTTGACTATAACCATAACCCTTATGCATTTTTTCAGCCTTCCGGGAACGTCTATCTCATTACCGCAAAGCATGGGCACATGCGTCCAGCCCAAGAACTCCCTGGCGGCCGTGGCCGGGAACTCGGCGTTCAAGTCGGCTGTCACGGTAAAAAACGCCGAGGCTATATCATCGGTGTCAAATCCGTTTTCCTTTACTATTTCACCCAGCAACTCCCGGGTCGCCTCAAGAATATCGTCAGGGTGGTTCCTTTCCACCGTTGTAGCTCCCCTTATTCCCCTTGCCGCCCACTTACCCATCCTACCATACCTCCGGACTAAGATGAAGATACTGCGCGGTGCCCCAGTCCCACAGCCACCTCGTCAAGGTGCAGCAGTCCGACACCAAAAAAAACCGCCACGCTGATGTGGTCCTTGTGGCGCGCTATACCGATTTTACCACCGATATTAAGCCCCAGCGCCTTGGTCATTATCTGTGAAAGGGCCTCCCTTGAAGCTCCGGCCACAGCACCTTCCTCAGCATGCACGTCCCTGATAACGCCTTCCCTTTTGGCTGCCACCACTGCCCTTTCAGTGATTTTATTGACCGAGGATATAAAATCCCCGCCATAATCAACTGCAGCGGCCTTTATGCCCTGGCGGGAGTATTCTTCCTTGAGCAAACGCTCCTGGTCCCTGTCTTCGGACAGCGCCATCTCCAGCGCTATTTTAGCCACCCGCCTGCTCCCGTGAAATATCAACAGTCGTGACCTCCCCATACAAAACCTGAGCACCCCGCCAGGGGGGCACAGCTATTCTACTTCGGCAAATTAATTATATTTCAGCGGGAAACAAAAGACAATATACCCGCTAATTTTCGGAGCCGTCCGCAACAACTTCAACTGTGGGGGAAGTATTGCCCTGCAGGTTAAAAACATCACCCCTGGCGGGTATTTTTACACCCCTGGAAACATCCAAAACCTCAATCCTGACCGGGCTGTCGTAAAAGGTAGCGTCAATATATATCCGGTCGCCGTTTTGAACGGCCACAGATAAATAACGGTTGTCAAAAGAGCCTCTGACTTCATTATTTACGATAACTTTGACGTGGGGAAGCAGTGAATAGTCTTGCAGAAAAAAAGTGACCAGCTGACTGTCCTCAGTCCACTCTGCGACCGGCTTCTGAGGCTGAAAAGCTGTTTCCTCCACATCCCTGTTTTTCATCGCGGCTACAATGTTGAGGGATAAATACAATGCTACAGTGGAAAACAGTAACCTGATCAGAAAGACGTTCATTTTTTTTCTTTTTATTTCCGGCGGCGCCTGCACGAAAAAAACAACCCCCTTTTTGCTCCTGATTAAAAAATATGCCAAAACAGGAGCATTTATCCGGGGAGTTTTATTTAAGGTTTAATTTTCTTTCCAGGTAAATGCGGTAATTTTTGTTTTCTTCGGCTATTCTGAAAAGAAGCCTTTCGATGCCAATCCTGTCCATGTTCAGTTCGGGGGGCGAGATTATTTCTATTTTTCTAAAATCATCACGGATTATAAGCTTGAGCAAGTCCTCCAGTGAGTCCGCGGACACATCCAGAATTACCGGGGCATAAGCAATTTCTGTGTTGCTGGCCTCATCAATATAGGTATATACCTCCATGCCGATGTCTATATCCAGTATTCTCAAGCCCTGGATGGGAATATTCCTGAAAACGGACACGTGTTGCTCACGGGCCTCCTCGGCAATCCTTTCCACGGGCTTTCCGCCGAAAAAAAACCTCCCCGGCTTGGCCATTCCCTTGAAGTCAATTCTTATCTTCGCCCTGATACCGCTGCCGCCATGTATATCGCCGGGCTGGGTGTCAGCCATACAGCCACCTCCTGTCTCCGTCGAAAAAAAATATTCTCCCTCTTATGCCGATTTCCTTCTTAATTTTACCATAATATATTTCCGGAACCACATTCAGGGCACGTGTCATAAATCTTTGTTGCCGCAGGACATACATCTAGGCATTACTGCCACCTCTGCCGTTATTTGCTAAATTAGCCTCTCCCGGTGTGTTTGTTTTTATTCCCGGCAGCGTCATTCTTTCTCATGCCTGCAGACTTGAAAAGGCTTTCCACCTCGCGGGGTGTAAGGTGCCTGAACTGGCCGGATTTCAGATTTCCCAGTGCAAGGCTGCCAACTTTTATCCTTTTGAGGCGGAGGACTTCATAGCCCAGGGCATCCATCATTCTTCTAATCTGCCTGTTCCGTCCCTCTCTGATGGAGATCTCCAGCAGTGCATTGCCTTCCCTTTCATCTATAAAAAATACTTTGGCCGGCGATGTCACCCCGTCTTCAAGCCGCACTCCCCTTTCGAGAATTTCCAGTTCCCGCTCTTTGGGCACTCCCTTTACACGCACCCTGTAGGTTTTGGTGATCCCGTACCCGGGATGGGTCATTCTGAATGCGAAATCACCGTCATTTGTCAGCAGCAGCAACCCCTCACTGTCATAGTCAAGGCGCCCTACGGGATACACCCTCTCGCTGACCCCCTCCAGCAGGTCGGTTACTTTTTTCCTGCCTCCGGGGTCCCTGACGGTGGACAGATAGCCCCTGGGCTTGTTAATCATGATGTATATCTTTTTTTCGGGTTCCTTGAGCAGTCGCCCGTCCACACTCACCCTGTCGCGGCCCGGTTCCACCAACACGCCCGGCGTACTGACGGTTTTACCGTTCACCTTTACCCGGCCGCCGGCTATTATCTCCTCGCAGGCGCGGCGTGAGGCGACGCCATGCCTGGACATGAATTTATGCAGCCTTTCCATCTATTTCACCCCTGCTATAATATACCGTAAATTTAGCATTGCCGTATTTTAGAATTATATCATTAAAAAAGCCTTAATGTTATAGGCTTCCCGATAGACAACAGAGGCATGCTTTTTTGAAACGCTTTTAACGGAAAGTCGGAAACAGAGGAGAACTATACTTTCCTTAGCGCTATAAAAAACCGCCTTGTGGGCGGTGCAGAGGCATTTTCAACCTTTATACATGGCATTGACTATATACACAGACGCCAGCAGTGTTGTCAGGTCCGCGGCCAGTCCGGAGTAAACGGCATACCTGTACCGGTATATGCCTACCGAGCCAAAATAAAGGGTCAGCACATAAAAGGTCGTGTCGCTTGTTCCCTGCATGGTGGATACCAGACGCCCCGCATAGGAGTCAGGCCCATGGCGGGCTATTATATCGGTGGCTATCCCCAGCGCCGCCCCGCCTGACAGGGGCCTCATTATTGCGTGGGGCAGCAATTCCGGCGGGAAATTCAAAATCTCCAGCAAGGGGGTCAGTGCCCCGGAAAGGATCTCCATTGCCCCCGAAGCCCTGAAAATGCTTATTGACACCATCATGGCCACCAAGTAGGGAATTGTTTTTATGGCGGTGCCAAAGCCTGCCTCGGCCCCCTCGACAAAGGCTTCGAAAACCTTCACCCCCCTGGCCATGGCCACAATGGGCACCACCAGGAGCACAAACGGAATGGCCCAGCGGGATATATGCGAAAGTAGCTCAAACATCCCTGCTTACCTCCCGGCCTTTGAGCTGAGTGACCGGAACAGCCTGTCCGCCAGGACTGCAACCGTCATGCCGCAGGTGGTGGCAAATATTGTGGTGCCCACTACGCCGGTGGGGTCCGTTGAGCCGTAAACAACCCTTACGCCTATTATTGTGGTGGGTATAATGGTTATGCATGATGTGTTCAGCGCCAGAAAGGTGCACATGGAAGCGGTGGCTGTCCTCCTGTCTCCGGTGTTCAGCTTTTGCATTTCCTGCATGGCAATAAGCCCCATGGGGGTTGCCGCATTGCCCAGCCCGAGTATATTGGCGCTCATGTTCATTATGATCGCCCCCATGGCTGGATGGTTTGAAGGTATGTCCGGGAACAGGAACTTCATCAGTGGGGCCACCAGTTTTGACAAAAAGGAAATTATTCCCGCCTCTTCCGCCAGCTTCATTATGCCCAGCCAGAAAGTGATTATGGCGATGAGGCCCATGGAGGTTTTAACGGCGCTGTTTGCCCCCTCCAGTGCCGCCTTTGTAATTGAATCTATATTACCATTTATTGCCGCGGCCAATATTCCGGCAATGATCATCCCCAGCCATACAATGTTTACCATTGTCTTCCCTCCCGGGCCTTAATAATTCCCTCCTTTTTAGATTATGAGCTTCTGGTAAATTATAGAACAACAGTTGAAAGACTCAGTTTGCCTTGTATATTCTGTATAACCCGGCCTTCTTTACCCTCTCTTTAATAGTTTCAATGTCTGTTGTGTATAGGCCCCTGTCTTTCATTCTGTCGAAGTATACAGAACCGGAGAAAGTGTATTTGCATTTAAGACCGGCCTTTGTTTTCATCCTTTTCAGCATATATGAAATAAGATCCCCGCAGGCGGTGGTGTCCGGAAGTTTCAAGGGAGCCTTTCCCTTCAGCATTCTGGCGGCATTGTGACCCGACAGCATGCCGGTGACGATTGCTTCGGTATGCCCCACCAGAAGGCCTGTTTTTTCACCTGCGCAAAAGAGGTTGGCGGCCCCCCTGACGCGCATATCCCTGCCCGCCGGGGCTATGGACATAAACCTTACCGAGTTTCCTTTGCCGCCGGAGTAGGGATCCGCGTAACGGGCGTCCCTGAATCCGTCTATTGTTCTCAGAATTTCCAGTGGGAAATATGGAGTCATCAGCTTGGCATGACCTGTATCCAGCAATATGAGGTTGTCGGCAAATTCCTTCAGGTTGTACTGCTGGCAGGCCTTGCGGTCCAGCAGGCCCTGTTTGGCCGTGTTTTCAGGCAGAGGTATAACCGCGAAGCCATCCCGTTCTATGTTATTGACCAGCCATGGGGCCAGAGATTTTTTATCCAGTTTGCATGATCCGCTCAGGGCTTCGAATTGCCAGAAATTTTCTCCCGCGGTGATTTCCTTTATGCCGGCCCTTTCGGTAAGGCTTACCCTGGGCCCGAAAGTGGGACAGCGCAGTATGCACATGGCACAGCCGGCGCCAAAGCGGGTGCAGTTTTTAACGGGGCCTGCCGTTCCGGTCGTATCTATAAAGACGTCTCCGTATATCGACTCTCCGTCTGACAGCTGAACTCCTGTCAGGACCCCGTCTTTCAATACAACGTCGGTTACCCTGGACTGAAACCGCAATCGCACTCCCTTTTCCACCAGAAAGGACCTTACAGCAGGCTCTATCCTGGTAACATCATACAGGGTGGCGTGCCTGTGGCCGGGGAAATTTACCCACCGGTGGCGTGCCGTGGCATCTATCAGCCTGACCAGTTCCTCACCGCCCATGAAAGAGACTTCCTCTATGGCGGTGTACCTGCCGTTGTTCCTCATAATGCCTCCAACCAGCCCGGTTCCCAGCAGCATGTCGGTTTTCTCCAGCATCAAAACATCCGCCCCGGACAGTGCTGCTGAATAAGCCGCGGAACAGCCCGCCCACCCGCCTCCCACCACAATAATCATATAACCACCTACCTGTTTCTTCAGTCAGTTGGATGCATCATGAAAACATAACCATCTTTATATTTATATGCGGCGTTTAACAAAAAGCCGCCCTTTGGGGCGGCGAAGTTATATTTCCGGTGGAAAAATCCTGCTTATTCGGGGGTGAAGGTACTGTCATTCCGGACAATATTTTTTTTTGCCCCGTCCCGGTTGAACATCGACTGGATCTGGGAAATAAACTGTGGGGCCATATCGATGAGCCTGTCGGCTATTGCGTTATTGTCCACGGGCAAAAGCCTCACCTGCCCGTTTCCCACTACCAGGAAACCCACCGGGCGCACCGAGACCCCTCCGCCGCTGCCACCCCCGAAAATTGGCGGCTGTTCCTGGCTTTTTTCATCTTCCTTGTGCTCAAACTCCCCTCCCCCGGCGGCAAATCCGAAGGATACCTTCGATACCGGTATTATTACAGTGCCGTCCGGGGATTCCACCGCGTCACCAACCACCACGTTTACATTTGCCATTTCTTTTATATTTTCCATAGCGGTCTTCATTAAGCCTTCTATAGGGTGTTCCGGCATGTCCTCAACCTCCTGAGCGGATTTTTTGTTTTTTCAGTATTCTGCTGATATTGCCACTAAAAAGCAGTGCTGTCAAAATGCGCATACCGGTAAAAATAATATAGCCTGTTCTGGTTACAAATATGCAGTCCATGAATATAACAAGTCCGGAGCTGTTGAAATCCGGGCAAACTGAGAAAAATGGCTTTTTCTCCACTTTCAGCCGCCTGCATAGCAGCGAGGCTATGTATCCTTTAACGGACCAGGCCAGCCCTGAGGCCAGTCCGGTAAAATAGGGATCGCCAAGTCCAAACCATGTTTTCCACTCAATCCTTTTTACGATTATCCGGTCAAGCAAAAAAGACAGGGGCCTCTTTATTCTGCCAAAAACATCCCTCCAGAGGAAAAACTGACGCAGTCCCTCCAGAATACCGGGCCCTTCATAATATTTTTTTGTTGTTTTGACAACTCCCTCATCTTTTACCGGACCGGACTGGAGACGCATTACAGTTTTTTTAATGCTGGAGGCAATGTCAATGGTGACAACCCGGTATCTGTACCTGACAATGCCCGGCCATAAAATGAATTCCAGGGACAGGACATCGTCATCCCCTTCCCTGCTGTAATTGATGTGAAATGTCAGGGGTAGTATAAGCAGTATCGACATTAAGATAATAAACCCCGCCAGCAAGCCGAAAGAGAGCGCCACTGTTTTCCCTCCCTGCTTAATTTTTCCTGGTGGGGCATTGCTTATACCGCAATAAATATTTCGTTTATTTTATTACCACCGGCACCCGGGCCAATACTTTTTCCCCTCCGCCGGAGATGTCCAGCAATGTTATCTCCCCGGGGGACGGTATCCCGGGCGGGTTGTACTGAATGTCTGCGCTGAAGTTTCCGGTTCCCGGTGTGGTGGTAACGCCGGTTTCCTTAATTATCTGCCCGGTCCTGGTGGATATTCTTATCCTTTTCCGGCCTCCGTCGGCCGCGGTGCCCTGCACCTTAACCGGGCTGGATATCTCCTGGTTGGGGGCCGGGCTCTTAATAACTGCCGCACTGCTTTGTGGGACCTGGGCCGCCGGAGGCGTTGTTTTTGGAGTTTGGCCGGCGTTGCCGGAAGGTGCGGCCGCTGATACGTCGGTGACCATGAAACCTACGCCCTTGGGCGCTTCTGCTACATCAGCCTCCACGACAGTATAAATTGTGGCGGCATCGGCTGCCGGCACGGCCCTTTTGGTGTACACCAATTTTACATCCAGCCAGTTAAAGCCGGCCTCGGTAATTCTGTTCAGCACATCGTCCACTTTGACCTCGTAATACTTTGACTTGCCGCCCTGGCTTATCAGTATATATGTCTTGTTCGCCAGCTGCGCCCAGGAGGTGTAGTCCTGGCCTTCCATAACTTTGGCCATGTCCCTGACCATCTTGGGTGCGTTTTGCAGCTCGATAGTCCTAAATGTCACTCTGCTTGTTTCCGGCACCACCTGGGGTTTTGCCGCCGGAGGAGGTACAGGCTTCTTTTGCAGCGAGCAGGAGCAGATGCCAAGGGCCATGATAATTACAAACAGTATTGTCAACCTTTTTTTCAATATAAAACCCCCGTTCAACGGTAGAATAAGGTGAATTACACATAATTATTCTTCCGATAAACGGGGGTATTATGCATGTCGGCAAATCATATTTTCATTGCTTCCCTCACCATGCCCATGGTCTCCGCGGCTGCCTTTCCGGCCCTTTCCGCCCCGTCGGAAAGCACTTCTTCAATGTAGTTCTTTCTGCTGACTATTTCCATCCGCTTTTCCCTTAATGGTAAAAGTATTTCGTCCAGACGTGAGTGCAGGTCCCTTTTGCAGGCCACACAGCCGATGGCGCCGCTGCGGCACTGTCTTTCCAGTTCGGCTATCCCGCCGGGACTGTATATGGAGTGGTATTTATGCACCACACATACCTCCGGGTGCCCGGGGTCGTCCTTTCTTATCCTCCGTGGATCGGTGATCATGGAATTAACCTTTTTCTTCAGCCCGGACGGGTCTTCAAATATGCTGATGTCGTTGCCATAGCTCTTGCTCATCTTCCGGTTGTCCACCCCCGGAATAAACTTTTCCTTTGAAAGCAAGGCCTTTGGCTCAGGAAATACAGGGCTGTACATGTGGTTGAACCTGCGGGCCACCTCGCGGCAAAGCTCCACATGGGGCAGTTGGTCCTCTCCCACCGGCACGGCCCCGGCCCTGTACATCAGTATATCCGCGGCCTGCAGCAAGGGATAGCCCAGAAATCCGTACATCATAATGTCCTTTCCCTGCTCCCTGAATTGTTGCACCTGGTCCTTGTAGGTGGGAACCCTCTCCAGCCAGCTGATGGGAGTAATCATTGAAAATAGCAGATGCAGCTCGGCGTGCTCTTTTACATCGGACTGTCTGAAAATAACGCTCTTTTCAGGGTCCAGTCCCACTGCCAGCCAGTCGGCCACAATCTCTCGGGTGTTTTTCCTGATGTCCTCCGTATTGTCAAAGGAGGTGGTCAGGGCATGCCAGTCCGCCACAAAGAAATAGCAGCTGTAGCTCTTCTGCAGCTCCCTCCAGTTTTCCAGTACGCTGAGGTGGCCTATGTGGAGCCGTCCGGTGGGCCTCATTCCGCTCAATATTCTCTCCATGAATTAAACCTATTCTCCCTTCCTCACTTTAAAATTAATCTATAAATACTATTGCAAAGCGCTGATAACAAAGTTCATCAGTGCCATCAGGGGTGATAATATGATGCCAAGAACTTTCCCCAGTATCCCTGTAAACAGCAAAAGTATCAGTATGATTGTTCCATACTGCTCCATGCTGTACAGAAACCGGCGGCTTTGGGGCATCATTCCGGCCAGAATTTTTGACCCGTCCAGCGGGGGCACGGGCACCAGATTAAACACCCCGAGGCTCAGGTTGATGATTATAATATACATAAAAATTTTATCAATAATATTTAGATAATAAGGATCACCGTCGAGATGAAGGATTAGTCCGCCATAGATTACCGAGGCCAGAAGAGCGGTAATAAAGTTTGCAGCCGGCCCGGCCAGGGATACTTTGATTATGCCGGTATTAACGTTGCCCTTAAAAGCGGAAGGGTTTATGGGCACCGGCCTGGCCCAGCCAAAACCCGCCAGGAAAATCATTAAGGTTCCCACAATGTCCAGGTGGGCAAATGGGTTCAAAGTAAGCCGTCCCTGGTAATAGGCGGTTTTATCCCCCAGCCTGTATGCCGCATAACCATGGGCGAATTCATGAAAAGCCAGACCTATTACTATGGCCGGCACCATATAAAGCATCCTGGTCGGGTCGTACAGAATATTAAACATTGGCAACTCCCTTTACCTTTTCAAGGTATTGCTTTAAAAATTCCTTTTCATCGCTTTCTGTTCCAACCAGTCCGTCCAGCTTTGCCCTCCATAGTTCCGTCAGGGCATCGCGGTAAATGGGGCCGGGCTTGTAGCCCAGTTCCTTTATGTACCTGCCGGTAAGGGTGGGCCGGTTGTTTTTTATGGCGTCCAGAATGGTGCGGAAACGTTTTTTCATCCATTCCTCGTCCAGCACAGTCAGCAGCAGCGGATAGGACTCCCTGGGCAGGTTGATGACCAGGTTGGCCAGGTAGCTGGTTTTAACCTCGCCGGATGCCTTCCAGACCGCGGCCAGTGTCTCACGCCAGCCCTCCAGGGTGGTGATGACCTTTTCGGTCTGCTTGAGGTTAAGGCTGTACTTTTTGCATATCTGCTCCGCGGTTTCCCTGCTGCACCAGTGCAGTACGGCAATTATAACAGGGAGCCAGGAGTCCTTATATTCATTGTGCCCCCATTTGGCAAGGGTTTTCATTGACTTTTTAAGGCCGTTAAGAACCGGCTGCACCTCCCAGTAGGTCACGCCCGGAAACACCTGGGGCCAGACCTTGAGCTGGTCCATCCTGGCAAACATCTTTCCTGATTCCGGCTCCATCATTATATGGCTCAATTCATCCCAGAGCCGGTCGTCCGAGACCCTGGCCAGCACATTCTTCTTCACGGCGTCCTTCAATAATTTCAATGTCTGGGGCTCAATACTGATCTTGTATCTCTGCTCAAACCTGACGGCCCTCAAAATCCTGGTGGGGTCCTCAATGAAGCTGAGGTTATAAAGGACGCGAACCATGCCGTAATGAAGATCCTCGCGGCCGCCGAAATAATCCACCAGGTCGCCAAAGTCGTCTTCGTTAATGGAAACCGCCATGGCGTTAATGGTAAAATCCCTGCGGTAAAGGTCCTGTCTCAGGGATGAGCTTTCCACCTGCGGCAGCGCCGCCGGGTACTCGTAGTATTCAACCCTGGCTGTGGCCACATCCACGCTGAAGCCGTCCTGGAAGGTCAACACCGCGGTCCCGAATTTTGGGTGGGTCCTTACCTGGGCACCGGTCTTTTCGGCAATAACCGTGGCCAGGGCTATTCCGTCCCCTTCCACCACAATATCTATATCTATGTTTTCGTAGCCCAGCAGCAGGTCCCTGACCACGCCCCCGGCGGCATAGGCCCTGAAATTCATCGACCCGGCAATTTTACCGGCCTGCCTCAGTATGCCCAGGGCGCTTGGTGAAAGTTCTCTTCTCATTACCTCGGCAATATTGCTGTAATAGCTTTGCTTTTTCGAGTGCCCGTTGTAGACCGTCTGGAAACGGCGCTGGATATCTCCGTGCAGGGTTCTGAGGACATCGGTTCTGGACACTATTCCCACCAGCCGGTCTCCATCCACCACCGGCACCCGGCCGATATCGTTTTCGATCATTAATTCCCTGACCTCCGACACCGGCATGTTGGGGTGTACGGTGACAACGTTGACCGTCATGTAACCCTTTACCGGGGCATGGCCAAGGCCGTGGTTCAGTGCCTTTTCCACGTCCCGGCGGGAAATTACCCCCTTCAGGCTAAGTCCATCCACCACCGGCATTCCCGAGTGGCCGTAGCGCATGAGCACATGGCTGGCCTCTTCAATGGTGGTGTCTTCAAAAACAGTTTTTACCGGCCTGGACATTATATCCGAAACCGCAAGGGGTGGGCGAACCTTTTCCCTTATGACATTTACCAGTTTTTCCGCCAGACTGTTCACATCACCATTCCTGACGGTGGCCGAGGCCGCCGACGGGTGGCCGCCACCCATGAAGGCGCCCAGTATTTCAGCGGCGTCCACCTGAGGTATATTGCTCCTTCCCACTATGTGCGAACGGTCGTCCATACGGACTATGGTAAAAACGGCATCCAGCCTTTCAATTTCTGAAATGGTGTGGGTAAGGAAAGACAGTCCCACTACGAACTCGCTGGTCTCAGACCTGGCTATAAGCACTTTGACTCCGTTGATGTCGTGTCTTTCCGCCGACATAAGCAGTGATTTCAGTAAATCCTTCTGCTCATCGGTCATTGGCCGCCCCAGAAATTCGGAAACCACGGCCAGGTTGGCGCCCCTTTCAATCAGGCAGGAGGCTGCGGCGGCATCCCTGGCGGTGGTGCTGGTAAAAAGCAGCGACCCGGTGTCACCGTAGATCCCAAGGGCCAAGATGGTTGCCTCCAGGGGCGATATGGAAATTCCACTTTCTATTATTTTTTCCACTAAAAGTGTGGCGGTGGCGCCAATGGGCTCCACCAGCTCGAAGGAACCGTGCACATCACCGTCGCTCCAGGGGTGATGGTCATATATATGCACATCTATTCCGGGCCTGTCGAAAAGTTCAGCCAGCTTGCTTATTCTTTTGGGGTTTTTTGTGTCCACAAGAATAATCCTGTCCACAGACCCCAGGTCAATTTCTCTAACGGACTTTATGGAAAAAACATCCTTGTGCAGGGACATGAATTCCTCTACATTTTTTGAAAGTTTGCCCGGGAAGACGAGGTCGGCGTCGGGGTATAGCTTTTTTGCCGCCACCATGGATGCCAGGGCATCAAGGTCGGTATTGGTGTGGGACGTAATAATTTCCATTGATTTACCTCTTGAAAATTTAAGGCTAATTATACCATAGTTAAGTCTATAAAAAAACCTTATTGTTGAAGGCTTCCCGATAGCCGGCAGAGGAATGTTTTTTTGAAACGCTTTTAACGGAAAATCGGAAATCAAGGAAAATTGTATTTTCCTAAGCGTTATAAAAAAAGCGCCCACTGTAGGTGGAACGCTTTTAGAACCCGTGTTTTCAAGCCTTTGGCAGTTTTTCCAGGGCCAGCTTTAAATCTTCTTCCGGCAGCGGGAAGTCTTCCAGCTTTCCGGAAAGGAAAAGATCGTAAGACGGCAAGTCAAGGAAGCCGTGTCCGCTCATATTGAAAAGTATTGTCCTGGCCTCCCCGGCCTCTTTTGCCGCCAGCGCCTCCTGTATGGCAGCCTGAACGGCGTGGGCCGATTCAGGCGCGGGCAGGATGCCCTCGTTCTGGGCAAAGGTAATGGCGCCTTTAAACACAGAGGTCTGCCCCAGGGCTATGGCCTCAACAATGCCGTCCTTGACAAGCCTGCTCAGAAGAGGTGAATCACCGTGGTAGCGAAGTCCGCCGGCATGAATGCCGGGGGGCATGAAGGCAGCTCCAAGGGTGTACATTTTAACGATGGGGGCCAGTCCGGCCACATCACCGTAGTCATAGTGGTAAAGTCCCCGGGTCAGTGTGGGGCAGGATATTGGCTCCACAGCCACCAGGCGGACCTTGGCCCCCTTGGTGATTTTGTCATAGGCAAAGGGGAAGGCCATACCTGAAAAATTGCTGCCGCCTCCGCAGCAGCCTATTACCACATCGGGGTAATAGCCGGCCTTGGCCATTTGCTCCTTCGCCTCCAGGCCGATTATGGTCTGGTGCAGGCAGACGTGATTGAGCACGCTTCCCAGGGCGTAGTTGGTATCATCGCGCTTGGCCGCATCCTCCACCGCCTCGCTGATGGCAATGCCCAGGCTCCCCGGGGAGTCCGGGTTTTCTGCAAGCATTGCTCTTCCGGATTCCGTCTTGTCGCTGGGAGATGGAATAACATTTGATCCGAATATCTCCATCAATGACCGGCGATACGGCTTCTGGTTGTAGCTTACCTTGACCATATAGACGGTGCATTCCATGTCAAAAAATCTGCAGGCCTGGGAGAGGGCTATACCCCACTGGCCGGCGCCGGTTTCAGTGGCAAGCCTTTTAACGCCCTCTTTCTTGTTGAAAAAGGCCTGGGGTACGGCGGAGTTCAGCTTGTGGCTGCCGGCAGGGCTTACACCCTCATATTTATAATAAATTCTGGCCGGGGTGTCCAGGGCTTTTTCCAGACGCCTTGCCCTGTACAGGGGGGAGGGTCTCCACAACTTAAGTATTTCCTGCACCTCTTCAGGTATCTCAATCCAGCGCTCCCGGGAAACCTCCTGCATAATAAGCCCCATTGGGAATATGGGTGTCAGATCATCTGGGCCGATGGGTTGCTTGGTTACCGGATGGAGCGGCGGGTCGGGCAAATTGGGCATGTCCGCCTGGATATTGTACCAGCGCGTGGGCATTTCTTTCTCAGTAAGAATTATTTTAGTATCGCTCATCTTTTCTCAACTCCTCTTCTCTGGCGACACTTTTTCACAAGTATAATTGTATAGCCTGCAATTTTTTTCCGCAATACTTAATAAAACCATTTTTATTGAATTATGAGAAGGGGGTCAATTTTGGTCAGTAACAACTTTCGCATCAGAAAAACACCTAAGACATATAATCGACAATGCACGAGGGGGATGTTTTTGCATCGAGCGAATGTTCCGGAGGTTTTTATCTGGCTCTTGGCAACGGAACCTTACGGACTGACGATTTGGCGGCAGGACGCCGCCAAAAGCCCGAGAGGAGCAGGACGCGACTTTCGAGGGCGGTCGGCAGTCCGTTGGGTGACGAGCCTAGAGCCAGTTAAACCGGAGGGTAAGTAGCCGATGCAAACACATCCCCCGGCCTCAAAGCTACCCGAGTTTGTGCGAAAGTTGAATCAGGAACTTATCTTTTCCCTGGACACCCTGGTCGACCATTTACCGCAGCGGTCGCCCCAGCGGGCCATTATCTTTCCTTCCTCCCTTATTTCCACCACCTCGCAAAGATTAGGGCACCCGTCACACTCAAAGCTTCCCGCCCTGAAATCGGCCTCCGCCGCCCCAAAGCCCCTGAACCGGGTGGGTACTCCCCTGGACACGTAGTCCCTGGCCAGCATGGCGGACCCAACCGCACCCATAACATCAAAATGGGGCGGTACAATTATTTCAGTCTGCAGTGATTTTCTGAAGGCCTCCCTCATCCCCTTGTTTGCGGCCACACCACCCTGGAAAACCACCGGGGCCATAATTTTTTTCCCCTTGGCAAGGTTGTTCATATAGTTTCTTACCAGTGCCTCACAGAGGCCGGCGATAATGTCGGATATATCATAGCCCATCTGCTGTTTGTGGATCATATCGGACTCGGCAAACACCGCGCACCTGCCGGCAATTCTCACCGGTGAACCGGACTTCAAAGCCTGATCGCCGAATCTGTCTATGGGGATATTCAGCCGTGCAGCCTGCTGGTCCAGAAAAGACCCCGTCCCGGCGGCACAGACCGTGTTCATGGCAAAGTCGGTCACAATACCGTTTTCCAGTATTATTATTTTGGAATCCTGCCCCCCTATTTCCAGTACTGTGCGCACACCCGGCACCATTCTCGACGAGGCCACGGCATGGGAGGTGATTTCATTTTTGATAACATCGGCCCCGGCTATTATTCCGGCCAGGTGCCTGCCGCTGCCGGTTGAGCCCACCCCCCTGACAACCGTTTTGGGCGGGAGGCTTTCGTATATCATTTTCAGTCCCTTTTGAATAGCGGATATAGGCCGCCCGTTTGTCCTGAGGTATACAGACTCACGGATACTGCCGTCTTCATTCATGAACACAAGATTGGTGCTGACTGATCCCACGTCAATGCCCAAAAATCCAATCATTTCAGGCCAACTCCCTTCTTTTTCCCTTTCGTTCGGCAAGCAAGTCGACAAAGGCCTCCAGCCTTGTCATAAACCCCGCCTCACCGGACTGTTCATCAACTATCAGAGTCATAACCGGCATCCCGGTATCACTGCTGAAAACCGGAAGTATGCTCTGGGCCACTATCTCCGGCATGCAGGTAAAGGGCAGAAGCTGTATTATTCCATCGTATCCGTTTTCATTGTAGTAAACGGCGCTGCCTAGCGTTTCCTGCCCGTGCCCCCCGACAAAGTGCTTCAAATACGGCCCTGCCGCCTTTATATAAACCTTGCTGCTGCGAAGACCCTTTACCAGCCCCATAAACAGGTGATCGTTGACCCATTCGCTGAGGTAAATTGACCTGTTCACCTCAATGCCCAGACTGCCCAGCTTTTTTTCAATATCAAAATTGGCAAAGGGTTCCAGCAGGGTATATATCTCCCCAACCAGCCCCACCTTCAATACCGGCCTGTTTTCCACAGGAATAGACCGCATCTCCGCCCTGCATGATTCAACCGTTTTCTCCAGTTCTTCGGCTCCGTCGGCAGCGGCCACCCTTTCCAGCACCCCGGCCAAAACCTCTTCAGTTTTACCCGGTTCCAGTTCACGGGGCCTTGCCCATGCGGCCATCTTTTCCAGTTCGTCCACAGCCCTGGCCTTCCGGTAGCCGTGACGAATAGCCCGGATTACCTCCAATAAGGGCCGGTTGCCCGATATGTGTTTTATTTTTGCTATCAGCTCACCAACATTTTTTTCCGGCGGCTCCATCACCACCAGGTCATACTGATAGCCAAGCTCTGTCAGAATTTCATATTCTACCTGCGCATAGTACCCAAACCTGCACGGCCCGCACCCCCCGGCCATTATAATGGTATCGGCCCCAATTTCACTGGCTTCCATAAAATTGCCAAGGTTAAGCTTAAAGGGCATGCAGGCGAATTCAGGCGAGTACTTTGAGCCCAGATCCAGTGTTTTTTTTGTTGAGGGAGGGGGCACCACGGTCTCTATCCCCAGGTGTTCAAGCATTGCCTTCAGGCAGATCCACATGTAGCCCATGTGGGGAAAGGTTACCCGCAATTTAAATCACTGTCCTTTGTATTTATTCCATCCCCAAAGCAACTACGTCCCCGCTGCCGCTCTGTGCATTCCCACCATATCAAGAAACGCCTCCACCCTTGTCACCAGTCCGGCCTCTCCGGTATGTTCGTCCAGCACCAGATTCAAAAAGGGAATATTTCCGGCGCGCCTGGCCCTTCTTTCGATCATTTCACCGGTCAGCGAGTCCGGCCCGCAGGCAAAGGACGCCACGTGCACCATCCCGCAAATATTCGGGCTCTCAAGATAGTAGCAGGCAGCCCCGACCATACGGCGGCCAAGGGTCCAAAAAAGGCGTTTTCTCAGTGTTCCGGCATATTTATTCACAGTTTCCTCGGGAACATTATCAGCGGTCACAACGCTGATGCCGGATTCTTCAATCCTTTTCAAAAGTCCTATATTGATGTAGCTGTCATATATATTGTAGGGATGGCCTATTACCGCGATTGAACAGGAAGGGCCCGCCCCCGCCGGCGCCCTTTT
Organism: Bacillota bacterium; assembly: GCA_049325075.1. GTDB lineage: Bacteria > Bacillota > Desulfotomaculia > Desulfotomaculales > Desulfocucumaceae > BRHc4a. The sequence continues at coordinate 58,307 of JBMOPF010000098.1, read as the reverse complement.
TTTATCCTTCACCGGGCTGAAGGCCTGCTCTGGCAGCAGACCCGATTCAACAAGGCCGGTATATTGCCGGAAATTGCTCATCGCCTTTCTGTAGGCGGAGTAAATTTTAACCGGGTTTTTGCAGACAAGGCTGCCTATGGCGGCAAACTGCCCGTACAGATCCTTCTGTCTGCGGTACATGTTTATACTGTGGTCGATAATCCCCGGCAGGTTTGGCACACACTGGCGCACCATGTCCGGGAACCCGAGAAATTTGGGACACTCATATTCCCTCGGGGACATGCTCACCAGCCTGGGGACGAAGATATAATCCGCACTGTCCTTCAAAATACTGACATGGCCAAAGGCCACCTTCACCGGAAGACAGGCCTCATCCACCGAGAACCTGAGACCCTCCTGCAATATTGCCTTTGTGGTCGGCCCGGAGGTTACCACCTCGGCGCCCAGACCCTGAAAAAAGTCCCTCCAGAGGGGAAAAAACTTATAATACAAAAGTGATCTCGGAATTCCTATTCTTATTGGCATTTTTAACCTCCCGTACTATTATGGTCAATTAAGCAGACTGTTATGCCTATAACCAGCCGCCGGCCGGTATGCTGTCCACTCCAAATCAAAGAACAAAATCGCCCTGCGGGCGACTGGAATCCAGAATCCAGGAGCCAGAATCCAGAATAGTTGTAGACCTACGCTTAGAGCTGCCCTGTAGCCTCTTAGCGACCCCAAAGTAACATGCATCCGGGGGGAGTGATTTAAAGCCCGGGCGGAATTTATCGCAGGCTGTGCCCTGGGGCTCATTCCTTTTCTCCATTTTTTTGTCCTGGTTTCCTTGCCGGCAGAGGAACAGCCTGGCGCCTTTTTTCTTTGGGCCTCAAAACAGACGGCCGGATGTTCGCCATCGACACCGGGGTTCTCAGCAGCACGCCTTTCATTCCGTTCCAATTGAAGGGTATTAAAGGCCAAAGGTACGGAATGCCAAAGGATTTGGACATTGCAAGGTATACAATGAAAACGGCCGAGCCGATTAAAAAACCGGGCAGGGAAAAGGCCGCGGTCATTATCAAAAGAAAATATCTGACCAGCCTGTTGGCCCATCCCAACTCATAGCTTGGGGTAAGGAAGGTGCCAAGCATGGCGGCGGCTACATACATGACCACCTCTGCAGAGAAAAGTCCTACTTGCACCGCAATCTGCCCCAGCAAAAGGGCAGCTATTATGCTTATGCCTGAGGCCAGGGCCGTGGGTGTATGGATGGTGGCAAGCCGGACCATGTCTACGGATAATTCGGCTATTATAAATTGAATAAAAAGCGGTATGTCGCTGGGCTTCTCCGGCCCGATAAATTTTAGCGGCCCGGGCAGCATCTGGGGATGCATGGCCAACATGAGCCACAGGGGAAGGAGAAAAATTGACGCCGCCACTCCGAAAAACCTTGCCCAGCGTATATATACCCCTATGGTCGGGTTTTGCCGGTATTCCTCCGCATGCTGCAGATGGTGCCAGTAGGTGGCGGGTGTTATCATTATACTGGGTGAGGTGTCCACCAGTACCAGCACATGTCCCTCCAGCAGGTGGGTGGCTGCAACATCCGGCCTTTCGGTATACCTGACCTTGGGAAAGGGGTTCCAGTGGGAGCCCGGGGAAACAAGTTCCTCTACAGCTTTTTCAGCCATGGGAAGACCGTCAATCCTTATTCTTTTCAGCCCTTCCCTTACATTTTCCACCATCTGGGAGTTGGCTATGTCCTTTATATAACATATTACAATATCGGTCTTTGAACGGTCGCCCACCTGCATTGCCTCCATCCTGAGGCGGGGGTCCCGCAGCCTCCTTCTTATTAATGCGGTGTTAAACACCAGTGTTTCCACAAAGCCGTCCCTCGAGCCCCGGACAACCTTTTCCAGGTCAGGCTCCTCGGGCTGCCGTGCGGGATAGGTACGGGCGTCTATTATTATGGCCTTATCCTGTCCGTCCACCAGAAAGACCTGGGGGCCGGACAGCAGCTTGTCAACAATGTCCTCTATATTTTCAACACTGTTTACCTCTGTGTAGGGGATTATGCGGCTGAACAGTTTTTCAAAGGCATTAAGCGTCAATTCACCGTGCTTTACATTAACCAGTTCCGTCAGTATCAGGGTTACTATCTGGTCGTTGGTAAGGCCGTCCACAAAAAGCAGGGCCACTTTAACCCCGCCCAGTTCCAAACGGCGGACGATAACGTCAAAGTTTTCTTTTATTCCTATTGTTTCATCCAATAGTGACAGGTTCCTGTCCAGATCCTTGCTGATGGGGGTAGCGTTCTTTTTTTCAGCATCAGCCAACGAAACCACTCCTGTATAATATTTCCTTCATGGCTTTGGTGGTAAGGGGCGCTCCCCTGTCGGGGTCGTCCGCCCCGTCCATTTTTCCTATGTCCCCTATTCCCACTATCACCGGTATGCCGAGACCTTCCAGTCCCTCAACCGTGTCACCTGTGAGATAATTGGCGCCGGCGCCCTTTCCGTTTCCATATTTGTCAACAGCCGCCGTGGTTATTTCACCACTCCTGGTTACAGAACAGTCAACACATACACCGGCGGCAAACTCGGTATTTGAGGCCACAGCCAGTACACCGAGAATTTCCACGTCCGGGTGCTCATTTAAGTACTGCAGGGCCCGTTCACCGCTGCCTGCCCCCAGGTGCCCCCTGTCGTCCAGCATAACCACCACCGGGTCATGGGGCGCTTTTTTTATCAGGGCAACCAGTTGCTCCCCGCTCAGTCTGGTGGGGTTTCCCGCAGAAACCGATATACACCTCGCCCCTATGTTTCTGGCGGCCCTTTCAACTGCCTTTTTCGCCACAAGGTCTCCGTCGGTAACCAGTATAACTTTTCTCGCAGTAATTTCATTCACTCCCTGTGAATGGCATCATTCCCTTTACAGATATAAACAGGATATATGTTTCCCCTACCCTCCGGTTATATACAACAAAACACAAATCGGGGGCACCCGTTTTATGGTGACCCCGATCTTTATTCACTGTGCGGCCTCGTCCAGTTTTAAGACTTATGGGCGACTTTCAAATTGGCCTTGTATTCCACCACCCTGCCATTTTCCACATTGGCGGTAAAATTGACAACCTCCACTCCGACAATATCGTTTATGGACCTGGAGGCCTCGGTCACCGCAGTTTGGACGGCATCCTTCCACCCGCTGGTGGATTCGCCCACCATTTCTGACACCTTGATATGCATATTCTCATCTCCTCCCGGTAAATTTGATAAAGATGACGGTATATATGATTCCCGGCTGAACAATGAAAAATGCATTGTGACGCCCCCTGCGTTTTCAATCCTCTGCCCGGACATCACAGAGCTGTTACTTTTCGGAACCCTGTTCCATAAAATCCCTTATTTTTTTAAGGGCCTGCCTTTCCAGCCTTGAGACCTGCACCTGTGAAAGGCCGAGGCGGGCCGCAATATCAGCCTGGGTTTTGTCATCAAAGAACCTCCAGATGAGAATTTTTTTATCTCTTTCCGGCAGCCTTTGCAAAAGTTCCTTTACGGCTATTCTGTCCAGCCAGGGGATGCCGTCCATATCTTCATCCTTAAGCTGGTCCAGTAGATAAATAGGATCACCGTCGTCCTGGTGCATAGTGTCATATATGGAGGTTGGTGTTTGCACCGCTTCGATGGCGGTGATGACTTCCTCCCTTGCCATCCCCATTTCCTCGGCTATTTCTCCCACGGTGGGATCACGCCCTATTTTACCGGTGAGCATTTCTCTTGTTTGCTGTATCCTGAAGGCTGTTTCCTTGACAGATCTGCTTACTTTTACCGGACTGTCGTCTCTTAAAAATCTTCTTATTTCACCTACTATCATTGGGACAGCATAGGTGGAGAATTTAACATCATATTCCAGATCGAACTTGTCCACCGCCTTCATAAGTCCTATGCAACCTATCTGAAAGAGGTCCTCCAGTTCGTATCCCCTGTTTTGAAATCTTTTAACCAGGTTAAAAACCAGTTTCAGGTTGCAGTTAACCAACCTGTCCCGTGCCTGTTTGTCCCCCTTCTGAGCACTTTGAATAAGGGCGCGCATTTCCTTGTCCTTTAAAAGGGGAAACCTCGGCAGGTTCATTTCTATAAGCCTGGAGCTCATATTTAATGCCACCTCAATGCCCTTGTGAGGGGTTGACTGCCTTTTTGCACACCCTTGTCATGGTAACCCTTGTTCCCCTGCCGGGTTCCGAATCGACCTCAAATTTGTCAGAAAATGACTGCATAAAGGCAAAGCCGAGACCCATCCTCTCAGGGTCTGTTGAATATGCGGGCTGAAGGGCGGTGGGTATGTCTTCAATGCCCTTTCCACAGTCTTCAACAGTTATAGTGATTGTTTCCCCGTTTATTTCGGCCGACATGGACACCTCTCCCGACGGATTGCTTTCATAGCCATGAACAATAGCGTTTGTAACAGCCTCTGAAACGGCAACCTTTATTTCCTCCAGGTCATTCAGCGTAAAATCGATCTGGGCGGAAAAAGCACCGGCAACTGTTCTGGCAAAGGCTACATTTACTGGAAGGGCGGCAAATTTTATTTTCATTCTGTTAGTTGCATTCAAAGCAACGCACCTCCTATACGGCAAGACTGAGGGCCGATTCTTCCGTGGGACATTCCTCCATTATATTCAACAGCCCGGATATCTCCAGTATGTTCCTTATATTTGGCGCGGCCCCAACGATGAACATTTTCCCCCCGCAGCGGGATATCCTTCTGTAGCGGCCCAGTATTACCCCAAGCCCCGAGCTGTCAATATATGTGACTCCCCCCAGGTTGATTATAATATTTTTTACCTCCGGATTATTATTCAGCTCCATATCCAGAGATTTTCTCAAAATATCTGTGACGGCCAGGTCAATTTCACCGCTCGGACGGACAACCAGAGTGCTGTTTTTTATTACAATCTGCAGGTCCAATGCAAGTTCTCCTTTCCTTTACAGATCGCCTTTTTATCCTACTGCTAAATATTACCATATATAATAGTGAAAGGCAATAAAATAACCGGCCCCTGGCCGGTGCCGCTGTTTCAGCGGCATGAAAATTTATTTTCCCATCAGAAATCTGGTAAAAGGAATACCCTGAAACCCTCCTGAATTCTGAATTCTGAATTCTGGATTCCTGACCCGTATTTCACTCAGTCCAATCGGGGACATTCCTCTGACCCGGAACCAAACTCCAAAGAGAGGTGTGTCCCCATTCCTTGTTATTCGAATATCCCCCTTACCGCTTTATTTATTTGCTGTATAAAAGTCCTTTTGCCCACGTTTTCAGCGGCAAAAAGAGGTACCCGGGCCACTTCGCTGTTGTTTCTGGTAACCACGTATTCACCTATTTTCTGGCCCCGTGCCACCGGTGCGCTTATTTTTGCCGGGGCTTCAACATGCCCCTGGTAGCCTTTTTCCTCACCCTTCTTGACCACCATTACAATATTTTCGGCGGCCTCAATTCCCACATCCTCCACCACGCCCTTGTCCACGGGAATTCTGCTGACTATACTGTTTTTATCCTGCAGATGAACAGCCTTGTACCTGGCATAGCCATAATTATATATTTTTATGGATTCCCTGAAATGGCTTTTGGGCTCCGGACTGCCCAGCACCACTGTGATAAGCCTCAACCCGTCCCTCTCACAGGTTGACGCAAGGCAATACTTGGCCTCATTGGTCCACCCGGTTTTGCCGGCATCCACACCTTTGTACCATTTTAGGAGTTTGTTGGTGTTCCAGAGCTTGAATTCCCCACCCCTCAAGTCATATTCGTAAATGCCGGACACATCCATAAACAACTTGTGTTTCAGGCATTCCTTCATAATTTTGGCCAGGTCCATGGCCGAGGTGTAATGCCCTTCCGCCGGAAGGCCGGTTGGGTTTACAAAATGAGTATTAGTACAACCCAGCTGTTTTGCCCTTTCATTCATTTTGGCCACAAAGGCCTCCTCGCTCCCCTCGAGGTACTCCGCAAGGGCAATACTGGCGTCATTGGCGGACCCTACAGCCACGGCAATAAGCATTTCCTTCAGGCTGAATTCTTCCCCCGGCTCCAGGTAAATCTGTGATCCACCCATGCCCCAGGCATTTTCGGATGCTGTAACTTTATCATCCAGTTTGACCTTTCCGCTTTCAACAGCCTCCACAGTTAATAAAAGAGTCATCAGCTTGGTGACACTGGCCATGGGTAGCCTTTTATCCGGGTTCTTTGAAAAGAGCACCTCTCCGCTATCCGCCGCAATGAGTACCGCGCTCTCAGCCGTTGTTTCAAACAATTCCTTTTTGGGATCTTTTGCATCATTGGTTTGGGCGGCATAGGCATCAGATATCAATGCAGTGGAAAATAGCAGGACTAACAACAACCCGGCCATTCTTTTCCATATCATAAAAGTCGTCCCCCTTATTTAATCTTTGCATTTATGCTGTTCAGAATAATAAAAGTTATACCCGGCGCAAGCGTGCAGTCAATAACACGGTAACCTCTTTAATTGAATGGTCATATCATGATAAAAGAGAATTTCTAAAGGGGGTTATTTTTTATGACTGATAGAATCAGCGCTATGATGAGAAACCCAACAGTAGTTATCATAATCGGCGGTGGTATGTTACTACTCCTGCTCATTTTACTCTTAATCCTGGTGTTGTGTTTGTGCAGCAATCCCTGTGCATGTTAAAAAGAAAAAGCCCGTCACTGACGGGGTTTGACGCTCGTAGAAACAGCCCTGCATGTCCGCGCTAATAATATTCAGAATTTCATACTGGCTAACCGGTAATGGTCCGGATATTCCGGGCCTTTATTTTATCTTCTTCAGGAGAATACTTTTTTCAGGAACGGTGACGTCTTTCACCAAAAAGGATTGGCGGGCCAGTTCGAGAGAGAATTCAAGGCCGGGAGCGTTATTATGGTAAAGGGTTGCCAGGGGATCACCCCTTTTCACCTTTTCTCCAACCTTTTTATGCAGCACCAGGCCTGCGCCGAGATCAATTTTTGAGTCCTTGGCAGTTCTTCCGGCACCCAGATTCATAGCGGACAGCCCAATTTTCATTGCATCCGTCACTGCCAGGAAGCCGTCTTCCCCTGCAAATACCGTTTCAGTTTTTGAGGCCGCCGGCATAATGTCCAAATTGTCCAGGACAGCAGTATTCCCGCCCTGGCACTTAATCATTTCAGCGAATTTATCCAGGGCCCGGCCGCTGCTAATATTCTTTTCCAGAATTAGTCGCGCCTCTTCTGCGGACTGGGCCTTTTGTGCAAGCAACATCATCTCTGAACCTATTTCCAGGCAGATGTCCCTGAGGTCATCCGGCCCTTCCCCGCGAAGTGTCTGGATGGCCTCCCTCACCTCCAGGGCATTGCCCACTGTTCTGCCCAGGGGCTGATCCATGGCGGATATAAGGGCAACCACCCTGCGGCCCAGGCCCTTGCCGATGTCAACCATCAGCCTGGCCAGTTCTTCAGCCTCCTCCGGGGTTTTCATGAAGGCCCCGCGCCCGGCCTTTACGTCCAGTACTATTGCGTCCGCCCCCGAGGCCAGCTTTTTGGACATCACGCTTGATGCTATAAGGGGGGTGCTGTCAACAGTGGCGGTCACATCCCTGAGGGCATAAAGCTTCTTGTCCGCCGGCACCAGGTTCCCGGTCTGGGCCACAATGGCAAGGCCTATCTTCCTTACCTGATTGATAAATTCCCCGTGGGAAAGCTCCACCCTGAAGCCGGGGATTGACTCAAGCTTATCGATGGTACCGCCGGTATGCCCCAGCCCCCTTCCTGACATTTTGGCCACGGTAACTCCGCAGGATGCGACCAGGGGCGCCAATACCAGAGTTGTCTTATCCCCCACCCCGCCGGTGCTGTGCTTATCCACTTTGATGCCGGGCAGTTCCGACAGGTCGACAGTATCGCCGGAACGGTACATATACATGGTCAGATCTGTGGTCTCCCTCCGGCTGAGGCCATTAAAGAAAATCGCCATCAGCAGCGCAGAAACCTGGTAGTCCGGGACAGACCCGTTGACCAGTCCCTTTATTACGAATTCCAACTCCTCCGGGGAGAGTTCTCCACCCTGTCTCTTTTTGAGAATTATGTCATACATCCTCATTTAAAGAACTTCCCCCTGCTTTAAAATGTCACCGGCAAAGCTAACCCCATTTTCCATGCGTAATCCGAAAATTTCAGCAATGGTGGAAGCCACATCGGCAAATGTTTCCCTGGTACCGAGAAAAACACCGCCACTTACAGCTTTGCCGGTTATAAGAAGGGGCACATACTCCCGGCTGTGGTCGGTGCTTTCAGTGGTGGGATCGCATCCGTGGTCAGCGGTTATTATCAGCATATCCCCATCATCAAGGGCGCCGGTAATTTCAGGAAGGCGCCTGTCAAAATCCTCCAGCGCCGCGGCGTAACCGGCCGGGTCGTTGCGGTGCCCATACAGCATGTCAAATTCCACCAGATTGGTAAATATGAGTCCGCTCCCCTTTTCCCTGATAAATTCCACTGTTCTGTCCACACCCTCCATATTGCTTTTGGTGTGGACAGACCTGGTTATACCTTTCCCGGCAAAGATGTCCTCAATTTTTCCAACTGCGGCTACGGTGTAACCGGCGTCCTTCATAAGGGTAAGTATATTGGGGACCGGGGGTTCCAGTGAAAAATCATGCCGTCTTTCGGTTCTTCTGAAATTGCCCGGACTCCCGGTAAAAGGCCTGGCAATAACCCTTCCCACCGCATGCTCCCCAACAAGTATTTCCCTTGCGGCGGAGCACATCTCATAAAGCCTTTCCACCGGAATTATCTCCTCGTGAGCGGCTATCTGAAAAACACTGTCGGCTGATGTGTAAACTATGGGCCTACCGGTCTTCATGTGAAGTTCACCCAGTTCTTTTATGATCTCGGTGCCGGAGGCAGCCTTGTTTCCCAGTACCTGTACGCCCGCCTTACGCTCAAAGGCATTTATTAACTCCGGGGGAAAACCGTCCGGGTACACAGGAAAAGGCCTGTCCATAATTATTCCGGAAATCTCCCAGTGGCCTGTTGTGGTATCCTTGCCGGGTGACCGGCAGGACATTTTACCAAATGCCCCGGCGGGACTCTTCACCGGATTTATACCCTTGAAATGGCCCAGGTTGCCCAGTCCCAGCCTTTCCATGTTCGGCATGTGAAGTCCGTTTACCGCCTCCGCGCAGTTGGCCAGGGTGTTGCTGCCCTCGTCGCCGTATTTATAGGCGTCCGGCAGAAATCCAATGCCTACGCTGTCCAGTACTATAATGACAACTCTGGAAACCTTGCTTTTCATGTCATCACTCCAAACCAATGATTAGAGGGCTGCCGGGCTACGACCTTGGATGAGATTTTTGATATACGTCCTTCAGGCGGTTTCCCGTCAGGTGGGTATATATCTGGGTGGTGGAGATGTCCGCATGCCCCAGCAACTCCTGCACCGCCCGCAGGTCCGCGCCGTTCTCAAGCAGGTGCGTGGCAAAGGAATGCCTCAGGGTGTGCGGTGTAATATCCTTTTTTATATTTGCCCCGGCGGCATATTTTTTTATTATTTTCCAAAAGCCCTGCCTGGTGAGTCTCCCGCCCCTTCCATTTAAAAAAAGGGCCGGGCTGCCTTTATTGCCGGCAAGCCTTGGCCTGGCCCTCCGCAGGTACTCCCCGGTAAAATGAACCGCCATTTCCCCAACGGGAACTATCCTTTCCTTTGAGCCCTTTCCCAGGCACCTGATATAGCCCTCAACGAGGTTTATGCTGCCCCGGTCAAGGTTTACCAGTTCCGACACCCTTATGCCGGTAGCGTAGATCACCTCCAGCATAGCCTTGTCCCGAAGCCCCCCGGGTGTGCTTATGCGTGGCTGGGCCAGCAGGCGGTCAACCTCTTCGATAGTGAGTACCCTCGGCAACTTTTGGACTTTCCTGGGGGTTTCAATATTTTCCGTGGGGTCCACCTGCAGGCGTGACTCCCTGATCAGAAACTTGTACATGGATTTAAGGGCGGCCAGCCTTCTAGATACTGTCGCGGCCGACATACCGTCCCTCTTCATCTGCAGCAGGTATGCGATTACCGCTGAACGTCCGCCGTCCCCCAGCGGAGCATAGTTTTTCTGCTCACAAAACTTTTTAAAAAAAACCAGGTCTGACCGGTATGAAGCCAGCGTGTTTTTGGCCAGGCCCCGCTCCACTGCCAGGAAGCTTAAAAAATCCCTGATAGACCTTTCCATATTTAACACCACCTGTCTTTTCAAACAGGTTTCTTCATCCCTTGCCAAAAACCTTTTAACTGGCGGTAAAACCGGAACAGTTATACTGTCGGAAAATCTGAATCCCGCGGGGTAACAGGAAATATGCCCATTTCACCGGCCACGGAATATGGAATTATTTATCACCTTGAGCTCATAATTTCTGCTGCCCAGACCTATTTCCTCCCCGTATTCAAGCTGCCTTTTCCAGTCTATTCCCGGATTCAGGGCCAAAAACTTGTCCCTGCCGCTTTCACTCCCTTCCAGCTTTGAGCCGGGAAGGCCCATTTCCTTATTCACCAGGTCCACGCAGGCCTGGTCAATGGCCACCATATCCTTTGAGGCCAGTATCCCTATATCCCTTACAACGGGCGCGTCGCTGAAACTGAAGCAATCGCAGTCCGGTGTTATATTATTAAGGAATGAAATATAGCCCACCTTGTCTTTTTTGTTGCTGATCACCCCGGCTGCATATTCGGCGATTTTTTCCTGGAGCGCGTCTTTCATATTATTGCGCCAGTTAATTCCTATGGCGCCGTGCTGGCAGGTTATGGTGCACTCACCGCAACCGATGCACAGCTCTTCGTTTATAACCGCCTTTTTCAGCTCACCCACCGCAATTGCCCCGGTGGGGCACCACTGGCTGCACCTTGAACAGCCCTTGCATTTTTCCTGCCTCACTCCGGGAAGCACGTCGGAATGCATTATTTGCTTGCCGGACCTGGAGCCGCAGCCCATGCCGACATTTTTTATCGCGCCGCCAAAGCCCGTGGCCTCATGCCCTTTAAAATGAGTTACCACTATCATCGCGTCGGCCATCATAACCGCGCTGCCTATTTTGGCCTCCTTGCAGTGCTTCAGGTTGATGGGAACCTTGACAACATCCTTTCCGTTAAGGCCATCGGCAATTATAACCGGCGCATCCACCACTGAATAGGCAAAGCCGTTTTCCACAGCAGTACGCAGGTGATCCACCGCGTTTGACCTTGTCCCCACGTACAGGGTATTGGCGTCTGTTAAAAAGGGCTTGCCGCCGGCCTTTCTTACCTCATCCACTATCTTTCTTATAAATTGCGGCCTTATATACCCGGTATTGCCCTTTTCTCCAAAATGCAGCTTAATAGCCACCAGCTCACCCGGTGCGATTATTTTATCAAGGGCGGCTGCCTTAAAAAGTTTTCCCACCTTATCAATAAGGTTCATTTTCTGCGAGGCTCTCATATCGGTAAAAAACACTTCCGATGGCACGCAATACACCTCCCGTTGGTATATCTGCAACTATTGATTATTCCATGTTATTATCGTTCCCCGTCGGAATATTTTCTTCCTCCCGCACCCGGAAATATTTTCTGATTTTTATCAGCATCCTGTCGTCATTATTTAAAACCGATTCGTCAATATCACTGAAAACCTTGATGGGGTTTCCATGGGGGTGTTCCCTGTTAATCCACCTTCTGTATGTTTCTCCGGCCTGTTCTATGGCGTATCCCATCTGGGATGCCAGTATCAACATTATCGCCAGGGCAAGCAGCAGCTTTAAAATGCCAAGTAATTTACCCTTTATGTCGACAAATAAAAAAAACAAAGCCATAACCCCCGTATTATGGATTACTGTTTAGAACACCCGTCACAATCTGGGTGAGTTTAGGAGTAATATAGCCCTCCACTATTCCTGATCCGGCAGCAACAATAAACACCAGGGCCATAATGCCGGTGTATCTTACAAAACCAGGCCAGACCGCTATATGAGAGTTGAAATTTCTTTTAAGAAGCAAGGTGGCGAAAATAAGCGCCGAGGCCGATCCCAGACAGAGGGCCGGTATGTAAAGAAGGTTATGCGGCAGGACGGCCGACAGCGTCAAAAACAAGCCGCCTGCAGCCATGTCGCTGGTAAGGAAGCACACGGTAAAGCCAATGACAAAACCCCGGACAAAAACTATGCCCAGGATAACAGGCATGCCGATAATAGTAAGCCCCAGCACATATATGGCTGTAATCATCAGAGAGTTGTTTATTAATGCATTGCGGGCCATTTTTCCGGAATCGAAGCTTGCCCCCCCGGCATTGGCGACGAAATCCCTTACATATGCGCTCAGCTGGCTGTATTTTTCGCCATCCATGCGCACTGCGGATAAAGACCCTGCCGCCAGGCCGCAGGCAAAAACCAGGACAACAATAAAATATACCGGCCATCCGCTTTTTATTTTTCCTGTCCCGGTTCGGGGCTCATACATATTTGGGCCCGGCATATCTTCACCCCTAATAAGTACCTGCTCCATATATTTTTATTAAAATTGAAATGCCGGTATGACGTTATCATTAATTGAGACCGGAGTGCAGATAAAAAAGGAGGTTTTAACAATACAGAAGAATAGTATTTTATGAGTAATTTTGGAAGAAAAATGAGGGGACTGAACATATGGTGAAAAAACTATCCGCAAGGTTTTTCCTTACATCGGCCATTGTCATTGCAACCGCCGCCGCCTTGCTTCTGTTGATTATATACTTCCGTGTGGAATCCTACGGCAGTAAATATATATTTGAATCCGGGACTATATCCGGTTATCAGGTTGCGATTGTTCCTGGAGCGTACGTGACTCCAGACGGACATCTGTGTGATATGCTCAGGGACCGTGTTGATACCGCCGTTGACCTTTATAAAGAGGGCAAGGTGAAAAAGATTTTGATGACGGGCGATCACGGCAGCATATCCTATGATGAGGTAAACAGCATGAGAAGATACGCAGAGTCCAGGGGTGTTCCCACCAGCGACATTTTTATGGATCATGCCGGCTTTTCCACCTACGACAGCATGTACAGGGCAAGGGATGTATTTGTTGTTGATTCCGCTGTTATAGTTACACAGAAATTTCATCTGCCAAGGGCGGTCTATATTGCCAGGAAATTGGGGATAAAGGCGGTGGGAACAGAGGCGGACAGACAGGAATATGCCGGGGACGGTATCTATGTTTTGCGCGAAATACCCGCCCGGCTGAAGGCATTTGCCCAGGTAAACCTGAAATCAAAGCCGGCCTTTCTTGGCCCTGAAATACCCGTCAGCGGTGACGGCAGGGCAACCCATGATCAGGATAAATGATGGCATTATAGATGGAAGAACATTTATTCTTCAGGCTTTTGGTACAGACCATCGGCACCGGTTTTGTTTAGAAAATTAATCCAGTTGGCAATGGGCCGGTAAAGTATATGCATGTGAATAATGGTTATAAAAGAGTTGATTAGCTCAATGCATGACTGTATGGCGGCTATTTGCTTTTCCGTTGGCTCATTTCGCTCAAACATCGGCTTCTGCACATAATTGATATAGGCTTCCACTTCAATACTGACAATGCGGTTTATGTGCTCTACTATTGAGCTGACTACTGTTGTTGGAATACCTAACTTATCACAGCTTTCCACCAGTTTGCACATTGTTATGCTGTCCGGATGGAACTTCAATACGGTGTCTTCATCCTTTTGGGGCAACGGAACAATTAATTTCATATTCAACAGGTCCTGCAGCATTTCTTCGCTCAACCCCGATTCCTCCACAAGTTTGTCCCATGTAATGGGGGAAAAACTTGTGTCCGGGGCGATACTGTGGAAGATGCTGTTCAGGACCTGCACGATTAAATCAGGCTTCATTCCATAATCAGTGGCCTGAAACATGTTTTTCATCTGCTGCAGGGAAAGCTTATGGTCCTCCTTCATTTTTTTTATAATATTAAGCCTCTTGATAAAATTTTCATCGTAATAAGCCATATTTTTTGCAGATTTTTTTGGCGCCGGAAGAATGCCTTCCCTTATGTAAAAATTTATCGTTGCCCGTGTAAAACCGGTTATTCTTTCAAGCTCCCTCATCGGAATCAATTTTTGTTCTTTTTCCATTTTATACTCCCCTAAAACAATCACTATTGTATCAATATTATTTTACAATTTTGGGCGGAAGTAAAACAGGCCCTAAAAAAAATAAATCTTTTCCCCTGGCTTTACGGATTTGCAACCGGTAAAGCCGCAATCCCTTGACGCGCCAGGGGAGAACGATTAAAGGAGGATATTTGGGTAATTTATGTAAAAGGGTTGCCGCATGTCCGGCGCTCATGGTTGCTTATGATGCCGGCCATGGCCGGCAAACCCCTGAACATTTATTACTCAAGAAGTAATAAGTCTTACTATCTACTTAATAAAAGTATAAATCAAATAAAATTATTTGTCAATTGTTCATTTAATTTAATGATGAATATTTTATTGAGGCAATATAAACACATTTTATTCCTTATGAACCATTTCCAGCATTTTTTTGTAAATGTATTCCGCCCCGAGCAGATCTTCCAGCGAGTTTCCACTTGCGGCAATGACAGCAATTCCGGTGCCTTTTTCACCGGCCGACCGGACAGCCCTTTCTATAGCATCCGCAGCGCAGGAAAAACCGCTTTTTGACAGGGTCCTGGCCACGGTCCCGGTCAACACTGCGGGAGACCCGGCGCAGACAGCAGCGTCAAATGCCGCGCCGCCCGCTGCCGTCACCCCTGTTACAACCATATTTCTCATATCAGCCATCAAACATACCTCCGAACCAACATTGGGAACCACATCAACCAGATATGCCCCTGACTCTTTTATTCCACTTATGGCCAGCGAGGACGAATTGCGGCGCTCTGCAGCGCCTCCGGTTCTCGGTTCCGCCACCACAATCACCCCTGTATTTTCCTGACGCGCCTTAATGCCTGCCATCATACCTATCAAAAATGGGTTTGTCTTTACCGGCGGACTTGCGCTGTCCGCTCTGGCTCCAAAAACAGCTATAGCCCCGCCGTCTATGGCTGCCTCCATACTGGTGGAAAAGTCTATCACATCCACCACCACAACCACCAGGCCGCTTCTTCCGGCCAGGGCCGCACCGCTTGCATCGGAAGCAAGAAAAACATTCAATGGCCCAATCCCCCCAGTGTCAATATGCCCGTTAACGCATATCAGGGCTATTCCGGGCATATAAATCTAAGAATTATTAACATCTATTATTCCGGGGGAAATATTTTAATGAAGATTTATTTTACCAGGAGCGGGTTTTACTTTTCCGGGGCTGTGGCTGAGCTGATGGCCATTCTTAAGGGGCAGGCGTCCGCCTTCGGGACGCTGAGACAAATGATCGACGCCAACATTCAATAGATCCGCGGCATAAAAGCCGGCGGCCCCCGCGGTGTGGAAAAAACAAGGGTCATCCGCGGCAGTCCTGCCCATGGTTGTGACGCGAAGATCCAGAGATTCCATTATGGCGTCAAGGCCCTCTGTGTCCACTTCGACAATATTATGCCTTTGACTGATGCCGGACTCCTGAAGCTGGCGGTAAATCAAATCACGTTTTTTCCCTTCAAGTAATGGTATGGGAACGGTGCATTCACCCAGGGCAATCCTGCCCAGGGACGTCATGGTGTGATGGCTGAGCCCGAAGTGCCTTTCCCTGCTGTCGGCGAAGCTTATCCTTGGAACAGCTATTGCCCTGCCCCCCAAGACATTCACGGCATTGACAACTTCCCCCTGCTCGATGGCGGTATTGCCGAACTGTGTACCGCTGCCCACTATTCCCGGCCCCATAGAGACAATTACCAGGTCTGAGCCCGCGGCCTTCGCCCAGATAAGCCCGCTGAATACGTTTATGGCCTCATGGTCGCCGCCGAAGGCATGTCCGCAGGTAATGGTGCTGTCCAGCAAATCTCTGTCCCGGAGTTGATGAACAAGCCTGCTGAACCAGATGGGAAGGGCTGCCCCGTCCGTCATCAGGTAGGCAACCCTTAAAACTCTTCCCGCGCTTTTTTTTACCGCTGCAGCCACCGGGGCAATCATGCTGTGCAGCGAGGCTATTATAACCGGCATTCCGCCCATGCTGCCGACTGAACGGTACAACCCGCTTCCAGGATGTTCCTCCTCCTCGACTGACAAAACCTTTAACTGCCATGGGGTATACCTGAGCTTCATGATATGGCCGGCTGTACGAGCGGCAGGCTTGCTTTTCCCCGCAACCTCCATCACAAAATGGTAGCCGCCTGTGCCCAAGCCCCTGTCCAGGGCGGTTGTATTAAGCACCACCCTTTCACCCCCGCTCACCTCTCCGGTAAGCAGGTCATAGTTTATGGCCTTTTCATGCCGTCCGTCCACTTCCACCAATACTTCAGTGACACCGGGCCTTTTATCTATTATGGATAAAATCTTTCCATATTTTTTATAATACAATACTGTACCCCCTGAAGCCGTCTATTCAATACCCGCCGCGCACTTTATTATTTCCACCAGATAGCGGCACCCTTTTTCCATTTCCTCCACACTGATATATTCATCCGTGGTATGAACATTCTGCATGGCAATCCCCAGGACAACCGTTGGGATGCCCTTTTCATTGAACATGTTGGCATCACTGCCCCCACCGGTGGCCTTTAAAACCGGGTTCAGCCCCAGGCGGCCGGCGGCGTCGACCGCTATCCGGACAACCTCTTCACTTTCATCAAGGTTGAATTCCCTGTATAGGTTTTCCACCTTCACCTCCGAGGAGGCGCCGTACTCTTTAACTGCCCTGTCTATTTCCCCAAGCATATGTAATGTTTGGGCCTCTTTCTTTGACTGAACGGTGCTCCTTGTCTCCCCTTCCACCAAAACCGAGTCCGGAACTATGTTGGTTGCCTTGCCGCCGCTTATTACGCCGATATTGGCGGTGGTGTCGCTGTCAATACGCCCGAGCCTCATACCCGCTATGGCCTTGGCCGCCACCTCTATGGCGTTTATACCCTTTTCGGGGCATATCCCGGCGTGGGCCGACCTTCCCTTTATAACGGCGGTTATCCTGTCCTGGGTGGGTGCCTTGGTGATTATTGTGCCCGGCGGATCATCACTGTCAAGAACATAACCGATTCGGGCCTTTAATAAACCGGTATCAATATTTGCCGCCCCTTTGAGCCCCCCTTCCTCAAAAACAGTCAGGACAACCTCAATTTCACAGTGATCCAGGCAACATTCCCGGATCACCCTTATTGCTTCCAGTATAATTGCCACCCCGGCCTTGTCGTCCCCCCCCAGAATGGTATCTCCGGAAGATCTTACAATGCCGTTTTCAACTACCGGACTGACTCCCCTGCCGGGCTCGACGGTGTCCATATGGGCGCAAACCATGACGGCGGGCCGGTTTTTCCCTGAACCCTCACCCGGAAGCCTGGCGATGATGTTTCCGGTGCCTGTGTTTATTATTGACCCGGTTTTGTCCTCAAACACCTCGAGATTCAATTCCTTCAGCTTTTTAATGAGCAGGTCGGCGATTTCCCTCTCTGACCCACTGACGCTGTCAATACGCACCAGTTCCAGGAATTCTGACAGCATCCTGTCAGTGTTGACCATAGCGCACCTCCGCAAATAACCGGCTCCGGCCGGTGCCACCTTACAGGTGTCGGAATCCAGAATTCAGAATTCAGAATTCAGAATCCTAAATTTTTCGACACAATTGAACATGATAATTTGGGTCGTTTTTAAACCACGAAGCATACAGAAGTTTTTACGATTTGAGCGAGCGTAGCAAAGCCCCGCCCGCTTTAAAGGAATGCCGAATCCTTCTGAATTCTGCCCTGAAAATTCTTATACTGATTTAATCAGGGGTCAGGAATCCAGAATTCAGAATTCAGAATTCAGAATTGCGGGCATTCCTTTCGGGGGACCCTTAAGCGACATGCATCCGGGGGGAGTGTTCAACCCCGGGCGGAATTTATCGGAGGCTGCTACAGTCTCTTAACGACCGAGCCTAAGGACTGACAATTTGGCGGCTGGACGCCGCCAAAAGCCTGAGAGGAGCTGGACGCGACTTTCGAAGGCGGTTGGCAGTCCTTTGGCGACCGAGTTTAGAGACTGTTGCAGCCGGAGATGATGCAGCCGGGGTTTAACACTCCACCTGCCCGCAAGCGACCCCTTATGAGAACTCAGAACTCAGGACTCAGAACTCAGAATTCCGGGTATTCCTTTTTCATCCTTTATGGTGCCACTTTTAAAAGTGGCATGTGGGTCTGGATTCTGGATTCCTGACCCCATATTCATTCAGTATAAGAATTTTCAGGGCAGAATAAGCATATCAGTATAAGCCAAAATCATCTACCCTTTTGCTGCAGCATGGTAAGCATAAAGGTGACGGAGTAGGCCAGCAGCATCAGAATAAAGCTTATGGCCAGGGCTATGTCAAAATTCCCCTTTGAAACCTCCATCACAGTGGCGGTTGTCAAAACCCTGGTGTAGCCGGATATGTTTCCCCCCACCATCATAGAGGCCCCTATTTCGGAGACCACACCGCCAAAGCCGGCTATAACAGCCGCCAGGAGACCCATCCTGGCCTCCCGCACCAGCATCCACAGCAACTGCAGACGGGAAGCCCCCAGCGCCAGTATCTGCAGCCTGATTTTGGGGTTCAGTTGGCCGATGGCGGCCATGGAAAAACCGGTTACTATGGGGGATGCAATAACCGCCTGGGCTATGACGATAGCCGCCGGTGTGTACATAAGGCCCAGAAAACCAAGGGGCCCCGACCTCCAAAGAAATATGGAAACCCAGAGTCCCACCACCACGGGAGGCAGGCCCATGCCGAAATTAACCAGGCTTATGGCCAGACTTCTTCCCGGAAACACCTTCAGGGCCAGAAACACCCCCAGCGGAACGCCAATCAACACACTTATCAGTGTGGCAGCCCCGGAGACCTTCAGTGTCAATACAGCTATTCCGAATATTTCCCTGTTGCCGGTCAACAACAGCTCGATGGCTCTGGCCAGGCCCTTGATAATTAAATCCATAAAAACTTTCACCCGTGTTGCATATATTAATGTTATAAAACCTGCTGCCGGGAACCATTGGTTCCCGGCCCTGTTTTTCTGTTACTATTACTTCTTCCCTATATCACTTTCATTCTTTCCGGCGTCCGGATAAAACAGCGCCTCGCCAAACTCTTCCTTTCTAAAATCACCAATCAGCCTCTGGGTTTCGGGGCTTATCATGTAATCCACAAAAGCCTTGGCCCCGGCGGCATTAACCTTTGGAAACTTCTCCGGATTGACCTGCATAACATGGTAAATGTTAAGCAGGCCTTTATCCCCCTGGGAGATAATAACCAGTTTCAGGTTTTTCTTCTGGGCAAGGTAAGTTGCCCTGTCAGTAAGGGTGTAGCCCTGTTTCTCATTGGCCACGCTCAGGGTCTGGCCCATGCCGCTGCCGGTTTCCTGGTACCACTTTTGCCCCTTGGGGTCAATGCCCGCAGATTTCCAGATGGACTTTTCCTTGGCGTCTGTGCCCGATTTATCACCCCGGGAAATAAAGACAGAGCCTTTATCGGCAATCTTTTTGAAGGCCTCAACGCTGTCAGCGGCCTGTTTGGCGCCGGCCGGATCATTCTCCGGACCCACTATGATAAAATCGTTATGCATGACCAGGTTGTAATTCACAGCAACCCCTGAATCAAGATAGGGCTTTTCCGAAGAAGGCGCGTGGGTAAGCATCACATCCGCCTCTCCCCTGTTCCCCATCTCCAGGGCCTGGCCCGTACCCACCGCGATGGGCTTCACCTTATAGCCGGTTTTGCTCTCAAAGTCCGGTATAAGCACATCCAAAAGCCCGCTATCCTGCGTGCTGGTGGTTGTGGAAAGTATTATCTCCCTGCCGGCAGCACTACCGGCAGAGTTGTTTACAGCCTCATTTTTTGCCTGGCAGCCGGCCAACAACAGAACAAGTAATGCCACCACCGCCGGAACGGTTATCTTTATACGCATAGCTTAAAACCCCCTTATTTTCAGACTTATTTTTCCTTTCCACATACGGCATAATCAGTAACTAAAAAATAAAAAACCAAGCCTGCTATAAAAAATAATAGGCCTGGTCAATAAAACTTATTCACAGAGCATCTCTCCTTTCCACAATGGGAGGCGTGCCCGTTTCCCGGCACACCCTGTCGGTCCGCCGCCATAACATAGTCTTAGGCAAAACGGACTCGGAGTGAAATTTATTATATTTATGCCATATGGATAACGAAAAAAGTTTTTTCCATACGACTGGATTTCTATTCTACAATAATTATCACAATCCTTCCGGCAACCTCCGAAATCACCATTAAATAAAAATATTCATTTACGGGCGGCAGTATCACCCCCATCGGCAATAAAGCCACATATATCTAAAACAGCCTCCGAAGAGGCTGTTTTCCGCAACCCGAAAATTTTTAAAGGCTTACAGGATTTGACCGAATGTCCCTGTAACCTGGCCAGGCTGCTGCATTATCACCTGGCCTGAAATACCCTGGGCCTGTGCTGTTATATTTTGAACATGGCTCAGGGTCCTGGCGACGGAGTCCGGGCGCGCCGGTGACACCTGGTACCAGCCCCGGCTGCTCATCAGTCTGAACCACTCGTCGGACATGGCCATATGCTCTCTGTTCATATTTATAAAGGCCTGCCTTAACTGCGGATTGGCTGTTTCCAGACCATTTTCCACATCACGGACAGCAAGGCTTTTGACGGTATTCAGGCAATCGATGGATATGCTGACCGGACTTACCTGCTGATAGGTCATTTTCATCTCTCCTTTCATTTCATTTTTCAGCTAAGGGTCTGCCACCCGGTCTGGGGGATTGCCGCGCCGGATATGTTCTGGGCGTTTTGAAGAAAACCGGCCATGATCTGATAGTGGCTTTGGAGCACCTGATGCTGCCTGGTCAAAACATCCCGCACCGCCCGGTCGGGACATACCTGGGCATAGGCCCTGTACTTTTCCATCAGGCCGATATGCTCCACCATCCTGTCTCCCAGGTCCATCACTTCTCTTTCAGTAAGCATGCTTTTCACCTCCCGGTTTTTAATGCCTCTGTAATTTTGTCCCTCTGCCGGAGATACTATGCATTCAAACGGTTTTTTTGCGCAAAAATTACGTCCCCCTTTCAGGGGACGCAGTCAATCCCATATTGCCTCCGACGGTCTTTCCACCGGAACAACGTCATCCACAAAAAGACGCATATAATCCTGGGAAGCCTCTTCCATGGACTCCAGGTTAACCAGGTCGAACTCTCTCCCGGGGAACATGCAAATCACCTCCTCACTTAGTTTGCGCCCATGTTAAATTGATACACTGGAAAGTTATTGCCAAACGGGGCTTCACGGCCCGCTCCCGATGCTTCCATAGTTGGGTCTTTACTGCCGTTTTCGATAAGTATTATTATAAGTAGTAATAAATTCTAATATCCCTGAAAACACAAACAAAATTATCAGATTGAGAGGTGCCGGTATGTTTGATTTCATGCTCAGTGAAGAACAACTTAAACTGCGGGAAGAGGTCCGGTCCTTTGTCAAGTCTGTGCCCAGGCAAATGGTCCTGGACATGGATGACGAAAAAATACAGTTCCCACGGGGGTTCCTGGAGGAATTGGGCGCCAGAAACCTGCTGGGTCTGCGTTTTCCAAGGGAATACGGCGGGAGAGGACTTGATTGGCAAACTGAGGTCATGGCATTGGAAGAGATGGGTGTTTTAAGCATGTCCCTTTCCTGCCTCTACTCCATGCCCAGCATTGTTGGAGAGGCCATCAACAAATTCGGCACCCCCGGGCAGAAGGAAAAGTTTCTCAAGCCGACACTGTCCGGAAAGATGGCCTCGGCGGAAGGCCTGACAGAGCCAAGGGGAGGGTCTGATTTCTTCGGCGCCACCACAGTGGCCCGCAGGGAGGGCGATCACTATGTGCTGAGGGGGCAGAAAAGGTTTATCGTTGGCGCGGAGGGCGCCGACTACTTCATGATCTATGCCAAAACCGACCCCGCCGCACCCCCTCACAAGTCTCTCTCCGCCTTCCTGGTGGAAAGAGGCCCCGGTGTAAACGTGGAATACATATATGGGCTGATGGGCACCAGGGGTGGAGGCGCCGGACGTCTGGTGATGGACAACTGCCGGGTCCCGGCCGAAAACCTCCTGGGAACGGAAAATGAGGCGGCAAAGATTTTTTACCAGATGATGATACCGGAAAGAATGACCAGCGCTGCCGGCTCAATAGGCATGGCCAGGGCGGCCCTTGAGGTGGCCACACGCTACACCACCCGCAGGAAGGCCTTCGGGCAAACCATAAATAAATTCCAGGCAGTGGGCTTCAAGGTGGCTGAAAGCGTAACCATGCTTGACGCGGCCAGGGGCCTTGTCTATGCGGCGGCAAGGGCTGTGGACTCCGGGGCCGACCCCGCCCTATGCAGGAGAATGGTGTCCGAGGCCAAGAAATTTGCCACGGAAACCGCCTGGACGGTAATAAACAATGCCATGCAGGTAATGGGAGGCATCGGCTACACCAGGGTCTACCCGGTGGAAAGGCTTCTCAGGGACGCCAGGCTGGCCACAATATGGACCGGCACCAGTGAAATAATGAACCTTATTATTCAGCATGAGTACTACAAGGGGCTGACCGGGGATACCGGAAACCGCCGGGACGTGGAGGAAGACGCCCGGGACGCCCACCGCGTGGAGGAAAAGGTATACGAATAAAAAAGCCTTAATGTTTAAGGCTTCCCTATAGCTAACAGCGGAATGCTTTTTTGAAACGCTTTTAACGGAAAGTCGGAAACAGAGGAGAACTATACTTTCCTAAGCGTTATAAAATGACCGGCCCTTGACCGGCGTTACCTTGCAGGTGGCGGAAGTCGGAAGTCAGGAGCCAGAATGAGCAATTCGGCAGCATGAAGGCATTATCATAATGTCCGGATCATTCTGACTCCTTAATCCTGACTCCCGGCTCCCGGCCTCTAATTCACTCAGCACAAACTTAATATTTGAATCTGTATATGATGATGCTGAAATACTCTGTTAACACCTTTTGCTGTCCCTCGTGGGTCTTCCACCAGTTTTCCGGGTCAAAGACCGGGTCCGGGGCAGCCACCGTTATAAAATTCACCCCTGTGTCCTCAAACACCCTTTTAAAAACATACTTCGCCCTTCTGGTATGATAAGACGATGTCACCAGTATAAAAGACTTTATATTTCTTTCCTGAATTATTCTTTTTACGCAGGCGGCATTTTCATATGTGCTCCTAGACTCCCCCTCAAGTATCACCGCGTCCCGGGGAACCCCCCTGTCCATGGCCTCCATGAGCATCAAGTCGGCATCGGATAGCTTTGACGTCGGCCTTCCGCCACCCGACAGTATTACTGTATCGCCATAGCCCTCCCTGTATAATTCCGCCCCCCTGGCCACCCGGGGCACATTTTCACCGGAAATGATCACAATGGCATCACTTTTACGGGGCTGCTCATCTATAACCAAAAATTTTCCCATGGCCGTAAGCCATAGCGGGGAGGTTGCATACGCCGGCACCGCTATAACGGCAATTATGGCCACTGTGACAAACAATTTTTTCATTAGTTATCACCAGCGCAATTTTACTTACTAATGGTTTGTTTCTATAATTCTGATACGCCTGGATAATTTCCTTTTTTTAATTAAATACTCCCTTACCGGCTATTGCGGCGCGGCAGGTTAAAAGCACTTAAAAAAAATCAAAAAAAGAAATGTTTACTATTGACCTTTCGTTAAAAATCAAATAACTTATAATTGTATGGAAAATGAGTGAGGACTCAGTCACTTTATCTCTTCAATTAATTATTGAAAAAATAAGGTAAAGGAGGAAACGCAAAAGATGAAGCGCAGCGTAAACAAAGCTGCCGTGCTGGGAGCAGGTGTGATGGGTGCAACCATTGCAGGCCATCTGGCCAATGTGGGCATCCCCACCTACCTTCTGGACATCGTGCCGGGGCAATTGAATCCAGATGAGGAAAAGAAGGGGTTGACCCTTGAGTCTCCCCAGGTCCGCAACAGACTTGCCACCAACGGCATAGCACAGCTGCTCAAAGCAAAACCGGCCCCCCTTTATGTGCCGGAAAACGCCCAACTGCTCACACCGGGCAACTTTGAAGACAATATGAACTGGCTGTCCGAGTGCGATCTGATTATCGAGGTCGTGCTGGAAAGGCTCGATATCAAGCAGAGCCTGTTTGAAAAGGTTGAAAAGAACTGGAAACCGGGAACCATTGTGGCCTCCAACACTTCCGGCCTTTCTATAAACGCCATGATTGAGGGACGTTCCAAGGAATTCAAACAACACTTCATCGGCATGCACTTCTTCAACCCGCCCAGATATATGCGCTTGCTGGAAATAATACCGGGCAACGACACACTTCCGGAAATAATCGAATTCTCCAAAGAGTTCAGTGAGAAGGTTCTGGGCAAGGGTGTCGTCATATGCAAGGATACCCCCAACTTTGTCGCCAACCGCATAGGTGTTTACAGCATGTGCGCCACAATCAAGGCCATGCTGGAATTCGGCCTTGCCGTGGACGAAGTTGACGCGCTGACCGGGCGGGCTATGGGCCATCCCAAGAGCGCCTCTTTCCGCACCCTTGACATGGTAGGTCTTGACGTTATGCTGCACGTTGCCAAAAACGTGTATGATGTGGCGGAAGATCCCAAGGAAAAGGCAGTATTTGAGCCGGTTGAATTCCTGCAAAAGATGGTCGATAACAAATGGCTGGGGGACAAGACCAAGCAGGGCTTCTATAAAAAAGTCAAGACTGAAAAGGGCCGTGAAGTACTGGTGCTTGACTACAACACCATGGAGTACAGGCCCAAGAACAAAGTCAGCTTCGGCTCCCTTATCAAGTCCAAGAACCCTGTCAAGCAATTCAAAGCACTGATTGACGGCAACGACAAAGCCGCCAAGTTTGCCTGGCAAATAACCAAGCAGTTGCTTACCTACTCAGCCAACCTGCTGGGAGTAATAGCAGACGATATCCAGTCCATCGACCAGGCCATGAAGTGGGGCTTCAACTGGGATTTCGGGCCCTTTGAAACCTGGGACATACTGGGCGTTCCCAAGGTGGTCGAGCGCTTGAAGGCCGAAGGCGAGCCCATTCCCAAGGTAGTGGAAGAACTGCTCGCCAGCGGAAGAACCTCTTTCTATGAAAAGAAAGACGGAACCCGCAATATATTCGACCCCAAAACCAAGTCAACGGTACCTGAAAAGTTCAGCGAGGACGTCATTTTCCTGGCCCCCCTCAAAGAACAAAACAAGGTTATTAAAGCAAACGACGGCGCCAGCCTTATTGATATAGGAGACGGCATTGTCTGCCTGGAATTCCACAGCAGGGCCAACTCCATCGGCAACGACATAGTTGAAATGATGAACTATGCCGTAAAAGAACTCAACAAAGGCAAATACGAGGGCATGGTCATAGCCAACTACGGCCAGCACTTCTCCGTGGGCGCAAACATCATGCTGGTTATGATGTTCGCCGAAGCAAAGGCCTGGACCGAGCTGGATATTATGGTAAGCGAGTTCCAGGATGCCAACATGAGAATGAAATACTGCAAAAAGCCCATCGTGGCGGCCCCCCACAGCATGGCTCTGGGCGGCGGATGCGAAATAGTAATGCACTGCAACAGGGTTGCGGCCTGCGCCGAGTCCTACATAGGACTTGTTGAAGTGGGTGTGGGACTTGTCCCGGGCGGCGGCGGCGTTAAGGAAATGACCTTCAGGGCTTACGAAACCGTTCCTCCGGCACCTGCCAACGTCAAGACCGGCGGCACCAACTCCGTGCAGCCGATGCTTAACAGGGCTTTTGAAAATATTGCCATGGCCAATGTTGCCACCAGCGGCCCGCAGGCAATTTCACTGGGCTATCTGAGAGCCAGCCAGACCACCATTGTACCCAACCGCGATCATGTAATCGGCGAGGCCAAAAAGATTGCCCTGGCGGCTGCGCCGAATTACAAGGTTCCTGTTCCCAAGACAATACCGGCGGTGGGCGCCCCCGGCTTTGCAGCCATTCAGGTGGGTATCGAAACAATGGTCTGGGGTAAATATATCAGCGCACATGACGCCAAGATAGCCAGCAAGATTGCCAACATTCTTACCGGCGGCGGAGTAACCCCGGGAACACCGCTCACCGAGCAAAACCTGCTTGACCTTGAGCGCGAATCCTTCCTGAGCCTGCTTGGAGAGCAGAAGACAATCGACCGGATCCGCCACATGCTGATCACCAACAAACCGCTCCGGAACTAGAACCGGAAACAGTGGGCGGCTGGCTGTACAAGCCGTAATAAACAACAATAAACCACTATATAGTTTAGGGGGTTTTAAGAGAAATGCAAGAAGCCGTAATCGTCAGCGCGGTGCGCACTGCGGTGGGCAAGGCTCCCCGGGGAACACTCAAAAACACCCGGCCGGAGTACATGGCTGCCACAGTATTGAAAGAAGCGCTTGCCCGGGTGCCGGCTCTGGACCCGGCGGAAATAGACGACGTGCTGTTCGGCTGTTCCTTCCCGGAGGCTGAACAGGGTATGAACGTAGGAAGAATGATCAACCTGCTGGCCGGGCTGCCCCAAAGTGTAGCCGGCGCCACCATCAACCGTTTCTGCTCCTCCGGCCTTGAGTCCATCGCCGTGGGCGCCACCAGAATCATGTCAGGGTTTGTGGATGTATTCGTAGCCGGTGGTGTTGAGAGCATGAGTCTGGTGCCCATGGGCGGGAATAAGCTTATGCCGGATCCCGAGTTGATGACCATTTGCCCCGAGGCATACATGGGCATGGGACTTACCGCGGAAAACGTGGCCGATAAGTACAACATCACCAGGGAAGAACAGGACCAGTTTTCAGTCAACAGCCATGCCAAGGCTCTGAAGGCCATTGAGGAAGGCAAATTTAAAGAGGAAATAGTTCCCCTTACCGTTGTCAACAAACAGTGGGTGGGCAACAGAATAAAAGAAAAGAGCATTGTCTTCGATACGGATGAAGGCCCCCGCCCCGGCACAACAATGGAAGTCCTGGCCAAGCTGAAGCCTGTCTTCCGCGCGGGCGGCAGCGTAACCGCGGGCAACTCGTCCCAAACAAGTGACGGCGCTGCCTGCGTGGTGATGATGAGCCGCAAGAAGGCGGAATCCCTGGGAATCAAGCCCATTGCAGCATTCCGCGGCTATGCCGTTGGCGGATGCCCTCCTGAACTGATGGGCATCGGGCCCATTGTAGCCATACCCAAGGCCCTCAAAGTGGCCGGGATCACCAAGGATCAGGTGGATGTCTTCGAACTGAACGAAGCCTTTGCCGCCCAGGCACTGGCCTGCATTAAAACACTGGAACTGGATATTGACAAGATAAACAAAAACGGCGGCGCTGTTGCTCTGGGACACCCCCTGGGATGCACCGGGTCCAAACTGACTGCCACCCTGCTGCATGAAATGAAGCGCCAGAAAGCCCGCTACGGCGTGGTAAGCATGTGCATCGGCGGCGGCATGGGCGCAGCCGGAGTTTTTGAGATGGAAAACTAATAAATATCCAAATAAATATTCAGTTTACTTATGAAAGGAGTTAAATAAAATGCAAAAAGGCGGCATGTATCTGCTTGAAGCGGCAAAACCCGCGGACATTTTCACCTTCGAGGATTTAAGCGACGAGCATAAGATGATAGCCAGCACCAGCGCTGACTTTGTTGAAAAAGAAGTTCTTCCGGTGATTGATGACCTTGACAGCCAAAAAGAAGGCCTTATGAGAAGCCTTCTGGAGAAAGCCGGAGAGCTGGGCCTGCTTTCAGCCGACATTGAGGAAAAATATGACGGCGCCGAGCTTGGCAAAATAGCCTCCATTATCATTGCCGAAAACGTTTCCGTGGGCGGATCCTTTGCCACCGGACTGATTGCCCATACCGGTATCGGCTCCCTCCCCATCGTTATGTTCGGCAATGAAGAGCAAAAGCAAAAGTACCTGCCCAAGTTGGCCACCGGAGAGTGGATGGCCGCTTACGCACTGACAGAGCCCGGCGCAGGTTCCGACGCCCTGAACTCAAAGACCAAGGCTGTGCTTTCCGAAGACGGCAAACACTATATTCTCAACGGAGAAAAAATATTCATCACCAACGCCGGCTTTGCCGATGTATTTGTAACCTACGCCAAGATTGACGGCGAGAAATTCACCGCCTTCATAGTGGAAAAAGACACCCCCGGATTCAGCACCGGCCTGGAAGAAAAGAAATTGGGCATCAAGGGCTCCTCGACCCGCAGCCTTATTTTTGAAGACGCCAAGGTTCCTGTGGAAAACGTGCTGGGTGAAGTCGGCAAGGGCCACGTAATAGCCTTTAACATTCTCAACATTGGACGCTTCAAGCTGGGCGCAGCCACCACCGGCTCCTCCAAAATGCTTGTGCAGCAGGCCGCCAAGTATGCCAATCAGAGAATTCAGTTTAAAAAGCCCATTTCCAGCAACGGCATGATTCAGACCAAGCTGGCCAGAATGAATGCTTACGCCTACGCCTCCGAGTCGGTACAGTACCGTTTGGCCGGCGAAATTGAGGAAGCGCTGCATGGAGTGCCCTCCGGCCCGGAAACAGGCAAGGCTATTGAGGATTACGCCATTGAGTGCTCCATAAGCAAGATTGTGGGCTCCGAAGTCCTGGACTTTGTGGTGGACGAAAACCTGCAAATCCACGGCGGCTACGGCTTCACCCAGGAGTATCCCGCGGAACGGGCCTACAGGGACTCCCGCATCAACCGTATATTTGAAGGAACCAACGAAATCAACCGTCTGATCATTCCGGCCACCATTATGCGTAAGGCCATGAAAGGTGATATTCCGTTCATGCAGGCGGCCATGGGACTTCAGAAGGAAATAATGGACCTCAAGGCCACCATTCCCGCTGATGACGACAAGCCCCTCTATCAGGAGCGTGTAATGCTGCACCTGGTCAAAAAGCTGTTCCTCATGATCGCCGGCAGCGCGGCACAGAAATACATGCAAAAACTGGCCGAAGAGCAGGAGCTGCTTGAGGTAATAGCCAACATGGCCATCGAGATTTACACCATTGAATCCTGCATCCTGCGCGCCCTGAAGGCATGGGAAAAGGATCCCGCGTCCGCGGAAATGAAGTTTGACCTTACCCTTGCCTACATGTACGAAAAATGGCCCATGTTTGAAAAACTGGCCATTGAAGCACTCACCTACATGGAATCCGGCGATATGCTGGCCACCCAGCTGGGCATTGCCAAGCGCATGACAGTGGTTTATCAGCCTCTGAACATGATCGAAATCCGCCGCAGGATTGCCGCCAAGGTCATTGAAGCTGAAAAATACGTCTGCTAACTATACTGTTTAATCTGTGTATCAAAAACGCCGGCCATTTGCAAGGTCTTAAAATCCCGGGATGGGCGAAAAAACGCCTGTCCCGGGCAGGGCGTTATTTTTTTACCCAAATACATGCCTGAAGAGCCATAAGGAGGCCGCCTGTGGCAAGACGATCCGGGGAAAAATTCGAAGCAATTATAGAAGCTGCGATAAAGGTCATCGCCGACAGCGGATACCACGGTTCCCAGGTATCCCGCATTGCCAGGGAGGCCGGAGTCGCGGAAGGAACCATATACCTTTATTTTAAGAACAAGGAAGACGTACTTATCTCAATTTTCAGAAATAAGTTGGGAGAGTTTATATCGTCAGCCCCCCAACTTCTCAATAACATCGAAAACTCCTTCGAACAGCTTGCCTATCTGATTTATTTACATTTTTACCGGCTGCAGAACGATCGTAAGCTGGCCCATGTACTCCAGATAGAACTGCGCCAATCCGATAAGTCCATAAGAAAAGGAATTTCCGGCATAATAAGGGAATACTATCACCTTATTGAGCGTATTATCGAGGATGGCATCAAAAAAGGCTTTTTCAGCCCGGACATGGACCCCAAAATCGCCAGGAAAATAATTTTTGGAAGCATCGACGAGGTGGTTACCTCATGGGTGCTGTCCAACAGTGAATACAACCTTCTGGACCTGTCCGAACAGGTATACAATACATTGGCCAGGGCCGTCTCACGGGATGGGTCGTATGCCCCTTATCCGGAAAAACTGAAGCACTATGGACAGAACAAAACGGCTGAATAACAGAATTCAGTCGATAAAAAAGCCCGGCCGAATACTGCATGCCGGTGCGGCATATACTAACCTCCGTGTGAGGAGGTGAAAAAATGCCGCAAATAAAGTGCACTGTTACAGAGTGCCGTTATAACTCGGACATTATGTGTAACGCCCCCATGATCCAGGTAAACCATAATGGTTCCGACAGTCCTTCGTATTCCGAGGAGACTAAATGTGACACCTTCAGGCCGAAGTAAAAAAGCCGCCCGCCGGGCGGCGCCACCTTGCAGGCGGCGTAATTAAATAGTCAGAGATTGATATATATTTCACTCTCCCCATGCAAAGAAAACCTTATAACAGCTTTAGCACCCACAGGACCAGCCAGCTGCCGCCATTTTCTTCCATTGTCAATTCTTCATCCAAACAATTACCCTTTATTTTTCAACCATTTGGTTGCATGGCTGTGGAAAATTCTATATAATATATAATTGTGAAATATAATATTAGAAAGGAGTGATTTGCTGTTCTGACGGAAAGCACACAGTTGATAATTGCCACCACAATCTTCATACTGACATATGTGATTATCGTTTCCGAAAAGATCCACCGCACCGTGGCAGCTCTGACCGGAGCCTGTATAATACTGTTCATTAAAATACTGGATACCAAAGAAGCGGTTCTTGCCATTGATTTCAATACCATCGGACTGCTGGTGGGAATGATGATCATAGTGGGGATCACCCGACAGACAGGTGTTTTTGAATACCTGGCCATAAAGGCGGCCAAAAAGTCCAATGGAGAGGCCCTGAAGATAATGGCGGCCCTCTCCCTGGTTACTGCTGTTTTATCAGCATTCCTGGACAACGTCACCACTGTACTGCTGATTGTCCCGGTCACCTTCGCCATTGCCTCCAAGCTGGAGATAAGCCCCATACCCATTCTGGTGGCGGAGATACTATCCTCAAACATAGGAGGAACCGCCACACTGATAGGCGATCCCCCCAATATAATGATCGGCAGCGCAACTCACCTGGGATTCATGGACTTTATCATAAACCTCACCCCCATTATTGTGGTTATATATGTGGCAACCCTTACCCTGCTGAGAGTAATTTACCGCAAGCAGCTTGTAACACGGCCCGAGCTGAGGGAAAACATAATGACCCTTGATGAAAGGGAGGAGATTAAGGACCCGGTCCTCCTGCGCAAGTGTCTGGTTATACTTACCCTTACCATCATGGGGTTTGTTTTGCACCAGTACTTGCACCTTGAATCGTCGGTAATAGCGCTGTCCGGAGCCAGCCTTCTGCTTCTTGTCAGCGGGGAAGACCCCGAACACGTACTGCACACAGTTGAGTGGCCGGTTATATTCTTTTTCATCGGCCTGTTCATTCTGGTGGGCGGCCTGGAGAAAGTGGGCGTCATCGAAGCAATCGCCAGGGCCTCCCTTGACCTCACCGGGGGCGCCTGGATACCCACCTCCATGCTTATTCTGTGGCTGTCGGCAATAGCCTCGGCCTTTGTGGACAACATCCCCTTTGTGGCCACCATGATTCCCCTTATACATGACATGGGCCGCCTGATGGGGGTTCAGCCGGAAGCGCTCAATGTTCTCTGGTGGTCACTCTCCCTGGGGGCCTGCCTTGGAGGAAACGGCACCATCATTGGAGCGTCGGCCAACGTGGTGGTGGTTGGAATGGCGGAAAAAAGAGGCAGCTATATAACCTTTGTCAGCTTTATGAAAATAGCATTCCCGCTGATGATTTTATCAATTGTTTTCAGCTCCGCCTATATTGTTTTCTGGTATTCATACCACGGACCCATCAGCCTGATAATAACCCTTGGCGTGGGGCTGCTTCTGGCCCTGCTGGCAATGCCGGTAAACAGGTATCTGGAAAAGAGAGCAACACATAATTGTGCTGATACTGAGTGAATTCGGGGTCGGAATTCAGAATTCAGAATCCAGACCCCCATGCCGCATAAATGCGGCACCATTAAAGAATGAAAATGTGTTTTAGCTAACAACCTCATTCTTGAGAACCACAAAGAACATACAATTTTATTAGACCGGCTTATAAATCTACTTATAAGGAATGCTCGACCATTCTGAATTCTGGCTCCTGGATTCCGGATTCCTGACCCCTGATTCAATCAGCATAAGAATCGGGGACATTCCTCCGACTACCACAGGCTTTTACCACAGAAGAGGAGGTGTGTCCCCTTTCTCCCATTCGGGGACATTCCTCCGACTACCACAGGCTTTTACCACAGAAGAGGAGGTGTGTCCCCTTTCATTATTATTGAAAAACAGCCTGTACGGTGTTATAATCACACTTGTTATTCAGTCAAATCACATCACTAAAATTTGCTAACTTGATTTAATACCATATAAGGAGAACTGTCTTGGAATACATTACCATACTAATCAGCATACTAATTTTCGATTTATTATTGGGTGGAGACAACGCTGTGGTCATTGCCATGGCCAGCAGGAACCTCCCGCCCGAACAGCAGAAAAAGGCCATTCTGCTGGGAACAGCCGGGGCAATTATATTAAGGGCAACCTTAACGGTGGCCGTGGTTATTCTCCTGAATATACCCTTTTTAAAGGCCGTGGGCGGTTTAATGCTTGTGTATGTGGCCATAAAACTGGTCCGCCGGGAGGAATCCGGGGATAATCACAGGACAGCCGGCAGCCTTGCCGGGGCAGTGGCCATTATTATGCTGGCCGACCTTATCATGAGCCTTGACAACATACTTGCCGTGGCGGCAGCCTCCCGGGGCCACTGGGGGCTTATCATAGCGGGACTTTCCATAAGTATTCCCATTATCATATTCAGCAGCAGGATTATCCTTTACATTATGAACAGGTTCCCTTCGATAATCTATATAGGCGCCGGCCTGCTGGGCTGGACTGCCGGTAAAATGATAATGGAAGACCAAAAGGTAATACTTCTTACCCGGCAGATTCCCGATATTTTAAACGACCCGGTGAACCTTACCATTCCCATAATCGTAGCCGCCCTTGTGGTGATTTACGGCTATATAATCAACAGCAGGGACATCAGACGGGCAAAACAGGTGCCGCTTGGCGCCGGATATCAGTCCGGCAGGGGTGGACGGGCACCAAGGTAATCAGCCTGTTCCTACAATAAATTTTTTATTTGCTTATTTTGAAGACTTGATTGTGTTTTATGAAAATCAATAGTATATTTATAGTTAGTTGGTTAGGATACACCTCTGGCCATTCGACAGAATAAGCACAGCAGTATGAGTACAGATAAGGCAACGGGGCCGTATCATATTTGATATGGGCCCGTTTTATTTTATAACAAGGAGTGATTGCCGGTGTGCCAACAGTCCGATAAAGAACGTTCACCTGAAACAATACAGCATATTGGGGAAAATGACATCACGGAAACAATTGTTGAAAAAATGAAGGGCTTTTTCGGTGATGATCGGAGAAGAATCAACCATGCTCTGGACGTCCTGGACCGCGCCAGGGCCATTTGCAAATCAGAGTTGCGGGACGACCCCGGCCTGGTCAGGGTGGCGCTGCTGGCAGCTGTACTGCATGATGTGGGAATCAAGCCGGCGGAGGCCTTATACGGATCATCAGCCCCGGTTTACCAGCACCGTGAAGGGCCTCCCATAGCCGAAAGAATTTTAACCGGGGCCGGGGTGGAAAAAGAGGTGGTGGACCGGGTATGTTACATCATCGGCAACCATCACCACAAATCAAAAATTGACGGCCGGGACTTCCAGGTGCTCTGGGAGGCCGACCTAATAGTAAATATGCCGGACCTTGCCATAATAAGAAACGGCAATTATGACCGGTACAAAAAGATGGTGCTGAACAACTTCCGGACGATGGCCGGCGTCCAAATGGCCCTGGGGCTGTGGAACCCTACTCCATAAAATGCTTGATCTTGCCCCTCTGCATGGCTATCTGCATCATCTGTTCCTTTTTGTTTTTCGGCGGCACATACAATACTTTCCTGTGAACAAACCCGATGGCCTCTTTCTTACAGGCGGACAAACAGGCTCCGCAGCCTATGCAGATGTCGTTCTTTATTCTGGCCTTTCTGCTCTTTTTATCGCCGGGAACAGTCTCCATAATTTCAATGGCCCCCACGTGACATCTTTCCGCGCATTTTCCACAGCCGGCACAGTTGTTAAGATCGACGGCCGGGATAAAGTTGCTGGGGTGAACCGACATTACCCCCGCTTTATTAATGGACCCCAGCACACCGCAACAGCACCCGCAGCAGTGACACAGGAAGGCCGGGTTGTTCTGAACGTTGTCCGCCAGATGTACAAGGCCCAGTTTCTCTGTCCTGTCCAGCACCCGCAGCAATTCATCAACTGTGGCCGGACGGGCAAAGCCCCTCCTGATTAAAAATTCCGAGGCAATGCCGAGGGTGGTGCACACGTCCTCCACCGGATTGTCGCAGGCCTTGCCCACGTGACGCGCCTGATGCCTGCAATAGCACATGGTCAGAGAACCGCCGCCGGAGTCTTTAATCATTTCCGAGGCCTTTTCGTAAGTCATAACCTCTGTCCTGACCCCGGCCGGAATCCGGCTCTCATAGGGCCAGACATGAAACATCTTGGTATCGGCTCCGAAAAACTCCTCAGCAACCCCTTTTTCGTGGTGGTACTGGTTGAAAAGGACGGCCAGTTCTTTCATGGGCAGGCTGTCGTTTACCCTCATGAAGGTGTACTCAAACCACCCCACAACCGCTGGTGAAAGCCAGTAATAAGTCGTCCCTTTTCTGTGTATGTCCACCACCAGTCCCTTCTGGGCCATGCTTTCAAGATGCTGCAGCAGTTCTTCCTCCGGCATGCCGGTCTTCTGCGATATTTTGTCTATGGTTGAAGGCAGCATGGGAAACTTGCTTCCGATGGCCGCTTCCTTTTCACCGTACAATATGTGGAGAATTTTCATCAGTGTTTCGTTCATAACAACCCCGACGGGGTTTTTCTGCAGCCTCTCCACCAGTTCCCTGTATACCTCATCCCTGGCCATCGTTAAATGTCCCATTTTCTCATTTCCTTTCTATGTACATTGTTATATATAATTATATGAATAATATGTGAATAGTCAACGGACTTTCCAATATATATAAACCGATCTTTGGCCGGAGCCACCTTACAGGTGGAGAATCCAGAAGTCAGAAGTCAGAATCCAGACTCTCATGCCACATAAATGCGGCACCATAAGTAATGAAAATATGGGACTGGCTCATGGCTTCCGACCTCACAGGATTTCAGTATGAGTTATTTTCAGGGTAGTGCTCATGGCCGGGGGCCGGCCACCTGCGACGCATGAAAATAGGCTTGCCAAACAAGTAGCACCCGGAATTCTCAGTCCTGAGTCCTGAGTTCTGACAGAATAATGCTTTCGGGATAGGAATGCCCGGACATTCTGAATTCTGACTTCTGTATTCTGACTTCCTGACGAAATATAATCACAGTATAAGTAAAAACGGGGCCTGCAGTTTTTTCTGCAAGGCCCCGTTTTTTTATATTGCCTTGTCCCCTGTTTCACCGGTCCTTATGCGGATTACATTTTCCACATTGCTGACAAATATTTTGCCGTCGCCTATTTCTCCTGTAACCGCCGATTCCCTGACCATTTTCAGCACACTGTCCAGTTGGCCGTCCCTGACCACTATTTCCACCTTAACCTTGGGTAAAAGGTTTATGGTCAGCTCTGTCCCCCGGTATACCTCCTTTCTTCCTTTCTGAAGGCCGCAACCCATTACCTGCATTACCGTCATACCGTGAACTCCCATTTTATTAAGGGCCTCTTTAACCTCTTCCAGTTTGCCCGGCCTCAGTATGCACTCAATTTTTTTCATTTACAGCACTCCCTTCCGTAATCACAGATTGGTTTCAGGCCTTGCCGACGGAACCGGGGTCATGCCCGGAACAAACTGCCTGCTTAAAAGCGAACCCACAACTATATCCGGGTAGGCGTCCTCACCATGCAGGGAAAGGTCCAGGCCGATATCTTCTTCCTCCGGGGATACCCGCAAACTGGTGAACAATGCTATCACTTTCAGTATCACCAGGGTTGCCACCCCTGCAAAGGCTATGGTTGCCAGCACACCTATGGCCTGTGTTCCCAGTTGGGCAGGGTTGCCGAACAGTAGTCCGTCGGCGCCGGCGCTGTTCACTGCCTTGGAAGCGAATATACCGGTGGCCAGAGCGCCCCAGATACCTCCAATTCCATGCACTCCAAAGGCGTCCAGTGAGTCGTCATAGCCGAACTTCCTTTTCACCACGCTGACACCAAGGTAGCACAGCACACCGGCCACCAGGCCTATAACCACAGAGGACAGCGGCGAAACAAATCCTGCCGCCGGGGTAATGCCCACCAGTCCGGCTATGGCGCCGCTGGCCGCCCCCAGCATGGTCGGCCTTCCATGGTGCACCCATTCGGCAAATACCCAGGACAGCGCCGCCATGGCCGCCGACGTGTTGGTCACTACAAAGGCGTTGGCGGCAAGCCCGTTGGCGCTAAGGGCGCTGCCGGCGTTAAAGCCGAACCAGCCGAACCACAGAAGAGCAGCTCCGATTACAGTAAAGGGCAGCTGGTGCGGCACCATGGGCTCGGTGCCATACCCCTTGCGTTTCCCCAGCACTATGGCCGCCACAAGGCCGGAAACCCCGGAACTTATGTGTACCACTGTGCCGCCTGCAAAATCCAGGGCGCCCAGGTTTCTCAGCCATCCGCCAACACCCCACACCCAATGGGCAAGAGGGTCGTATACAAAAGTGGTCCACAGCAGGATGAATCCCAAAAAGGCGGTGAATTTCATCCTCTCGGCAATTGATCCGGTTATCAGGGCCGCTGTGATAATGGCAAACATCAGCTGAAAGGCCATGAACGCCATATGGGGTATAGTGCCGGCATAGTCGGCGTTGGGGTCCTGCCCCACGCCGTTAAGTCCTAGCCAGCTCAGTGAGCCCACCAGGTGACTGAGGTCAGGCCCAAAGGACAGGGTGTAACCCACTATCACCCACTGCACCGATACCAGACAGATAACTATAAAACTCTGCATTATGGTGCTCAGAACATTCTTCTTTCTGACCATTCCGCCGTAGAACAGTGCCAGTCCGGGTGTCATCAGCATGACCAGCGCGGCCGATATCAGAATAAAGGTGGTGTCACCGGTATCCACCGCCGGCGCCCCGTCATCGGCCAAAGCCATTCCGGGAAAGCTGACCAGTAAAAACAACATCATCAACATCATTAGCATCTTGTACTTAGTTAAAAACTTAATCATGATAAAGCCTCCTTCTACTGTTTTGCAAACTACCGTTATTTATTCTTATCAGAACCGGCGCCTGAACCTAAAGAATAAATTTCCGGCAAAATGGATTCGCCTTAAAGCAATGCATAAAGGTGCTATTTACCATAGAAATAGCACCTCTGCCGAATAAAACATCATTGTTACTCCAACTAATTTTTAAAATTACTCACACCTTTGTAGTAAAATACCAAAAAAATAATTAAGCCCGGCACATTATACAAATGTGCCGGGCTGCAATGCCCCTGTTCAACTCAACTCTGAGCTGAAATTAAATTGTCTAATTAATATATACTATATTCCACCATCAAGATCAAGTGTTTTTTTAATCTTTTCGGCTGCGTATTCTATCCACTCCAGGTTGGCCTTCGTCAGCCTCACCCCGCAGTCCAGGGTCAGTTCCCAGTACATACTGTCTTCCCGGGCCCCGGTCTTGTTGGCGAAGTTTTCAATCACCTGATAAAGCCCTTCAAAGTGCTTCAGCCTGGCCTCGGTCTCCTTTTTATACCTGGTGATCTGGAAAAGTATCTCCTCCCTGTCAACCATGCCTCCAAAATAAAGCCTCAAAAGAAACTCATCGTTATAACTCATGGCCAGGTTGTCAGGAAAGGACATCAGCCAGTCCCGGAATTTCTTTTTTCCATCCTCAGTAATATGGTAAACCTTACGGTCCGGCTTTCCTTCCCTGCGCTGTATCTCGGAAACCACCAGGTGCTCCTTTTCCATCCTGGACAACTCGCGGTAAATCTGGCTCAGGTGGGCATGCCAGAAATGGCTGATGGAGTTGTCAAAGGCCTCCTTCAGGCTGTATCCGGTCATGGGATGATAGCTGAGCAGCCCGAGTATGGCGTTGGATAAAGACATGCGACCACCACTCTTGTTAATCTGACTTTAGCAGGAAATCATATTTTGATGGCCAGATCAAAGCCCTCGCGAATGGCCTCTGTTATTTTCCTGGGCTTTTCCGCATCGCCGATGACATAAAGCTCCTTAACCTTTTCCTTCAGCAGGGGGGCCAGTTCATTGACCGATCTGGCGCCTACGGCCAGTATCACACTGTCGGCTTCAATCATGGATTCCTGCCCGTCCCGCTTGATGATCACTCCCTGTTCGTTTACCTCCTGGACGGCTGCCTGGTCTATTATCTTTACCCCCAGCTGCTTTAACTTTTTCATGACCACCCATTTGGTGCTTCTGCCTATGTCCCTGCCGACTCCAATAAACATTTCCACTATAGTCACATTTTTCGTCCCCTGGCTGAGCAGCCGGGTGAGGGTCTCGGGTGTTTCCGCCCTGTTTTCCACCAGGAATTTAAGCGTTTCGGCATCCAAAGTGCCTTTGGATGCCACGGTTATGGCTGTTTCGCAACCCACTGCGCCGCCGCCCACCACTACTACATTCCTGCCGGGTATATAGGCGCCGTCCAGCGCTTCCAGGGCCTGTACAACCTTTGCTCCTTCCCTTACCGGGAAGGGAGGCCCGGCCGGCACAGCCCCGGTGGCCAGTATAACCACATCGGCATTTTCCCTGACAATATCCTCCACCGTTGCCTCCCGGTTCAGCTCCAGCTTAACTCCCGCGGTTTGAACACGGTTTTCATAATAGCCGACCAGGGTAAGGAATTCTTCCTTTCCGGGGGGCTTGGCCGCATAATGAAGCTGGCCGCCAATCCTGCCGCTCTTTTCCCACAGTGTTACATCATGGCCCCTGGACGCCGCTGTGCAGGCCGCCTCGAGCCCCGCCGGGCCTCCTCCGATAACCAGCACCCTGCGAGGGCTTGACGCCGGTTCCACACTGACCTCAAATTCACGGCCGGCCAGGGGATTGACTGCGCAGTGGACATCGCCCATGGTGAACACCATGTCCATACACCCCTGGTTGCAGGCCAGGCACTTTCTTATTGAAGCGTAGTCTCCCCTTTCCGCCTTGCGGGGGAAATCCGGGTCGGCAATCATGGGCCTCCCCAGATTGACCATATCCGCCATGCCGTCCCTGAGTATTCTCTCGGCCACCATGGGGTCGTTAATCCTGTTGCTGGCAATCACCGGCACGCTTACCGCATCTTTGACGCCCCTGGCCAGATAGGCAAAGCCGCCCCTGGGCAGGTCCCCGGTAATCTGCGGCACGCGGGTCTCGTGCCACCCGCCGGTGACGTTAAAGCAGTCCACACCGGCCTTTTCCAGTTCAGCGGCGAAAAGGGCGGCCTCTTTGTTTGTGTTGCTTCCGGGCATAAAATCATTGCCGGAAAGCCTGGTCATAACGGTAAAATCACTGCCGACCTTCTCCCTTACCTTCCTTACCACCTCTATCCCGAAGCGGCACCTGTTTTCCCAACTGCCTCCGTATTCATCCGTCCTCTGGTTGGTGATGGGCGACAGGAACTGGCAGATGAGGTAGCCCGCGCTGGCAATTATCTCCACAGCGTCAAAACCGGCCTTTTTCGCCCTCAGGGCGGCCTCGCCGAAGCTTTCCACCACCATTTTTATATCGTCCAGCGTCATCTCCCTGGGCACTTCCCTGGTGAAGTTTGAGGCTATGGGCGACGGCGCTATGGCCTGCTGACCGATAAGAATTGAATGGGTATACCTTCCGGCCTGGTATAACTGGGCCGCAATCCTCGCCCCCGCGCCCTTTACAGCCCCGGTAAGTCTTTTTAACCCCTCTATGTACTTGTCATCATGCAGTCCGATCATTTTTGGCCCCATGCCAATTGTGTCAACGGTGCATCCTCCCACAATGATAAGACCCGCCCCGCCCCTGGCCCTTGTTTCATAATATTTCACCAGTCTGTCATTGACGAAGCCGTCCGGCGTATAATTATGATGTATAGCCGGCATGGAGATGCGGTTTTTGATTTCCAACTGGCCGATTTTAATCGGTGTAAAAAGTATCTGCAAGGTTTTTCCCCCCGTATAAAAATTTTTGACCGGTTAGTACATGTTTATATATAATGTTATACATATTCTCAAATCCGTCAACACAATACTGAAAAAAAACAGCCCTGCCCGGGCCATTTTTTACATGGCGCAATGCCCATTCCGACTCTGACCTGACTTGGGCTTTACCTGGTATTTGATGGCTGGTTCCCATGCACAAATCCACTGACCGGTTTGCCGGCTGTGCTGCCGTCGGCGAATTCCCCGAGGCCGAAAATTATGGTTGAGAAATACTGTAAAAGGCACACAGTTAAAAAGGTTATCATGGCCAGCAATAAAAGACGAAAATACTCCGTAGCCCGTCTGGATATCCAACTGTCCACACGCTTGACACCGAACATAATGAACACCCCCGGCAATTATTTACCACATATTACCACAAACATCCATCAAACAGGTGTTCTTTTTCCCTGTTATCCCGACAGCAAGCGCCGCCTTTCCACCCTCCCGAAGTTTTGAACAAGGCAACTCTTTGCTGCGGACCTCTATTCACAGTTTCTGCGCCCGGGGGAAATTTTACACAGGATCCTTTTTACCGCTCTATTACCTGATTTTTTCTTATAACTGTACACAAAATTCATCAGCCCGCCAGGGTATGCGCTATGCTGATGAGGTGTAGTGTCCCCGTCATTGATCCCACTATTTTCAGGTGGAATTAATACAGAAGTGCATGTAATATAACACTCAGAATAAGCCATTTATAAGGAGATGGGGATGAACTCCGGGAGCATCAAAAGCTTTTTAATCTCCGGCAGGACGGGAACTATCGCCCTGTACCTTACGGCCATAATAACGGCCTTTTTTTTCATGGGCATATTCGGAAATCATGTTTTCCAGGTGGAGGCGCTGCGCATAAGGCTTGGCGTGCAGCCGTCCCTCACGGGACAGACAGTGGTGGAAATCCCACCCCTGGCATCCATCGCTGCCCAAACCCACAGCACACCTGTAAAAATCTCTTTAAGGCTGGAATATATAGATCTTTCCTCAATACAAGAAATGGTGAACGGCCAAAACCATGCCGATATGATGGAAAAATTCGCAGGCAGGCTGCGCACAGAAATTCTTATTTTTGCCGCCAAAATAATATTGCTGGCTGCCGCCGGCGGCTTCTTCGGGGTCTTTCTCTGGCGGCGAAAGCCCGGTATGGCCCATTTGCGCGGCGCCCTTACCGCCGCACTGACGGCCGGCCTTCTGTTGGCGGCAACCTACAGCACCTTTGATATAAACAGATTTAGGAATCCCCAGTTCAATGGGGTGCTGAAGATGGCCCCGTGGCTGATTGGTCTGAACGGGCAGTCCATGGACAACCTTGACAGCCTCAATGCTCAAGTGTCCATAGTAGCGGAAAATATAAACCAGTTGTTCAATCAGCTCTACCAGGCTCAGGATAACCGAAAGACACCGGAAGGGCTGGTAAAGGTGCTGCACCTTTCGGACATTCACAACAACCCGGCGGGGATGCTCTTTGCCCGCCGGATAGCCGCTCTTTTTAATGTCGACATGATTATTGACACCGGTGACATAACCGACTTCGGCACCCCCCTTGAGGGACAGATTATGAAAAAGATTCCGGAGTTTAAAAAGCCTTATCTGTTTTTACCGGGAAATCATGATTCACCGGAAACAATAAAAATGATGGGGGCGGTTCCCGGAGTCCGGGTGCTGGACGGGTCAGCGTTGACGGTAAAAGGGCTGCGCATACTGGGCGTACCGGACCCCCAATCAGCCACGTCCGGTGTTAAGCCGCCGTCAAAGGAGATGATCACCAGGTATTCTTCCCAAATTGAGGAGCAGCTTTCCCATAAATCAGAAAAGCCTGATATACTGGCCCTTCATAACAACCACATCGCCCGGGAACTGGCCGGCGTAGCCCCGGTCATATTGTACGGCCATGATCACAGATTGTTCGTGGGTGAAAAAAAAGGAAGCGTTTTGATTGACGCCGGCAGTTCGGGCGCCTCCGGGGTGCGGGGACTGCTTGACGGAAAATCCCCCTACTCGATGGTAATACAGTACTATTCCCCCCAAAAAGGAAAAATGGCCCTGCTGGCTGCAGACGCCATTTCCATTGACAGCTTTGATGGAAGCTTTCATGTTGAGCACCATGTATTCCGGAGCAAAGAATAGTTGCCCGGTGGACCGGGCCGGCCTTTATGAGGCCGGCCCGTTAACCATATACTTGACCGTATTGTCAATCAGCGCGGCTGCCTCCGCCCTGGTTGCCCTGTCCCCGGCCCTGAACCTCAGCCTGTCGTCACCCTTCATGAGGCCCTTGCCGTAGACGGCTGAAACAGCGCCTTCAGCCCAGGCCGGGATATCCTTGCTGTCAATGAACGCCTCGTTGACCTCCGCGCTTTCATCCGGTTTCAGCGACAGGGCCTTGGCAATCATGGCCGCCATCTCGGCCCTGGTCACCTGCCGGGAAGGCCGAAAAGTGCCGTCATTATACCCGTTTAACACTCCCTTTTTACCGGCTGTGGACACATACCCCGCGGCCCAGGACGGTATATCACCCTTGTCCTTAAAGGTCATCTCCCCCTGCCCGGGGTCCCAGCCCACCGCCTTGCACAGCATCACCGCAAACTCGGCCCTGGTAACATTCCTGGCCGGGTCAAATATGTTGCCGGGATAGCCGCTGACCACACCTGCGGCCGAAAGCCTGGAAACAGCGCCTGCAGCCCAGTGCCCGGTCATATCCTTAAACACCGTTGCCGGCTGCTTGTCCTTAACCAGCGCCAGTGTGCCCAGTTTACTGATCTTGAATGAAATTTTATCCCCGTTAACTACCGAGGGAACTTTCTCCCAGCCCCGGCCTGAAAACTGGAGGACAGCCATTCTTTCCGCTTCTCCGGCGCTGAACACCCACTCCACCGCCGCCGGCCCGTTCAGGGAATCAGTTCCGCCTTCAAGGCGAACCATGGAAACGGCAGTATACCTTTCCGGCACAGGACCGGGCGGATTTTCTTCAACGGAGGCGTTTACCGTCGTCTCGCCGCCAAAGGCATCTCCCGGGAAGCTCACCTTAAAGCCCTTTAAATTCAACTCTCCCGCCGCGCCCGGCACATGGGTGTATACTGTCTGTGCGCCGGACCGCACCCTGACCGGCACTTCCAGCACCTTGCCGTCAAAAACAATTTTCATTGTTCCCGCCGACGGGCTCTGTGCTGCTGTAAAGCGTCCGTCTGCATACGTCCCCAGACCTGAATCAAGGGTACAGCTGTAGTTTTTGGGTGAGAGATGATAGACTGTCCCGTCATTGCCAATGGCTGAAATACTCACATCCACTGTTTTTCCGGGCTCCACTTCTATTTCCGGCGGGTTGACAACGATCCTGCTGAAATCGCCGGACCCCAGCACCCTAACCCGGGCTGTGCCCCTCACCCCTTCGCAGAAGGCTGAAATCATCGCAGTACCGCCTTCCCCGCCGGTAAACACATTACCTTCCATCGTTCCCGGGCCTGACTCCACCGACCACTTCACCTTCTGGGGGTCCACCGTATAGGGGTTGTAGTGGGAATCATAGCCGCTGACTGTGAAAGAAATGCTGTCACCCGGCAATACGGTGTCCTTTCCCCTTAGAACAAGCCCGGCCAGTTTTCCCTGCGGCGCAGTGCTGAATATTCCCACGGCGGTGGGTAAATATCTCTGGACACCATTTTGAGGTTTGTTTACAAGCACCGGGCTGGTCTCACCCAGGGGCCTTACCACTATGGTGGTGGAACCTCCTCCATCAAGGTTCAATGCGTCATACGCACCCAGGCCGGCCATGAAAGAGGCCAGTTCCGGAAGAGTAAATCCTGCGCTGGCGCTGCTCTTTTCAACACAGACCAGATAAAGAGTTCCCTTGTCCTGGGAGTAGCCTATGGCTGTTCTGGCAACCGACCCTCCGATGCTGGTGGGGAAATCGCTCATTATTGAACCTTCATGCACCAACATGGACCACCCGCCCGTGCCGGCCCAGATACTGTTGCCCCCGGGGGTGACCTTGTATTCCGGAACAATAATGTCCCCTACTTTGATATTAGTCTTTATAAATTCCGCCGCCTGCCCCCTGCCTGCCAGAACAAAGCCTCCCGGGGGTATGCTTTTGCCTTCCTCATTGTAAAAAATACCGGTAACCACTCCCCCGTCGACTACAACCTCGACGACATC
Organism: Bacillota bacterium; assembly: GCA_049325075.1. GTDB lineage: Bacteria > Bacillota > Desulfotomaculia > Desulfotomaculales > Desulfocucumaceae > BRHc4a. The sequence goes on along the minus strand of JBMOPF010000098.1, from coordinate 13,723 downwards.
TTCATCCCCAATCCTTCCCCTGCTGGTTTTTCCCCACAGGCTGTTATACATCAGGAGGGCGTTTTCATGGGAGTTGACGCCGTCTATAAGGTACGAGGGCTTGTTCACCCCCGACAGTGGAAAGCTGGCGCCGTTGGCCGCGGTAACCTTGCCGGTGAATTGAAATAAACCAATCAGGGGGACACCATCCTTTGTAATACCCCAGGCCGACATGTAGTTGATGAGGGGAGGGCTTGTAATCATCCGCCCGTCCCTGTATGTAATACCTATGGGCCTGCCGCTTTCCCCCATTTGAAAATAGTCGGCATTTATGGCCGCCACGGCACCGTTATTGACCGCCATGTCCAGCACCTGGTCGTTTTTATTTAGTGTGCCGTCGGCGCCCACCATTGTATTTATTTTTAAATACGGGTTCTTCAAATCGGCTTTCAGGATATAGACCAGGGCCTCCCCGCCGCCGGCGGCAACCGCGCGCTTTTCAAAGAAAAGCCCGTCGGTAACCGGCCTGTTTTCCAGCACCCTGCCCATATCCGCCGCCATCGCCCCTGCCGGCAGCATGATCATCAGCAACATCAAAACCAGAGATATCCAGGTTTCCTTTCTGAACAACTTTTAACCCTCCTATCCCATTAAAAGAAAAAAGCCCCGTTGTACAGAATGTACACGTTGCTTAAAACGTTCGACATTTTTTCCTTTAAATCCTTTGTTGCCCGTTTCTTTATAATCATTCCAGGGATGTTATTGATATCCCCCTGGAGTGTAGGGTATGAGCCCACTCTGTCTGGTTGCCGTGCTTGAACAGGCCTACTATTGTAACCGGGAACCAGGTCAAACCATAAATTGGATATGTAATGTAATAATAGTAGGCGCTTTTGGGGGCTCCCTCCAGGTACAGACCAAGCATCGGGTAGGAATAGCCCAGCACACCAAAAAGAACCCAGAACCAGCCCGGCATCAAGGATGTGATTGGAGAGGCGTATATCGGCTCCGGGAAAAATGCCGCCACTCCGGTAATCAGCATATTGATCAGCATGGTCATAATCAGAAACGGCTGAAACAGGTATATGGCTCCGTCAATGGGATACCATTTTTTCTCCCTGATCCCCTTTTTGATCAGGGGCACCATATAGCGCAGGGCAACATCCCAGTGGCCCTGCAGCCAGCGGGTGCGCTGCCGCCATGTCTGGGAAAAGCGAACCGGCTTTTCATCATAAACTTTGCAGTCATGGGCCCAGGCTGTCTTTATACCGTTAAGCAGCAGCTTCATGGTAAATTCCAGGTCCTCTGTAAGACAGGTGGCCCCCCAGCCGTATTTTTTGATAAGGCTGTATTCCAGGCAAAGACCTGTCCCGCCAAGGGCATTTGACAGTCCAAGATTATAACGGGCCAGCTGCCACATTCTGTTCATGGACCAGTATGCAGTGGCATAACAGGCGGTAACCCAGGAATCATTCGGGTTTTTGGTGTCCAGGTAACCCTGTATGGAGCGGTAGCCCTGCTTCAGCTTGGCGTTCATTTCCAGAAGGAAGTTTGACGATACAACGTTATCGGCGTCAAAAACGCAGACGGCGTCATAATGCTTGTCTTCCATCTTGTGCAGTTCATTAAACATCCATTCCAGGGCAAACCCCTTGCCCCGCTCCTTGGACTGCCTCTCGAAAACGGTAACGCCCTCGTTGCGCACTACCTCCGCCGTATTGTCGGTACAGTTGTCTGCAATAACATATATATCGAACAATTCCGGAGGATAATTCAGTTTCTTAAGGCTCTCGATATGGTAGCGTATAACCTTCTCTTCGTTATGAGCAGCGGTAATTAGAGCAAAACGCTTGACCGGAGTATAATCTTTCTCTTCAGGATGTTTCTTCCAGCCAAAAATTGACACGAAATAGTAGTACATCAAAACGAACAGGATTACCGCTTCGGATATTGTTACTATTGCAGTTAAAATATAAAACAACCAGCCGTCCAAAGCATAACCCCTTTCTCCAAAATTATTTAAAATAGTTTGTCCCTTTATTAATAGCCTATTCCGGATTTTCCCTAAACATACCTCCTCCCGTGGGGTTTCCCGTAAAATTAGCAATATTTACTTCAATAAATTCCAGCTTAATTATTTTTCCCCTTTGGGAAAAAAAGTCCTCCTGTGTAATAAAATTTTTCCTGTGGGAGCCCCGGACCTGATTATACAAAATTTATATTACCACTTAACCAATAACCTCGTCCAGAACTTTTATTATTTTTTTGGTGAGTTTTTACTTTTATCTTTCTCCCATATTGTTGTCCATTTAAGTATTGACTTAGCATTACTAATTGTTTTATTCACCTAACATATCAGGCTTACATCAAAAGTTGTCGGTTTTTTGCATAACCTGCATAATACATGAATAATCCTATTTGTTTTTTATTCAATTATGTTTTTAAACAGCAAGAAGGCGGCCTCAGACCGCCTTCTTGCCACCGGCAATTCATCATCAAGTGACCTCGTTCAGCCAGGCTGAACATCGGGGCTTCAGATGGGGATTCAACCCCACCTGAAGTGAAAAAGGAACTCCCACTTGTAGAAGTGGGAGTCTTGGAAATAAGATCAATTGTTTGGGTCAACTCCGCAGCAGCTTCCGGCTATGGTTACCACAACCTCGCCTCCGCCAGCCCTTCTTATTTCACCGTTGCGGCCCGATCCTGCCAGCTCGGCCTCCAGCCAGGGTGGTACATGATTACAATATACTTCAAGCGAGTAGAAACACCCCCTGCGTAAAAATGGCAAAAGCACCTGTTTAGATGTAAATCCTGTGTTGTTTTCCTGTATCTCCTTTATGGAAATACGGTAGCAGCCGGGAAATATTTCCTCAGGGCAGGGTGCAAGGTATTTGTTGTCCTTTTCTGAGGCGCGGCTTTCCTCCTCCTTTTCGAGGATCACATCAAGAAAGCTTTCCGGTTTACCTTCATACTCCCATATGCTGAAACCGTGTTTTTCCAGCACATAATAGGGAATGCCCGTAATATCCAGCCCCACGAAAATTTTACAGCCCGAGAGAAAGGCGGCGGCCTCCTCCATTCCACTGCGCAATCCTTTCATGCCCAGTTTTCTGTCCAGCAGGAATTCCCTTTCCCTCAGGACACTCCACAGGCCGTGTTTTTTACGGTAAACCGTCAACCTTCCCTTTTCATAAAGGGGTACGGTCATTCCGTCTTTTCCCTTAAAAACAGCTATATCATAAGACATGGCGATTCTCCTTTATTGAGGACATTCCTCCGGCCCCAAAGTTATACCCCAAATAGAGGTGTGTCCCCTTTCCTTGTTCGGTGTGTCCCCTTTCTCCCAATCGGGGACATTCCTCCGACTACCCCATACTCTTGCCACTAAAGAGGAGGTGTGTCCCCTTACCTCGTTATCTCCAGGCGCTTTACTATACGTCCGCCCTCAATATGCTCATCCATTATTTCTTCCGCATCCTCGGGAGAGACACCGCCATACCACACATTATCGGGGTAAATGACCACAATGGGCCCCTTTTCACAGAGGGCGAAACAGCCTGTGTTGGATACCATGACCCGGCCGCCCAGCCCTCTTTCCTCAATTTCTTCAACAAAATTATTGATAATTTCCAAGGCGGATTTGGTATGGCAAAACCCTTTCTGCTGGCCGTTCGGCCTGGAACTGGTACAAACTAATATATGGTATTCAGGCTTTTTCACGTTAAAGCCCCCTTCATTTATTAGTAACATTCCTCCGACCCCGGCAGCAAGGCTCCACAATCGGGGACATTCCTCCGACTACCCCAGACTCTTGCCACTGAAGAGGAGGTGTGTCCCCTTTCCCCCAATCGGGGACATTCCTCCGACTACCACAGACTCTTGCCACTGAAGAGGAGGTGTGTCCCCTTTCCTCTAACCCGCCCTGGCCCGGCGGTGATTTCCCCCGGCAGATTGCGCCTTATCCCTCCCCGGCAGAGCCCTGAATTCAGAAGAGCGGTCGTTTGTCAGCAGGCCGATGGCATCTGCCCTGCACTGCCTGCAGTGATACATCTGCCTCATAAATTCCCCGCAGGTATTTCTCATATTGTTAAGTTCACTTTCCCCTGTCCGGGGATAGCTCTCAAAAACACTCCCCCGGGCCGGGATTAGCGGCATGATGTTGGTTATAAATACGCCCAGATCTCTTAGCTTTTTTACTATGTCCGGTATATGGCGGTCATTGACGTCCTTTATCATGACAATGTTTACTTTGACCACCGCCCCGCAGTCCACCAGAAGTTTTATGCCTTCCAGCTGGTTTCCCAGCAATACTTCCGCCCCTTCGGCCCCCCGGAGCCTTTGCCCCCTGTAGTTGATATGATGGTATATTTTTTTCCCTATTTCAGGGTCGACGCAGTTTACCGTAACAGTGACATGCCTGACACCGAGACCGGTGATCTCCCGGGCGTAATCCGGCAGCATCAGCCCGTTGGTGGAAAGGCAGAAAATAACATCCCCGCCGGACCGGCTAATCAGCTCAATGGTCCTTTTGGTCTCCTCCCAGTTGGCCAGGGCATCCCCGGGACCGGCAATCCCAACCACACTGAGATTGTCAAGGCTATCCGCCACCAAATCATATTTATCGCGGGCCTGTTCGGGAGTAAGAACCTCGCTGGTGACACCCGGCCTGCTCTCATTGACACAGTCATACTTTCTGTTGCAGTAGTTGCAGCTTATGTTGCAGCGGGGAGCAACAGGAAGGTGCATCCTGGCATACCTGTGGTGGGCTCCAAAGGAATAACAGGGGTGTTTCATGGTCTTTTCCCTCAGATCCGCCGGCATGGCGTTGCCACCAACGGCCTTGTTTTTATGGCACAGGCAGTACATATATTTCACCTATCTTTCCATACAGCGACTGTCATCCCGGTCGGCGCCCTTATAAAATTCTTTGTAAAGGGATGCCCGGTAATTTTTGTGTTTTTTCTCCAGCAGTGTATTGGTTACCCGGTCCAGGAACATGGTGGTGCCGGCATAGCCCACCGACATCAGTCTCTGTCCTCCTGTCCGGTCATGGATGGGAAATCCTATCCTGACCAGTGGGATGCCTTCCCTTTCGGTAAGGTAACGGCCGTCTGAATGGCCAATGGCTATATTGGCGCCACCCCGCACACTGTTTTCCCTGATGGCGGCGAAATCTGTTTCACTCAAAACCATGCACTTCCCCGGAAAATCCGACAGCCGGGACCGGATCAGCTTTTCAAAACCGGCGGGTTTACCACCGGTGGCAGCCACCACCGGGAAAATTCCATTTTCCGCGCAAACCCCGGCAATGGCGTAAACAAGTTCCGGGCCGCCGAAGATAACACACCTCCCCTGGGCGTTGTACTTGTGGGAGTCGATCATGCAGTCCAGGAGCCTTCCCCTTTCCATGTACAGTTCATCCGGCATGCTGTTTCCGGTGAGCCTTTCCAGCAACTTTATGAACCGGTCGCTGTTTTCCACCCCCATGGGCAGTGGAATGCTGAAAAGGGGCACTCTGAACTTCTCCTCAAGGTACCTGCCAGGAGACAGGTCTTCCTCCACGGCCACCCCCATCTGGATGGTGGCGGTGGCCCCGGCCATTTTCCGGATATCGTCCAGGGCGGTCCCACCGTCCGGTATTTTTTTGTAGGGCCTGCTAAAGGGGCTGTCCAGTGTGTCGGAAAAATCAGGAATGAGTGTAAACCTTGCCCCCATCAGGCGCAGTATTCTTTTTAACTCCCGTATGTCCGCCGGGCTTATGTTGGGAACAATAACATTTATTCCTGAATGCCGGGGAGTTTCCACGGCCAGGCCGGAGATTATTCTTCTTACGGCCAGCCAGTAACCATCATCATGGGCTCCGCCATAACCGGGAGTGGGCACCGGAATCAGCGGAAAGCCCTCCAAACCCCTTTCCTTCAGGTAGCGGCGGGTTATCCCTTCGACATCCTCCCCTATGGTTTCCGCCAGGCACGTGGTCAGAACCCCTATCACCCCCGGCCTGTAGCCCCTGATCAGGTTGTCCAGCCCCTGGAACAGGTTTTTTTCCCCGCCGTAAATAGTTCCCTTTTCGTTAAGAGAAGAAGAAGCCACATCGATGGGCTCATTGAAGTGTTCGGCTATATGCCTGCGCATGTATGTGCTGCAGCCCTGGGAACCGTGGATGATCACCATGGACCGCTCGATCCCCTTGAAGGGAAGGATGGCGCCCATGGGCATACACATGTTGCACGGGTTTTCGTTGACATTCCGGTAATTGGCTGTGTCTTTTTTCATATTCGACCCTCCCTTAACCCGGCAAGGGGGTTAAATGTATTTCCAGACCGGGGAACAAAGGGTGGAGTAAACCTCCCTGGCGAAATTCACCGCCCCCACATAGCCGCTCAGGGGGTGCTTCCGGTCGTGGTTATGATCTATAAAGGCCACGCCCAGCTTATAGGCAAGGGGCCTTTCCTTTACTCCCCCCACCAGGAGGTGGGCGCCCTTATCCACCATGAATTTTTCCAGTTCCGAAGGGTTGGCGTCATCCAGTACAACGGTACCCTCGTCCACCAGATCGCTTATGGTCTCATACTCTTCTTTCCTGCCGGTCTGGGTTCCCACCATCACCACGTCTATCCCTATTTCCCGGAATTGCTTGATAAGAGATATGGCCTTGAAGCCGCCTCCGACAAAGACAGCAGCTTTTTTGCCCCTGAGCCTTTCCCTGTACCACTGTATGGCCGGCATAACGGCCCCGGACTCTCTCTTAATCAGCGCCTCCGCACTTTCCGCCGAACTCCGGTCATTGAACCGGGCGGCTATCTTTCTGAGGGATGCAGAGGTATCCTCCACCCCCAGAAATGAAACGTTCAGGTATGGAATACCGTATGTCTCCTCCATCCTGCGGGCCAGGTAAATCATTGACCCGGCGCACTGAACAATATTCAGGGATGCCCTGGGGGCGTTTTTCAGTGTCCGGTGCCTGGAGTCGCCTGTGAAGGCCACATTTATGTCTATACCCATTTCCCTGAGGTAATTTTTGATTATCCAGACCTCCCCCGCCAGGTTGAAGTCACCCAGGTAGTTGATGCTGCGGCTTTTCTCCGGGATTTTGCCGCTCTCCGGCCGGATAATGCGCATCAGGGCGTCGCAGGCCGCCCGGTAGCCCGCCGGCTTGTTGCCTGCAAAGCCGCTGGACTGCACCGGGATAACCTCTATACCGTGCTTTATGGAGGCTGCTTTACAGACAGCCTCCAGGTCGTCGCCAATGACCCCCACAATACAGGTGGAGTAGACCAGGATGAGGCCGGGCCTGTATTTGGCCGCCAGTTCGTCGATGGCCCGGGCCAGCTTCTTTTCACCGCCGAAAATTACGTCCTCCTCTTTCAGGTCGGTGGAGAAGCTGAAGCGGTACAGGTCCGGGCCGCTGCTAAGGCTCCCCCGGATGTCCCAGGTATAACTGGCGCATCCGATGGGGCCGTGGACAAGGTGGACAGCGTCGGTAATGGGGTTTAACACCACCCTGGCCCCACAGTACACACAGGCCCGCTGGCTGACGCAGCCGGCGATGCTGTCGGTGTCGCACCTCAGCTGCCGCCTCTGCTTCCCCTTGGTCAGAATGGACTCCCTTCTTTCTTCAAAAATAAGGTCCGCCGCCTCTCCCGGCCTCATTTTTCTTCCCCCTTTCTTTTCACCTACATCACCAGTTCCAGGTCATGGTCCTCGCAGTCCCGGTCCTGTCTGTCCAGGAGGGCGTTGCTGATCATCTCGGCCAACCTCATGGACCCCCTGTAGCCCACTATGGGGAAGTAGGAGTGCATGATTCTGTCCAGTATGGGAAAGCCCACCCGCACAAAGGGCAAATCCTCGGCCCTGGCTATGTATTTGCCGTAAGTGTTTCCAATAAGCAAATCCACCGGCTCATTTTTGATCCACTGGTGCAGCTCAAAGAGGTCGCCGCCGGCCTTCACCCTGCCCTCTACCCCTGCCGCTGCAAGCATCCCCTTTATCTCCGCCTCAAAGTCCCCCACCGAAGCGCCAAGTGCGCCGCCCGGCGTCCCGGTAAGCACATGAATGGGCTTCATGCCAAGGCTGAGCAGAAATTCAGTAAGACCTGTCAGTATATCAGGGTCCCCGAAAACAGCCACCCTTTTGCCGTGGAAGTGGTAGTGGCTGTCGGTCAGTATATCAACCAGCCGGCCCCTTTCCTCCTCAATCTCCCGGGGCACTTTTTTAACAAAGGCTTGACGGAGTGCGACAATGAACTCATCGGTGGCCTTTATGCCGATGGGTGTTTTCAAAATGGCCGCCGGTACGCCGCACTTTCTTTCCAGCAGGTGGGCGGCGTCACTGGAGGCATAACTGCCCAGGGCCAGGGTGAGCTTGGAATTGCCGGAGTCCGCGATGTCCTGAATCCTGGCGCCGCCCCGGGGATACATGACCAGTTCCCCGGTCATGGGAGAGTCCATCACTCCCGACGTATCGGGATACATAATAAAGTCTATACCCATGGCGCTGACCAGCCGCTTTATTTCCCTCATATCACCGGGGTTGACAAAGCCGGGAAGAATGTTGGCCCGGTCCTTCCCGGCCCCGGCGCCGGAGCGGGCCAGGTAGCTGACCATGCCCTTGACCATATTGGAAAAGCCGGTTATGTGCGACCCCTGGTAACTGGGCGTGTTGGCGTGAATTACCAGCTTTCCCTCGGGGATTTCCGAGGTTTTGATTATGGTGGGTATATCATCCCCAATGGTCTCGGACAGGCAAGTGGTATGGACCGCGATAACATCCGGGTTGTATATGGTAAAAATATTTTTAATGGCGGTTTTCAGATTGGCCGCGCCGCCAAACACCGACGCCCCCTCGGTGAACGAGCTGGTGGAAGCCATCACCGGCTCCCGGAAATGCCTTGTCAGGTGCGACCGGTGATAAGCGCAGCAACCCTGGGAGCCATGGCTGTGGGGAAGGCACCTGTGTATACCCAGGGCTGCGTACATGGCCCCAATGGGCTGACACGTCTTGGCCGGGTTAATAACACCGCCGGCGCGGTTTTTAATCTCTTTCGGCGTGCAGTCAAGCATCTACGACTCCCCTTCCTCGACGGAACCTTCCAACAGCGGCATGTTCTTCCAGGGCGGATCAATGAAATTCCAGGTGGGCGAGGTAAAGCTCATGCTGATGTCCCTGGCAAAATTCACAGCCCCTTTGAACCCGGCGTATGGCCCGCTGTAATCGTAATTGTGCAGCTGCTTGGAAGGTATCCCCATTTTTTGTACTATATACTTGTCTTTTATGCCCGAGGAAAAAATGTCCGGCTTTAATATGCGGATAAATTCTTCGGTCTCAAAGTGGTTCAGGTCGTCAACTATTATGCTTCCCTCCTTCATCTCCGCAATCATCCCCTTATAGTTGCTGAGGGGAATCTTTTCCTGCAGCTCTTCCATCCTCTCCCTTGAGATCTTGAGGCGAAAGCGCCTCTCGTCCGGCGTCACGTGCAGGTCGGGAATATTCTTGCTGTCGGCGTCGGGCTTAATGTCCGGTATAACCCCACGCCCCTCATAGTCGTCCCGGTGGGCAAACTCATAGCCGGCCAGCACCGTTTCTATGCCAAGTTCCTCATATAATCCCTGGTAATGGTGACCCCTGGACCCGCCCACAAAGCAGAAGGCTGTCTTACCGGCGCAGATCTTTTTGTATTTCTCAATGGCTGGTGTAATCATGGCCAACTCCCTGGTTATAACCTCCTCGGTTTTTTCAATCAGGTTCCGGTCACCGAAGTAAAGGGCCATATTGCGCAGCGACTCCATGGTGGCACGGATGCCTATAAAATTAACCTTGAGCCAGGGCGTGCCGTACTTCTTCTCCAGCATTTCAGCGATATAATTGATTGACCGGTGGCACTGCACAAGGTTGAGGTGGGAAAGGTGGGCGTTTCGCAGCTCCTCGTATGACCCGTCACCGGTCATCACCGACAACACGGTGTAGCCTATTTCCCCGAGGACCCTTTCAACTTCCCAGCTGTCCCCGCCTATGTTGTACTCACCCAGCATATTGATGCAGTACTGTCCCGGCGGCTCTTCCTTATCGCTCTGCCCGATAACCCATTCCATCAGCCCGTTGTTGGCAATGTGGTGCCCGGCGGACTGGCTCACCCCTTTATAGCCCTCACAGCTGAAGGCCATAATGTTGATGCCGTGCTTTTTCCGGGCTTCCCTGGCCACTGCCTGGATATCGTCCCCTATCAGCCCCACCGGGCAGGTGGCCGAAATAGTGATGGCATTGGGCCTGAATATCTCCACCACCTCATCGATGGTCCTCATTAATTTTTTCTCCCCGCCGAAAACAATGTCGCTTTCCTGCATGTCAGTTGAAACGCAGTAGGCCAGGAAGTTCTTTTCCGGGTCCTCCGACTTGGCCTTGTTCCTGCGGGTCAGCCAGCTGTAGTAGGCGCATCCTATGGGACCGTGCACTATATGCACAACATCCCTGAGGGGCCCCAGGACCACTCCCTTGCAGCCGGCAAAAGCGCACCCGCGGTTGGTGATGATTCCCGGAACGGTCCTGGTATTGGCCTCTATCTCCTGACCTGCCAGGGATATGTCCCTGAGCACAATATGCTTTTTGCGGTTTCTCTTAACCTTGGCCGGATACCTGTCAAGCATGGCGTCTATGGCTTTCTGGCTGATGGCCATGTTATCGCCTCCTTTGCCTCCTTATCCTATATGGCCTCTTCTCCCCGCTCGCCGGTTCTTACCCTGGCGGCGTCCACAACGGGCACAACAAAGATCTTTCCATCCCCCTTGTTGCCCTCTTTATTCACCTTTATAACGGTGTCCACCACCTTCTGCACTTCATCGTCCCGGACCAGTATGGTCAGCATTCTTTTGGGAATAAGCCGCGTTCCCTGAGACAGACCGTCGGCCAGAATGCCGCCTATTTCCTCTCCGGGGCCTAATTCGTCCAGCACCGAGAAATCCACCTGCATTTTGCCCCGGCCCATAACCTTCATGGCATGCATCCCGCATATCCCGGCATCAGCCAGAGCCTTCTTGGTTATGCCAACTTTATTCATCCTGATGATGGCAATTATTTCTTTCATTTCATCCCCCCCTACAGGCCCCTGGCGCCGCTGCTGATGGTGTACGCCTCTTCCACCGGAGTAACAAATATTTTGCCGTCTCCGAAGGCCCCCTTTTCGCCGGTCCTGGCATACTTGGAAATTATACTGATGACGTCTTCCTTATCTTCGTCCCGCACAACCAGCATCAGCATTTCCTTGGGTATCTCGTCGTACACCACCTCCCCCACCTTGACACCCCTTTGTTTGCCCCTCCCCACCACGTCCATCTTGGTTACCGCGGGGAAACCGGCGCTGTTAAGCTCGGCCAGGATGGTATTTGCCTTTTCAGGCCTCACTATGGCCCTGATCATCAACATAAGCTCTCACTCCCGTCTTTATTTCAGTTGAGTATCCCGTACTGCATCATCAACTCCTCCAGGCGGTCCTGGACCATGGGCTTCGGAATCACAAACATGTCGTTGCCGTCTATGTTTCTGGCCAACTTTCTGTATTCGTCCGCCTGCTCCGCCTTCGGGTCAAAGTCCACCACTGTCTTTTTGTTTATTTCCGCCCTCTGAACAATATTGTCCCGGGGCAGGAAGTGAATGAGCTGCGACCCCAGTTCCTCGGCAAAGGCCTTCATCAGCTCATACTCGTTGTCAACCTTCCTGCTGTTGCAAATAATACCCCCCAGCCTGACGTCACCGGTGGTGGCAAATTTCTGGATGCCCTTGCAGATGTTGTTGGCGGCATACAGAGCCATCAGCTCACCGGAAGCCACAATGTAAATTTCCTTGGCCTTGCCTTCACGGATGGGCATGGCAAACCCCCCGCAGACAACGTCTCCCAGAACGTCATAAAACACATAATCAAGATCGCCGGTATAAGCCCCCAGGGATTCCAGCAGGTTGATGGAGGTGATAATACCCCTGCCTGCGCAGCCCACACCGGGCTCGGGGCCGCCGGACTCAACGCACCTGGTATTTAGAAACCCCTCCCTCATGATATCCTCCAGGTCGATGTCCTCCCCCTCATCCCGCAGGGTATCCAGCACCGTCTTCTGATTCAGACCGTGCAGCAAAAGCCTGGTGGAGTCCGCCTTGGGGTCGCACCCCACCACCATTATTTTTTTTCCGGCCTCCGACAGGGCGGCCACTGTATTCTGGGTGGTGGTGGACTTGCCGATGCCGCCCTTTCCGTAAATCGCTATTTGCCTCATCACTAAACCCCCCTTAATATAAATTAAAGCGAAAGGAGCCTGGCGGAGCTGCATCGCCCCTTTTAAAAACCAAGCCCCCTCGCTTTCTCCCGGGAAACACAATCCTGCAGACAACAGGCGGAATAGCGTTATCTGAAGGGTTAAAAATTTAAAGGCGCCCCAAAAAGAGATTCAGGTCTCTTTTTAAAGCGCCCTTGCCTGGCAATCATCAGTGAATTATACAGAAAGGCGCTTCTTGATCACTCAAAAAGCGCCTTTGCAAAAAACCTTCATTGGTTTATATACTATTTATGTTATTATTATATACTCAAACAGCTAATTCGTCAATACTTTTTATGTCCTAATGTTTCCAAAAAATAAAGCCTGCCAATCTTTGTACCGGCAGGCGGCTTTGCCAAAAATTGTTTCATCACCGAAACAGTGGTTATTATTGATACATAAAGGCTACCACAAGACATAAGACCTGTCAACCATAAAATTAACCAAAGACATCAAATATCGAACGCGACAATGACACCCGTCAACCGCCCCAAAACTTTGTTTCCCCCAAAAGGCCCGATTGTTTTTTGTTCAATATTCTTTCCGGCAATCCGATACTCCTTTATGGAACCATTGTATCCGTGTGTTATACTGTTTAATGAATGTTTGGGATATATTTTGCAATATTGGGGGTTTTAAATATGAAATACCGTCAGGGCAATATGGGACGGGCATTTGTGGCCAGGGTGGAACATGGGGACGACCTCCTGGAAGAACTGAAAAAACTGGCCCGCGAAGAAAATATAGAGGCCGGAGTTATTTATGTCATAGGGGCGCTTAAGGAGGCGTCCCTGGTGGTGGGGCCGGAGGAGTGCACAGTACCCCCTGTCCCGGTCTGGCGCAATTTCAACGACGGCCGGGAGATACTGGGGATAGGCACTCTGTTCCGGGAAGACGGTGAACCCATTATTCACCTGCACGGGACCTTGGGCAGGGGGGATACCGTTCTGATGGGGTGCGTCAGAAAAGACTCCAGGGTTTATCTGGTGGCGGAGGTTATCATACTGGAAATTAACGGCAGCGGAGCCTTCAAGGCCTTTGAGGAAGAGTTCGACCTTAAAATGCTCAATTTCCACAAGAAATAAGCCCCGCCGGGCATTCCTTTTATGAGAACTCAGAACTCAGAATTCTGCCCTGAAAATTCTTATACTGATTTAATCAGGGGTCAGGAATCCAGAATTCAGAATTCAGAATTCAGAATTGCGGGCATTCCTTTCGGGGGACCCTTAAGCGACATGCATCCGGGGGGAGTGTTCAACCCCGGGCGGAATTTATCGGAGGCTGCTACAGTCTCTTAACGACCGAGCCTAAGGACTGCCAATTTGGCGGCTGGACGCCGCCAAAAGCCTGAGAGGAGCAGGACGCGACTTTCGAAGGCGGTTGGCAGTCCTTTGGCGACCGAGTTTAGAGACTGTTGCAGCCGGAGATGATGCAGCCGGGGTTTA
>JBMOPF010000097.1:0-20233 GCA_049325075.1 Bacillota bacterium | reverse complement strand
GGGTAAAGGATGATGAATAAGTAAAGAATTCATGAAAAGAGTGCCCCTTGTGGGGGTTTCTGGGGATGTCATTTACAACCGGAACGGCGGGCTTTCCTGACATCAGTCCTGGCCTTTCTGACCGCTTCCTCTATTTGCATATGTGTCAAGCCGGAAGCGGATACCTTCTTGGAGAAATCTTTGTGTAACGCTTTCACCTGTTCTGTTGATTCAGCTTTGCCATGTTTCCTTCCAGCTGTTGACATCTTGGTCACTTCTTTCTTTTATAAAATCTTATTCTTCTGTTCAATATCTATATTTATATTGAACATCCTTGCAAACTCCATGGAAGCAGCATCATTAAGCGTAAGATGAGAGCTGCATGCCCCGGAAACGAGGGAAAAAAAACAGTTTTTCCAGTTCAGTCTGGTCAATTAACTTATAAAGGAAAGCACATCCCAAAATCCCGAGTGTCCTCGGGTTGTCAATTTTAAGTTCTCTGCACACTCTTGACACCAGCTTATCATTCGAGGCACACAGAAAACCTTTTTCATAAGCCGTGCATATCAGGTGTCTGTCATAAACGGAAAGTTGCTTCTTCGTCCGGCCCAGTTTTACGAACAGTTCATAAGCTTCGGCTGTTTCAATAAATACTTCTCTGTAATCAACTTGTCTTTTGATTTCATTAAGCTGGCTGTCGTTCGCAATCTCAGCCATGAGTTCCAGTGGGATGCACAGTTCAGAAAACACCTGGTTTAAAACGTGCAAGGATTTCAGTTCGTAAAAATCAAACAGTATACTGGCATCCACCACCGCAGGCCGGTTATAAAATCGCTTCAGATTCATTTTGACTGTACCATTCCCTGGTCAGCATTCTTGCCTGAGATAAAGGTATTTCCAGCACCTCGGAAATCTTGCTCAAGGAAATCTCTTCACGGTTAAATAGTTCTCTGATAACACCTTGCCAGTACGCGCCCTTTTCGATTGCCTGCATGGGCCGGGGCTCCGCCGTTGAATAGCCGTTTTTGTTGAGGTACCCGATGTGGGTGCCTTTCTGCTTTTCCGTTATATAACCGTAGTATTCCAGGGCATATATCAGGCATTTGGCGCTGACCAGAAACACACTCTTAATCTCCATAATTTCCCTCAACAGAAAGTCCTTGTTTTTAAATATGTTTCTGTACTTTTTCATCAAAGACCTGGATACCAGGAAACACATGGCAAAATGATTGGCCACTTCCTCGTTTATGTTTCTCTTTTTGCCGTAAGTGTGGCTGAATGAGTTGAAGCCCTTTAAGTACTGTTCCCTGTGAAAAATCAGGTGACCCAGTTCGTGTACGGCGCTGAATATCTTCCTTTCTTCCGGTATGCCCGCGTCATCGTTAATCACAATAAAGCTGCCGTACTCGGGGGAATACGCGGACACGGCGAAAATGGCGCTGTTTTCGAAGGGAAATGCCAGCACGTTAATACCGTTTTCCTGCAATATCTGGTAATAGTTATCCGGAACTATGTCTGCTACTCCGAAATCTTCCCGCTTTTTAACGGCTATTTCCTCAATCAGCTCTTTTTCTTCCCGGTTCAGCCTGCTGCCGGAAATCCGAAGCTTATAGGATTCCGGCACCAGCACCAGCTTTCTCCCGGAAATATCCAGTAAATCGCAAGTGTTGCTGACTCTCCTGACGATTTTCTCGGCCAGTATATTGTCAAAGTTTTCTCCGGGGTTATCCGCTCTGAACATAAACGGGAATTCCTGGTGGTCCTCGGTGAGGAAGTAATCAAAAGGCTTGTTGAAGTGACCTGCAATCCTGGCCAGCTTGCCACTGTCGATAACCTGCCTCCCCTTCAGGTAGCTGGTCATGGTTTGGCGGGTCACGCCGACAATTTCGGCCAGCTGTTCAACCGAAATATTTTGTTCTTCACGCAGTTTTTCAATGTTGTTACCAATTATAAAGGCCATATCCATGTAAATCCCCTCCGGTAAATATATTTTACATTATTTTATTCATGTATTCAATAAATGTAAAAAATAATTACCGGACATCAGGCCTGTCCTGTTCAGTTTTTCCCTACATGTTATCCTGATTTGCAGCTTTAGAGAGGGTGGACGTCTTCAATTCCCCGGCAGACAAAATCCTGTTCCTTCCCTCTTCCTTCGCCCTGTATAACGCTCTATCCGCCACTTCCAGCAGCATCCCTCCCTCTCTCCCATCCTTGCCGAACTCGGCCACCCCTCCGCTATATGACGACCTGACAACTTCCCCCGAGGGCAGGGAAATTTCCCTGCCCTCCCAGGCCTCACGCAGGTTTTCCGCCGCCATCCAAGCCTCTTCCGCACGGCAGCGGGGAAATACAACCACAAATTCTTCCCCGCCGTAACGAATCACCTTGTCTGTCTTTCGGACGCCGGATCGCAGGAAGGCGCCGAATTCCCTCAGCACCCGGTCACCGGCCTGGTGGCCGTACGTGTCGTTGATCTTCTTGAAATAATCAATGTCGCACATCAGAATGGAAAACGGTTCCCCGGCTTCCCTGTATCTCCGGATCCCTGTACTTAAACAGGTTTCCAGCACCTCCCTCCTGTAGCAGCCGGTCAATTCGTCAGTTCTGGACTGTTCCATGAGAAGAAGGTCCACATAGCGGCCGCCAGTACTGCGATCATTACAAATATCTTTATCAAGTCCAGGGTGTCCTTGGCACCGGTCTTCAGGTCAAAGGCAAAGGCCACGCCGGGATATAATATCGTCAGAAAAAAGATTAATACCGCTATAAAAGCATGAGACATGCGGATGTAATTGAAACATACTTTTTTACGCACGGTTAGAATCACCCCTTCAATGAAAAAAACCGGTCATCGCCGGTGAAGTTACATTATTCAGCCGCACTTAAGTCCTTGACCAGGTAACTCCATCTCTCCGGCTGAACCTGCACATAAATCCGCTGCTCCAACCGCCCCACCCCCGGCGCCGACACAGTGGCGCGAACGTATGCCCGGTCCGGCATTTTACTGTTATTCACCCTTACGTCCCCCACGGATTCCAGCTTCCACCCGCTAACCGGCGCGACCCGGGCGCCGGGCGCCAGAAAGTTCGCCAGTGAACCGCCGCCGTAATAGAGTCCAAGGAACTGGTTTATAAATGCCACGAACTCGGGCGGGGCCGTTTCGTTGAAGCGCGGTTCGGCCACCTCTCCCTGGCCGGCACCGGGAGATACGATTACCGGCAACCCGTTTACTTCAGGGCGACCATCCCTGAGGCGAACGGACACTTCTACGCAGATCAGGTAGTCCCGCCATGCGGGGACGGCCTTGTCCTGGACTGTACTGAACCCTTCCTGTTTAACCCGGATCAGGTCCTCCCGGGTAACCGGCACGAACGCCTGTGGCAGCGCCTGGACCTCGGCCGCGGACAGGGGAGTCAGTCGCCTGGTGTGTAGAATAACCCGGACCCTGTATTTATCCCCGCCATCATCGACAGACCGTACGGAGGCGGCGGTGACTTCCTGTATACCATCCGGCAAGGTTGGATCAGGCCTTTTCAGGAAAACCCCCAGGCGCCGGGTGTAGTCTTCCGTACTGCCGGTCCAAGTGGCCCACTCCACGGCGAAGGCCCGGGCCACCTCCCGTACCCCTGCCAACACCTGCTCCTGTTCTGCCGTCACCGCCCCGGCCGCGGTCCGGCCGGCCCGGGCCGCAATATTGGTGCTCCTGATGGAAACCACAACCACGGCGATGATAATTAACCAGAGCAGACCACCGGCCAACCAGCGGTAGACCATCGCCCTGTCAAATGTATACAACCCCATCAGATCCCCCCTTCAACTATCACATCTTTAAATATGTCCAGCACATTTTCGAAGCCGTCCCTGGTGAGGTACCTGTCCAGGGCAAAGTACCCATCGACCAGGTGACTCCCTCCTGTCTTCGGATCGGTTTCATATACAAGAACCCTGCTGCCGGAGATCCAGCAAAGCTTTCCTTCCATCATCTCTGCCGTTTCCTGGCCCCACCCCTCAAGACGCCAGGTTTCCAGGTTCAGCCCGGCCGGATTCTTCATTGCTTCCAACAGGCCGGAAGCACTGTCGTAAAGGGCACCGGACGCTGTAACTTTAATGATTTTTCCGAACCGGTCCCGTTCAACAGAAACATAAGCGCACATTACCGCCGGACCAGATTCCCCGGGAGTAACGCCGCCCGGCCTGACGGCGTCCATAAAAGCGGTGATGTCCCTGCGGATTACCGGCGCACCGGAGATATAACTGTTACCGTAGCCGAGAAGGCCCTGGTAGAACTGCCAGCCACCCACGCCAGCGCGCAATTCGTCCGCAGACTGCCTGTCCCTGGCCACACACCACTTCTCGTTCCAACTTCTTTCAAACTCTCTTTTGACCCGAAACGACAATTCCCGCTCTTCAGGGTCAGGGCCGATAATTCGACCTCTTGTTTTTAACACTTCATCCTCGGTAAGCCTTACGTCTTGCGGAATATCAGCAGCCTGCCGCAATCCGGCCAGCACATCAACAAGCTCTGTAACGCTGTTGAGATTATACTTGTATATCTTCTCCGGGCGGATGGTAACTCCAAAAGCATACCACGGCGGGGTTTCTATCCGGTAATCATGGAAATCCACCGACCTTGCCTCCAAAATCTCTTCCTTCTGCCCGGACCATGCCGTCAATTGACCCTCCACACCGGCCGTTTTGCCAACAGAAGCAGCCAGGGTTTCCCGCAAGTCATTACCGGCCGGTTTCACCAAGTGGAACTTGCGCGACTCCACCCACCGCCACCGGCCGCCCGGTTCGGAGACGAATATGGAACCGAATACTATGACCAAATCCCGCTCCGGGTCGTAATTGACTATCTTGCCGAACACCCGGCCGTGACGGTAAAATACGCCGTACTGGCCATCAAAAACAGAAGCTGCAAATATAGCGTTAATGCCGATCAAAAATATGGACGCACAAACAACCGTGATAATAAAAATAATCTTTAACTTGATGTATCTCATATCATAAACACCACTTAAAAAACCTGACATGTCAAATATTTCCTTTTACCTTTCCATCTCTACCTCAATTTTTAAGCCCTATTTATAAAATCAATTTCATTACTTATGTTCTTAAAAGAAAAACCCCACCGCTAATTTCTTTCGCGGTGGGTTAACATAACATCCTGAGACAATCATTTTTTATAGAATTTATCAATACTTTTTTTGTCCGACTCCTGTCCGACTTTTGTCCGACACCTTGTCCGACTAGTCCCGGAAACCCGCGTAAATCAAGGGGTACTTGCGGAACCATCGGCCTGGCTTCCGCAAAATATTAATGCCCGCAAACCCTTGATTTTAGCGGCTTCGCGGGCATTTTACTGGTGCGCCCGGCAGGAATCGAACCTGCGCACCCGGCTCCGGAGGCCGGCGCTCTATCCCCTGAGCTACGGGCGCATTATCAGCGCTTATATACAAGCGCTGTAAAATTTATTATATATCAGACATTATTGTTATGCAAGAAAAAACCGCCTGTATTCCGGTGGTAATTA
The DNA here is from genome assembly GCA_049325075.1 of Bacillota bacterium. Taxonomy (GTDB): domain Bacteria; phylum Bacillota; class Desulfotomaculia; order Desulfotomaculales; family Desulfocucumaceae; genus BRHc4a. Next base: position 14,718 of record JBMOPF010000097.1, on the reverse strand, counting down.
CTTCCCTGCCGCCCGTCGGCCGTCAGTGAAAGAAGGAACTTCCCTCCCTGTATTCAATGCCGGAGCCGTTCACCGGCGCACTGCGGGCGGGGGCGCCGAAATCCACACCTTCCAGCGCCTCGCTGATTAAGGCGGCAGACCTTTTTATGGCTGCTTCCTCCTCACCGGAGACCGGAACAGCCAGCGCCCTTACCCTTCCCATCCTGTTCACTATGCAGGGCAGGCTGAGACAGACGTCCTTTATCCCATACTCGCCGTTCAGGAGCCCGGATACCGTCAATATTGAATTCTCATCCCTGATTATGCTCTCACAAATCCTGCGCACCGCCAAGCCTATGGCATAGTAAGTGGCGCCCTTTTTTTCAATTATCTCATATGCGGCCCGCTTTACCTGGTTGGAAATCTCATTTCTTTCCAGGCAGGGCACCCCGTGCATGTGGCAAAAGTCCTCCACTCCAATCCCCGCGATATTGGCCAGACTCCACAGCGGGACCTCCGAGTCTCCGTGTTCCCCGACCACGTAGGCGTGTATATTGCGGGCCTCAACCCTGCACCTTTCACTGATCATATACCGGAAGCGGGAACTGTCCAGAACCGTGCCCGACCCCAGCACCAGGTTGGGCGGCAGGCCGGTTATTCTAAGTGCGGCATAGGTAAGGACGTCAACGGGATTGGCCACCATGAGCAGGATTGACTTGCCCCCGGTCACGGTTATTCGGGGCAGAACTTTCCTTAAAATGCCCATATTTTTGTGAATCAGGTCCATTCTGGTTTCTCCCGGCTTCTGGTTGGCCCCGGCGGTGAATACAACTATGTCCGCATCCCGGCAGTCCTCATATTCCCCGGCATATATTTTTATGGGACTGATAAAGGACGCCCCGTGGGCCAGGTCCATGGCCTCCCCTTCAGCCTTTCTCCTGTCTATGTCCACCAGCACCATTTCACTTACAAGGCCGCTTATCATCAGGGCGTACGCCGATGCCGACCCTACCGACCCGGCGCCGACAATGGCAATCTTTCTTTTGTCATCAGACAGCATATTTCCTCTCCTCCCGTATTTTTGGCCGCTCAAATCCCCCGGGCGCTCCCTTTTTGCAAGCCGCCCCTGTCTCTTATATTTTTTTCCCCAGCCCGGAGATTATGCGGAACAATTACTATTCTGTTTGAATCTATATAATTAGCAATGAATTTGTCTTTGCTGAACTTTTTCGCGGTAATTAATTACAAATATGCGGGGGGCGGCTTGACAATGGGAAATTTCAGGTCTTACAAGGTTTTTGCGGCCTTACTTTTATTTGCAGCCGGCACTTTGTTCCTGGCCGGCTGTAACAGCCGGAGTAACATCCAGAGTGACGGTTCCTCTCCCAGAGACTCCCTGAAGACACCCCTTCCCCCCGTTCTTGAAATAGGTTCCAGGCAACCGGTTAATCAGCCGTCCAATAAAAAAGCGCCGGCAGAAAAGGAAGAAACCACGGCCGAACGCATCCCCAGGCCTTCCCTGGGCCTGCCCAGCGCGGAGGCAAAAACCCCTGACGGGGAGGGGAAGGTCGCCTACCTGACCTTTGATGACGGCCCCAATACCGACTTTACCGGGAGAGTATTGGACATACTGGCAGAAAAGAACGTCAAGGCCACCTTTTTTGTCCTGGGAAGAAATGTGGCCTTAAACCCGGATATACTGCAGAGAATTATTGATGAGGGGCACGGGATCGGCAACCATACGTACAGTCACGACTACAAAATAATATACAAGTCGCCGGAAAATTTCATCGCCGATCTGGAAAAAAACAACCAGCTGCTTGAACCACACACCGGAAAGCAGGTTAAAGTAATAAGGGCGCCGGGAGGACCGGCAAAACTGGGGAGTAAGTACAGGGAACTGCTGTCCCAAAAGGGTTATGTTTCAGTAGGCTGGAACATAACCACTGCTGACAGCAGCCCGAAGGGAGTAACACCGGAGCAGGAGTTAAAAACCTTTGCCGGCGACCTGGAAAGGGTTGAGCGCCTGAAGCTTTCCCCAATCATACTGATGCATGACGGAACCCAGCTCACCACCACCCAGGCGAAGCCGGGAACACCGCTGGCATTTTACGTGCAAAACAGGGAATCCACCATAAAGGCTTTGCCGCAGATTATAGATATATTAAAAGAAAAGGGATACACCTTTAAGATCGCCGACGAAAACACCCCCCCGGCCTGGTAAAAACCGCCCTGTCGGGCGGTGCCGCTGTTCCAGCGTCAGGAACTCAGAACTCAGGACTCAGAACTCAGAATCTCATGCCACATGTTTTGTGGGAATTGGGAATCAGGAATCGGAAATTGGGGGGGTCCCCCGCAAGCGGCACCAGCAGAGGACGAAAATACAAGGAATGCCAGGAGTTCTGAGTCCTGAGTTCTGAGTTCTGACAGAATAAGCATTTCAGTATAAGCATTTCGGACTGAACCAGCCCCTATCTTCTTGAAGCTCAGCCTCCCCCGCCACCCAGAGCAATAAGACTGACAAAGCCAATCCCTACCGAAGCCATTGCCCAGCCCTGGGGCAGGTTCCCAACCAGCCCAAAGATTATAAGGCCAAACCCCGCCACCCTGAAAATATTTCTGAGCTTGTTATTCAATATCCACACTTCCTTTACGGGGCATAATCATTCTTTGGCATATTTACCCAAATCCAGCACCATGATAATGGCATCCTCATCATTGTCCGTATAATATTTTTTCCGCATTCCCATTTCAATAAAGCCCATGGACTGGTACAGTGTTCTGGCAACATGGTTGGACACCCTCACCTCCAGGGTTATTTTCAGGGCGCCCATTACCGCCGCCCTTCCCAGCAAATCTTCCAGCAATACCCTTCCATAGCCCTTTCCCCTGTAATCCGGGTGAACGGCAATATTGGTTATGTGAGCCTCATCCAGCACTATCCACATGCCGGAATAGCCCACCACCCTGCCGTCAACCAGCGCAACCGTATAAAGGGAAAAATCGTTCTCCGTGACCTCGAACATAAATGAACGGTATGACCAGGGAGTGGGAAAGCTTTTGTTTTCGATATCAAGCACCTGTTCGAGGTGCCCGGGAAGCATGGCTGTTATGGCGGGCCTCAGCCCGAACACCGGCTTCCTGTTGTCTTCTGTTTCTGCAGCCACTTTACCTCAGCCTCCGACAGCCTGACGTAGTCCGGTAAAAGGGACACCGGGTCCAGGCCTTCCCCCGCGGCCAGCTTGATAAAGCCAAGCCCGGCCACTGACGAACCCCTGGGAAGAAACATCATCCCGGGAGCGAACTCAGCCCTTTCTCCCAAAAGTTTAACGATACTTTCCCGGTACTCCTCCACCCCGTCTCCCAGGAAAGTAATCTTTCTCTTCTCCCATCCGGACAGTATTGCCGCCAGTTCGTCAGGCTTCACCGCCATAGACCCCGTAAGTTTTTTTAAAGCCCCGCCCGAACCGTCGTAAACGGCTGTATAGACCTCATTTTTCCTGGCGTTCAGTATCGGACAGATCAGGTTGGCCAGGCCGGTCAGCGGATACGCCAGGGCATCCAGTGTACTGACCCCGACGATGGGAATGCCCAGCGCCTGCGCCAGCGTTTTGGCCGTGGTCATGCCAATCCTCAGTCCGGTAAAAGACCCCGGGCCGGAAGAAACAGCTATGCCGTTCAAATCCCCGGGGCTGATTCCGGCCTCCTCTGTCACCGACCGGATCATGGGGACCAGATGGCCGGAATGAGTTTTTTTGTTGTTTATAATCCTGGCGGACAATACCCTGTCCCTGTATGCCACAGCCACACCCGCCACCGGGGTTGCTGTCTCAATCCCCAGTACAAACACTTCGGCTCAACTCCTCCACCAGGCACTGACATCTCTCTCCCCGGGGAGAAAAGACAATCCTCCTGTGCCCTTCCCCAAGTACCGAAATATGGATGTCCAGCCTGTCCTCCGGCAGTAATTCCCCGACCCGGCCGGCCCATTCCACCAGGACCACTCCCTGCCCGTAAAAATACTCCTCGTAACCCAGGTCGTCCATTTCCGAAGGGCTGCCCAGCCTGTAAACATCCATGTGATAAAAGGGAACCCTGCCCTGGTACTCGTTCACAATGGTAAAAGTGGGGCTGACGACACTGTCCCCTACTCCCAGCCCTGAGGCCAGTCCCTTTGCAAACACTGTCTTCCCGGCGCCCAAATCCCCGTTCAGGCAGAACACGTCACCGGGGCCGGCCAGCCTTCCCAGCATCTCCCCAAGGGCAAAGGTCTCTTCCGGGGACCGGCTCTCCAGACTAAAAGCCACCTTTTCATTTCCTCCGCGTTGGAATGCTTCCCCTATAAGGAATCTAACCCTATTCAACAAACATTATAACATATGGATACATTTACGGTCTCAACCGGGTTGGCTGTCCTTTTTCTTATACAGCCCCAGAATAACCCTGTAAGGGCCCGGCGTGCCCGGGGGCACAAAGGCCACCCTGTCGCCCGGGCTGACAGTTCTGTCAACACCCCCGGCAATCCCGTTGATGAAAACCCCCTCTATCATCTCTTCCGGTATCTCCAGCCTCCGGGCCAGTTCGGAGGCACTGCACTCACCGTCAAGGTCTACATAAAAAGGAAAGGTCAGACCCCTCTTGTCGAATATCTCCTTGATAAAAGAGAAGCCCCTGACCTCAACCTTTTGTTTATTTTTATCCCCTTCCCCATTCACCACCGTCAAACCTCCTTCCGGCCGCAGGCAGGGCAGGACGGATCCCTTTCCAGCCCCACTTCGAAGAAGCTTGCCGCCAGGGCGTCATACACCAGCAGCCTGCCTGCAATAAGCCTGCCCAGCCCTGTGAGGTATTTTACCGCCTCACAGGCCTGCAGCGTTCCTATCACCCCGGGCACGGTTCCCAGCACGCCTGTATTGCTGAAGTCCGGCAGCGCGGCATTTTTTTCCGCCGGGTAAAGGCACCTGAAGCAGGGGCCTTTATCCGGAAGCACCATCATAAGCTGCCCGCCGAAGGCCATAACGCCCCCATATAGGAAGGGCTTTTTCAATTCCAGGCAAATGTCGTTTATTATATAGCGGGCCTCGAAATTATCGGTGCAGTCCAGCACAATATCATAGTCCCCTATCAGTTCGCGCCCGTTTTCCCTGTCCAGGCGGCACGCAACGGCATCCACCCTCAGGCGGGGGTCGATGTGCAAAAGGCTTTCCCCGGCCGACAGTGCCTTGGGCCTGCCGATATCCGGCGTGCCGTGCAGAATCTGTCTCTGAAGATTGGACACCTCCACGGTGTCGGGATCAATAATGCCTATCCTGCCCACGCCCGCGGCAGCCAGGTAAAAGGCGGCGGGGGAACCCAGACCTCCCGCCCCCACCAGAAGCACACCGGACTTCAACAGCTTTTCCTGCCCCTCCCGGCCGAAGCCGGGAAGAAGTATATTCCGCCTGTACCGCGCCTCCTGCCGGCTGTCAAGCACCGGATTCACCCTTTCCCTTTCCCGTGACCTCAATATCATGGCCCACCGCCACCGGGCCTCCCCTGAGCACCCTTGCAAAAATGCCCTCCCGGGGCATCACACAGTCGCCGGCCTGCCGGTAGATGGCACAGCGGGTATGACACTCCTTGCCTATTTGCGTCACCTCCACCAGCGCATCAGGACCGATCCTCATCCTGGTCCCCACCGGCAGGCTCACCAGGTCTATGCCTTCGGTGGTCAGGTTTTCGGCGAAGTCCCCCGGGCCCACGTCCAGCCCGGCGTCAATCATTTTCTGTATACTCTCCACGGCCAGAAGGCTTACCTGCCTGTGCCAATTTCCGGTATGGGCGTCCCCCTCTATGCCATGCTCCTCCACCAGCAGGCCCCGGCCGATATTTTTCTTGCGCATGCCCTTTTTGGGGCTGGTACATACCGCCACTATTTTTCCCACTGCTCTTCGTCCTCCCTCCGGTATGTCCCGCTTTTGCCGCCGGTCTTTTTCACCAGCCTGACACTGTTTATTACCATGCCCCGGTCTATGGCCTTACACATATCGTAAATAGTCAGGGCGGCCACCCCGGCCGCAGTCAGCGCCTCCATCTCCACACCGGTTTTCCCCTCGGTGCGCACCCTGGCCTCTATTAAAACCCTGTCCGGATGACGGATCAAAAAATCCACATTCACCCCGGTAATGTTTATGGGGTGCGCCATGGGTATAAGCCTCCCGGTCTCCTTTGCCGCCATGATGCCGGCCACCCGGGCGACACCCAGCACATCACCCTTGGCAGCGCCGCCGGTTTCAATAACCTTCAGCGTCTCCGGGGCCATAACCACCTCAGCCCGGGCCACCGCCTCCCTGAGCGTTACACCCTTGGAGCTGATGTCCACCATGCGCGCCTTGCCCCTGTGGTCAAAGTGAGTCAATTCCCCCCCTGCCATCACATCACCCTCCGATTTGAGACATGTTTCTTTTTTCGTCCTTCCATCCGTCCTGTATATTGTGCCTGTCCGGCTTGGCGGCCACCGCCTCCCTGAAAAGGGCCGCCAGTTGCCGGTCGGTAGCACCCTGACGCAATGGTGTTTTGATGTTTATTTCCCGGTTACTGTACAGGCAGGGACGTATCATTCCCTCCGCAGTCAGCCTCAGCCTGTTGCAGCTGGGGCAAAAGTGATCGCTGACGGCGCTTATAAAACCGATGGTCCCCGGAGCGCCGGGCAGCCTGAAGTATTTGGCCGGACCGCTCCCGGAAGGCTTTTGGGCCGCCTCAAGCCTACCCAGGGCGGACTCGATGGCCCCCATCACCTCCGCTGTGGAAACACGCATGTCTCCGGCCCATGTGTCGGCGGTTCCCACCGGCATCAGCTCGATGAACCTGACATGCAGGGGATATTTCAAAACCAGGCCGGCCAGTTCCGGTAATTCATGATAGTTTATTCCCCGCATCAACACCGTGTTTATCTTTACCGGGTTCAGGCCCAGGCCGAGGGCGGTCTCTATCCCCCTCCACACCTGCGCCAGGTCCCCGTTCCCGGTTATGTGCCTGAAAAGGCCCGGCTCGAGGGTATCCAGGCTTATATTCACCCTGCGCAGGCCGGCCTCCTTCAAGTCCTTCCCCAGAGCCGGCAAAAGAGACCCGTTGGTGGTTATGGCTATATCATCTATTTCGTCTATTTTGGCTATTCCCGCAACCAGATCCACTATTCCGCGCCGGACAAGGGGCTCACCCCCGGTAAGCCTTATCTTTTTTATCCCTATACCGGCCGCGGCCTTAATAAGCCGCAATATTTCCTCATTCCTCAGGATCTCGCTGTGAGAAACGGGATTTATCCCTCCGGGAGGCATGCAGTAAAGGCACCGGAAGTTACAGCGGTCGGTAACAGAAACCCTGAGGTAATTTATTTCCCTGCTAAAATAATCTTCCAACGGCGCCTCCCCTTCCTCATCACATCACATTTCTTTCAGCAGCTGTCTCAAATCCTCCTCTGAAAAGTTATAAATCTCCCCGCAGAAATGGCAGCGCACCTCGGCCTTACCGATATTTTCGATAATATCAAAAACCTCCTGCCGCCCAAGTGAGACAAGTATATCCTTCACCTTTTCCCTCTTGCAGGAACACCTGAAGCTGACCGGCCTTTCATCCAATATCTTGACAGCAAAAGGGCCGGCCACCATCACCGCGATATCTGCGGCGGAAGCCCCTCCATCCACCATGCTGCTAACCGGAGGAAGCTTTGACAGCCGGGACTCCAGCTCTTTCACAACACTTTCATCCGCTCCGGGCAGTATTTCCACCCAAAAGCCGCCGGCAGCGGACACCCTGCCCTCCCTGTCCAGCAGCACGCCAAGTGAAACCGCAGACGGCGCCTGTTCCGAATTAACCAGGTAGTGTGTCAAATCCTCTGCTATTTCCCCGGAGACAATCTCCACGCTGCCGGTAAATGGCTCTTTCAGCCCCAAATCCCTGGTCACATATATAATTCCTTTGCCCACCGCCTCCCCCACAGGCAGTTTTCCCTCTATCCGCCTGGGCAGATCCGTGTGAGGCTCCTGGACGTAACCCCTTACCTCCCCGCCTGAGCCGGCCGAGACAATAACAGCTCCCAGCGGCCCGTCCCCCATAACCCTTATCGTCAGGGAATCCTGCCCTTTCATGTTCGCCCCCAGCAGGAGGGCCCCGGTCATAACCCTTCCCAGGGCCGCAGTGGCCACAGGCCAGGTATCGTGTCTTTGCCTCGCATTTTCGACAACCCCGGTGGTAACTGCCGCAAGGATGCGAAAGTTATTGCCGCCGTCCACCGACCTAACCAATAAATCCATGAACCAAACACCGCCTCTGTATATTGACGCTACAATTATACAATTACCTTACACACTAAGCAACCTTTGCGGGGGTAAGGGGCAAATTACGAATAAAAAAACAGAAGGATTTTTTCAAATTCCGACGAAATCTTTCTCAAGATGCCATATATTTTCAGGCAGGTGCGGTATGAACATCAAACATTCATTTTTGATAATCTGTCTTATCGGGTTGCTTTTTATATTTTCAGGGTGCGGCCAGACCAACAGCGGGCAGGACACCGCAGCGCCAGACAACTACGCCGCCGGAAACAACCCCGCCGCCGGTGCCGCCGACGCATCTCCGCAAACCGCGACTCCGCCGGCAAATGACACTACAAACACCCAGACCCAGCGCGCCGTCACCACCCTGACTCCACAACCGGCCATGGTTTCCGCCCAATCAGTGGAACTGAGCGGAAAAACCGCGGCGGGAAACCGTATTTTTATCGACGGCACCGAAGTTCCCACTGACAGCGCCGGTGGATTCAAATTTCCGTACAGCCTCAAGGTGGGACAAAATCAAATCCAGGTGGTGACACTGGGCAAAGAAAAGGAACTGGACAGGCAGACCCTGACCATCGAAAGAAGGCCTCCGCCCCCCGACCTGTATGTGGTCACACCGGAGAGCTCGGAGTCTGAAACAGTTACTGTGTCGGGAAAGACAGACAAGGGCTGCGTGGTATACGTCAATACCAACCTTGCCAGGCCCGACCGGGAGGGCAATTTCACCTCCACCGTTCAGCTTAAGGAAGGTGTCAATAATATAAAGGTAACCTCCACCAGCAGTGATGGGGGCACCTCCGTTGTTGATAAGAAAATAACCTTTACACCGCCCACCCCCAGGCTGGAGGTTATTGTACCCGGGGATGCCAGCACCAATCAGGTAACCATCAGCGGCATTACCGACACCAACACCGCACTGGTGCTTTACGTCAACGATATTAAAAGCAGTATCAATATGCAAAACGGCATTTTCAGCGGAACGGTCACACTGCAGGAAGGCCTCAATTCAATAACAGTCACTGCCATAAACAAGTGGGGTAAAAAGAACTCGGTAACGAACAGTATTTATTATACCAAGCCATAATAACAACGGAGGTTGCTTATATGAGAAGGCTCCTCATTGCCTTGCTTTTAATCACGGTAATAATGGCTGCCGCAGGATGCGGAAATAAAAACAGCGCCACTGTTAACCAGGATATAAAAACGCTTACTGAAGGCTATCAGCAGTCGATGGTAACCTACTTCGACATCAAGGGGATTCAGGACAACGCCGTTCTGACCAACCAGATCAACGACAACCTGAAAAAAATTGAGGACAGCAAGGTAAAGCTGGAAAAGCTCAGTGGTATAAACGAAACCGTTACCGACCCGAAAATAAAGGCTGAGATATCCACTTTTATAGATTTGGGCAGGGCAAGGGAGAAATTGGCGCTTAAATATTTAAACGACATCCGGAAGGACATGGACTACAGGTACAGCAACCCTGACGCCCAGATAAATATTAACGCCTACATTACAAGCATACCCGATGACCTTCTTGACTATGAATACCGCTCCGAACAATCCGTCAATCGTCTCAATCAGCTTATGAAGTAAGGCGGCCGGATACTATATCAGCAAACTTATCGATATCAATGCCGGGATATATGGCAATACGATTAAGAGCCATTAAAGGATCTCCCGGCCTGACATAACCTTTTTCCATTGTAAAGCCCATCCTGTACCCCGCCGAGGACGCAACCCCAATCGCATCAGCCCCGGCCTCGCCAAAGGGGTAGGCGATGGCAAAAGGCTTGGGAATACATATCATATCACAAAGGTAATTAAACTTATCAAAATCCCTCTTTATAACCGGCGCGGGAAAATTTTTCAGCGCCGCCTTGCCGTCTGTCTTTTTGTGCATGCCGAAGGTGTGGCAGCCAATTTCGAAGACGCCCGAATCAACCATGTTTTTGGCCTGGGCGGCAGTCAGGTGAGGCCTCGAACCGCTGGGCACATACCCTATCATGAATACAGCGCCCCTAAAGCCGTACTTCCTTAAAACCGGATAACAGTTTATATAATTTGACTGGTAGCCGTCGTCAAAGGTTATCACCACAGTTTTCTCCGGCAGGTTCCCGGCGCCCCTGACGTACCTTTCCAGTTCCTGCAGGGAGGCTGTATAATAGCCGTTTTGCGCCAGGTAAGCCATCTGCTTTTCAAAGTCGGCCAGGGAAATGACAGAACTGTTGGCAGCATCACTTGCACTGACCTGCGAGGCCACGTCATGGTAAACAAGCACCGGTATTTTCCCCGCCGCGGCCCCCGCCCGGTCTACCGCCAGCGACATATCAGCCGGGAAAAGTATAAATAAAAAAACCGCCAGGATCACAGCCGCCCTCGGTATTAGCGCTTTACCCACAACCCCCGGCCATTTGCCATTTAACAATTCAATCACTATCCCCTCACTGATTTCAGGACATATAACACCATTCGATTATTCGACCAAAAATTAGTTATTCCTTCATTATTCTTCACATCCGGAAAAATATTGGTTGCTGCTGCTATCTTTTTCCGCCGCTACACTGATGGTCCTTCCATCACATTTGTATAGCAGCAATCCGTCACGGTCAGTGCGGTAAACCGGCCTTCCGCCCGACCCGGCCATTTTTTCGGAATCGGCGCTGGGCTGCCCGAAGGAATTGAAGCCCACTGAAATAAAAGACATATCCTGCCCCACACTGCTCACAAACTCCGGCAGCAGGTATTTGCTGCCGTGGTGCGGCAGCTTAAGCACATTGTGTTTCATCCCGAAGCCCCCCTGCATCAGCAGCATCTGCCCTTCCGACTCAATGTCACCCGTCAGTAAAAACGACTTTTCCCCATACCCCAGAGAAAGAACCACTGAATTGTTGTTCAGATCGGATCTGGTGCCGGATGCAGGCCTGGACGGCGGCCCCAGCACCTCAGCCCGCACATCCGGGTCCAGCCTCAGCACGTCACCGGCGCAAACCTCCCTGACAGCTATCCCTTTTTCTGCGGCAGCAGCCAGGAGACTGTAATAAGCCGGATTTACCTCCTCCCCGGAGCTGACGTTGCCGGGGGGAACCAGAATCATACCTATATCAAACCGGTCCAGCAGACAAAAAGCTCCGGCGGCATGGTCCTCGTGCGGGTGGGTCAGCACCAGTACATCAATTTTACCTATGCCCAGGCGCCTGAGGTATGACGCCACCACCTGTCCCGCGCCGCTCTTTTTTTCGTATTCATCCTTCCAGCCGCCGGCGTCCACGAGCATATTCCGCCCGCCGGGAAAGCGAACCAGTATGCTGTCCCCCTGGCCGACATCAATGGCGTGCACCTCCAGTTGGCCCCGCCCTGAAAGTTTTCCGGCGGCCAGTGTAAAAACCACGGAAAAGCAGAGAATCACTGTCATCACCCTGCGCAGCCAGGGTTTTTCCATCCTCCCCGGTTCCACTGCCATGAAAAGCACGGCCAGGGAAATATACCACGCCGCAATGACCGCATAGGGCGGGGAGGCTATGTAGGCCACACCGCCCGGCAGCCTGTGAATAAGGCTTACTATAAGCAACATCAGGTCCAGCAGGGCGCTGGAGGCCAGGTTTATGACAAGGGCCGCCTTTATAAACAGCAAACCGGCAAGGGAGGCCAGAATGCCCAGGGGCATGATCAGCCCCACCAGGGGTACTGCCGCCAGGTTCGCCGGGATGGAAACAAGGGAAAAAATATTGTAATAATAAGCAACCAGAGGGATTGTCCCGGCCTGGGCCCCCAGGGAAACCGATACCATTCCTTTAAGCCAGGGCTGATTCAGCCCCAAAGACTCCAGCCGCCTTCCCATGGCCGGCCCCAGGTGAAGAATGCCCCAGGTGGCCGCGAAGGAAAGCTGAAAGCCGGGCTCAAACAATGCGCCGGGGGAAAATAGAAGTATAACCAGGGCCGCCAGCGCCATGGTGGTCGGCCAGTCGCTGTCCCTCCCCAACTGGCGTGAAAGAACATAGACCCAGGCCATTACCGAGGCCCGCAAAACAGCCGGACCCATTCCGGTAATAAACGAGTACACAATAAGCACAACAGTGAGCACAGGCAGGTTAAACCTCTGCATCCCGGCCAGCCTGAGCCCGCCCAGCACCAGAGCGGCCAGCATCCCCACATGAAGCCCGCTGACCGAAAGTATATGCACCACCCCGGATTCATTGAATATTTCCGCAGTCTGCCGGTCTATGCCGCTGCGGCTGCCGAAAATCATTCCATTGACCAGGGCGGCGTGTTCCGGGCTGAGGGTGGCCCGGTTAACCTCCATCATTTTTTGTTTTATCCCCAGTGCCGCCCGGGCGACCGGGTTACCGCCCCCTATACCGGTTCTTTCAACAATATCCCCGTCCCTGACGGAAACAAGGCCCCAGATTCCCCTGGCCGACAGGTAGGCCCTGTAATTAAACTGGCCCGGGTTTCCCGGTTCACCCGGAAAATAGGGGCGGCCCCTGAGCCTTACCCGGTCCCCATAGCCGAGGCCGTGCTGCCCCCCGGGCACCGTCAGCAGCACCCTTCCCCCGGGACAGGAGACCTCGCTGCCGTCAGCAACCCTGTCCACCTCAACACAGTAGACTGTTTTATCGCCCCTGAAATCGGGCTCCCGGCATATATACCCCTCCAGCGTTACGGTCCTCCCGGCATATTTGCCGGCATCCGCTGAGAAATCATGTTCAGGTGAGCCCATCACCGCGCCAAGCAGCAAAAATATAACCGGCAATACCACGAAAACATCCCTGCGCATAACAAAGAACACCAGAGCGGCAGCCACCATTAAAAGAACCGCTGCCAAAAGAAAAACAATCCGGGGCAGTGGCATCAGCCCCGCAAGGGCTATTCCCGCGGCAAAAGCTATGGAAATAATCAATAAAGGCCTTTGAACCGCCATCAGCATCCCCCGTTTTATGGCGCAAATGCATAATTTTGTTATTATTACATATTTCTCCACCCGCCTCAAATACCCTTCTGATCCATCTCCGCGGTATTTCAATCATCATCCTGAGGAACGGCAACACTCCCACCATCATACTGTTTGATTGCGCCGGCCGCCTCCCTTTTCAACAATGAGTCAACAGAAGAATAGTCCACCCTCCACCCAAGGAGGCTGTGCGGAACCATCCGGACCATGCCGGTTTTTCTATGGCGAGAGGGGCCATCTTTGAAATCGATATCAAGGGTAACCTTTATTTTTTCATCCTGCATGGACGGATCAACCCACGCCCTCAGCATTTTTATCTCAGTGGCCTTATTCAGTAATTCAGGCAGCATGGCGGCATTTTCAAAATAAGCGGCCCTTAAAAAAACACCTGTGTCTTTCTGGGCCAGGGCGGCAAAAAAAACTTCCGCCACCTCTTCCGGGGACAGCCTCCCCATCTCTGCCTCCAGCAGTCCTGCCGCCTTGCATACCATGACACGGTGCATCAAGTCCTCGCGGCCGCTTGAATGCAGCTTCGATCCCCGGAAATGAATACAAAAATGCCCGGGGAAATTATTTCCCTTTATTAACCCTGAGCCATGGGGCATGCCATTCATGGAGCCGGCGATTTTTCTCCCGTCATCCAGCAGCAGCACAACCGCCCTTCTATTCCAGCTCCAGCCGCCCCCGTATATTTTCTTCATCACCTCGGTATCCGCCGCCGTCAGGGGCTGAACATCTGCATGTTTGGTGCCCCCCCGCCGCTGTACATTAAACCTGAGCCCGGTGTCGAAGTCCACCACCACCGCCTTACCATACATGGGAAAGGCCTTCCGCACCTCCTGCCAATCCGCATATTCCCCATAAACCAACTGGACGCCCCCGGGGTTCTCCGTATCAACCCTTTTCGTCCACCAAACAGGCGCCGTAACCATGGCCAGCAGTACCAGCACAGTCAACATGTCCCTTATTCTGGAGTATTTAAATGGACTTCCTCCCTGCCGCAGCAATTCGCCACCACCCGTCCAGGAAACTTTTCCCTATAACTTATGAAAGCTCCCGGAAGGCTATAACAAGAACAAAATCGCCCTACGGGCGACGCCGCTGTCCCAGCGGCGGGAATTCAGAATCCAGACCCACATGCCGCTAAAAAGCGGCACCATCAGAGGATGAAAAAGCAAGGAATGCCCGGACTTCTGGATTCTGAATTCTGGATTCTGGATTCCTGACCCCATATTCATTCAGTATAAGAATTTTCAGGGCAGAAGTCAGAATCCAGAAGTCCAGGCATTCCTTTCAGGCGACCCCAAAGTAACATGCATCTGGGGGGAGTGATTTAAGCCCGGGCTGAATTTATCGTAGGCTGCTACAGTCTCTTAACGACCGAGCCTAAGGACTGACGGGCCGGCTGCAGGACGCTGACGGCAGCCTGAACCGACGCATGGACGCGGCGTTGAAGGCGGCCGGCAGTCCTTT
>JBMOPF010000096.1:0-20350 GCA_049325075.1 Bacillota bacterium | reverse complement strand
GTTTTCCGGTACTATCGGCTTTTGCTCCCAAGCCTGTAATACTTCAATATCTGTAAATCTTAGCTGACCCTTTGTTTTGCCCAGCATTGCAAATTATCACTCCATATCTTCAGATATCTCTATAATTCGCTATTATGCTGGGTTTTTCCTGCTTGCGATTTTTGATTTTTCCTGATTTTTTCAGAGTTCTTGAGTATTGCAATGGAGTTTTGCAACACTCTCCTAGGTCTACTGTACGAAGATGTTGCTGAAGTGCCTTGTATCGCTCGGCGAATCCCCCAAATGTCTTTTCCAGCTCACTTGGCGTCCAAGCCTTATCAGTTCTAACTGTCGAATGCTTGACCTGAATGTACCGGATAAGTGTTGCCTCTTCAAGACTTTCACTTCCGTAGTACTCACCGACGTCAATCAGTTCTTCACCAGCAGTAACATGCTCTTCTGCATCTGTTTCAGATAAAGACGGACCCTCAATCGTAATTGCTTTTAGGCTGACAGTGGGCGAAATAAGAAGCAGGCAGCGACGGGCGGCCCACAAATAATGGAACTGATCGCCATCCCGGCTTGCACGGACTAAATTAGTTTTGGACATTTAAAGTCACTCTTTCCAGGAGAATCACCAAATGCACAAAGTATGCGGGTCGATCAGCGATGCATAAGATGTTTATTATGCATTCATTCTTTTTCTTTGGGTTCGGACGTCCGATGAAATACTTTACCGGAAATCTACCCCGTACTCGCGTATAACTACTGAACAAACGAGTTTGTTGCGTTAATTTAAACTATATCTAACTTCTCATTATAGACATTATATGCGTGGTTTAAAATGATTCTAAACAGTGCTCCCTTTTATACAACTTTACTCTAGCGAATCATCTAACGTTTGATTAATTGTATGGCTATGTTTTCCATATATATTGTAATAATTTCCACAGGGAAACTGGTTCTCCTTTTTTTAATCCAAAAACCAAATATTTTGTCGCATTAAAAGATGTAGCTATTTCTGAATAACTGGCTGAAAGCCTTTAGATAGGGGGTTTAAATTAATGGGTTACGGATTTGGCGGATACGGCGGATACTACGGGGAGAAAAAGTAACGGAAACCCCCCGGTGAATCAAACTTCCCGGGGGTTTATTTTTTAATACAAAGTATAAAGGTATTGCAGGCACCTTGGAGCAGTGTCATTCATATATAGTGGGCCGGCAGTTGTGGACGTCTCATTATATTTGACGAATTTTCAGGTATCGTTTTCAGGTATCCAGGTTGATTCATTAAGATTACATTCCCAAATACTGTGCCATTTCCAAGCATAAACCTGTTTACCCCGAATCCCATGCTCATTGCCGCCTGGCCTCCCGCCACGCCTTTAGCTGTATAGCTGCCGTTTTTCCCCTCTTCAACATAATAAATTGCAATTCCTCCACCCTCGCCTTACTGTAGAATCAGGACCAAATAACCCTGTGCATAATCTTTTACTTTCAAGATCTCGGTTTTTCCCCTTACAGAGACACGTGCATTAACTATAGCTTCTTTCAAGGCATCTTCAGTTGAAGACATATTCGGTGCATTAATCATTACACTGCCAGTTTCCTCTTCCCATTTGACTTCGGCGCCCAGGGCCTCGGCAATCCACCGTATTGGCGCCATTACCCGGCCGTCAATCAATCGTGGGGAAATGTCGGTTTCAATAATCCTTCCGTTGACAATCAGCTTGATGGGACTATCCGTATAAGCTGCAGCAGCAGTCATTGCAGCGTCCGTCTTGTTCTGAAGGTGAGACTGGTAGAAAGCGTCATAAACTTTAACGTAGTCCTCCTGAATCCAGGACTGCTCGTTAATGCCAATTTTTGAGGGCATTGGCCACCCCTGACAGCAATGCCAGCAAAATTCCAAGCAAGATAAAACTACCTGACAGCCATTTTAGTTTCATTTGTTTGCCCTCCGGCACAGATCTCTTATACTGGGTGGTACATACCTCTATAATAATCCCCAATTAAATAGAATCGGCAACTATATGGTTCCGCCTGAAACATTTTCATGACCGGAGGCACTAATAGATAGAAGCCATTGTTGACCAGATTACTTCTGTAGTAACCGGGAACATATCCCTGAATGAAACGTCAAAAATAAAGAGTGAGCGCAATTTCAACGGGGGGTGTTTTACTGTGAAGAGACTGCTTTATTTCCTGCTGCTTATAGTGGCCCTGTTAATACCGGCAGGGTGTTCAGCTAAGCCCGCCCTGTCTGAGGGGGCAGAAAGCCATGACCGTTTTGCCCGGGCCGAGAAATACGGCCAGTTTATTCCGGCAAACAAGTCCGTGGACTGCAAGGGGACAAAGGTGACCATCGAGAAAATTTTGATGGATAAAACCAGCACGTTTATGATTGCCACAGTCGAAGGTGATATCAGGGGAAGAACGGACTCCCTTAACGTCGACCTCTACGATGACCAGGACCGAAAACTGGGTAGGAGCACATTTTCACAGAAACTTTCCGACGGTAAAACGCTGTTAACCTTCGCAGCCGTCCAGTCCGCGCCCAAGGCCCTGAGAATGGAATTCTTCGGTGGGCCGGTGGGGTACGGAAGCGGTCACGTTATTTTAAATTTGGACGGTATAACTTTTAAGACAGTAGACAAAAAACTCACCGGGGAATACCGGCTGGCTGAAACCGTTGAGAAAAAGGGCTACAGGCTGGTGGTAGACTCCATCAAGGCAGGCATAAGTGAAACCGGGGTACACTACAAACTTTCGTCCCTGGGGGACTATGACGGTATTGACCACGGCTGGCTGTACGACTGGTATAATAATTATTCCCCGGAGGGGGAGATCCTCTCACTGTCCGACAGCGGGCGAAAGCTGGGGGTGCACCTGTCCAGCCTCAACTGCCTCGGCCCGTATTACAGGGTATCCCAGGACAACAAAACGATGGTTGGCAGGGCCAATTTTGACTGGGTGGGAACGAATAACCTGCAAGTCAGACTGAGCAATATTTACGGCTATTACAGTATGAACGAAATAATCCCCATAGAGGGGGTCAAGGACAGAATGGACATCGACAAAAAACTGCCGGTCAGGAACTATACCGTTCACCTGAAATCTTTCTACAGGGGAGATGAAAAGGAAACCTGGATTTTGGATTACAGTGTTCTTGATTCCGCGGGAAATAAAGTGGATGCCGCCATTGAGGCCGGTATATACATGAAGGCGGACAATTACAGGATGCCCATTACCCTTTTTAAGCGGTTCCATGACTCGGCCGGCGGGGACCGGCGGCTGGTGTTCCCATGGCAGCCTCCAGAAAGCAGGGACAGTCTTATAGATGGCCCGGCCGTTAAAATAACCAGACTGGGGATCAGGCAGGAAGATGCGGTAGTGGATATAAACCTTGAAAACCCCAAAAAGCCTGCGGAGAACCGGGACGAAACCGAAATTATGGCTGCTGTCAGTGACTACTACGACACCTTTGGCCGCGCCCTTGAAAGCAGTGACGTTAATGTATTTGAGCAGAAATACGGCTACCTCAAACCAACGGAAAAGGGATTGGACGGAGTTAACGACTGGCGGCGGCATTTTCAGGGATGGAAGCCGCTGGGGGTGAAGGGTTATTCTGTTTCTTTTAATGACCCCATTATTACCGTGTCGGAAAACAAGGCTACTGCGGATATAGCCGGGTTGGAAAAAATAGTTCGATCCGGGGGTGATTCGGCAGGGGGTTTTAGTGTCCTGTTTTATCTGGAAAAAGCGGATGGTAAGTGGAGAATAACTAAGGTTGATGAAATTACCGATGCGGAGTTGCATGGAGTTAATTGATACTGACTGTGGATTATAAAAACCATTACCCATTTTTGTTTGGACAGTGCATTGGCTTCGTTGGATATTGAAAAGTCCGTGGTGGTATAAAAAAGAACCGGCCAGGAAAACCGAATAAATGGCGATTAGTTGAAGAACTCCCCGCCAGAAGGCCTCCCGCAGGCTTGCCCTCCCGGCGCCACTCACGCCAAAAAGGACGGCCGCCAGAATGGCCATGGTCATCGTCCCAAACCAGATCCAGTAATGGTACAGGGGGCTCCTGGGGAACAGGTGTCCCAGGGTGAAGGCAGCCGCAAAGAACAATATAACCACCACAATCAGGTGACGCGGGTTGAGCCTGTACATGTAACCATGACCTCCTGCCAGATACCTTCTAATTCTCCTCGACAAATTCAACAACTGAGCTGCTGGCCGGTATACGGGCCAGAATGTAGGGGCGGGTGATTATCTGGGCCACTGCCTGACCAGGTTTCGGTCCTGCGATCCGGTAGCGGACATTCAACTGGCCAGAGCCGTTATCGGAGATGTTCGTTATCTCCACCTCATAGCCGGCAGTGGGCCTTTCCCCTGTAACGATCAGGATATAAGTCCACTCCCCGTACGTCATGGACCCGGCAAGTTGGTTCCGGCTGCTGGAGACTGCCCAATTTTGAACATTTTCCGGTAAATCCCCGTGAGCGGAAAGGTTGAACTCCTGATCGATCTGATTTCCCCCGGACAATATTTTGAAAGGCACCGGAGATTCATACAGACCCCCGCTGTGGATGTAATGGGGAGACTTCATTTCCTCCAGCAGCTTTCGTGCCTTTTCCGCCATTTCACCCTCCGGATAATCCCTGATTATTTTTTCCAGGTAACCGGCTTCCCCGGTGTAGGCGCCAAGGGCCAGCAGCGCGCCGTCCAGCAGTGAACTGCCCGGGTGCTCCTTGATGAACTGCTGATAGACAGCAGTGATTTTTTGCTTTACCCCGGTCCGGCTGAAACCAAACCAGGCGTCCTGGCCCCACTGGTCAATCCCGATATAGCTGAGCCCCGTGGAGTAAAGCGCCTTTGCCCTGAGTTCGGGTGACGCTGAAGTATTTTCATAAACCTGCTGGAAGTAACCCGGGCAGTGATTGTAATTGATCATCTCCCGGGCGAAGGCAGCCATTTCAGCCGGCGCCCGGCCGTGGGCTGTGTCGTTTATGTATCCCAGCCAGTTGTACCACTGGCGATGTCCGGCCCAGAGGTGGTTGTAGTAGAGCATCTGGTCATGGTAGATGGCTGCCGCCAGGGCATACAGGCGGGCCGGGTCCCGGGACTTTTCCCACTGATCCCTCAAGCCGGCCAGTTCATTTACCCGGCCTATCTGCTTTTCCACGGCGCCCCGGAAATCATATTTCCGGGCGGTGTACAGTGGCCCGAGGGGAGGAAGGTCCCGGGTTTCTGACTCACCGTATTTTCTTAAAAACTCCGCCAGCGCCAGGGCGGCCTCCCGGAAATTATCCCGGCGGATTTCCCTGACCGCCAGGGTGTAATCCAGCAGCGGGCGCAGGGATGGAGACAGGTCCGTTTGGGGCAGTTCCTCCAGCTGTTCACGGGTCATGCGCACGTCCAGGATGTAGATGATGCGGCCGGCCGCGTGATAGCGCATGTCACCGTCGGGTAGGGCCAGTGCCCCTTGCAGGGCATTCAGGGCCTCAACCCAGCGTCCCTCGATCTCGTAGCAGCGGGCCAGGCTGTAGGCGGCGTCGTCGGCTTCCGGGTGGCCGGGAAACTGGTATAATCCCCGGCCGCCCACAATTTTTTCTTCAACTCCGGTATTGAATCCTTTGATATTCCGGCGCCGGTGTCGGGTTGAAACTTCCCGGGGGCGGCCATTGTGGCACCACTCCCGGATTTTTATTTTCCCCGACCGCAGGGCATCTGTTAATCATGACGATACCGGAAAAAGAAAGGTTCCCGTTGAATTTGCCGGAATGAGGGCGCCGTATGTCATTAACGGTTCTAATCACCATCGTGATAATTGACCGGGATTCAAAATCCAGTGAAACATTCAGGGTACGGATATCGTCTAGTTGTTTAAATAGTCAGGATGTTTTCGGGCATATGCAAGGGGATTGAGATGAAAAGCACTGGTACTTTCAAACCGGTCGTGGCCATTTTTCTATTGCTGGTTCTCCTGGTCCAGGCCGGCTGCAGCCCGGCCCGGGAAACGGCGGGGGTGCTGCTTGAAAGGGAACTGGAGGAAACATTACAGGGGGCCGGTATTCAGTACCACAGGGTGCTGGCCTTTGTCCCGGCGCCTGCCGGTCAGAAGGATCTGGCCCTGATCTTTTACCAGCTTCCCGGCGGACTGGGAGCCAGTCTGGTTGCAAAAACCACATCCGGCTGGGCGCTGCTGGGGAGCGGCACGGCTCGCCCCGGTTCCGGCCCGGAAAAGGGGCTGTCGTGGACCTGTTCCAATCTGGGGAAAGGGGAAAGATCCTTTCCGGTATTTTATGGCGTCATTGCTGAACCGAAGATCACCGGGGTAGAGCTGGAGCTGGTAAATGGAAAATCAGTCGGGGCGGAGGTTGTAGAAACTACTTCCGGGGGATTGAGGGTGTGGTTCGTTCCACCTGATATTAACACCATTCCGGGAAAGACAGCCAAGGTGCTGAAACCGCCGGCTGTTGCCGTTGTTGGACTCTCCAGGAGCGGTGAAGTACTTTACACTTCTGACCGGGATACCGTCGCGCCGGAACATCAGGCCCACCTGAAATCTATTCAGATGGTGGACGAAAATACGGGATGGGCCATGGATGGCAGGTCCTTGCTGCGCACTAGTGATGGGGGGCGGAACTGGGCCGACGTTACCCCTCCCGGCGCAGGAAAGGCCGTGCGGGGCCTGGAACTGGAGTTTCTGGACGCCTCCACGGCCTGGGTGGCGGTATCCAGTGACAGCAAGCCCCAGTTGACCATTTTCCGCACCGCGGACAGTGGGCGGAACTGGAGTGGCACCGTAGTGGAAAAGAAATCCGGCGGGAATCTGTATGGGGCGTACCTGGACTTTATTGACGCCAAGCATGGCTGGCTCATGATCGAGCCGGAGCACGGCATGAGTTCCCGCCCGGGGGAACTGTATCAGACCGGTGACGGCGGGGATCACTGGTCCCTGGTGTCCTTATCGGGGGGCCGGGACAGGGAAAGCCGTCTTCCCTTCAGCGGCCCCGTCGGCTTTCGCGATGCCTCCAACGGCTGGCTCCCGGGCCGCCCGGGGGCTGCCTTTATCCCCGACCATCCGCTCTACGTGACCCGGGATGGTGGCCGCAGCTGGCAGCCGCAAAACCTGCCCCTGCCGCCAGGCTGTGAGGGTGGCGGCTGGCTGGATATTATATCTCCCCCCGTTTTCTTTTCCCCGCCTGATAAGGAAACTGGATTTCGTGAATAAAACCACCGGCTGGGCGCTGCTGGAAGCCCCACAGATACTCCTGTCCGAACCGGGCCACCCCAACCGGGCTGCAACCACTCTGCTGCAAACCACCGACGGTGGGCGCACCTGGGCTCCCGTCATGCGCCTGCCAGGCTAATTTCTTGATATATCAGTTTCTGGGGGAGGGATTTGACAGTGCCCATGGAGCAGGAAGTGATACCCTTACTTATCGCCGGTGTCTGTGTAGTGATGCTTTTATCTTTTATCATAGTAATTGGACAGTGGGTAGTTACTAAAAATTCCGCCTATAGCTGGATAGTAGCCCATTTGGTAGTATTATCTCTGAGCATTTACAGGTGGATATACTTACTCAGCGGCCCTGACTGGTCTCAGGGCGCCATGGTTTCCGAGAACAACTCTTTGGTAATAGGCGGCGCCGCTGTTTTGTGGGCGATCAGTATGGGCTTACTAATGATAGGGGTTTACAAACTTGGTTCCAGGAAAATAAATTCGTAGGGGATGTCTTCTGATATGAAATACCGGGTTTACCAGAGCGAACACCGGATCATCTCCGCCTGGTGGGGTGGTTGCATACGTCACAACATTCTCCGGCGGGTAGTGTCAGATTTGAATGACAGTCAAATAACGGACGAGTTTGTGGCGGAGAACCGGGCCATCATGATGTATTCACCACTGATTTCCGATGGGGAGAATAATTTCAGTAACATTAATTCTTAAAAGGTCTTTGATTTTTTAGGTCTATTGTCTCATTCTATCCTGCTTAGGCCAAGTAGAAGGTGGAAAAGGCAGGATTGTATTTTTACTTGGTTAAGTGAAGGCTATAATCACTGTTCCCTAAATACAGGTACATTTTGAAGCTCGACATCCAGAACCCCAAATGGGCTACGGAAGAGATCCCCTCTCCCGAACTGGCCAGGGAGAAGGCGGTTGAATTTGTCCGCAGGCTACTGGGAGACAGAATAAAAGACTATCAACTGGCTGAATACATGGGTTATGGCGGCGGGGGCACCCATGACAGCGAAGGCAACAAAATAGTTTGGGCATCGGCCACCGTGCATTTTTACCGCCTGATAAACGGGGTCCCCCTTTTAAACAGCGGCTTTCAGGTGTCGGTTGACGCTGCCGGCCGGGTCACCGGATTTCACAGAATAGATAGTGGCGATCCGGATCCAGCCAAATTTCCCGACCCATCCAGGGCCGTAGGCAGGGAAGCGGCAGAAAAAACCTATGCCGGACTGGTGGAAATGAAATTAAACTACCTGGCACATCAGCCGGTGAAACAGCTGACGCTGGGGAAAGACAGAAGCGAAACCCGGCCGGTTTTGGTGTACAGCCCTTCTTTTCAGAGTCCCATAGACGCAATGACAGGGCAGCTTCTGGCTGATTTCAGGGATCACCTGCCGCAAATCGATAGGATCACCCTGTTTGGTGAAGGCAAGAAGCTGATAGTCCACACACCCGAAGAAGCAACCATGCTTCTGTCGGAGGAATTTGGCGTGGATATGTCGGGACTGAAATTTGGATATTTTTAGTCATCAGTTCAACCGGAGTGAAAAAGCCGGGAAAGCTGTTGCATATAACCAGCGGTCCCGGCTTTTTTTACACACGTATTAACGGAACCTCTTAAAAGCTGGAAACGTCTTAAGGGTAGCAGTATATTAATAATGAGGGGAGAATATTCCATGAGAAATGTCCTGATTATTTTACTTATTGCCTTATCACTGACCATAACAGGATGCCAGTCAAATAACCGGAAAACTGACGGTGGAAGTGAATTTAACGCCTTCAAAGTGTTAAACGTGGAAAAGGATGGGATTCCTGAGTATGATGCCAGCCCGAGCCGGAGCCGGGCCTGGCGTGAAGGCGGGCCAGAGATAAACCACGTCTGGGACATGGTGAAGGTTAAAAGAATTACCGAGGATCAGGCCAAAAAAATAATTGCCGACTTTATTACCAGACATAAGGATGAAAACGATTACGTGCTGATTGGGGTGGCGGACGACAACTTTTACTATGTAGGGGAGTTCTTTAAAAATTTTTATGCCGAAGAGAACTACCGGGGGCCGGCAAAGGCCGCTGGTTATCCGGTGGTTTATTACCGAAAAACACCTGCTAAGGGTTAATAGAAGAGGGTGAGTATAACTATTGTCTAAAAAAGACATTGCAACACTTTCATGCAGAATACTGGCGGTATACTCCGTCATCAGCGCCGCCAGGGCACTGAACTATCTAATGATTCTGGAGCAGCTGTTTCAGGGAAATGTCAGGCCGGGAGCAATAATACTCATTTTAGTATCCTCGTCAATGCCCTCTATTCTGCTTTTGGCTTTTGGGGTGGTTTTATGGCTGAAGGCAGGGAGCATAGCGGCCTGCATGCTGCCGGACAGGGAGGAGGCTGCGGAAAGGCCCGCACTGAATATTGAAGATGTGCAATCAGCGGCATTTTCGGTAGTGGGAGTGCTGGTCCTGGCCGGGGCCATTCCCCAATTGGTGCAAACAGTTTCCAGTATTATAATAATGCATAACCTGGAATACCCTTCTCAGAATCAGTGGTTCCTGCCCCATGACATACCCAGGATTGCCGGGTTTGTTGTCCAGCTGATCCTGGGCTTCTGGCTGTTTTTCGGGTCCCGGGGCATTGCCGGGCTGTACGGGAGAATGCGCGAGGCCGGGCTTAGCAGGGTTAAGGAAGATGATTAATGTGCTCATTGTCACCCTGCTGGCTGGATAGGCTACGCACCAATCTAAAAGCCCGGGGGATGTCAGGGGGGCAGGCTCGGCTCCAGCCTGTTGTCAGCCCCCAGTTTTTTTATCGCATCGGCCGGGGTCCACTGATTCAGATTTCACCAAATGGATACAGGAAAAGCTTCCGGTAAAGGACAGTTTTTTAAAAGCCTCCAACACCTATTACGGCGCCGAGGTATACAATGTGAACTTTGCCAGTGATAGCGCGATAAGCGCCATGAACCGCTGGATTGAAGATAAAACTCATGGAAAGATAGAAAACTATATAACCCCGTTCAATTCCCCTCCAGCCATGGTGGCATTCAACTCACTGTATTTTAATGGGAAGTGGCGGAGCCCGTTCGATAAATCCAAAACGCAAAAGGAAGACTTCCACCTTAACAACGGCGGTACCGTAAGAGTAGATATGATGAACGCCGAAAAACGGATCAGCTACTATGAGGATGATAGAATTCAGGCCGGCCAGTTCGACTATTACGGCTGCAATATGCTGGTAATCCTTCCCAGGGGTGATGCCGGTGAATATGTCCGTAATTTAAATTATGCGGAAATTCTAGAAGCATACAGTAACTTAGAAAATATGAAAGTTAAAATAAAATTCCCCAAATTCAACTACAGGCAGAAAAACAAGCTGGCCGATCACCTCAAGGCCATGGGGATGTTATCCGCCTTTGACAGCATGAACGCGGACTTTACAGGGATTGCCGACCGGTCCGCAGGCTTCAATCTTTATATTGACGATATATCCCAGGAATGCTTTATCAGCGTTGACGAGAACGGCACCGAGGCTGCCGCCCTGACATCAGTAGTTTTGCTTGGATCCGCCGTGCCAAAGGAGAACGTTCCTCCCGAGTTTTATTTAAACAGGCCCTTTATATATGTCGTTAGAGACCACCGGACCGGATTGATACTATTCATGGGGAAGGTGGAAAACCCGCTGGAACAGTGAGTAAAGAGATAACATTATAATGTATGTCCGGGACAACTCCATCTGGATGATCGGGGCCGGCGGCGGAAAGCCCGAAAGGATCCTGGGACCGTTCCCCGAACAAAAGGAACTTTTCGGTTTTTACGGCTTTGTTTCGTACCGTGATCTGATGGCCTGGTTCCAGTCCTGAAGGCCGGGCTGCACAAAGGAGGACGGTCACTGGCATGAGATTGCACAATCAAAACAGTATTTATAACTATATACTGTGCTTAGCCGGGGTGATAATATTTTTTTTGCTGCTATACCTGGCGGGACATATTGAACAGAGGCTTCAGATTATGCTCAGGGAAACATACCTGGCGTTAAAGATTTATTTATATAGCTCCGTGATTAATTTTGCAGTACTGATGGTTGCCACAACGGCCTTAGGCCTTGGCAAAATGGTTTATGTCAGGGGTTTTGACTGGAAGTTGTTTATTATTTTCGCTGTTTCAGGCGCATTACTGTCACTCATTAATTATTTACCATTTATAACCCCGGTTAAGATCCCCTGGAATATTCTCTTACCGATGGGAAAGTACAGCAAATTGGGAGGAGTCATTGCCGGTGTGGGCATAATCCTGTCGGCAAGGACGGGACGATGATGCGGCTGGTGACGGGGTTATTTATTGCGGCTTTTTTAATGGCTTTGTCGGTTGTGGCAACACCCGGGGACGCCCTGGCCAACGGGATGCCCTACACCCAGTTCCCCGGCAGTGTCGCCGGTGTTCTCACGCCTCTTTCCGACCGGAGGGTGGAGGTGGTCAGGGAGGAACTGACCATAGACTTTACTCCCCGGAAGGAAGCCATGGTTTTCAACCCGCACCTGGGGGCCAGGGTCGAGGCCCGGTACACCATGAACAACCGGACCAGCTCCGGGCTGGAAATACCAGTGGCCTTTCCGCACCCCGGGCCAACGGTTGGCTGGGTGGTGACCCTGGACGGCAGGGAGATACCAATGGGCGAAGATAGGTGGTGTTATGGTGAATCTAAAAAGCATAATACGCCTACTGGCAAATCTGATATATGTAGTATTCATTGGTTACATCATAATTTGGGGCGCAGAGTACCTGAATCATTTAAGAAAAATCGTCGGCCAGACCTATATTATGCCATATCATTACTTGCTATTGAATGCCTTTTTTCCTGTGATTATTGGAATGCTTATGGCCCTGCCCGGGCTTATAAAAACATTAAAAAAACCGGGGCCCTGGCAACTGGACTGGGTCATACTTCTTTCGGTTGGATTGCCTACATTTTTTGTGGCTATACTGCCCTGGGCATATTTTTTCACACCTATTTGGAAAATATCTGACCTTATTCACCTCAACCTTGATGGTTCACCCTGTACTTCACACTGTGAGTGGACTGGTGTTTGGTTATTTACTCTTATCACTGCCGGAAAAAGCTGACCGGAAGTAAAACCCAATGATACTAAGAATGGGCGTATAAAAAAGAAGAGGGGGGTCGCCGGTCAATGAGAAAGGCTTATCCAGTATTAATCATTTTGTTAGTATTTACTTTATTCCTGCCGGGGCCCGGACAGGCCGGGGAACAGAGTTCATCAGGTGTTAAGTCACTCCACTTCATCACTGAGGACGGGAAAACTGTATCATCCGGAGAGGTTATCACCCTGTTGCCCGGGGAGCAATTTCCCCTGCAGGCCCGGGCGTTTTTGGAGGATGGGACGGATATCATCGCCAATTCCGGGGCCGACTGGAGTTCAAGTAATCCCGGGGTTATTGCTATCCCCGGTGGTTCCTTCAACTATACCTTTATCCCCCTGGAAGCCGGATTGGAAGGAACAGCGGTGGTAACCGCAAGCTTTAAAGGGAAAACGGCCTCGGTCAGAATCACGGTCAGCCCGGCGGTGTCCCTGGACGTCTCCCTGGACAGGAACACCTCTTACAAAAATGCCGGGATGGAAAATGGCAGGGTGATCATGGAAAACGGCAGCGCCGCCGGCATATATGTCACGGCCACCCTGGCCGACGGGACAAAAAAAGAGGTCAACCGGTTAACCCGCTTTGAGCCGAAGAACCCGGAAATTGTATCGATAGGCTACGGCGGCTACCCGGCGGTCAGATACAATCAGTTGTTTGCTCTTAAAGAAGGTAATACCGAAGTGACCCTAACCCTGAACGGTGTGACAACCTCCCTCGGGGTGACGGTGGTCCCCAGGAAGAAAAACGTCCCGGACCAGAATCCCGATGCCGTGGTCAGCTTTAACGACTCCGGTCTGGAGAGCGCCTCAGATGTATTGTATAAACCCCAGAAGACTGAAAAGCAATTGGAGGTTAAATCCATCTTTATGGCCATTCCGGATGCCATTCACTCTGTTTTAACACCCATCTTTCCCGGGGACACCGTTTCGGTGAGGCCGGGGGGATTCCTTTACCTCTCGCCCCGGGCCGTATATTCCAACGGTGAGCACGGGGAAATACCGGATCCGGCCTGGACGACCAGTGATCCGGAAGTGGCTGAAGCCGGATATAATTCAGTAAAGGGAATCAAAGAGGGAACCGCCACGGTGACTGTGGCTTACAGGGGGCACACCACCTCTTTCAAGGTACAGGTCAGCCCGGTGGTGTCCACGGAGGTTTCTGCCATATCCCCCAATATTATTACGGAAAAAGGCGCCATGGTCATGTACGGCGGTGATGGAAAAATTGTCCTCAATGCGGTACTGGACAGCGGGGTCAGGGAAAATGTCACCCGGCTCGCCCAGTGGAATTCAAAGGACCCGGAAATTGCCGTCGTTGTCGAACCGGGGATTGAACCGGAAGTGACTTTATACAGCCGTAAGGAAGGCGCGGCGCAGTTTACCGCCACATTTAACGGTATGACCACCGGTTTCACAGTTAAGTCCCGGCCTTATCCGCCGGCCCAAAATGGCACTCCCGGTCACCAGAAGATTTCAGTCAGGATAAACGGGGTCTTGCAGGAGTATGACCAGCCCCCGGTGATTATCAGCGGCAGGACCTATGTTCCCCTGCGCGGTATTTTTGAAGCACTGGGAGCTAAAGTTGACTGGAATGAAAAATTAAAAACCATAACAGCCACCAGGGACGGTACAGTAACCATTCGCCTGGCCATTGACTCTGTCATTGCTTTCATAAACGGCAGGCACATAACAATGGACCAGCCGCCGATGTTGATAAATGACAGAACCATGGTGCCGGTCCGGTTTGTCAGTGAGGCTATGCGTTACAGGGTGGAATGGGATGAAGGCAGCAGAACCGTCCTGATTTCTGAAATACTGATTGGGCCGGCGTCAGGCCCCCCAGCCGATGAGGCGAAAATATACGTTCTCGAAGAGGGCCTTTTGAAAAAGGTAACGGATGTGCAATTTACTCCAATCCGTTTTGTCGAATATGGGGATATGAACACTATGGTGACTGGAATCGATGAAACAGGCCGGGAAAAGATATTCTGGCTAACTAAAAATAAATATACCGGGGAGGTATCTGTTACTGGAAATGTTTTCACCGGCGCCGGCATCTCCCGGGAAACACTGTATTCAATATTGCATAAAAGAGGATTCCCCCCGGAAAGTATCGAGAAAACATATATTGCACCCTATGAACCCCGTAAAATATGCTGGTACGCAATAGCTGGGAAGGATAACAAAAAATATTACTACTGTTTTGACTACTATTCCGGAGAAGTATATGTTGAGAATATAGTGCCAAACGAAATCCCCATGTTAAATAAACAATGAACAGGCCCAATGGTAAATCATTCCCCAAATCTCAGCATGGTTGGTGTTGATAAGGTGAAGAAACCTGCTTTTTGTAGGGGAGGACGCTTTATAATATTGATTATTTCAATGCTTGGAATCACGTATTTAATGTCACCGGTTTCATACTTTTTCGTTTCATACCACCAACCCCATACGCCGCATGAATATGTGGATTTTTTAAAGGATAACGGAATTGACCCACAATATCACAAGGTCTATGTACTGCGGAGTGTGTTAACCAGCTTTGAACATATCGGCCAGATAGATGGGATGGATATGTCCGGGAAGATGATTGAATACACCGTATTCAATACAAAACCATATGCCATAAAAGCGTTATTTGATAAAAGAGTAGAATCATCAAAAAGGCGGCGGAAGGGGCTGGCAATCACCCTTACTGGTGGACCTGGGAAGTGCCCTTCGGGGCCGGAGAAACCAGGGAGGTCAGAAACACATACCGGGTAAAAAATCATTACTGGTCCAACGGGCAGGTGCTGGCGGGGTATATCCTGACCACGGGGTCGTACTGGAAGGGGCCCATCGGCAAGGCCAGGGTGGTTTTCCGCTTTGAAGACGTGCTGCCCTACGACATGGTGCGGATATTTCCGGGAACATATCGCTTTGAAGGAAATGACCTGGTTTGGGAATGGACCGAACTGGAGCCCCGGGGAGATATAGAAATAATTTTCAACACCCGCAAGTGGCCGGAAATACCGGTAAAATGGGGGGACATAAATTCTTCTGCGGAGCCCCTGTTTACAGAGTTTTATACACAGGAATCCGGGAGGGACTCCCAGGCTGTGCTGGACACACTGAGGGATCTCAGTCAGGCCCTGCAGGCCGAATACGGGGCAAACCATATGGAGGCGGAGTTTTCAGAGGTGGCATCCGCCATTGATCTGATTGAGGCCCGGTACCGCTTTCAAGCGGGTCAGGCCGAATTCGGGCGGGGGATCCGGGAGAGGGAGCTCAAGGGTGGAAATGTCAACCCGCAGATTTATTATTACCTGGCAACTTTATACCATAAAAAGGGGCAGTTGCAGGAACTGCTGGAACTGAACAGGCAGATTGAAAACCACCTGACAGGGTATATAGAATCAAACCGGTCTTTTGATTTTCAGGCCTGGAAAATCCTGCAGCGCTGGCTGGCGTCCCTTCTCCCTGATTATGCCGGGCAAAAAACACCCGACGGCAAAGCGGCCCCGGTTCTCAAGAAGGTAACCATTTCGCCAAAAGATCCCGAGACGCCCACACGCCTTTTATTTGAGTCTTACGTGGAAGACAGGGATGAGGATCTGGCCGGGAGGACCTCATTTTTGAAGCGCCTTCACCGGAAAGCAGTATATATTACCGGTATTTTGTGGTTATAGGAGGGCTTCCGGTGCTGGGAATTATCTTGGGGGTTTACAGATGGGGTTTAAGAGCAAAAGAAATCAATAAGATTGAAAAATAGTATCGGCATTTCACCATCACAGTTCTTTCTTTCAAGCAAATCCGCTAAAGCTTTTACCCGTTTGTTGTAAAGGAAAGGTGAAGTTGTGAAATCAGGCATGGTAATCGAATATATTGCTTATGTGCTCCTGGCGGGCATTTTCTTATCAGCCCTGTGGGTGTGCTCATTGTTCTTTGGAGATCCTGTCAGCAAGTTTATAGCCGGAAAAAATGTCCGGAGTTACCTGGCGGAAAACTATCCGGACAATCATTTTAGAATAAAAAGCCTTGACTATGATTTTAAAATCGGAGGCTACTCGGCAAAAGTTTTCTCTGAAACGGACCCTGGGGTTGAATTTGTTATCAGGGCCAGAAACAAAGGGGTGATGTACGATCAGTATAAACAGGAATACATCCGGGACAGGGAAATGGAGATCAGGTTCACAGAGCAGATAGAAAGGATGCTTTTTCCCGCGATAAAGGCCAAAGTCCCGGAGCTCACCGGGATTAACACCGAGATCTATATAAAAAAGGGAAAGTATAATATAAACGCGGATTACTCAAAGGATATCGATGAGCAACTAAAGGTATTTGCCGATATTAATGGATCAGGCACTGAAAAACTCTCCAGGGAAGGCTTTCTGGAAAAGGCTTTACAAATAAGAAATATTATAACAGACAGCGGGTTCAAAATGGAATACTTTCACTGCTATTATTTTTTCAAGCAAAAAGGGGATGGATATAGCCTGGAATTAAAAAGGGATGAAATAAATCTGCCGGGTGACAAACTGATTAATAGTGACAGATTAACAGATTATGGGCAGTTGAACAGGGACAAAAGACGGGGTTAGTTAACAGCTTAAGTTTTGATTTGCCGGTGCCGGAGGTTATGTAAAGTTAATGAGTATCAAAACAACATACCTCGTTATCAGTGCCTTGACGATGGTTCTCGGAATTATGTTGGCCGTTCAACTCCGGAGCAATCAGTATTTTGATCCGGGTGTACCGGCGGACAGGGTACATGACCTGCTGTCTGAGCAGGCTGGAAAAAGAAAACCGAAAACTGGACAGGGAGATTGACGACCTGGCGTATAAACTGGAGCAGGCCAGGAAGGGTCAGTTCCAGGCCCTGGAAGCAATCCGGGACGAACTGCTCAAGGCCAGGCTTAAGGCGGGTCTGACTGCGGTTATGGGGCCGGGTATTGAGGTGGTGCTGGAGGATCTGGCCGTCCGGTCAAGCCCGAATGAACTTTTTGAATTGTGGGACGAGTACCTGTTTAGAATGGTTAATGAACTGAGGGGCGCCGGGGCGGAGGCAATTGCCATTAACGGCGAGAGGTTAATCTCCACTTCAGAGATCAGGATGGCAGGCGATTTTGTCAACATAAACCTTGAAAAAACTGTGCCGCCATATTATATCCTGGTCATCGGCAACCCGGATAAATTGAGGAGCGCGCTGGAAATCAGGGGAGGTCTGGCTGATTACCTCAAGGATATGGGAATAGGGGTAAAAATTCAGCCGCGTAATAATTTGACTGTTCCCGGATACGGTAAGGAACTTCGTTTTTTTTACGCCACAAATAAAAAAACGGGATGAATTTAAGAGATATCCATCCAGGTGATTTTTTAGAGGGTTCTGGTGAGCGCCATCACCGCTGCGGCTTGACCAAAAAGAAGGTGATTGATTCAGGGGGGGTCCATGATGAATAAAGGTAAAGCCCTGTTGATTACCGGCATGTTATTTTGTTTATTGATGTTTTCTACCGGATGTAAAACATATCAAGCTTCAGAAAACACCGCCACGCATGCCACAGCAGGTACCGGCCCGGCTAACCGGCAATCAGATTCAGCCGGATTTGGCGATAAGCCATACAAAGTAGAAAACACCAGTAAGTTGACTATGGAGGATATCAGGGCCAAATACACGGATAGAAAAATTATAAATGTAATAAACCACGGAGATTACGTCCTGGTGGAGAGTAAAAGTGATTATCCGGCGACCGCCAGTTGGTTTCACTGGCATAATCTTAAAACCGGTGATATGGATATATTGCCAACGTCTCCGAACTATGTCCGGTTAGTAGAAATTATCAATGAAAACATGATGCTGTTTGAAGCCAACGGGAAAAATGATATAGGCCCTTACCACTCATTTCCATTTTATATAGAATGTTATAGAAACGAAGAGAATGGTGGCCAGTTTGATTTCCGGGATAGATACATACCCAAATATTTTACCGTGGATCAGGGCACTTTTTTTGGCAATAAAGGCGACGAGGTGATATCAGATATAAGGATTACCCTGACGGGAATTGAGATCTTATTCAAGCCGGTTAAGGGTAAGGAAGATCATTTTTATGCCGGATTTATAACCATACCTCCGACTAAAACCAGGTATGTCAAGGATGAACACCAGTTTATTATAGAATTCGAAAAAACCAGGATAAGTGAAGAAATAAAAAATAAAGGACTTAACGTCGCTGAAGAAAATTATTATTTGCACTCTGTGGAGTTATGGGAAGAAAGCCATTCCAGTAGTGTTGTAGTAAATTTAAAAGATAAGGCAAAATTATATACAGCAGATATTAAAAAGATCTATGACAGTAATTCTGATCTACCCTATGTACAATTTTATTTTTCAAACAATTACCCATATGATTACCCCAAAAGCGAGACCAAACTGTAGAGTTATGATGAGAGCGTTGCTGGCCGACTAATAGCCATCATCAGTATGGTTACGGTCCTATATATCAGTCACCTTTACAAAATACCCTCAGCTTAACCAAAATTAAAACGTGTACCTCCAAAAAGTATTCCGGCAATTAATAGAAGCCTGAATGCCTGCCAGAATGTAATTTCTCTCAGATTGAACACCTGGGGCGTTGTAATGTTCCAAAGCCACTGAAGAAGCCAGGTTGCCAGAAACAATAAACCAATACCCAGGATGATGGAACCGAGGAGATATGCAAGGTTGTTTCTTTTCAAATCAAGGTACCGGGCGATTTGGCCACCATCTTTTTTTAAAAGGGGTTCAGTCTTCTATGAATAAAAAACTATTGTTCATCATGCTATTATGTTTGGTTCTACTCGTCTTTTTAATATACAAGTATCAGGAACAACGTTCATTACCAGTGCTTAATAAAGCTAATACGGGTGAAAATCAATATACAAACAGATCCTGGCAAAAGAATTCCGCGGATATAACAACCGGGAGGTCAGAAAGGCCACAGCCCAAACAGGTTGTTATACAAAGGGGTAATCACATTTACCCGCCACTGAAAAACATTTCCTCAGAAGAGCCAATAATATCCGATATTCAAAACCTGCGCTGGATAGCTTATCGTGGTGGTGCGGGTATGAATTTCAGACAGGTTGTAAAAGACCAAAAAGATATCAGCATAGTTAAAGCGAGTGAAACTATTGAAAGCAATGGCAAAGCTCAGGACGGCTCCCGATGGGTCCGGCTTTATTATGGCCCCTATAAGCCCGTCCAGGGGGTAAATGATATAGGACACAAAGATATTATTATTTATGCGGATAATTCTCAAGACCCTGAGGATGCTTATCTATTGATTCAAAATCCTGATATTTTGACTGAATGGACCGTTATTACCCTGCCAGGTTATGGGCAGTGGCTGCAAAAAGAAATTGACATGCTTCTTCGCATGAAAATGGGACTCTGAAACTCTGTAACATTTTTATCCCGGACCATCTATATTATTTGGATAAAAAATCGAGAAACCAGGGGGAGCGATATATTGAAAAGATTCAAAAAGATAGCTGCTATTGGGCTGACCTTGGGTTTGCTGTTGAACTCACCCGCGTGGGCAGCAGAATTGACTATGTCACCCGCATCTTCCGGCAAAGTCGATTTGCCTGTCGAGGCGGGAATAACCGTGCAATAACGATCTGGAAAAACCAATCCACCCGCTAAAATAGGGTGGATTGGTTTTTTAATCACAGTCCACCGGCAGGATAGAGGCATTTATACGGGAAGCTTAGCCAGGATGAAGTTTTCAGTAATCTGTTCGGAGCAACTTCTATAGCCTTGCTCACTGATTTCCTTTCTCCGGAAGAAATTGCGGCCCGACCGCTGGAAGAATTAATAGACTTCAGATAAGTATCATTGATAAGGCTATTGCCAAGGAACTCTCCCGCTTTAAGCATAC
Organism: Bacillota bacterium; assembly: GCA_049325075.1. Taxonomy (GTDB): domain Bacteria; phylum Bacillota; class Desulfotomaculia; order Desulfotomaculales; family Desulfocucumaceae; genus BRHc4a. The sequence goes on along the minus strand of JBMOPF010000096.1, from coordinate 71 downwards.
TCTCGACTCAGTGCCCGGCCTTGGACCCGTGTTCTGCGCCGGTATAATAGCCGAAATAGGTGATATCCGCC
>JBMOPF010000095.1:0-21345 GCA_049325075.1 Bacillota bacterium | reverse complement strand
TCCCCCCGGATGCATGTCGCTTAAGGGTCCCCCGAAAGGAATGCCCGGACCCTTCCGGCTCCTGGCTTCTGGCTCCTGGCTCCCGACAGTATAAGCATTTCAGAATAAGTTATTTTCAGGGCAGAATGGGTTGGGTCATGTCTATAAGCTGAGACCCGGTTATTTCTGTGGCTATGTTTAAAATGACCCGAATTTTCATCCCCAGTGATGCTGAACTACTGGCTTAGGGTTAATTCTGAATTCTGACTTCTGGATTCTGAATTCCTGACATGAAAGAATTACCTTAAAGCACAATTTTATGTTATACTACCTTCTGGATGCGAGGTGAGCCATATGGCTGCAGGTGGGCTGGAAACCTTGTTTCTAAAGGTGGACGGAAACTGTCCGGACCCGGAAATAATCCGGCAGGCCGGGCTTGTTTTGCGCCGGGGCGGGCTGGTGGCCTTTCCCACTGAAACTGTTTACGGACTGGGGGCCAACGCCCTGGATGAAGCAGCGGTAAGGAAAATATTCATAGCCAAGGGTAGGCCCATGGACAACCCGCTGATTTTACATATTTCCGACATGGAGTCTATATACCTTTATGCCGATTCCGTCCCGGCCAAGGCCAGGGTTCTGATGGAGAGATTCTGGCCCGGGCCGGTCACCTTTATTCTCCGGAGGGGCGGCAGGGTGCCGGAGGCTGTTTCCCCCGGACTGACCGGACTGGCCTTCCGTATGCCGGACCACCCTGTGGCCCTGGCTCTAATCCGGGTGGCGGGTGTGCCGGTGGCAGCCCCCAGCGCCAATCTTTCAGGAAGGCCCAGTCCTACCACGGCTGAGCATGTCCGGCGGGATCTGTCCGGGAGGATTGATATGATACTGGACGGAGGTCCTGCGGGCCTGGGGCTGGAGTCAACGGTGGTGGATATGACCGGTGATTTGCCGGTTATACTACGGCCTGGAGGGATAACCCCGGAACAGATAATGGATGCAGTGGGGCCCGTGGAACTGGACAGGTCGGTGGAAGTTGCCGGTGAAACGGTGAAAAAGCCGCGTTCTCCGGGCATGAAATACAGGCACTACGCCCCCTCGGCGCCCCTTGTCCTGGTGGAGGGTGATGGTGCTCCGGTAATTGCGGAGATAAAAAGGATTGCTTTGGAGTATATAGGGAAAGGGAAAAAGGTCGGTGTGATCTGCCGCCGGGAAAATATCGGCCAATACGAAGGGGTTCTGGCTGTGTCCGCCGGCGCATCAAATGACCCGGCATCGGTGGCTGCTAGCCTGTACGGGGCCCTGCGTTATTTTGATGATTCAGGGGTGGATGTAATTCTGGCCGAAGGAGTGGGAAACCGGGGACTTGGGCTGGCAGTCAACAACAGGCTGCGAAGGGCTGCCGGGGGAAAAGTGGTCCGGGTGGGCTGATCCGGCCCTATAAGCCGGAAGCAATTTATGATTCATAAAAGGGGTAAATGATGTCTGTTCTGACCATTCTGCTGCTGGCAGCGGCACTGGGCGCCGACGCCTTTTCCATGTGTCTGGGCATAGGCATGGCGGGGGTAAGGAAGGCCCAGATTATTATAATAAGCTTTACCATACTTGCCTTTCATATAATAATGCCCCTGGCCGGCTGGTTTGCGGGAGAATTGGCGGGCAGCATCGTGGGAAGGGCGGCGGGTATTGCCGGGGCGCTGATATTGATATACCTCGGGCTGAGGATGTTATGGGATGTGTACAGGGGGGACCCCGAAGAGCCGGCGGTTGCCTTTGCCAATACCTGGGGCCTTATTTTGTTGGCGCTCAGTGTGAGCATGGACGCCCTGAGCGTGGGCTTTACCCTGGGGACCATGAAGGTTAAACTTTTCCTTGTGGCGGTAACCTTCGGGGTTGTGGCCGGTTTGATGACCCTGGCCGGCCTGTTGTTGGGCAGGCTTCTTGGCCGGTGTGTGGGGGAGAAGGCCCAGTTGGCGGGGGGTCTGATCCTTTTGGGCATAGGGGTTAAATTGATTGTCTTCTGACAATGACCTGGTATAAGGGGGCCTTAAAAATGAAAATACTTTTTGTTTGTACCGGCAATACCTGCCGCAGCAGCATGGCCGTGGCCCTTGCAGCCAGAGAAATTGAAAGGGCCGGCCTGACAGGGGTGAAGGTCTTATCCGCGGGAACCGGTGCTGTTTCCGGGATGCCGGCCTCAAGGAATGCGATTCTCGCCATGGAGGATATGGGGCTGGACATAAGCGGTCACCGTTCCACCTCCCTGGACAGAAATATGGTGGAGGATGCCGACCTCATTCTCACCATGTCGGAGCGGCACCGCGCCGAGGTGGTTGAACTGTGCCCCGAGGCTGAGGGGAAAGTGTTTACATTGGCCGGCTACGCCGGGCTGGGCGGGGACATACTCGATCCATTCGGCGGCGGGCCCGGGGTGTACCGGGATACTGCCGGACTGATATCAGACATGGTCAGGCTTGCGGTGGACAGGCTGTCGGCGGAAACCGGCGAATTGAGGAAGGCGCAGGAAAATGATAGACATTAATGACGGCAAGATGCCATTTTTTTTGGAGGGATAAACAGGTTATTGTAGAATTTATGCGTATAAATCCATAGCCACGAAACTGTCAAAAAGTGAAAATGACAATGTAAAATTTTGCGAAGGGAAGTAAATGTGTTGCGACTCGCATTAGCAAGTGATCACGGTGGGTTCAGGTTGAAGTTGGAGATCATAAACTATCTAAGGGACAAAGGCATAGAATACAATGACTTTGGCGCCTATTCCGAAGAGTCGGTGGACTACCCGGATTTTGCCCTGGCGGTTGCCGAGGCTGTTTCCGGGGGCGGGTACGACCTGGGGATAATTCTGTGCGGCACCGGCATAGGGGTTTCCATTTCCGCCAACAAGGTGCCGGGTATCCGGGCCGCCCTTTGCCATGATACCTTTTCCGCCAGGATGGCACGGAAGCACAACAACGCCAATGTTCTTACCATGGGCCAGAGGGTTGTGGGCCCCGGCCTGGCGCTGGAAATATTGAAGTCCTTCCTGGAATCCGGCTTCGAAGAGGGGGGCAGGCATGCCAGGAGGGTTGCCAAAATTGATGATATAGAGAAAAAATACACTCTGCTTAAGGGTAGTACCTGATAAAACTATCAGCAAGAGGAAAAAGGGAGAAATGTCAACATGAGTTTAAGAAGTACCCTGTCTGAAACAGACCCCGAGTTATCCAGCGCCATAAACAGGGAACTGGACCGGCAGCGCAACACGCTGGAGCTTATTGCCTCGGAAAACATAGCCAGCGCCGCGGTAATGGAGGCCCAGGGCTCGGTGCTTACCAACAAGTATGCTGAAGGTTATCCCGGCCGGAGGTATTACGGCGGCTGCCAGTATGTCGATATTGCGGAGGAGTTGGCCATCAGCAGGGCCAGGGAGTTGTTCGGGGCGGAGCACGCCAATGTTCAGCCTCATTCCGGCGCCCAGGCCAATCTTTCCGCATATTTCGCGCTGCTCAGCCCCGGTGATACCATTCTGGGCATGAATCTTGCCCACGGCGGACATCTCACCCACGGCAGTCCCCTGAATATTTCCGGTAAATATTTTAACATTGCCTTTTACGGGGTGGATCAGGAAACAGGTTTTATCGACTATGACAAGGTTAATGAGGTTGCTGTAAAGAGCCGCCCGCGGATTATAGTGGCTGGCGCCAGCGCCTATCCCAGGACCATAGATTTTGCCAGGCTGAAGGAAATTGCCGACGGCGTTGGCGCGTACCTGATGGTGGACATGGCGCACATAGCGGGCCTGGTGGCCGCCGGCCTGCATATAAGCCCCGTTCCCTATGCGGACATTGTAACCACTACAACCCACAAGACCCTTCGGGGCCCCAGGGGGGGCATGATACTTTGCCGGGAGGAATACGCCAAGGCCGTTGACAAGGCTGTTTTTCCGGGTATTCAGGGGGGGCCGCTGATGCATGTCATAGCCGCCAAGGCTGTGGCCTTCAAGGAGGCCCTTGCGCCGGAATTTATGGACTATCAGAAAAGGATTGTGGCCAATGCCGCAAAGCTTGCCGGCGCCCTGGCGGGATTCGGCTTCAAGCTGGTGACCGGGGGAACGGACAACCACCTTATGCTGGTGGACCTCAGGAACAAGGGCATAACCGGCAAGGAAGCCGAGGCAATGCTGGACGATGTGGGTGTTACCGTGAACAAGAACGCCATACCATATGACCCGCAGCCGCCCGCGGTGTCAAGCGGGATCAGGATAGGCACCCCCGCCGTTACCACCAGGGGCCTTAACGGGGACGACATGGAAACTCTGGCCGAGATAATAGATCTGGCTCTCAGCTACGGCGGTGACCCCGCGCGGCTGGAAAAAGCCAGGTCCATGTCGCGGGAGCTTTGCAACAAGTACCCGATATATTAAAAGCCAGGGAATGATTTAACTGACTGGCTTATACTGATATGCTAATACTGTCGGGAATCCAGAATCCAGACCCCCATGCCACTTTTTAAAGTGGCACCATAAAGGACGAAAATGGAATGCCCGGAATTCTGAGTTCCGAGTTCTCATAAAAGGAATGCCCGGAATTCTGGATTCTGGATTCTGAATTCTGGATTCCGACCCGTAATTCACTCAGTATAAGTATTTTCAGGGTAGAATTCCGACCGGAAAGGAATGCAGGATTAGCCATGGAACGCCCCTCATTTGATGAAACCTACATGGATGTTGTGGAGATCATCGCCCGCCGCTCCACCTGCCTCAGAAAAAAGGTGGGGGCGGTGATAGTGGTGGACAGGAGGATACTGTCACACGGCTATAATGGCGTGGTTACCGGGCAGGAACATTGCTGCGACACCGGACAGTGCCTGAAGGACAAGGCCGGACGGGAGGACTATAAGCCCTGCGTTCATGCCGAGCAAAACGCCATCTGCCTGTGTGCCAAGAGGGGGCTGGCGGTAAGGGGCGGGACCCTTTATGTCAACGCCGACGTTTGTGTGACCTGCGCCAAGCTCATAGTATCCTGTGAAATTGTCCGGGTGGTTGTGCGCAGGGACTTCAAGGGTTCTTCCGAGGGAATAGACTTCCTTGCCCGGCATGGGGTGGAAGTGGTCCAATGGGTGTAACAGGGGAGGTGTGACAGGGGACGGTTCCGTGACACACCTCTAAGGTGTAAAATTCTAAAGACTAAGGTGTGTCACGGAACCGTCCCCTGTCACACTGTGCCCCGGGGGAGGATGAAATTTGAGCGCGGTATTGTTTGACATAGGATCCACCCTTGTGCAGGGGCCGGCTGTCTCTCCGGCCAAGATGATATCCCGGCTTCTTGGAATGCCCGACTCCCAAAAGGGTGAAGTGGCGGATGTAATTATGTGCAGTGTTTTTGAAACCCCGGAGAATATGAGCCGTTGTCTCAGGGAGAGGTTTCCCCTGGAAAATTTTCCGCAGAGCCGGATCGAGGCGGTTTGGCGGGACCAGGAAACCGCCCCTGTTGAAATATGCGGCGCCACCGGGGTGGTAAGGCGCATCAAGGAACTGGGGGCCAGGATAGGACTTGTTTCCGATATCTGGGAGCCTTATTACCGGGGGTTTTTATCAGCCTGTCCGGAACTGGCCGGGATGGTGGACTATGAGGGCCTGAGCTTCCGGGAGGGAGTTCGCAAGCCGTCCACCGCGCTGCTGGAGAAAGCTGTTGAGACATTGGGCGTAAAGCCGTGGGAAACGTGGATGGTGGGAGACACGTACCTGAACGATCTTGCCCCCGCTATGAAAATGGGTCTGCGGACTGTATGGGTGCTTAACCGGCCGGACAAGGAGTTTGGTTCGATGGAGGGTGTGCTTAAAGGACGCCTGCCCCGGCCGGATATAATAGTGGACAGCGTGGCTGACCTGGCAGGCCTTGATTTTTGCTGTGCAAGCCGGTAATTTATTGCTTATACTGTAATTCTTATTCTGTCAGGAATTCAGAAGCCAGAATCCAGACTCTCATGCCGCATAAATGCGGCACCATTGAAGGATGAAAATGTGTTCACTACTTATAAGGAATGCCCTACCATTCTGAATTCTGGATTCTGGATTCTGGATTCCTGACCCCTGATTAAATCAGTATAAGAATTTTCAGGGCAGAATCCAGAATCTCATGCCGCATAAATGCGGCACCATTGAAGAATGAAAATGTATCCACTACTTTAAGGACTGCCCGGAATTCTGAATTCTGGATTCCGACCCATAATTCACTCAGCATGAGCTGGATAGAAGGGTGGAGGGCTGATGAATATTGTAAAAGTGGACAGGCATGGGCAGGACGAGTTGCTGGAAAGGATCCGCAGGGTGGGCATGCTGACCGACCCGGAGATTTTAATATACAGCGGCGCCTGTGTCTCCCTGGAAAAAATCCGGACTGAATTTCTTTCTCCGCCCCAGTCGTATATACTTTCCTCCGAACTGCAAAAGGTAAGGAGCCTGCGCTGGGAGCTGAAAAAGTTCGGGGTGGAGCTATTCTGCCTGAACGGGTATGTATCCGTTTACCTGGAAGGGTATGATGAGCCGGTGGACGTACTGCCCCCGGTGGTGGAAGAGTCGGTGGAGGATGACGGATCGGTGCACATGATTATCTGCGACGGCATGCACCGGGTTTCCCTGGCCAGGATGGAATGGGTCATACCCCAGGTGCTTTATATAAGGGGCATTCCCAAGGACAAGCCCTACTACGCCTACCCTGTGCCGGGGGGGTGGAGTGAGGTGACGCTGAGGGACGACCTGCCCGAGGGGTTTATTAAAAAATGGCACAGAATCAAGGATTATAAAACTTTATACAGGGATTTCAACTCGGCCTTCAGTAACGTTGGAGGGCCAAGGGGCAGGTTTACAAGGTAGCCGAAGATGTATTTCCGGTTGGTCGGAGGGGTTGAAAATCATTTGTTTACGGATGGTCTTCGACCATCCGGAATTCTCTGTCAACCCCTCCGACCAATCGGGAATGCCCATCAGCCTCTCCGACCAATCGGAAATACCCCATAGCCAGGAATAATAATGAAACATGCCGGATATCTATAAAATGTATGGTGTCCGGTATAAGGAGACACAATATGATAAAAATTTTGGCGGTATTCGGCACCCGGCCGGAAGCAATCAAAATGGCGCCGCTGGTAAAGGAACTGGGTGGATACGGGGAAAAATTGCGGTGCCGGGTGGCGGTAACGGCCCAGCACAGGGAAATGCTGGACCAGGTGCTGGACTTGTTTGAAATAACCCCCCACTATGACCTTGATATAATGAGGCCGGGCCAGACGCTTTTTGACATTACCACCAGGGCGCTGGCCGGACTGAAAGAGGTGCTGGAGGAGGAAAAGCCGGACTTAACCCTTGTCCACGGGGATACCACCACCACCTTTGTGTCCGCGCTGGCCTCATTTTATCTGCAGGTGCCGGTGGGCCATGTGGAGGCCGGCCTGAGGACCGGAAACAAGTACTCTCCCTTTCCGGAGGAGATGAACAGGCACCTGGCCGGTGTTCTGACCGACCTGCACTTTGCCCCCACGCAGAGGGCAAAAAGAAACCTTCTGGCGGAGGGCGTAAGGGAAGAAAACATATTTGTCACAGGAAATACTGTCATTGACGCCCTTCTGGCAACAGTCAAAAATGACTACCGCTTTTCCGATCCGGAGCTGAATAAAATTGACTTTGAGGAGCGAAGGGTGCTGCTGGTGACCACCCACAGGAGGGAGAATCTGGGGGATCCCATGAGGGATATTTATACCGCCCTAAGGCAGGTGGTGGAGCGGTACCCGGATGTGGAAATAGTATTTCCGGTTCACAGGAACCCTGCCGTCAGGTCGGTTGTGTCCGAGGTGATCGGGGACCTGGACCGGGTTCACCTTATTGAGCCCATGGACTACGCCCCCTTTGTCAATTTGATGAAGAGGTGTTATATGGTGCTGACCGATTCCGGCGGCATGCAGGAAGAGGCGCCGTCCATCGGCAAGCCGGTGCTGGTTCTCCGTGATACCACCGAACGCCCGGAGGCAGTTGACGCCGGCACTGTTGTGCTGGTGGGAACAGCCAGGGAAAAGGTGTACCGGGAAACTGCAAGACTGCTGGATGATCCCGGGCACTACAGGAGGATGTCGGAGGCCGTCAACCCATACGGGGACGGAAAGGCGTCCAAAAGGATCGCCGGTGCGATACTGTACCGCCACGGGCTGGAAAAGACCCCTCCGGGGGAATTTGGCGGGGGTGACGGCATGCCTTGGGAAAATCGGCATTATGCAAAAATTATGCCGGGAAGCCCCCCGTTCAGGCCTTAATCTTGACCCTTAGGAATAGAAAATTATCCTTCCCCGCGAAAAAAGTTGTTACCGGGTGGAGGAATCATTTCGTTTATGTAGAACTGTAAAGGATATGTGAAAGTCATCTCACACTGATGGAAAAGGGGATTTCAACTCCTTATGGATGAAAAGAAACCCAAATCTGCAGGTGTGCTTCAGGCCGTGGCCGTTACCGGCATGATTGGGGCGGAGATGGCTATAACAGTTACCATGGGTTTTTACGGAGGCAGGGTACTGGATGCCCAATTTAACACCGGCCCATGGTTTATGATTGCCGGTATACTTCTGGGTGTGGCGGTGGGCGTCTGGGGAATTGTAAACATAGTCAGCCGTTTTTTTAAAACCTAGAGGCCGGCAAATTACTTGAAGCTTATATTAATTCCATTCTGACTCCTGACTCCTGAATTCTTAAAAAAAACGGGGTGCTAGAGTGTTCGGATTACAATCCATTCCTGAATTGGACAATCAACTTAAAAATGTATTGAGGCCCGCTGGGCTTATATTGGCAGGTGTATTCCTGGCACTGTTTTTTTACCCCGCTGACGGAATGCTCTGGGGTATAGCGATAGGCACAGCCACCGGCATGTACAATTGCTTCATGCTTGTTGTCAGGATAAAAAGACTTCCCGACCTGAGCCTGGAGAAGGGCAAAAAGCACATGAAAAGGGGCATGGTTATACGGTTGTCGATGGTAATGGCGGTACTTTTTCTGGTTACCACCCGTCTTCCTCATGTCAGCCTGTACGGTGTGGGGGCCGGACTGCTTATTCCATACTGCATATCAACAATTGTGGGTGTGGTGGACACTGTGAGGCAGTACCGGCAGTCGCAGATGTTAATGAGGAAATATTACGGGGAATGATTTGTTGATATAGATAAAAATAATTCTTTACTGGGAAAGGGGTGAGAAAAGAAAGATGATGAGCTTGGAACAGGTGGAACATGCATTGAATGTATGGAGTTTTCATGAGGAGGCGGTTGTTCCGGTACTGGGTCACGTACACCCGAAAACAATTGTAATGACCTGGATAGTTATGATCCTGGTGGCTTTATTCACAGTGGCTGCGACAAGGAATATGAAAGTGGACAGGCCGGGCAAGCTGCAACTGATGGTTGAGGAGATTTTCCTGTTTTTGCGGGGGCTGGCATTTGAAAATCTTGACCCCAGAAAAGGCGCAGGTATGATGTGTCTGATTTTTTCCCTCTTTATGTTTCTTCTGTTCAGCAACCTCTGGGGCCTTATACCCACCATGTCGTCTCCAACGGCGGATATTAATACTACATTGGGCATGGCCCTGATGGTGTTCATGCTGATCCAGGTCATGGGGATCAGGTACAAGGGGGCCGGTTTTCTCAAGCACTTTGTACAACCCAGCGTATTATTCCTGCCCATAGTTATAATCGAAGAATTATCAAAACCCATTACGCTGTCCTTCCGTCTTTACGGAAACATATATGCCGGTGAAGTGCTGATCGCTGTTCTGCTGGGGCTTTTCGGCCTGACGGTGGACGTGTTCGGCGGCTTCCTGGCTTCGGTGGTATGGCTGGCTTTCAGTATTTTTGTCAGTTGCATTCAGGCTTTTATTTTCACCATGCTTACCATCGCCTATGTCGGCCAGGCGACGGCCGAAGAGCATTAATCATGCTGATATCCCCACAAATAAATAGCTTTTGGTATCAGAATGTGCTGCCAACTTAATTTAAAATTTTGGGAAGGGAGGGGAAAAAGAATGGAAAATGCTATTTTATCAGGTCTTGCAATGGTTGGTACGGGTCTTGCCGTGGGTCTTGCATCTATCGGCGCAGGTATCGGTGACGGTCTTGTAACCGGCAGGACTGTGGAGGGTATTGCCCGTCAGCCGGAATTGAGAGGTAACCTGATGGTCACCATGTTCATTTCCGTAGGTCTGATCGAGGCTCTGCCGATTATCGCTGTCGTTATTGCATTCTTACTCTTTGGTAAAGTGGGTGCTTAATTTCAACCCGCAGTTGGAATGGTAAAAGGCGTAGTAGCGGGAGCGGCCTTGGACATCTATTTTACCGCCCCGCTACAGCAACCTTTTTCCAGGGGCGAGAGCAGACGGAAGGAGGGTTAGCAGTCATATATGGAAGGTGTAATAAGTGCGTTAAAGCTAAACGGAACACTGGTGGCACAAATTTTTCACTTTATAATACTTTTAATATTTCTTCGTGTTGTTGTATATCCGCCCATTGTAAAGATTCTGGAGCAGCGGCAGGCGGCTATCGCCAATAATGTGGCGGCAGCGGAAGAAGAAAGAAAGCAGGCCGAGGCGCTGAGACAGAGCTATCTGGCGGATATGCAGAAAGCAAAGGAAGAGGCCCAGGCCATTATACAGCAGGCGACCAAGTCCGGTGAAGCACAGGCGCAGCAGATCATAGAGGCTGCAAGGACAGAGGCCAACCGGGTCAAGGAAAATGCCCTGCATGAGATCGAGAGGGAGAAAGAGAAGGCGGTTGCTGAATTGCGCGACCAGGTTGTTACTCTTTCAATACTGGTTGCGGATAAAATTATCGGTAAGCAGATTACTCAGGATCTCCAACACGATCTGGTACAGGAATTTATTAAAGAGGCAGGGGATCTCCCATGCTAAGAGGAGCGGTGGGCGGCCGCTACGCGGAGGCTCTTTACGAAATAGCCGAGAGGGAAAAGGCTGTGGAGGTAATAGAGCAGGAACTGCTGGCAGTGGAATCCGTCATCCGGGAAAACCGTGATTTGCAGAAAGTACTGTATCACCCGAGGATAACACCGGAGGATAAGAAGTCTTTACTTGGCGAGCTTCTTTCCGGAAAGGTATCCGAGGTAACCATGGAGTTTTTAAAACTTCTGGTGGACCGTCAGCGGGAGCAGTTTCTTTCGGATATAGTTAGCTATTATACGGCGATGGCCAACAAGGCCCGCAACGTCATTGAGGCCAGGGTCGCATCAGCTATAGAAATGAATGCGGATGAGAAAAAGCAGCTGGCCGGTATGTTGAAAAAAATTACGGGCCAAAAAGTACAGACCAGCTACAAAGTGGACCCGTCTCTTATCGGCGGGGTAGTGGTGCGTATCGGGGACCGGGTTATCGACGGCAGTATCCGTACCCGCCTGGCCACCCTGAGAGAGCATCTCAGGCAAATAAGTTAACGGATAGGGGTGAACCAGTAGCATGAATTTGCGTCCTGAAGAAATCAGCTCTATTATAAAGCAGCAGATAGATAAATATAAAGCGCAAATAGAAATGGCCGACGTGGGCACTGTTATCCAGGTCGGTGACGGTATTGCCCGTGTTTACGGCCTGGAAAAATGCATGTCCATGGAACTTCTGGAGTTTCCGGCGCCGGGGCCCGGTGAAGAGCCCACCATGGGCATGGCGCTGAACCTGGAAGAGGATAACATCGGTTGCGTTTTGCTGGGTGCTTATACCCACATCAAGGAAGGGGACACAGTAAAGCGTACCGGAAGAATTATTTCGGTGCCGGTGGGCGACGCCCTGCTGGGCCGCGTGGTCAACCCCCTGGGCCGGCCCCTGGACGGCAAGGGGCCAATCAATACCGACAGGTTCCGCCCTGTTGAGCGTATCGCACCGGGTGTTATGAAGCGTAAGTCGGTGCACCAGCCCCTGAATACGGGTCTCAAGGCCATTGACGCCATGATTCCCATTGGACGCGGCCAGAGGGAACTTATCCTGGGTGACCGCCAGACCGGTAAAACAGCTATCGGCGTTGACGCTATAATAAACCAAAAGGGCAAAGATGTAATCTGCATATATGTCGCCGTGGGACAAAAGAACTCCACAGTGGCCAATGTGGTTCAGAAGCTGAACGATACCGGTTCCATGGACTATACCATCGTGGTTTCCGCCACGGCTTCCGACCCGGCTCCGCTCCTGTTTATCGCTCCCTTTGCCGGAGCTGCCATGGGAGAGGAATTCATGCATCAGGGCAAGCACGTGCTGATTATCTACGATGACCTTACCAAGCAGGCCGCGGCCTACAGGGAACTCTCCCTGCTGCTGCGCAGGCCTCCCGGACGCGAGGCGTACCCGGGCGACGTTTTCAACCTGCACTCCCGTCTGCTGGAGCGGGCCTGCAAGCTGTCCGATGAAGAGGGCGCCGGCTCAATGACAGCTCTGCCGGTTATTGAGACCCAGGCCGGTGACGTTTCGGCCTATATTCCCACCAACGTTATATCCATCACAGACGGCCAGATTTACCTCGAGCCGGACCTGTTTTACGCAGGACAGCGCCCTGCCGTTAACGTGGGCCTGTCGGTTTCCCGGGTGGGTGGCGCGGCCCAGATTAAGGCCATGAGGTCGGTTGCCGGAAGCCTTCGTATGGACCTGGCCCAGTACCGTGAACTGGCCGCCTTCGCCCAGTTCGGATCGGACCTGGACAAGGCTACACAGGCGAGGCTTACTAGGGGCCAGCGCATGATGGAACTGCTCAAGCAGAACCAATATGCGCCTATGCCTGTTGAAGACCAGGTTATGTCGATCTACACGGCTGTCCGGGGATTCCTTGATGACCTGCCGGTGGAAAAGGTTCTTGATTTCGAGGCGGGTTTCCTCAAGTTTATGAAGACAAACAAGCCTGAAATCGGCAAGGCCATTGCAGAGACCGGACTTCTGGAAAAGGACACCGAGGAAAAGCTGCAGGCGGCAATCAACGAATTCAAGCAGGTATTTGCAAAGTAATCCTGCCCGTTATAAGCTTAACGGCAAGGTGGTGAGATAATAGATGGCTAATATTCGTGATCTACGGCGCCGCATTAAAAGTATCAAGAGTACCCAACAGATTACCAAGGCCATGAAAGCGGTTTCCGCCGCCAAAATGCGCAAGGCCCAGGACAGCGTTGTTGCAGCCAGGCCCTATGCCAGGAGGCTGGCGGGAGTGCTGGGAAGGGTGGCCTCGGTTACATCGGGTGTAAAGCACCCCCTGCTGGAAGTACGGGAGCCCAAAAAGGTTGCCTATGTTATAATCACAGCCGACCGGGGGCTCTGTGGGGGCTTCAACTCCAACGTCATTCGGAGAGCCGCCGCGGAGATTCGTGATATTCCCGATGTAAGTCTTGTCTGCGTGGGGCGAAAGGGAAGAGACTTTTTCCGCAAAAGAGGCTACAATGTAGTCCAGCAGTATGTTGGTCTCGGTGAAAACGTTGATGCGGGGCAGGCCAGGGAAATAGCGCAATATATTATTGACAAGTACTCCGAAGGAGAATTTGACGCAGTCTATATTGTATACAGCGAGTTTGTAAACGTTCTGGTGCAGCGTCCGGTGGTGACCAAACTTCTTCCGGCGGAACCTCCCAAGGAAGAAGCGGGGGCCGAAAAAGCCGGGTACAAGGCGGACTACATTTTTGAGCCTTCGGCTGAGGAGGTTCTGGCCACCCTGCTTCCCAAATACGTTATAAACACGGTGTTCCAGGGATTGCTGGAGTCAAAGGCAGGCGAGCACAGCGCCCGCATGACGGCCATGGACAATGCCACAAAGAATGCGTCAGAGATGATCGCCAAACTTACCCTGTCCATGAACAGGGCACGCCAGGCCGCGATTACAAAGGAAATTTCCGAAATCGTGGGTGGCGCGGCAGCTTTAGAATAAGCTAACAAGATGAAAATAAAGGTCCGGAATTAGGAAATAGGAATTAGGAATTAGAGAATATAGGTCCGCTGGAGCAACGATTACCAAATACTGATTCCCAATTCCCGAATCCCGATTCCCAATTCCGAATCTATAGGCAAAGGAGGTAGCATAAACGAATGAGCGTTGGTCATATAGTGCAGGTCATCGGCGTTGTGGTGGACGTCCGTTTTCCGCCCGGCCAGGTACCTGAGATATATAATGCGCTGAAGGTGACCAGGGGCGAAAACGACGTAATTACTATGGAAGTTGCCCAGCACCTTGGAAACAACAGCGTGCGCGCGGTAGCCATGACATCAACCGACGGTCTGGTCAGGGGAATGGAAGTCATTGACACCGGCAAGCCTATTACCGTTCCGGTTGGAAAACCTGTTCTGGGAAGACTGGTTGACGTCCTGGGCGAACCCATTGACATGAAAGAACAAATAAAGAGTGACACATATTATCCCATTCACCGTCCGGCTCCCCCGCTGGTGGAACAATCCACCCAGGCCGAGCAGCTGGAAACCGGCATCAAGGTTATCGACCTGCTGGTACCCTTCCTCAAAGGTGGTAAGGTCGGCATGTTCGGCGGCGCCGGAGTGGGAAAAACAGTTATAGTTATGGAGCTTATCCAGAATATTGCCATGCAGCACGGCGGTATATCGGTTTTCGCCGGTGTGGGTGAGCGTACCCGTGAGGGCAACGACCTGTACCATGAAATGAAAGAAGCCGGTGTTATGGACAAGACCACCATGGTGTTCGGTCAGATGAACGAACCCCCGGGAGCCCGTCTCCGTGTGGTGCTGACCGGACTGTGCATGGCGGAATACTTCCGTGATGAACTGGGAGCGGACACACTGCTGTTTATCGACAACATCTTCCGTTTCACCCAGGCAGGTTCCGAGGTTTCGGCGCTTCTGGGCCGCATGCCCAGCGCCGTTGGTTACCAGCCCACGCTGGCAACTGAAATGGGTCAGATGCAGGAGCGGATTACATCAACCACCAAAGGTTCGGTTACTTCAGTGCAGGCAGTTTACGTGCCCGCCGACGACCTGACCGACCCCGCCCCGGCAACCACCTTCGCCCACCTGGACGGCACGGTGGTGCTCTCCCGTCAGATTGCCGAGCTGGGAATTTATCCGGCTGTGGACCCCCTGGATTCCACATCCAGGATTCTCGACCCCAACGTAGTGGGGCAGGAGCACTATGATGTGGCCCGCGGAGTGCAGAAAATACTCCAGCGCTACAAAGAACTTCAGGACATTATCGCCATCCTCGGTATGGAAGAACTTTCCGACGATGACAAACTGGTGGTGGCCAGGGCCCGCAAGCTGCAGCAGTACCTGTCGCAGCCGTTCCATGTGGCGGAAACCTTCACCGGCATGAAGGGAAGATATGTGCCCCTGAAAGAAACCATCCGGGGATTCAAGGAAATTCTTGAGGGCAAGCACGACGACCTGCCGGAAACAGCCTTCCGGTTTGTCGGTACCATCGACGAAGCTGTGGAGAACGGAAAACGTCTCTTAGAGGGAAGTGTATAAGTCATGGCGGAAACAACACAACGCCTGGAGATAGTCACTCCCGAGAAAAAGGTATTCAGCGGCGACGTCCGTTTTGTAGTGGCGCCCGGTGAACTGGGTCAACTGGGTTTTCTGCCCAATCACGCCCCCCTTATGAGCGGCCTTAAAATAGGTTTGCTGAAGGTGGAACAGGAAGGGAAAACCTTCAAGGTTGCTGTAAGCGGTGGCTTTGTGGAAGTGGCAAACAACAAGGTCACCATACTGGCCGATACGGCGGAGCGCGATGACGAGATTGACAGGGAAAGAGCCGAAAGGGCCAGGGAAAGAGCTGAAAAACGGCTGTCGGAGAAACATTCGGACCTTGATATCAAAAGGGCTGAATTGGCTCTGCAGCGCGCGTTAAACAGGCTAAGCGCCCTTCAATAGCCATAATGCAAAATAAAAAGCCGGGACTGATTTATCGTCCCGGCTTTTTATAAAGAAGTATGTCAATTAGTTTATATGGGAAAGCTTTTATTAAAGAAGCTTTCTATTTTTTTGAAGGGGACAACAGGCGCTATTGAGCAGGTTAATAATAAGGGGAAAAAAGAAATTGTCGGGAACAGTCAAGGTCAGTCCGGCGAAAAACGCTGTGCTGCCTATTATAACGGCCGCATTATTGTCCAAGGCCCCCTGCTTTATTGAAGAGGTTCCCGATTTGGCTGACGTCAGGACAATATGCACAATGATAGAACATTTGGGAGCCGGGGTGGAAAGAGAAAAAGGGGGCTTGAAGATATCGGTTCCAGATGTGATAAACAACGAGGCCCCCTATGATTTTGTCAGGAGGATGCGGGCGTCATTTCTCGTCATGGGCCCTCTTCTGGCCAGGACCGGGCGGGCAAGGATTTCAACGCCGGGGGGCTGTGCCATCGGCAGCAGGCCCATTGACCTGCATTTAAAGGGCTTTTCCCTCCTGGGAGCGGACATAAAGCAGGGGGAGGGTTACATCGACGCTGTTGCGGACAGGCTGGTGGGGTCAAGAATATATCTTGACTATCCCAGTGTTGGGGCGACAGAAAATCTGATCATGGCCGCCTCCTTGGCAGAAGGGACATCAGTTATAGAAAACGCCGCGGAAGAGCCGGAGGTGGTGGACCTGGCCAATTTTCTCAACACTATGGGGGCGAGGATAAAGGGGGCCGGCACCAAGGTGATCAGGGTAGAAGGGGTGGAAGAATTAAGTGGGGCCACATACAGCGTGATTCCCGACAGGATTGAAGCCGGCACATATCTGGTTGCTGCGGCAATGGCCGGAGGGGATGTCAGGGTGGACAATGTAATCTGCAATCATATCAATCCGGTGCTGGCAAAGCTCAGGGAAGCCGGAACGGAACTGGAGGAGGGAGAGGGGTTTGTGCTTGTCCACGGCGGCGGACACATAAAGCCCATTGACATAAAAACCATGCCCTATCCGGGTTTTCCCACCGACATGCAGCCCCAGTTCATGGCCATGATGACATTATGCGGCGGCACCAGCGTAATTACCGAGACAGTATTTGAAAACAGGTTTATGCATGTAAATGAATTAAAAAGGATGGGCGCACGGATTAAGGTTTCCGGCAGGTCGGCCATTGTTCAGGGACAGGAGGGGCTGTCCGGTGCAAAGGTGAAGGCCACCGATCTCAGGGCCGGTGCCGCGCTGGTCCTTGCCGGTCTTGTCGCAGAAGGGGTGACCGAGGTCTGCAATGTCTTTCATATAGACCGCGGATACGGAAATATTGTAGAGAAGCTGAGGCAACTGGGTGCCGATATTGAGAGGGCGCTGTAATATTGGAAAAAGAAGGAGAATATGATCTGCTTATACTGAAATTCTTATACTGATTGAATCCGGGGTCGGGAATCCAGAATCCAGAAGCCAGAATTCAGAATGGTTGGGCATTCCTTATAAGTAAAATGAAACCTATCAGCCGGGCCAATAAAATTATATGTTTTCTGTGATTTTAATAATGGCGTTATTCGATAGAATCCTTTATCATCCTTATATATATGCATATAAGGAATATATGGATTATTCTGGATTCTGAATTCTGGATTCTGGATTCCGACCCGGAATTCAATCAGTATATACAGTATGAGGTGAGCCCCGGTAGCGGGGAGGGAAAAAAATGAAAAAAACACTGTTATTATTTCTTTTGCTGATCACTGCGGCCGCTGTCGGCATTCCGTCGGCGGTAGGACTGATGAGACCGGCCGGAATTAAGGAGATCGGAACAGTGGTTCATTTATACTCGCATGAAACAGGTAATATAATTGATTTACCGGTTGAGGATTATGTGGCGGGAGTGGTGGCCGCTGAAATGCCGGCGGAATTTCCTGTTGAGGCCCTTAAGGCCCAGGCGGTGGCGGCCCGCACTTACATAATGAAAAGGCAGTCGGGGGGCGGCGTATTAAACCCGGTACACCCCGGGGCTGATGTTTGTGATGACCCAACACATTACCAGGCCTGGATTTCCAGGGAGGAAATGAAAAAAAAGTGGGGCGCCATTAAATATTATCAGTATTACCTTAAAATACTCACAGCAGTTCATTCCACGGCCGGCGAGGTGATAACATACAACGGACAGCTGATTGACCCGGTTTACCATTCCTCGTGCGGCGGCAGGGGCACGGTTGACTCGGGGGATGTATGGAGGTTCCAGGAGCCGTACCTGAAAGGAGTGCCCTGTCCCTACGATGCCGACCAGGAGCCGGTAACGGTTACAACCTTTACACCGGAGGAATTTAAAAAGGCCACCGGTGAGGATGTTGCGGCGGAGGTGTCAACGGGAGGGGCGAACTTTTTTGAAGTAGTGGAAAAAACGTCCGGGGATTTTCCCAAAACAGTACGTATCGGAAAAAATGAGTTTTCCTCAACGGCGGTCCGGGAAATGCTCGGCCTCCGGTCGGCCCGTTTTGACATATCGGTGGAGCAGGGTGTCGTGAAGGTGACCACAGTGGGCAAAGGCCACGGGGTCGGAATGTGTCAGTACGGCGCCTGCGGAATGGCCCGGCAGGGAAAAAACTACCGGGAGATACTGAAACATTATTACACCGGGGTGGATATAGTAACTATGAAGTAAATTGGGCTTATACTGTCAGAACTCAGAACTCAGGACTCAGGAGTTTTTTGCTGCCGGACTTTGCTGCTAAGAAATTCAGTTGCGGACAGCTTTCAATTCAATATTTATATCCTTTTCCGTCAGACCGGTTTCATTGGCCCTACTCCTTATTTTCTCCAGCGTCAGTTTAAGTGAAAGCCTTTTATGTTCTTTTTCCGAAGCGAGAAGGCGGCAGTACTCGTCATAATCAATCAGTACGCTTCTTGGTTCGCTGTTGACTGTAATTATAACAGGTGCTTCTCCGCTCTTCAGGGATTCAATAATGGCAGTAAGTTTTGGGCGTGCATCATTGATTCCCATTATTCTTTCCATAACGAATCACTCCATGAATAAATTAATCATTAATATAAACAATAATCTTTGTCACATCAACAGAGATTATTAGCCGCAGATAAAAATATGTTGTGGCTGTTCCTTGTTGAACACGATCAATGGAGCCTGTAGGCCGGATGTTGAAATTTAAAGTATTTTAATGACCAGCAGGGAATACAGCCGGGTTCATTTTTATTCTGAGTTCTGAGTCCTGACCCGAATAATCCTCAGTATAAGCATTCGTCCTCCAGCATATACATTTTAAAGAACAAAGCCTCTATAAAGATATGCCGGCGGTGGGGGGCGGAAAAATGCAGGAGTACATCCAGAAAAGGGTACTTGATATTTGCGCCTACATACTGGAGACAAGGGCCACGGTGCGCCAGGCGGCACAGGTATTTGAAGTCAGCAAGAGCACCGTGCATAAGGACATGACCGAGCGTCTTCCTTCACTGAATAAGGAATTGTCCCTTGCGATCAAAGAAGTCCTGGACTTTAACAAGTCGGAGCGCCACCTCCGTGGCGGGGAGGCAACAAAAAGAAAATATTTGGGCTAATAGGCATTTCCGGTTGGGCGGAGGGGCTAATAGGCATTCCCGCTTGGGCGGAAATGCCTATTAGCCCCTGGAAATACCCCACAGCCCACAAAATTGTCTGCTTTGAAATGATAGTATAGAGGAATTTCCCTAATTCTGTAGAATAATACCACAGGCAATGTGCCGGGTATTGGCGCTGAAACCGGAGTTTTGCCGGGAATAAGGGGCAGAACTCGGTTTTGGGAAAGGGGAAAAATGATGTTCGGTTTTAATATGGATATAGGAGTTGATTTGGGGACAGCAAATGTGTTGGTTTACGTCAAGGGAAGGGGCATAGTTCTGCAGGAACCTTCTGTTGTGGCCATTAATAAAGATAACGGCAAGGTTATAGCTGTAGGCGCCGAGGCCAGGCGCATGCTGGGCAGGACCCCGGGTAATATTGTGGCCACCAGACCATTACGGGAAGGGGTTATAGCAGACTACGACGTAACTGAGAAAATGCTTCGCTATTTTATAAATAAGGCCGAGGGCAGGAGGCTTTTTTTCCGCCCCAGGATAATGGTCTGCATTCCCTCCGGTGTTACCAGCGTGGAGGAAAGGGCGGTTCGTCAGGCGGCAATTCAGGCCGGGGCCAGGTCTGCTTACGTGATAGAGGAACCTCTGGCCGCGGCGCTTGGGGCCGGGTTGGACATTTCCGAGCCCAGCGGAACCATGGTGGTTGATATTGGGGGGGGTACCACCGATATAGCGGTGCTTTCCCTCGGAGGCATTGTTTGCAGCCGTTCTCTCAGGGTTGGGGGGGACAAGCTTGATGAAGCCATCGTTCGCTATGTCAGGAGAGAGTTCAATCTGGCCATAGGAGAGCGCACCGGGGAAGAAATCAAAATGGAAGTGGGAACAGCTTACCCTGATGGTGCGGCTGAGGCTGAATATGAGATAAAGGGAAGGGACCTTGTCTCAGGGCTGCCCAGGGCGGTCAGGATAACCAGTATCCATGTTCACGAGGCCATGAGGGAAGCCCTTGAGTCGGTTGTGGGGGCGGTTAAGGAAGTGCTTGAGAAAACCCCTCCCGAGCTGTCGGCGGATATAGTGAACAAGGGAATTGTTATGACAGGCGGGGGCGCCTGCCTGCACGGAATAGACAGGTTGATAAGCGCTGAAACTGGACTTCCGGTATATATTGCCGACGACCCCCTGTGCTGTGTGGCCCGGGGCACCGGCAGGGCCCTGGGGATGTTGAACGTGCTTGCCAGGGATGCCAAGGTCAGGGGACATTATCCCAGTTGAAAGCTTATACTGAAATGCTTATACTGTCGGAATCCAGACCCCCATGCCACTTTTAAAAGTGGCATGGGGGTCTGGATTCCCGCCGCTGGGACAGCGGTGCCGCCCGACAGGGCGGCTTTTTAGTTTTATGGAAAAAGTTAACCATATATATAGTTAAACTATTTAACAATTATTGAAGGAAGAGGGCGTGGAGTGTCGTATTAGTTATATTAGCAGGAGCAGGAAATATAAAAAAGCCTTATGTTTAAGGCTTCCCGACAGCCGACAGAGGAATGCTTTTTTGAAACGCTTTTAACGGAAAGTCGGAAACAGACGAGAACTATACTTTCCTAATCGTTATAAAAAAAAATGTAACTTTTTTTTGTTTCCCGCGTCAATATATATGAGTGCTTATACCGACATTATTATACTGTCAGGAATCCAGACCCCCATGCCACTTTTAAAAGTGGCACCATAAAGGATGAAAAAGCAAGATACTTTGGGGTCGCTTGCGGGCAGGGGGAGTGTTAAACCCCGGCTGCATCATCTCCGGCTGCAACAGTCTCTAAACTCGGTCGCCAAAGGACTGCCAACCGCCTTCGAAAGTCGCGTCCAGCTCCTCTCAGGCTTTTGGCGTCGTCCAGCCGC
>JBMOPF010000094.1:8312-21748 GCA_049325075.1 Bacillota bacterium | reverse complement strand
CCTGAACCGGCGCATGGACGCGACGTTGAAGGCGGCCGGCAGTCCTTTGGCGACCGAGTTTAGAGACTGTTGCAGCCGGAGATGATGCAGCCGGGGTTGAACACTCCCCCTGCCCGCAAGCGACCCCAAAGCGGTCCTAAAGCTAAAGTTATTCATCATGCTTTTTCATTCTCTGATGGTGCCGCTTTTTAGCGGCATGGGGGTCTGAATTCCGGCTTCTGGCTTCTGGATTCCGACCCTTAATTCACTCAGTATAAGCATCCTTCGTATAATAAGCCACTCCCACCGTTCCCGGGCCGACATGAAGGCCTATTACAGGACCGATGGGAAATACCGGAACCTTTACCGTCAGCTTTTTCTCTATAGCCATGGCCATCTTTTTACCATCCGCCTCGCTGTTTATATGGTGCACCACAATTTCACCAAGGCCTTTTTTCCCAATGTCTTCAAATAATTGGTCCAGTATGGTCTGCACAGCCCTGTCCCAGGTGCGGACCTTTGCCAGTATTGCCGTCACCCCATCAACCACCGTCAGTATCGGCCTTATTTGTATGATAGAACCCAAAAGCGCCGCCGCACCGCCAATCCTGCCGCCCTTTCTTAAATACTCAAGTGTTTTGGGCACAAACAAAAAGCGGCTCCTTTTTATTATTCTGTTCGCCTCATCAACAACCATGTCTACCGGCTTTCCCTCTTTGGCCGCCCTGGCCGCCGCCAATACCGCAAAGCCCAGTTCCATGCAATTGGACCTGGAGTCCACTATCTCAATAACAGCCTCCGGATTCATATCATTAATCATTTTTTTGGCAATCCGGGCGGTATTGCATGTACCGCTCATATCTGAAGAAATAAAAATCCCCACCACATCATTGCCATCCTGGACCAGGCGGTTGAAAATATCATATATATCCCCCGGGGAAGGTTGTGATGAAACAGGTATGCCTTTTTCCTCCATTTTTTTGTAGAAGGTGGAGTTGTCTATCTCTTCCTCCCTGTAAGATTCAGCACCGAAACTTACACTCAGGGAAACAACTGAAATGTCAAATTCCTCCCTGAGATTGGGCGGAATATACGAGGTGCTGTCCGTAACCACTTTAACCGGCATTTAATAACCCCCAATTGCGTTTATAACCTCTCCGTTTTACGGAAAATTCCATATTACCTCTGTAGTTTATCATTATTTTAATGCTGTGCAAAGAAAATATTATTGTTAAAAATTAAGAACCATCCTGGCGTCAGCCGCGATCACCCTGTCACCGGCGGCAAAAAGAGGATTGATATCCAATTCCTCTATCTCCGGATGCTTTTCTATGAAATCGGAAAGCCTGACCAGTATATCCGCCAGGACCCCCTCGTTCACCGGGGCGGAACCCCTGAATCCGCCCAGCAGCCGGCGTCCCTTTATTTCGGATATCATTTCCCCGGCCTCCGGCCTTGTCAGGGGCACCATTCTAAAGGACACATCCCTTAATACCTCCACCCAGACGCCCCCCAAACCGAACATGAGCATGGGCCCGAACTGGGGGTCCTTGGTCATGCCGATTATAACCTCTGTTCCCCCGCGTATCATTTTCTGGACGGAAACCCCCTCTATTCGGGCGTCCGGATATTTTTCCACCGCCGAACCCATGATCCTGTCAAAGGCCTCAGCCACCTGATCCGGACCGGTGAGATTAAGCTCAACGCCCCCCGATTCCGTTTTGTGCAAAATATCCTGCGATACTATTTTCAATACAACGGGAAAACCCATTTTCTCGCTCAGTAAAACCGCCTCTTCTCTTGAACCGGCCACAACAGTTTCATTTACCGGAATTCCGGCTTCCTTCAATACCTCCTTGGCCTCCACCTCGGCCAATATCCTCCTCCCCTTACCCTTTAACAACCCGATAACCGGTTCTTTTGCCACAGACGCCGGCTCCGGTACTGTTTCAGGGTGCTGAAATTTTTGTCTGTTGCTGTAATAATCCGCCAGTTTGCCCAGCGACCTGGCGGCCCGGCCCACCGAGGAGAAAACCGCCACACCGTTGGATGTAAGGAACCCCCGCCTTTCAAAAAGGTTTTTCCACCGCCATTCCACCGTGTTTTCAATTCCCAGGTCGGGGTTGGAAATAACCGCCACAATAGGCTTGGCGCCCTTTGAGGAAATGTTTCTGTATTCACTGGCCTCAAAGGTAATCAACTGTGACCACATAAAATCGTCAAAGGGATTCTCCTCCGTCATGTTGCCGATCAGGAAGTCAAACCCGCTGCTTTCAGCCATTTTCTCCATCAATTCCATGGCCATCAGCATCTGGGAACCTCCCAGTATTGAAAAGTCCACCGGGTTCCCAATCCAGTTTACCAATTCCGGAGTCTTTTCCCTGATAAAGTCAAGCACGTCTTCCGGCATGGGCACCACATCCAGCCCCGACCGGTCACACTCGTCGGCGGAAAGCACCACCTTTCCCCCGCTGCCCCCGATTACCCCTACCCTCTTGCCGGTTATCCCCTTAAGCGAGTTGAAGGCCACAGTCAAATCCACAAACTGCTCCATATCCTCAGCCTGAACGGCATTACACTGCCGGAACACGACCTCCCATGCATTCAGGGAGCCGGCAATGGAGGCGGTGTGGGAAAAGGTGCTTCTGGTCCCGGCGCCTGTCTTTCCACCCTTCAGCACTATTACCGGCTTAACCGCCGCGGCTTCCCTCAGGGTTTTAAAAAACCTGCGGCCGTCCCTGACTCCCTCGATATATATGACAATTACCTCTGTTTCACTGTCAGCCGCCAGGTATTCCAGCAGGTCCGACTCATTTATATCCGCCGCGTTGCCATAGGAGAAAACTTTACTGAAGGCGACACCCCGGGCTCCGGCATAGCGGATAAAATTGATGGAAATCCCACCGCTCTGAAAAAGGCCCCCCACCTTGCCGGACTTTTGGGGAAGGTCATAGGCAAAGGAGATCCCTTCCTTCGGATTATATAGGCCCATACAGTTTGGGCCCAACAGTGCTATGCCCAGCCTTTTGGCCTCAGAGGCTATTTCCATCTCAAGGTCCTGTCCTTTTTTATCCCCCGTCTCACTCATACGGGCAGTAAAAAGGTGCACACATTTTACATTTCTTTCCGGGCACTGGCGGATCATATCCGGAACCTGCTCCGCAACAATGCAGGAAATAACGTAGTCAACATCCCCGGGAATGTCCTTCAGGGACGGATAGGCTTTAAAGCCCATAATCTCCCCGCCCTTTGGATTAACCGGGTATAACGTCCCTTTGTAGCCCGCCTTTACAAGATAATCCATAAACAGAAAACCGAAAGTATTTGGGGTTCCGGACGCACCAACCACCGCAATGGACCGGGGATGAAAAAGATCATCTAGTTTTTCCCATACTGTCTTTTCTTTTTTCAAACAAAACAACCCCCATCTTATCTAACAAATACATTTCATAATTTATTTCCTGCATTACTTTTTCTTTTAAGAATTAAAATTTCCTTTATCCTTAAAATGAATGTCATTTTCTGACAACTTGAACAGTCACGACAAGGCCGGCCGGAACACCCCATCAACCTGCACCCCGCTAGGTATATGATTTTTATTAACATCACTCTCTTGACATTCGAGGTGTATAGTGATATTAATTAGTTATACCCCCTGGGGTATTATATTAAAAGGAGTGTGGTTTCAATGTCCTCAAGATGGTCCTGGGTTACGGGAGGCATTGCCCTTGGTCTTTTAAACCTCATTATTTTTGCTTCCGGCAACCACCTTGGAACTACGACGGCTTATGCCCAGACAACAGGGTATATTTCGCAGTTCTTTGCGCCCAATTTCATTCCCGCTGAAACCTGGACCGCCGGCACATGCGGCGGAAGCAGCACCTTACAGGTCGGCTGGCAGTGGATACTTGTACTGGGTGTATTTCTTGGAGGGCTTGGCGGACGCATTATACACGGCAGGCCGTCCGACGGGGATGTTCCCTCAATGTGGATGCAAAGGTTCGGGAACAGGCCCCGGCTGCGCTATATTCATTCTTTTGCCGGAGGATTCCTGCTGCTGTTTGGCGCCAGATTGGCGGGCGGCTGCACAAGCAGTCATATCATTAGCGGAATGAGCCAGATGGCGGTAAGCGGAATATTATTCGCCCTGGCTGTTTTCGCCGCCGGAATTCCCGCGGCCCTATTGCTTTACAGAAAGACGGAGGTGGCATAATGAATCTCTTTCTAGCGCTTGTTTTCGGTCTGGGCTTCGGCTACATTCTGCAAAGGGTTGGGGCCTTTGAGTATAAAAACATATTAAATGCCCTGAGACTCAAGGACCTTACCATTCCCAAGTTTATGCTTCTTTCTGTCGCTATAACCTCGGCAGGACTTTTCAGTTTCCGCTCCATAGACCTGGCATGGCTTCAGCTTATCGCCACCAATCCCGTGGCGGACATTGCGGGCGGGCTGATTTTCGGGGTTGGGTTTGCTCTGGCCGGCTATTGCCCCGGCACCAGCATAGGGGCTATGGGCGAAGGCAAGCGTGACGCCAGATATACAGTCTTTGGGGGCATCCTGGGAGTATTCGTATTTGCAATTCTTCAGCCCGGGCTGGTTCAGTTTTTAAGCCGCTTTGACATGGGCAATATAACACTGGCCGATTATATACCGGTTAATCCGGTTCTGACGGCCGCCCTGTTCAGCATAATTCTGGGCCTTATCATTTACCTGGTGGACACCTGGGAAAACAGGCGGGTTTCCATCGCTCACGCCGGGCGGTTGGTTGAAAGCAGTACCGTTATTACAACTCAACACGGGTCGGATAAAAACAAAACCGTGGCTTAAATATTAACAAAAGGAGAATCAAATATGTTGAAAGACATTTTAAAAACAAAAGGCCAAAAGTCCATGATGGCCATTTTGCTGGCAGTGGTTATATTCGTAAGTATTGCCACAGGCTTCGGGGGACACTCCAGTCCGGCAAGCGGCGCGGACAATCAGGTGCTTCAGCAGGCGGCGGCCAACTATTTTGAACGGCTCCCGGACAATATGAACAAAATAAAGGAAGCAGAGTTAAAGCAGCTGGTCGACAATAATGACCAGAGTATTTACCTGATTGACATACGGGACGCCAAGGATTTTTCCGCCGGCCACATACAGGGCGCCCACAATATTCCTTTCCGTGAGGTGGGGCGAAATATGAATAGCCTGCCCAAAGACAAAACCTTAATCGTATACTGCCACACAGGCCAGACCGCAGGCCAGACTGTGGCGGCGCTAAATATCGCCGGCTTTAAGGCACGATCCCTCAACGGGGGAATGAACAACGGCTGGAAAGCACAGCAGTATCCCACTGTAACCGACTAAACCTTTTATACAGAAAAACCTCCTTCCCAACAAAGCCGCCCTCCGGGCGGCTTTGTTCTTGCGGCAAATTTTCATCTTATCCCGAAGTGACATCAGATCCCCCCGCCCCCAATATATTTTAAAAAAGATTTTTCCTGCAAGAAGTTGAGGATGATGGAAATGACTCTGTACAAAAATTTCCCGGTGCTGATTGTTGATAACCGGATAAAAGCCGACAACATCGAGGGAAGGGCATTGAAAAGGCTTATTGACTGCCTCCTTGACAGAGGACTGGCCGTAATAGAGTCCGGCATGGACGAATATGATCAAAACTACACTGTATTGGCGGAATCAGAGGTGGGCTGCGTTTTGCTGGGCTGGAACAAGGTAAGCCCCTACCGCCTGCAAAGGGTTGTTTCACGCCTGGAACAGCTTATTGATCTGCTAAGAAAAAGGAATTTATCTGTTCCTGTTTTTTTGATGACTGACAAACTGAATATAAAGGACATTCCGGTGGATACCCTGAGCAAAATAAACGGGTACATCTGGAAAATGGAAGATACACCGGACTTTATTGCCGGCAGGATAGAAAACGCCGTCAGGCAATACCTTGACAGCCTGCTCCCCCCTTTCTTCAGGGCGCTTGTAAAATATGCCGGAGAATACAAGTACGCCTGGCATACCCCCGGGCACATGGGAGGCACAGCCTATCTCAAATCACCCACCGGCAGGGTTTTTCACAGCTTTTATGGGGAAAATGTCTTCAGGTCGGACCTTTCAGTTTCCGTCCCCGAATTGGGATCACTGCTTGAACACACCCTCGTTATTAATGAAGCTGAGGCAAACGCATCCCGTATTTTCGGAGCTGACAGGACTTATTTTGTTACCAATGGGACCTCCACCTCCAACAAGATAGTGCTGCAGGGAACAGTAAACCGGGGTGATATAGTGCTGGTGGACAGAAACTGCCACAAATCAGTCATGCATGCCGTAATATTGACCGGCGCCATACCCATATATCTGGGCCCGACCAGAAACAAATACGGCATCATCGGCCCTTTAAGCATAGAGGAATTAAGCGCCGGCGCAATAAAGAAAAAAATGGCGGAAAGCCCTTTTATCAGCCGCCCGCCCGGAAAGGTAAAGCTTACCGTTATCACCAATTCCACCTACGACGGAATATGCCACAATGTGAAGATTATCATGGAAAGGCTTAAGCAAAACGGCACCGGACTGACAGAGAATTTCCTTTTTGACGAGGCCTGGTTCGCCCATGCCGCCTTTAATCCCATCTACCGCCAGAGGCACGCCGCCTGCCGGGGGGAGAAAGACTCAGCCTTTAATCTTGTCTTTGCCACCCAGTCCACCCATAAACTCCTGGCGGCCTTTTCCCAGGCCTCTATGATCCATGTGGTTGACCAGCGAGGGGACTTTTGCCATGACCGGTTCAATGAGGCCTTTATGATGCATTCATCCACATCACCCCAGTACGGGATAATAGCCTCCCTGGACGTGGCCGCCAAAATGATGGAGGGCGGCTTCGGCCTGTCAGCCACACAGTCCGCCATTGAGGAAGCGATTATTTTCAGAAAAAAAATGTCCCAGACCGGCAGGGAGTTAAAGGAGAGTGGCGACTGGTGGTTCGATGTGTGGCAGCCGCCGGTGGTGGGGGGAGTTGAATTTGACCGGACTGACGATCAGGCGTTAAACACCGACCCTTCCTGCTGGGAATTAAAGCCGGAAGACCAGTGGCACGGCTTTGACAAACTTATCGGCGGCTACGCCATGCTCGACCCCATAAAGGTGACAGTACTTACCCCCGGCATAGACAACAATAGAATGGATCCCGGACAGATTATTCCCGCCCCTGTTGTTTCAAGATTCCTGACAAACAGGGGCATTGTGGCTGAGAAGACCGGGTTTTATTCCATCCTTTTGCTGTTCTCTGTGGGAGTAACCACCGGCAAGTCCGGCACCCTTCTGTCAGTTCTGTTTGAATTCAAAAGGGCCTACGACAAAGACCTTTCCCTGGCTGAAGTTTTTCCGGATCTGGCAGGCTTATATCCTCCCGGCGCCACCATCCGGACCCTTTGCCGGGAGATGCATTCATTCCTTGCCGCCGCAAAGTATTTTGATTTGCTCAAAATGGTTTACGACAGCTTCCCGGAACAGATGATGACCCCGGCCGACGCCTACCGGGAACTGGTGGCCGGCAACGTACGGCGGTTAAAGCTGCAGGAACTGCCCGGCAAAACCGCCGCCGTTATGGTGGTACCCTACCCTCCTGGGATACCGGTGATTATGCCGGGAGAAAAATTCAACCCCCTGCTGGTGGAATACCTGCAATTTTACGAGACATTTGAAAAACATTTCCCGGGTTTTGACAACGAGGTGCACGGTATGAAAAAAACAGGGGGCGCTTATACCGTTTATGCCATTGACAATCCGCCGGGATAACATGACTGAGTTATGCATAGGCTGCTGAAAACATAAAACATTAAAAGGCGAAAACCTCCTGCAGCTCTTCCGTGGTAAAGTCCCATTTTGTATTGTGGGGCGGCACCTCTTCCTTCTTGAAAAATTCCGGCAGATTGTCATCCTTGTCTGTAAAGCCGGCCGCCTTGTTGAAATCACGCTCTGCCCGCAGCACCCTTTTTCCCATTTCATTAATATCGTCACCGCTGAGATTCAAATCATACTGGGCATTGACCATATCCACAATGGCCGTAAACGCATCCGGATTATCCAGCACACTGAAAGCCACAAAAAGGCAGAGGCCAAGGCTGTCTATGGCCGCGGTGGCAATCTGCAGGTTCCTTGAAAGCTCCACATTGCCGGCCTTCTCAAGGGGGTTAACCCTTCCACCGACATTGAGAATGTTTGAGGTTACCGAATACCCGGCTGTATGGTCGGCGCCCATGGGGGTGGTGGCATATGTAACGCCAATACCCTTAACAGCCCTTGGATCATAGGCCGGAAGGGCCTGGTCCTTTACCACCGCGACCCTGGTTACCCCGAATACTCTCCCGGTGGTGGAGGCCCCGCTCCCAATAATACGCCCCATGGGGGTACCCCTTCCAATCTCCTCGATCAGTTTTAACATAGAGGCGCCATCGCCAAATTCCAAAACCCCGGCCTCCATGGCGGTGGCAATGGCAACCGCCGTCTCAATGGTATCAATGCCGATGTCGTCGCAGATACGGTCAGCCCGGGCTATGACGTCCAGGTCGTCCACATAACAAACCGCCCCGAACCCCCATATAGTTTCATACTCAAAGCCCGAGGTCATATACTTCCCTTCCCTGTCGTTATAGACCTGGGAACAGCTGATGACACATCCGGCGTGACAGGAGTGGGTGGGCTTTCCCTTGCGGTTGACAATGATATCATACATTGCCTCGCCGCTTATCTTGTTGGCCCCCTCAAAGCGCCCCAGGCGGAAATTCCTGGTGGGCAGCCCGCCGGCCTCGTTTAAAATATTTATAAGTATGTTTGTACCGTAAGTAGGCAGCCCCTCCCCGGTAACCGGGTGTTCCTTCAGCGTTTTGGCAAAGACGCGGGCGGCCTCCCTGAACTTATCAGGGTTGGCCACAGGCACTCCCCCGGCGCCGGCATCATCAACGGTGATATACTTTATCCTTTTGGAGGCCATCACAGCCCCCAGCCCGCCCCGCCCGGCGCTGCGAATATTGCCGTGGTGGTCCTTCACGGAAATATTGGCGGCCGCCAGCCTGTACTCCCCGGCCTGGCCAATGGTAATTACACCTATCTTTTCCCCATGTTTCTTCGACAGCGTGTCAATAACCTCATAATTCCCCTTGCCCACAAGCTCGCTTTCTTCCCGTATCTTGACCCCGTCCTTGTCGATGTGAAGGCTGTAGTACTTGTCACCGGGCGCCAAACCCTCAATAATAAGCGCCTTGATCCCCAGCCTGGCCAGCTTTTGTGACGCGGACCCCCCGGCGTTGCTCTCCTTTATTCCACCGGTGAGGGGGCTTTTGGCGCCCACCGAAAGACGCCCGGAATTGGGGGCATTGGTCCCGGTTAAAAGTCCCGGGGCAAAAACAAGTTTATTCTTCTCCCCCAGTGGATGGCAGACGGGATCCACCTCCCCGGACACTATAGCCGAGGTCAGCGCCCTCCCGGCAAGGAGCCTCCACTCCTCGGGGGCCTCCTCAACCTTCACGGTCAAACCGGTCATATTCACCCTGTATATTTTCATATCGGATACCCCTTGTTTTTTTAATCTATTCTTCCTCTACACAACCGTTTTATTCAAATAAGGTAATATCCGGGAAATTACTTGTTATGCACAGTAGCCAAGTTAAATAACAGGCAACTCTCGGGCCGGCCAGGAATACCAGCCACATCCCAAGTAAGCGCCGACTGCCTGTTTTTTGTGCGGCTTGTTAAACTTTATTCTGGCAGCAATTCCGAAATAATTTCCTCCAGTTTTTCCGCCGTTACATCCTTGCCCAGCAGTTTGCCTTCCACCTCTATATTGGGAGGTCCGGGCATATCAGGCAAGTCCCCTTTATAAATGACCTCCACTTCCACATCCGGGGCAAAGCCGTCCTTGACCGCACCGGCCAGGGTAATAAGTCTGGTTCAGCCTTTACCGGGAGGGTTGTTGGAGTACACAGTTATTTTTACCATACTTTCACATCCTTTTTTTTGGTATCCTGGCTACTGGTTTATGATTTTTGTCAGCTATACCTAACTGTGCTCATGGTTTTTCCCTCGGTTTAGTAAAATAGTTTTAAGGCGGGTAAAGCGCGCCGGTCTTCATTTTAGCCATAAAATACTGTTCAAAGGTTAAAGCCGCCTGTTATGCCGCATTTTATATTTTGTGCAACAATTTTTGCCATGGTATAGGTCAGCTTCCGGTAATATTCATCTACGATCAGCCACCCCTTTGCATTGCGGCTGTATGTCCGCCAAAGGAACCACCGATAATGACTATGTTCGCCATTAAGTTCTCCTCATGATTAATTAAAGATAAATTATTCCTTAAGTGCCCGTACAGCAAGGAATGCTGACGTTCCCGGCAAAACAGTCTGTCCAAGGAACTCAAATAATTTATAATGAATTAAAATATTAGGGCTATTTACAGGGGGATAATAAACAGCTCTTTGCCATACCAAACAGGAAAATCCACTTTCTAAAAGAAGTCTTTCCACTTCCCTGAGACTGAGAAATTGTGAATCATTGTATACTGTAGGCTGGAACCTTCCTTTAATCCTTCTCAAAATAGCCCATAGGCTGTATCGGTTAAGAGTGGACAGGATAAGGTGTCCCCCGGGCCATAAAACACGGTATATTTCCC
This sequence comes from Bacillota bacterium, assembly GCA_049325075.1. GTDB lineage: Bacteria > Bacillota > Desulfotomaculia > Desulfotomaculales > Desulfocucumaceae > BRHc4a. The sequence continues at coordinate 11,115 of JBMOPF010000094.1, read as the reverse complement.
GTATAACCTCCTTTTGTTGTTTGGTGAATTCGATGACAAACAGGCAGGTTACTGTAGCAAAACTATTTTCGGGAAAGGGAAGCCGTCTCGCATCAGCCTGCGTAAATTTCACATCCACACCGGCTTTTTTAGCCTTAAGTTGTGCAACCTCAAGCATATTACCTGAAATGTCCACACCATATACATCATCTGCTCTCTGGGCAAAGATCAGGACATAGTTGCCTGTTCCACAGCCAATGTCAAGCACTGGTCCCCTACAGTGAGCTTTTTCAAACAGCGAAAGGATTGTGTTCCTCTCAATCCGGCTGGTGAGTGCCCCCAGTGGTGTTTCCTCCCACTGGTCATATTTGCTGGCGATGTCGTCAAAGCTCACTGTTTTACGATTAGATAAATAGGGCATGGAAACCTCACCCTTCTATATTAAGTCTCCGAATCTTTCTTTCCACCACTCCCAATATCTCTCGTCATCTTTAAATATGGCATCGTCCGAAGAAGAAGCATCATCTTTAATTAAAGAGTACTTACCTCTGTTTTTCTCTCTGATAAGTATTTCATAGGCTTCGGAAACCAGTTTGAATTTGTCAGTCGCTGCCTCATCACCACCGTTTTTATCAGGATGGTATTGTTTAGCCAACTGCCTGAATGCAAGCCGTATCTTGGCTTTGTCAGCATCATCCGGCACCCCTAGTATCCGTCTTGCTTTTCTTTCAAGCTCAATTGATTTCATAGGCTTTTAAGCCACCACACTTATTTCACCGGGATTTCCAATTATTGACCCAATTTCTGCTGCCTCAGGTATTTCTTTGTCTTTTTGAAGTTCGGTAATCAAACGTTTTTTATTCTCAGGGGATACCGCAATTAAAAGGCCGCCCGATGTCTGAGGGTCGCACAAAATCAGCCTCATCTCTTTGGACAGGGAGGGGTCCCAATTAATTGCATCCCGTAGGTATCGGTAATTGTTGTGAGTTCCTCCGGCCACCGCTCCCGCTTGTACCAACTCCTCCGTTACCGGGATAACGGGAACCCTGGAGGCTGTTATGCGTGCCCCGACACCACTGGCTACAAGTATCTCCCGCAGGTGTCCCAACAGACCGAAACCTGTAACGTCGGTACAAGCATTTACCCCTACTGCAAGCATAATTTCCGATGCCCTTTTGTTTAAGGTGGTCATAATCTTAACTGCCCGGCTGACGGTATCTCCATCCACCATTTTGTGGTCGATCCCGGTGGTAATCACACCTATCCCCAGTGGTTTTGTGAGGACCAAGGTGTCTCCCGGCTTTGCGCCGCGTTTGGTTATTATCCGGCGGGGGTCAACAAATCCAGTAACGGCAAGCCCGTATTTGGGCGCATGGTCGTTTATGGAATGCCCTCCGACTATGGTGGCACCGGCCTCGGCTGCCAGGTCCGCACCACCCTTCATGATTGACTCCATGATTGACAGGGGGAGGCTCTGATTCGGGAATCCTACAATATTGAGGGCTATAACAGGCTTTCCGCCCATGGCGTATATGTCACTCAGGGCGTTGGCGGCCGCTATCCTTCCAAATTGGTAAGGATCATCTACGATGGGAGTTATATAGTCCACGGTCTGGATAAGAGCCTGTTCTTCACTTAATTTATAAATCGCCGCGTTTTCTTCGAGTCCTGTCAACACATTGGGGTCTTTAACCGCTGGTAAACAGCGCAGCACCTGCGCCAGGTCCGCCGGACCTATTTTGCACGCTCAACCGGAGCCGGGCGAGTACGAGGTCAGGCTGATATTCTGGAAATTGTTGATCAAAAAGTACACTCCTTGCAACTGAACTTATTTACAGGTTATCATGGCAATAGGTATAATACAAATGAATAATATGCATATGAGCTATGCAGAAATGTAATACCTGTCATTGTATAAAAGGAGAGCTATTAATGTCTGACTTAAATCTTTACCAGTTAAAGATTTTTTATAGTGTGGCCAGGCACCTTAACTATTCAAGGGCAGGGGAAGAGATGGCCTTAAGCCAACCCGCAGTTTCCCGCCAGGTCGCAGCATTGGAGAAAAGCCTCGGCCTTGAGCTATTTGTTCAAAGGGGTAGGCAGGTAGAACTCACCGATGTAGGCCGCAGCCTTTTCGAATACGCCGACCGTATATTCGACCTGACACAACAGGCTGATCGGGCCATGTCCCAATTTAAAGATCTTGAACGTGGGCAGGTAGTAATTGGCGCCAGCACAACAATAGGAAGCTATGTACTACCGCCGATACTTCGGGCCTTCCAGGAAAAACATCCACATATCGATATCATTTTACGTATGGGTAACAGTATGGCCATAGAACAACTGGTTTCAGAAAGGAAGCTGGACCTTGGCCTGGTGGACGGACAGGTTGACAACCCCGCTCTATATGTGGAGCCATACATTCAGGATGAATTGGTAATAATATTTTCACCGGATCATCCCTTGTTTAACAAAAAAGTTCGGGTTAAGGACTTTGAAAAAGAAACGCTTATATATAGGGAGAAAGGTTCCGCAGCACGCATTATTGTGGAAAAATTTTTGGATGATAAAAAAATCGTTTTTAACAAAAAGGTGGAAATAGGGAATACAGAAGCAATAAAACGTTTGGTTGCCGCACAAATGGGGGTTGCTTTTGTTTCAAGGCGCGCAGTAACTTTAGAGCTTTCATTAGGTATTCTAAGGTTGATAAACAGTAATGAACTTGTAATCCCCATTCAATATTATGTCATTTCGGCAAAAAACCAGCATTATTATCCAACGGTACTGGCGTTCTTAAATTTTATCCGTAAATTATCACCTCGGA
>JBMOPF010000094.1:0-8302 GCA_049325075.1 Bacillota bacterium | reverse complement strand
CGAGCCGTCATCAGGACGATGACGGCTCGAACGGCACAGGACGTGACGTTGAGGGCGGTCGAGAGGCCGTAAGGCGACGAACATAGAGCCAGTTCGGAGGTCCGGAAGCATGGATTCAAACCCCTCCACCTTCCCCATAGCGACCACAAAGCTGCCCGAATCCAACATACCCAATTTCCAATATCCTTGACTGACACTCCAAAAGCATCCCCTGAATATTGTTAACCATACACTTGGCTGTTCCTGCAATACACGGACAGGGTGCGTGTTGGCGGAATAAACGGGAACGTGGACCTCAACGAATTTTGCGGCAATGATCAGGAATTGCGCCTGCTGTGCGGCAAAAGACTTTAATTTATTATTACATTGCTGAATAAAAATAATAGGACAAAAATTTCAAATGGAAGGGTGATTTTATTATGAAAAAACCTCTTATTATTTTTCTGATAATCTCAACCTTCATTTTATTTGCATGCGGGTGCTCCAACCATAAAAAAGAGGCCGGGGAAGCTTCTTCCCTCCCCCAAAATGTAATCAGGGTCCAGGTTCCTGTTGCCCCGCCCAGTATTCCACTGGTTCCCCTGGCCCGTGAACAGAATATTGAAGTGTCATGGTACCAGAAGACAGATGAAGCCTTGTCAAAAATAATTGAAGATAAGGTGGATATCTCAATAATACCGGTAAACTCCATGGCCGTTCTCTATAATAAAGGCGCCGGCATACAGCTGGGGGCTGTAACCACATGGGGCATACTTTACCTGATGTCCTGCGACCCACAGGTAAGTGAATGGGAGGATTTAAAGGGCAAAACCGTTGCCGTGGGCGCCATGGGCTTCAGCCCGGACCTGGTATTCAGAACACTGCTTGCCCGGCACGGCCTGAAACCGGGTGAAGATATAAACATTATTTACGGCTCCTCACCCGAGGTTGCCCAGATGCTGTCCGCAAAAAAAATATCCCTGGCTGTTTTGCCGGAGCCCCTTGTCACCTCGGTACTGGCCAAAGACCGGGAAATAAAAATTGTTATGGACCTTGAGCAGGAATGGGAAAAAGCATTTCCCCAGTCACTGGGACTTCCCCAGGCCGGTCTGGCCGTAAGCACAAGGTTTATCCGGGAAAACCCGGACGGCTGGCGGCAGTTTTATGAAAAGTATGCTCAAAGCCTGGCGTCGTATGTAAAGAATCCTGAAATAATAGGGCCGGAAGAGGAAAAATACATCCACCTTCCCGCAGCCGTGATCAGAGAGTCCCTTGGCCGGAGCAACCTGAAAACAAAAAGCGCCCTGGAGGCCAGGGAATCTGTGAACAGCTACCTTACATTAATACACCGGGTGAGCCCCGATGCAGTGGGTGGAACAGTCCCGGGCGCGGAGACCGGTTTCTACCTGCAGCAGAACATGGACAATCAGGGTTGATATGATGCATGAAAAGCCATGGAAAACGGTCATATCATTTTTAATTGCCGGACTGGTCTGGAAATTGGCCTCACTTACAACTAACAGCCTTATTTTACCTCCCCCTGAAAGGGTCATCAACACCCTGGCCGGACTGATAATATCCCCGGACACCTGGAAAACAACTGCCGGGACGGCGGCCAGGGCCCTTGCCGGACTGGCTGCCGCACTGCTGTCCGGAACATTTTGCGCAATGGTTCTTGCCCCGCTGACACCGTACCTGCGCCCATCAGTAACACTGATCCAGAACATTCCCCTTGTTTCATGGACCCTTCTGGCCGTTATCTGGTTCGGCTTTAATGACAGCAGCGTTTCATTTGTTGTTTTTACAGCTACATTTCCGGTCATTTACCTGAATACCCTCTCAGGCCTGACAGGCATCAATGCCCACCTGCGGGAAATAGCCATTAATTTCAGACTGCCGCCTGTGCTCAGGTGGTACGGAATAGAGCTGGCATCAGTGGGAACACACCTTTCGGCCGGTGTTTCGGTGGCTATAGCCATCATGTGGAAATCCGCCGTTATGGCCGAGCTCTTTTCTTCCGTAAGGGGAATCGGCTTTTCCATGGAAATAAGCAGGACCTACCTGCAAACAGACAGGCTGATGGCCTGGACACTGCTGCTGGTTTCCCTCGGTATGCTCAGCGATTTTGCCTGGCGTCTTATTGCCAAAAGCGGAGCTGCAACAATAATATACCGCTCAGGCCTGCGCTTTCTCCCTCTTTTTTACAGGGCGGTTGATGAAACGGCTTCTGCCGGCCGCCCACTCAGGGTAATGGGTCTGTCAAAGGAGTACGTACAGGAAGGAAAGCACATTCCTGTGCTGGACAACATTTCCCTTGAACTTAAACCCGGTGAAACAGCGCTATTGACCGGCCTGTCAGGGACCGGAAAAACCACCCTGCTGCGCGCCCTGGCAGGACTGGAAAGCACCGACGGCGGCTCCGTCAGCCGTCAAGGTAAAAAAATATGCATGATGTTTCAGGAACCCAGGCTTCTTCCCTGGTTTACAGCGGAAGAAAACATAGTACTGGTGCTTCTCCGCAATACCACCTATAAAGCGGCGCTGGCAAAGGCCCGTGAAATGCTCGGCATATTGGGAATACCGGGCAAGTGCCACCCCCATCAGCTCAGCGGCGGCATGCAGAAGGCGGTGTCGCTGGCCAGAACCCTTGCCGTACATTGCGATGTACTCCTGCTGGACGAACCCTTTTCCTCCTCCGACCCCGAACAACAAAAAAGGATGCTGCGGCTCATTGCCATGGAAACAGGCGACGGCTGCATCACCCTTATTGCCGCCCACCATGCGGAAAGCATATATAATTTCCGGAAAAAATTCCATCTGGAAGGCAGCCCCGCCGTTCTTTCACAATCCCAGGCCCCCGGTGATAGAAATAACCGTATCACAGTGCTAAAGTGAACTCGTTCAGCCAGGCTGAACATCGGGGCTCCAGATGGGGATTCAACCCCACCTGAAGTAAAAAAAGGAACTCCCACTTGTAAAGTGGGAGTCTTGGAAATAAGATAAAGGTCAGGGGGGATTGGAATGCCGGACCAAAGAATGGATTTTTATCAGCAACTGAGGTGCAAAATTAGTGATTGGCTGGCAACAGAGGACGGCAGAAAAAGCAAATGGGCCGATTATATTTTACTGGCCCCGGATTTGTTTCATCTACTGTGCAAACTGGCCCTGGACAGGGATGTGCTTATAACCGACAAGGGGAAGCTTGCCGTGGCCATCGCCTACTTTGTAACTCCCGTTGACCTGATACCTGAAATAATTGCCGGCCCCTTCGGCTATGTTGACGACATAGCCCTGGCCGCCCATGTCCTCAACTCAATTATAAACAACACCGACCCGGAAATTGTCAAAAAACACTGGGCAGGCGATGGTGATATACTTAAAACTGTACAGGGGATAATAAAAATAGCCGATCAAATGGTTGGCGGCAGCCTGTGGAAAAAGCTGAAGGCAATGGTCAAGTAACCGGCACATGCTCGAAATTCTAAACGGCCCACTGCAGGGACCAGTTAAATATATTTTGCCTTGTGATTTATTGCACTATGTGGTATTATTTTTTTAACTAAAATAAATAAGGAGGGATAAAGAATGGCAAAGGTACTGGTTCCTTTTGACGGATCAGACTCGGCTTTAAGGGCGGCCGGCTACGCGGCCAATATGTCTTTAAAGGACTCAGAGGTGGAGGTTACCTTATTAATTGTGGTAAATACGCAAAATCTTGATTTCTTCGAGGCGTCACTGGATATAAAAGACCGTTTTTTTGAATCCCTGGCTGAATCGGCAGAGGCCACTCTCCAAAAGGCTAGTGAAATCTTTAATAATAAGGGAATTACCGTAAAAAAAGTGGTGGCCAAAGGTGATCCGGCAACCACCATCAATAATTACGTTAATGAAAATAACATAGACGTTATAGTAATGGGCACAAGGGGCCTGACCAGCCTGAAAGGCATGGTGCTGGGAAGTGTCAGCCAGAAGCTCATTCACCTTACTGATAAACCGGTTACATTAATCAAATAATACAACAGTCTTCTATATTTTGGAAAACGGCTTGCAATACAGCCGTTTTATCTTATTTCCAAGACTCCCACTTCTACAAGTGGGAGTTCCTTTTTTCACTTCAGGTGGGGATGAATCCCCATCTGAAGCCCCGATGTTCAGCCTGGCTGAACGAGTTCACTTTTTATCATTAACCAGATTCACCTCCCACAGACATGAATAAATACCATTTATTCCGTCCGGGGGGGCGGTTACCGGCAGGACCCTTGCCCTGGAATCAATAACCTCAATAAAACTCTGCCTCAGCTCAGTGCCTGTTTTTCTGCAGTTAAGCTCCCTGCCTATCCCGTCCATGGCCCTTTTAGTGGAGCAGTTGACAATTCCAAAACGCAAGGTGCTTTCATTAAGTCTTTCTATGCGCAGCTCCTCCATTACAGCCCAGTGAGAGTATGAAAGGGCCTGCTGGATACCATCCAGACCGGCGCTCCTCACCAATCCCATATTGATCAGCCCACGGGCCTCCCTGTCTCCAAACAGCCTGTTAATTTTCAATGTAAGTTCAAGGGGATCGACCTTTTCGCCGCTTCTACAGGCCTCCTCCCAAAAAAACGCCATAATGTTTGTATTGGCGATTATTTTTTGTGACAACTTTAATATCTGTTCCTTTTCCAACTCCAGTATTTTTTCCTTCATCTAATAAGCCTCCCCAAAACAAGCAGCCATATTATCGCCCTATTCGCCAGGCAGAACATTTACCCATATATAAAGGTCCCGATATGGTTCCAGATCCCCTTCCCGGTAAAGTAAAAACTCCACCTTTACATTTTGTTCCGGCTCATCCAATACAAACCTTACCGGCCGATCAAAAACGCCCCCTGGCTCAATAATACCGGTTTGAAAAACATCTGTCACGATCAAATGTGGATTTCGTGGTATCCTTGTCCTGCATAAGTAATCTCCTTATTCTATTGTTTGAACCATTTTTCAACAAGCAATTCTCTAAAAAAATTGAGGGCGCGGGGGATGATAAAGTACGTAAAGAAATTAACAACTACACAACTAATCGCCATTTTAGCTCAAGCACAGTTGGAGAAGCACCATGGTTTGCGGTTTTGGCACTTAAAGGCCGCCTTTCCGGCTGCGTTCCAGGCATGGGAAAGACACCCGTAATGGCCCGGGATCCGGAGGTGGCCACTATCCATCCCGAAAACAAAAAAGACTCCGGACAAATCCCAACCCGGAGTCTTCTTTTTATCAGTTTTTCCGGCGCAACATCCTTCCCTGCCATTTCCACCGCCTGGGTCACCAGGTTAACCGGCTCGGGCTTTTGGCCGTAGTCATAGGCCATTATTATTATCCTGTCGGCGTATTTTCCCATTCGATTACACATGTTTGATGCCTTCTTAACAGGTTTTGCAACATTCTCCTAGCCCAGGAAGTCACTGAGAGCAATATATAATTTCTCCGGTTCCTGCACCATAAAACCGTGCCCGCAACCATCCAGCACAATCAATCTGGCGCCGGGAATATTTTCGGCCAGGATACTTGAATTCCCCGCGGGAATGAGAACATCACCGTCACCGGTTATAACAAGTGTTGGTGCGGCAATTTGGGAAAGGCGGCTCAGGCTGTCGAATTTCATAACCGCTCCCACCTGTCTCAACTGGGCCTCAGGGGAGATGGGGGCAATTTTATAAAGCCTGATAAACTCATCCGTCTTATCCATATTATTTTTGATATAGTCTTCGGGGAAAAGTATCTTCAGAAAATCCTTGAGACCGGCACTTTGGGGATTGATAAGGAAATTGATAATCTCCGGCTGTGCGGGAATAGAATGTTGCGGGCCGCAAAAGGTGCAGCCCAAAACCAATTTCTCCACCCTTTCCGGATAAGATATTGCTATTTCCTGGGCAATCATGCCCCCCATGGACACACCGAAAATATGAGCTTTTTCTATGCCCAGGCGATCCAGAAGCCCCACAGTGTCCCCGGCAAACATGGGGATGCTGTATTCACCCTCCGGAGCATCAGTCCTGCCGGCCCCCCGGTTATCAAACAACACCAGTTTGTAGTGACCGGCCAACCTGTCGGTCAATTCCCGGGGCCACCAGTCCAGATTGCCCGCCAGACCCATGATTAAAACCAGTGGAAAACCCTCACCTTTAACTTCATAGTAAATGTTTATGTCATTAACCATTACTTTGGGCATGTCCAATCACTCCTCATATATTATCTTCCAGACGTTTTCAAAATTCCCTTCTTTCCGGCAATAATAAGGTTGTTTTCCAGAACAAGTATTGCAGGTATTGATATACTTCTCGTCATGTGTCACTTATTTTTATTATTTTCACACAAATCATTTAATATATATTATTAAATGTTTTTGTTGACCTAAGAAACTTATAAGCTTAAAATTAATGTTAAATGAATATTTTTCCTTTTTTGAAAAATAAAAATAATCAAGGAGGTCATTGTTATTAATGGTTAAAGCTGTCCTTGGAAACATCGCCGGACGCATCTGTTCAGTCATCATCATGCTCGGTATTTTGGCAGCCCTTATACCCGCCTTACCCGGCCCCGCCCTGGCGGCAACACAACCCTACACCATGAAAACAGTCACCATCGAGGGAGCAGAAGGCGCCAACCTGCCGGCTCACCTGTACATACCCACCGGAGAAGCGCCTGAAGGCGGATTCCCCGCTATAGTTTTCATCCATTCCTGGGTTCTCAACCAGTGGGAATATGATATCCAGATGCAGAAATTTGCGCGTGCTGGATATGTTGCAATTTGCTACACATGCCGCGGCTGGTATTCGGCCGGGGGTGAAATAGGAACCGCCGGACCGCTTGAGATGCAGGACCTCAACAAGGTGGTTGACTGGCTCATCGCCAACGCGCCGGTCAACCCGGAAAAATTGGGGGCAACCGGCATTTCGTACGGTGGCGGGCAATCCCTGCTTGCACTAAAATTTGAGCCCCGGTTTAAAACTGTGGTTTCCATGAGCGGTTGGACCGATCTATGCGAGTCCCTCGCCCCCGAAGACAGCCCCAAATGGTTGTGGTCGGGCTTGCTGGTCGGAACAGCGGCATTATTTGGCGATCAAAGCAAAGAAATGACCGACTGGCTTCTTTCTTACCTTACAAATAATAATGTGGACGACACCAAACGGGATCTGATGCTGCGTTCACCTGTCAGTTATCTGAACGACGTAAATGGAAACAACCCGCCGCCGGTTTTTATAATTAACGCAATTAATGACGACCTTTTTACCTCAAGGCAAATAGTCAACTTTTACCAACGTTACCAGGGTCCCAAAAAGCTGATGCTGGCCAACGGAATACATGCAACGGCCGAAGCCACGGGATTGCTGGGCCTGCCCAACTCCGCCTGGGGTCAGACACTGGACTGGTTCAATTATTGGCTCAAAGGGGATGAAAACGGGATTATGAACAGTCCTGCCGTCTCGGTATACCAGAAATGGACCAATTCCCAGGGAACTTTTGCTGACTGGCCCATTCCGGAAACAGTCAACAAGGTTCTTTACCTTGCCGGCAGCGAAAAAAACCGGGTACTGCAAGAAAATGAACCGGGCAAAGATAATTCCGTTCAGCTTCTCAACACCGTATTTACGACATCCTCATCCGGGATACCCATGGTCTCACCATTGCTGTATTCCTACCTGAACACGCCGGTAAACGGTGCGTCTCCTTCACTTATAGACCAGTCAAAGGGCTCGGTCATGTTTGAGAGCGGCCGGCTTGACAAAAACATGACCGTTATCGGCACACCGCGGATTAATGTTTCGGTGAAGCCTGATAAAGATCAGTTTCAGGTTAATTTTATGATTTACGACGTGGATAAATACGGCAAATCGGTGCTGGTGGCACATAGTCCATACACCTTGAAGAATGCCGGTCCCGGTAATGTAACCCGTGTTAACCTCCAAATGAATGTACTGTCCCATCAGTTCAAAGCAGGTCATAAAATCCGCCTGGTTGTATGCACCTCGGACGCGGCATATGTTCTTCCCGTTCCCAAGCCGTTTAGACTGGACCTGCTATATGGAGGCAATACCTCATCAAGTATTGAACTGCCAGTTCTACCCTGAAAATACTTATACTGAGTGAATTACGGGTCGGAAGCCAGAATTCAGAATCCAGACCCCCATGCCACTTTTTAAAGTGGCACCATAAAGGATGAAAAAGCAAGATACTTTGGGGTCGCTTGCGGGCAGGGGGAGTGTTAAACCCCGGCTGCATCATCTCCGGCTGCAACAGTCTCTAAACTCGGTCGCCAAAGGACTGTCAACCGCCTTCGAAAGTCGCGTCC
>JBMOPF010000093.1:0-22242 GCA_049325075.1 Bacillota bacterium | reverse complement strand
CTGTTGCAGCCGGAGATGATGCAGCCGGGGTTTAACACTCCCCCTGCCCGCAAGCGTCCCCAAACCATCTTGCTTTTTCATCCTTTATGGTGCCACTTTTAAAAGTGGCATGGGGGTCTGGATTCTGAATTCCCGACAGTAGTTTCACTCGGAATTGGCAATAAAAAACAAAATTCGCCCCGTTAGGGACGAAATTCTTTTCGCGGTACCACCCTTATTGTTTGCCGTGCAAAACCTCTCACCCGGATGCCCGGCAAAAAAGCCGCCATCCGCTCCCTGTAACGGTGGGAGGCCCGGCTACACCTACTGATGAAACTACTCACTTTCAGCTGCAGTTCGGGGGTGAACGCATATGGGCTGCCGTCCTGGAAGGGATCTCAGTCACGGCCCTTCCTCCCTGAAGGCGCAGGCACCACACTTTTCCCCGTCATCACCTTTATTCGGATATATTCAATGTAAAGCCATTCTTCTGTATAACATATAGGCGTTCACAGAACCTGTTGCTTCGAACAGCCTCCAAAAAAAATCGGCGGTTAAAAACATTTAACCACAACCTTTCGCTTTTTTTTTGGGACCCTTCGCGTCTGATTATATCATATGGAAAGCCTTAAAACAAGGAACTTTCAGCAAAAAGACCTCCCCGGCAGCATCTGACGCAGCCCCCATCCCCCGGGATAAGGTTTGATTTCGGGTTTCAGGGCTGTTCCGGTATAAATCCGCACCGCCTGTCATAACATGGATATGATAGTAATATATACTAAAAGGCGGGTTCTCCGGCATGGTCATAAAGTTAACCTTCGGACAGATAAGGACTTTCCTGATAACCTCCCTGGCCCTTTTTTCCATATGGATTTTCATGGGCCATTACGCCAGGTTTTCAGTTCCGGAAAGCAGTCCCGCAGGAACGGTCACAGTCAATGTCTCCTTTCTGTCTCCCATGAATAAAAAGAAACTGGCGGACCACCTGACGGTAAATTGCGAGATTCCGGGCAGGGCTGTAAACTACAGCACCCGCTGGATTTCCAGAAACACCGTACAGGTAATAATTGAGGAAACCAAATATCCCCGGGGCCTGGAATACAGCCTTAGTTTCAAAAAGGCGCCGGCGCTCATCCCTCCCTTTACGGTCACCATAGGAAAAAAGGTCCGTCTCAGTCTGGCGCCTGAGGTTATAGCACTGGAACCGGCGGCAAATACACCCACCAAGGGACCTCTGGTTCTGGTCTTCAATACCCCGGTTGACCCGGAAAGCTTTAAGTCGCACGTATCCACCAATGCCCCCGGGTCATTCGCCCCCCGGCCGGTATCTTCTCCGGAACAGCCGGGAGGGTATGACTACAGCCGCTGGCTGCTAACGCCGGACAAAAGATTTGCCAACGGCGCAAGCTATGAAATAACAATAAATGAAGGTCTGAGAAGCACGGGCGGGGGTGTCTCCAACATAAGCCGCAACATATCCTTCACCACCGCCCCGGCCCTGAACATTATAGATATGTACCCCCGGCCTGAAGCCCCCAGCATATGGCTTAGCCGCAATATAACAGTCAGGGCCGGCCAAAAACTCAGGGAGGCAAATATAACGGTGGATGGGGTGAGGGGCAGCGTTTCGGTAACAGGTGACACCGCCGTGTTCCACCCGGAGGAGCTTTTTCTGCCCGCCAAAAGATACGGGGTCAAAATAAAGCTCGTCTCGGAATTTGGAGAAGAGGTGCAAAAAGAATTCAACTTTGGGACCACCGACCTTGGCAGCCAGAGGTGGATTGGCATAAAAACGGGCAATCCCTGCTCTATTCAGGTTTATGAAGGCAATACCCCGATCAAGTCATTTCAGGGCTGGATTTCCATAGCGGAGGAAAAGGTGCCCCGTGTCACCATGTACGAAACCCAAAGGGGAAGCACCCTGGAATTCAACCCCGGCGACAAGTCGCCTGTCAAATACATTATGCTTAACGCCGACCTGATGATTCACCACCTGCGGCCCGGGGGGACGGACAATCACAGCGAAACAGGGCTTCCGGCATGTTATGGCTGTATACTTCTGAATAAATCCGACCTGGACTGGATTTATTCCAACGTTCCCCCCAAGTGCATGGTCATTATATACTAATACTGAGTGAATCATACTGTCAGGAGTCAGAATTGCCGCTATCGCGGCACTGAGAATTTCGATTCTGGTTGTTAAGAAGGGGGGAGGCACCGAAGCGCCTCCCCCCTTCTTAAATTTTAATCGACTATGCGGCGTCCCGGCATGAGCCGTCCTGAAGTTTTTCACGGAGCTGAATCATATCCATGGTGCAATCTTCCCGCAACTTACCAACTTACCAACTTACCAACTCTTCCAACTTTCCAACCCTCCCAACTTTCCCCGCCCCCACAGCCCTCTCTCCTTTTTGACCCACTCCCTCTAACCGCCGGACCTCTGCCTCATAATCTCGTACAGCATGACCGAGGCGGCCACCCCGGCATTTAGAGACTCGGCCTTCCCTCTCATGGGAATGGTAGCCTTCACATGGGGCAGTGCCGCAGCCTCCGGCGACGGGCCGGCCGCCTCGCCACCCACCAAAAGGGCCACCGGCCGCCTCAGGTCCAGCCTGTCAACCGGGACGCCGCCGGCGGGAACACCCATCACCAGGCTAAACCTGTCCCCCGGAAAGAGCCCCTTTAATTCCAACGGATTAATGCCGTCAAGCACCGGTAGATGGAAAACGGAACCCATGGTGGCCCTCAACGTCTTATCATTATACAGGTCCACCGTGCCCCTGGTGAGAATCACCAGGCCCGCCCCAAAGGCGTCCGCACTCCGTATGATGGTCCCCAGGTTTCCGGGATCCCTCACCCCATCCACCACAACCACCAGATTATCTTCTGTGGAGGCATGTTTCAGGATCCTTTTACCGTCCTCCCCCGGCCATTTTTTCATGCCGCACAAGGCCACAATACCCTGTGGGGCTTCGGTGCAGGACAGTTCGTCTATGATTTTGCTGTCCACCAAAACAGTCCTTATATTCTCCCTTAACGCCCTTTCCAAAAGGCCGGCCCCCCGGCGGCTCCCTGACAGTTCCTCACAATACAGCACCGCATCCACCGGCCAGCCTGAGCCCAGGGCCTCCTCCACAAGCCTGACGCCCTCGACAACAAACTTTCCCTCCTGGTCCCTGAACCTTCTCCTTTTGAGCCTGGCCATATATTTAACCAGGGGGTTCCGCACGCTTGTAACCGGCTCCATATCATTATCCTTTCAAGAACGGGCTGCTGACATTCCGTCAACAGCCCGTTATTATAAACCATACCATCATATTTTCGACTTGGCCATCTCCACCAGTTGGCCGAAGGAACCCGCGTCGTTCACCGCCATTTCCGCCAGCATCTTGCGGTTTATATTCACACCGGCCAGCTTGAGGCCGTTCATAAACTTGCTGTAGGACATTCCATTCATCCTGGCGGCCGCGTTAATGCGGGCAATCCACAGCTTGCGAAACTCCCTCTTCCGGTTTTTCCTGTCCCTGTATGCATAAGTAAGGGATTTAAGGAGCTGGTTGCTTGCAACCCTGTACAACTTACTCTTGGAACCCCTGTAACCCTTGGCCAGCTTTAATACTTTTCTGTGCCTATTACGTGAAACCACACTGCTTTTCGCCCGTGGCATAATTACCCCTCCTCACGTGTTCATGTGTTTAATGGCTAATAAGGCAGCAACCTTTCCAGCTTGTGCTGATTGGATTCATGCGCAATTACGGATTTTCTGAGGCTTCTTTTGCGTTTGGCCGTCTTTTTACCCAGTATGTGGCTGTGAAACGCATGTGAACCTTTAAATTTACCGGTACCGGTCTTTTTAAATCTCTTTGCCGCACCCCGGTGTGTTTTGATTTTAGGCATCTCCATTCTCCTCTCAGTCCTGTTTTGTATCCTGCTTTGGTGATAAAATCATGATCATGTTTTTACCTTCCAGCTTGGGTTGCCTCTCCACATTGCATAAATCCTTCAGTTCATCCGACATCCTTACAAGGAGCTGTTTGCCCAGCTGGGTATGAACAATTTCCCGTCCGCGGAAAATCATGGTCGCCTTCACCTTGTCCCCGTCTTTGAGGAAGCGGGCGGCATTTTTAACCTTGACGAAAAAGTCATGATCCTCTATGTTGGGCCTGAGCTTTATCTCCTTTATGTCTATTATGCGCTGCTTCTTCCTGACCTCTTTCTCTCTCTTGCTCTGTTCATACTTATATTTACCAAAATCCATAATCCGGCAAACCGGAGGCTTGGCCTGGGGAGCAATTTCCACCAGATCCAGCTGCCTTTCCTCGGCTATTTTCAAGGCCTCCCTGGTAGGCATGATCCCCAACTGGTTTCCGTCACTGTCCACCACTCTGATTTCCCGGACCCGGATTTCTTCATTAATACGAAAATCTTTGGAAATATATATCACCCCCGAAAAAATAAAAACGGGCGCACCACCCGCTATCATACAAAAGAAAAAACAATGACTTTCTTCTGCCTGCTTTCATATGCCTGACCGGGCTGACAGCCGAATGGCGTCGCCGGGTGAGAAGCGGATGGCTTCTACTTAGCTTGAGCAAATAGCATTCTAACACATATTTCACATTTAGTCAAGAAGTTGTTACCGGTCGTCTGCGTCAAGATTTAGCAGGTAGAACCCCCGGTATTTTTTTTGTATTAGGGACAGCCGAAAAGAGGAAACTCCGGGGCCGGGGTCCGGTTTTCAATCCGGCGTATAGGGAAAGGGGACAGGTCTACTGCTCATGAGCTTAGGGGGTCAAACGGATTACAAACCTTTACACTCCCATAAACCTGTCCGCTGTTTAAATCTTCTGTCCAGAGGACACTGCAATTGGTTTTACGGGCGCTGTTCACAATCATCGCATCCCAAAAAGAAATCCCGTACCTTTGTTGAATACCAATGGCATCCAGAACGTCACCGGCATCAGGCACATGATGAAACCACTCACTCAAATCTGATATTATCTTCGACAATGTCTCGCAGGGCATTGGGGTTGACACCTTCTTCAGCATTGTTACATAAAGCTCCTGCAGGACCTGTATGCTGATGCATCCCCTACGGCTTTCCCACAAATCTCTTATCAAATCCCTGGCCGGTTTTTGTTTTATTTCGTTCCCCGTATCGTAAGCATACACAAAAATATTTGTATCTATAAACTGCCGTTCCTCACCTGCGTTCATGGAGTTCCTCCCTGTTCCATGATATTTCCCCTTTGCCTAATAGATCAAAACCTCTTTCCATGATCTCCATCTGTCTTTCTTTGGCTCTTTTATACGCGTCATCTCTGACAACAATTTCCTCCAGGTATCTTGATAACAATCCTGATACAGATGTATCTTTTTCCACCGCCAGGTGTTTAACCTTTTTCAGTATTTCCCTGGGAATTGACAGTGTTATATTTTGATATTCCATTATCAACACCTCCACGTAATATAGTATAACACGTAAATACGTGACATACAACTGCCGTAGGGGTGGGCATGTGGTTAATACCGGGGTCGAATTGTATTAATTAACACTTCACCTTTATGATTATATCTTCTTTGTATTTATTTCCTCTTTTATTCGGGCGATAAAGCTGTCGACGTCCATGGTGCCCAGGTCGCCGGCGGTGCGGTGGCGCACTGAAACAGTGCCGTTTTCCGCCTCCCGGTCCCCCACCACCAGCATGTAGGGGATCTTCCGCCCCTGGGCCTCGCGGATTTTATAATTCACCTTTTCATTCCTGTCATCAAGACCGGCCCTTATATCCTCCCCATCAAGCCTGGTGAAGACCTTTGCCGCATAGCCGGCGTGTCTTTCCGCTATGGGAAGCACCGTGGCCTGGACCGGGGCCAGCCACACCGGGAAGGCCCCGGCAAAATGCTCTGTCAGTATGCCAATGAAGCGCTCCATGCTGCCGAACACCACCCGGTGAATCATGACCGGGCGATGCTTTTGGCCGTCCTCCCCGATATAGGTCAGGTCAAACTTCTCCGGCATCTGGAAATCCAGCTGTATTGTCCCGCACTGCCAGGTCCGCCCCAGGCAGTCTTCCAGGTGGAAGTCAATCTTGGGACCGTAAAAAGCACCGTCTCCCTCATTTATTTTGAAATCCATTCCCTTGGCCTTCAGCGCATCTTCCAGGGCACCGGTGGCAGTTTCCCAAATCTCGTCCGACCCCATGGCCTTTTCCGGCTTGGTGGAAAGCTCCACATGATACTTGAAGCCGAAGATGCCGTAGAAATAATCTATCAGATCGATTACTCCTATAATCTCATCCTTTATCTGTCCCGGCAGCATGAAAATATGGGCGTCGTCCTGGGTAAAGCAGCGAACCCTCATCAGCCCGTGCAGCACCCCGGACAGCTCGTGGCGGTGCACCAGGCCCAGTTCGCCCATCCTCAGGGGCAGGTCCCGGTAGCTATGCAGCCTGCTCTTGTAAATCAGTATCCCACCGGGGCAGTTCATGGGCTTGACGGCAAAATCAGCGTCGTCTATTTTGGTGAAATACATGTTTTCCTTATAGTGGTCCCAGTGTCCCGACTGCTCCCAGAGGGTGCGATTCAGTATCACCGGGGTCCTTATCTCCTGGTAACCCCTCCTGCGGTGCTCCTCGCGCCAGAAATTCTCCAGCTCATTGCGCAGCACCATCCCCTTGGGGTGAAAAAAGGGAAACCCCGGGCCCTCCTCCTGGATGCTGAACAGATCCAACTCAGCCCCCAGCTTACGGTGGTCCCTCTTTTTGGCCTCCTCTATCCTGAACAGGTATTCATCCAGCATGCTTTTCTTGGGAAAGGAGGTGCCGTAAATCCTCTGCAGCATTTTATTCTTCTCGCTGCCGCGCCAGTACGCCCCGGCCAGGCTGGTCAGTTTTACGGACTTCAGCCTTCCGGTGGAGGGTACATGCGGCCCGGCGCAGAGGTCGGTAAACTCACCCTGTCTATAGCAGGAAATAGCGGCGCCCTCCGGCAGGTCGTTAATGAGCTCCACCTTGTAGTTCTCCCCTTCCTTCTGAAAGAAGTCAAGGGATTCCTCACGGGAAATATCCATGCGCTGAAAGGGCAGGTCGGACTTAATGATGGACTCCATCTCGGCCTGTATTTTCTCCAGCGACTCCGGGGTAAATTTTTCCGGGGAGTCAAAATCATAGTAATACCCGTCGGCAATGGCCGGCCCGATGGCCAGCTTGGTCCCGGGATAAAGCCTTTTAACAGCCTGGGCCAGAACGTGGGAGGTGCTGTGGCGGAACACCCGCCTGCCTTCCTCATCATCAAAGGTATAAAAGGCAACGCTGGCATCCTTTTTAACCGGTGTGCTCAAATCCACCAGCCGCCCGTCCAGGGAGGCCGCCAGCGCCTCCCTCCCCAGCCTGCCGCTGATGTCCGAGGCAATTTCAGCCAGCGTGACGCCTTCTTTATATTCCCTGACGCTTCCGTCTTTCAAGGTGACCTTTACCACATTTATTCCTCCTTTGTATATATAAAAAAATTAAACCCGCCCCCTCAGAAATCTGCTGGGACGGGTTTTATTTTCACCCGCGGTTCCACCCGGCTTGGGCCTGCACAGCCCCGCTCTCAAACGGTTAACGCCCGCAACACGGCCTGCCTTTACCGACACTGTCGTTCAGGCGGCTGCTCCCGGGTGGTCTTGGGCCCTCAGGCTACCGGCGGCTTCCAGCCATGGCGCGCCTTCTCTTTATAGCAGCTGAGAGGCTTACTATCCCGTTCATCGCGCTTGTAATGTCGATTATATTGCAGATTTAAGCCGGTGTCAATAACAGTGCTTTGTCAGGTAAACAACCGGCTACATGGCCCTGGTTATGTAAACCATAGCCGCCTGGAACACACCGATAACAAACCCCAGCACACCGCCCATCAGCTCAACATGCCTCAGTTCCCTGGCCGACACCGATAGAACCATCTCTTCCAGCCTGTCCAGGGAAAAGGCGTTTATCCTGTCCTCCACCATTTTCTGAAAACTGAATTTTTCTTTCATCAACACACCGAACCGGTCCAGGGCGTCTCCTATGACACCGGGAACCTCCTTTTGAATCTGGTCGGCCACAAAGTCCGAAACCGCCCTCTTTATCGAGAGGGGAACAAAGGCCGGCAGCCTGTTCATAACCCTGGCCTTTATAGTCACCGAGAGTGAGCGGGACAGCCCGTCCATAAACTCCCCGGCTTTAATCCTTTCCAGAAGGTCATCGGTGGATATCAACTCCCTTTCAACCACCTCTCCGATACTCCTGGCCAACTCCGCCCTCCTTTTGGGGACCACCCCCTGAAGGGTATAGAACCAGAGGTTTACAGGCCGGTGCGGCCTAAAGATAAGCTTTACCGCCAACCAGTTGGTCACCCAGCCTATGGCGGCCCCTATAAGCGGCATACTTGCATAAGTGACAAAACCCAATATTCTTTTCGCCCCCCGGATTTCATTTTAACAGCAAAAAGGGTAAAAAGAAATAGCCGCCCGCAGGCGGCGCCACCTTGCAGGTGGCAGGAATCCAGAATTCAGAATTCAGAATTCAGAATGAGTTTTGCATTCCTTTTTCACCTTTTATGGACAGAGGCCAAAAGATCTTTTGCATCATGGAATGCCCGAACCCTTCTGGATTCTGCCCTGAAAAAGGCTTATACTGATATTTTATGGGTCGGGAAGCCAGAAGTCAGGAGCCAGAAGAGTTTAGACATTATATTGGTCCCATATTTTCATTATTTGTGGTGCCGCATTTATGCGGCATGGGGGTCTGGATTCTGAATTCCCGACAGTAATAAAATTTCAGCATAAGCGTATTTTCAGTTTTCTCCTGCCGGGCAGAGGTCACAGCCCCCGCACAGTGTAACCCGGTTGGAAAAGATACTGCCGATTGTTTCCATGGTACTGGGGGGAACCCCGGACTTCCCGGCGTGAAATATTATCTCCCTGGGGGCAATTGTTATCAGGGCGCTGATAAGCAGGTCCTCGTAATTAACCTCTGTTTCCGTCAGGTCCACAATTATACCCTCCAGGTAAGAGCTGTTAATCCTCCTGTGCTGTCCGTCAAAGAGTACAAATTTACCTCCGCTTTTAACCACCACATTGACTACGTCCGTCCTGGAATCCTGTATATCCACAAAATACTTGAGGAGCTGTATAAACTCCTTGTACTCCCGGTCCAGCAGAAAATCGTCCACAGCCTTGTCTGCGGCATCCCGCAGTTCCTTTATGTACTCCTTCAGCCTGAACCTGATAAACCCCTCAATCATGATCAGATTGCAGCCGCCCAGGTATTCCTTAATCCTTGACTGTATTTTTCTTTTTTTCCTCATCCATATTATTGAGTTGCTTCCTCCCGCCTCCCCATTTTCAAGGTAGGTCAGGGCATTATTGAATATGGTTTCCCGTTCTTCCTCACCGAAATAGTAATAGTTTTCCCTGATAATATCCACCAGCATAACCTTTTGCCACTTGTGCATGATAAGGTCGGAAAGAATGTCCGCCACATAATTTTTCAAAAGGGAGAGGGTATCCTCTTCATTGATGTATTTTCCCTGGTGAGCCACACGGCAGGAAAGAAAGGTGTATTTTCCAGCCGGGTTCTCCTCCAGGCTCAGCTTCAGCCCCAGGTTCTCCAGTTGCTTCAAATCGCTTAAAAGCTTCACCCTGACCAGGTCAATATTGCTTGAAGCCCCTATGGACAAGCATTTTGCCAGCACCCCTCACTCCTTTCAACACAAAGCTTTTAGAAGGGCCCAAACATGTGTCATCAAATATTGCCGGAGGCTGTTCAAAAAGTTCCAGATGCAAGGCTGTTCAGACATCTGTCGTCAGTATTCAGTCGTCAGGCTTGTTGCCATTTGACCGAGAAAAAAAGGCTTCTATTCCGATCCGACGACCGATGTCTGACGACTATTAATGCCGCCCAGCCGCAACGCAGCAGGTGGGACTTTTTCAACAGCCTCCTGGCAGTGTGCTATATTATATGACCTGTAACAAGCCGGTATACAAACATCATCGTTTTAAAAGTATAAACAAAAAGACCCGTACAAATGCCTTGAAAAAATTCTTGCAAATTCCTATAACATGATGAAGAGAGTTTTTTGTCTTGCAGAAGATAAATTTTTTAAAAAGAGTTTGTATGATTTGCGCCAGCCATCATAAACAAAGCCTCCCGCGGCACCGGAAATCAGTCACCGGGAAGGCGTCAGCTGCTAAACGTTTTAATCAGGCAAAGCATGGAAGCAAACTCGTTCAGCCGGGCTGAACATCGGTGCTTCAGAAGGGGATTCGGCCCCACCTGAAGTGAAAAAGGAACTGTAGAAGTGGAGTCTTGGAAATAAGATAAATAATTTACGGCGAATCACCAACTTGGCTGTCGGCATAAAAGCCAGGTATTTCACCGGGGTCGGTGCCCACACTCCGGGACAGATCCTCAGCATCCTGCATAAGCACCCGTGCCCTTCCGGCCAGGTATTCAAAATCAGGGTCGGGCCTCATCCGCGTGATTACTTTTTTGTTGCCGCCGTCTTTCAGGCAAAACACCTCCATGATATCAGCATATCCCCTCCGGGGAAAAAATGTGGTATTAATATTAATAACCCCCAATCTCAGACCGTAAACAATTTTTTTGCCAAAGGAGAATTTAATTGAAAGAAAACAGCGACCGCCTCAAAACAGTTGCCGACATAGTAATTACAGCCGGAAAAATGATCAGGGAAAGGCTGGGAGGCCGGTTTATTACCAGCTTTAAATCCTGCCCGTCTGATATGGTCACTGAAATTGACCGCCATTCCCAGGAAATTATACTGGCAGGGCTGAAGAAGGAGTTTCCCGGCCACCATTTTATTGCCGAGGAGGAATTCATAGGGGACATGCCGGAACCCGGCGACACTCCAACATGGATTATAGACCCCCTTGACGGGACCACCAACTTCGTCTTCGGCATCCCCCTCTGCACAGTAACAGTTGCCATGACAGAAGGGGGGACACCCTCGCTGGGGGTAACCTACGATCCTTTCAGGGAAGAACTCTTTACCGCCGAAAGGGGCCGTGGCGCATACCTTAACGGGAAAAGCATTTCCGTGGATAAAAAAAGGTCAGTGGTTGCCGAAAGCCTTTTTGCCACCGGCTTTCCCTCCTCCGACAGTTTCAAGGAAGAAATGTGGAGGGCGGATTTTAAAAAGATGTTTTTCAAGTCAGTGGATGTCCGGGCCTTCGGCTCAGCCGCCCTGGAACTGGCCTACATAGCCTGCGGAAGGCTTACTGGTTACTGGGAGGTCTCCTTGCGCCCGTGGGATATAGCGGCGGGAATGCTGCTGGTGAAAGAGGCCGGCGGAAGGATAAGCGACCCCAACGGCCGGGAGCTTATCCTGGGTAATTATAATTCCATAGTGGCCAGCAACGGCCTGATACACGACGAATTCCTCCGGGACCTCGGCTTCCGCCGGGCATAGGGAGACAGATTATGGTATAATAAACAATACTGAAATTCTTATTCTGTCGGAATGGCCCGGGGTGCATTTCCGTTTGGTCGGAGCAGCCAAAGATGCATTACCGGTTGGTCGGAGCAGCCCTGTGGGGGATTCCCTGCTGGTCGGAGACAGAAGGTTTCAGGCATTCCTTACAGTCTAGGAGGGCATATGTTGGAAGACAAAAGAATATTCAGCTACGGAAAGTTTCACCCCGAAGTGGACGGCACTGTATTCCTGGCGCCGGGATCAAAGGTGGTGGGCAGGGTGAGAATAGGTCCCCGGTCCAGCGTATGGTATAACAGCGTGGTGCGGGGAGACGCCGACCGGGTGGAGATAGGAAGCGACACCAATATACAGGACAACTGCACACTGCACTGCGATCCGGGGTATCCGCTCAAACTGGGCAACCGCATTTCCGTCGGCCACAATTCAATACTGCACGGGTGCACACTGGAAGACGGTGTCCTGGTGGGAATGGGGGCAATTATACTCAACGGGGCAAGGGTTGGGGCCGGCGCGGTTATCGGCGCCGGGGCGCTGGTGACCCAGGGGATGGAAATACCGCCGGGACACATGGCAATGGGTATCCCGGCCAGGGTGGTAAGGGCGCTTTCGGAGGAAGAAATGAAATCGTTCCAGGCCATGGCCCTCAGATATGAAGAGCGGTCCGGCTTTATAATGGGCAGGTGTCCCAGCCCGGATGCTGATAGATAGCTAATACTGAGTGAATCCCAGGTCAGGAATCCAGAATCCAGAATTCAGAATCCAGAATCTCATGCCGCATAAATGCGGCACCATTGAAGGATGAAAAAGTGTTTTAGCTAATAACCTCATTCTTGAGAACCACAAAGAACACAGAATTTTATTAGACCGGCTTATAAATCTACTTATAAGGAATGCCCGACCATTCTGAATTCTGGCTTCTGTATTCTGGATTCCGACAGAATAAGAATATCAGTATAAGCCGTCAAATTCCCGGTACGGCCACCTCGTCACGGTCCAGTTTGCGCCTTATATGCTCCATCTGCTTTTTCAGGCCGATGTCCTCGCCGGCAGCCCTCTCTATCTGCCTGAGCAGGTCGATGGTGCGCCTTAAAACGGAGAAAACATCCCCTTCCTGGAGGTTGGTCATGGAAAGCAGCTTATCGAAGGACTCCCCCTCGTACCATGCCGATGCCAGCGGGCCGGGAAGGGGGGACCAGACGCACATGCTTTCCGGAACGCCCTTTCTGAGCAGTTTCCTGCGCAGGGCTTCCACCTCCTGAAGATTATACGGGCCGGGCTCCACGACATCGTCACGGCCGGGAATGTAGTCGATGCCGGCCAGTATCGCCGCCACCAGCGGCGGGTGCATATCCCTGACAAACCCTTCGAAAACCAGTTCAGTCACCAGCAACTCCTGCACATGGATGTGCAGTGCGAACAGGCCCCTTGGCAAAAGGTTTCTCCCATCCACAAAGGACAGGTCCTCCAGCAGGTCCCAGACCCTGTTGAAATCCCTCTCATAGTCCCGGGCATGGTTGCCCAGGACCCTCATCCTGCGCTCCAGCCCGGCCCTTTTTTCAACCATGTCCAACTGCCTTTTCCTGGCGTCGGAACAGGCCCGGTAATGGCACTTCTTCTGCCGGACCTTCAGCATATTCCTTATTTCTTCTTTCCGCTCACCGGTCCCGGGACGCCCCCTCTTGTTTTTTCTGCTCAGCGAACGGAGCTCCTTCTTCAGCTTTGATCTCAACATGAAGCAGGCCGGGGTGTCCACCTGATCGCAGAATACCTTCTTTCCGCCGGAGAGCTCATTTTCTATATCCGCCAGCTCCTGCTTTATCCTCCTGCTCTCACGGTTATTTTGATATACCGCCAGATTCTGTTCCAGAAAACGGTTTATCTCCTCGTCGGTTTTCCAGCAAAGTAGGCTCAGGACAGTATTGGGGGATATAACCAGGCGGCCCCTGACCGGCTCTATCTGGTCCTCATAATAAAAGCCGGCCTGTTCCGGAAAGCGGCTGTCAATGCGCACGTAGACCATGCCCACAGGGTCAAATCCCCTTCTTCCGGCCCTTCCGGCCATCTGGAAAAATTCTCTGTTGATAAGTCCCCTGAACTCGCGGCCGTCCCATTTCCTGCAGGAGTCAAAAACGGTGCTGGCCGCAGGAAAGTTTACCCCCACCGCAAAGGTCTCGGTGCAAAAAAGCACAAAGATAAGCCTGGCCTCATAAAGCCTTTCCACAAGGTCCTTCAGTGCCGGTGAAAGACCCGCATGGTGATAGCCGATACCCTGCATAAGCATCTGCCTGAGCTTGGCCCGACGCGGCGGTATAAGGCCCGGCTGATTCTTCTCCGCAGCCTCGATAATATCCCTGACCATCGCCTTCTCGCCCTTTAGCAGGAAATCCCACTCCCTGCTCAGCTCATCCGCCAGCAACTCCGTCTTTCCCCTGCTAAAGGTAAAATACAGTGCCGGCAGAAAATCCTGAATTGATTCCACCACTTGAGAACAATTGGGGTTGCCCCCGGTTAAAGCCATAATCCACCACCGCTGACAATATCTTTTCTTGATGCCGATTTATCCACAGCAATTATCATTTGTAGGCCGCCCCGGCGTCATCATCATCCCTGGCGGCTATCCACCTGCCCCTGCGCCGGTCATTAATTTCCTTTATATATTCTTTGGCCCCGGATTCGGTCAGAACAGTTCCCTCCGGGGAGATCCAGCTTATTTCCAGGGGAACGGCGCGGCGCCGCTCCTCGATGACCCTGACCTTCTGCTCCCTTACCTCGGTAATCCAGGAAGCCAGCTCATAAACATTGGGAACAGTTGCCGACAGGCCTACCACCTTGATGTGGGGGGGTGCGAATATTATACTCTCCTCCCAGGCTGTGCCCCTTTCCGGATCGTCCAGATAGTGCAGCTCGTCAAAAATAACATGAGATGTATCGCCAAGCATCTCAGGATTGGCAAAACACCAGTTCCTGAATATTTCAGTAGTCATCACCAGCAGGGGAGCGCTCTCATTCACCGAAACATCTCCCGTAATAAGACCCACCCTGCTTTTACCGAACCTGGACATAAAATCACGGTATTTCTGGTTGGAAAGGGCCTTGATGGGCGAGGTGTATACCACCCCTCTGCCGGCCTCCAGCACAATCTCTATAATCATTTCGGCGATCAGAGTTTTTCCTGTGCCCGTGGGCGCCGCCACCAGCACATTTTCTCCTGCCGCAAGCGCCTTTACCGCTTCCTCCTGGAAGGGGTCCAACCTGAATGGCTCCGGCGGTGGCATTTCAGCTACCGCCCGCCTCGGGCGCCGCTTTAAATTCTGTTTCAATTATACTGGCTCCTTTCAGGAGTTATAAAAAATTTTTGGTATTTTTTTTACCTTATGATTATATACTATTTTTTTTGAAATATATCAAAAAATAATGGAATTCCACCTGTAAATCTCCTATAAAAGAGAAATTAACAGAAAACCTGTCCGGTTCCTCAAAAAAAAAGTTATATATATATCCCCGGATTGATTTGGAAAAATACTTTCAGGTTATATAATAAAGGAAAGAAACTGGTCGCCGGTTCGAAAAAAGGAGGAGATGTCCGTTGGAACACAACAGCAAGGTCCAGGCAGACTACCGGGTAAACACCCAAAACAACTGCAACGTAAGTATCGAAATTAAGTGCTGCGGTCAGCATATCGGTGAAATCCGCTTTTCCGACGGCCAGTGGAAGGACTGCCCCGTGTGCGGCATAAAACACAAACTGCGCATCGAACACAACCATTTTCACATAACCAGATATATGCCCGAGTAACTTCCTGCGGGCCAAACGGCCTCCGGCACCTGGAGGCCGTTACAAAACCTGTTTCATTACCCTGAGAAAATTACCTCCCAGTATTTTCTCCACCTCCCCACTGGAAAAACCGCGTTTCAAAAGGCCCTCCGTAACCAGGGGCAGGCATGTGACATCGTAAAGGTCCGGCACTACAGCCTCTATGCCGTCAAAGTCGGATCCTATTCCTATGCAGTCCACACCGGCCACACAGGCCATATGTTCAGCGTGATCAAGGAGTCTGTCAAGGGTTGCCGTCCCCCCGTCATCCAGAAAATATGGATAAAAGCAAAGCCCCACAACCCCTCCCCCGGCGGCCAGGGCCTTTATCTGATCATCATCCAGGTTCCTGGGATGGCTGCAAAGCTTGCGGCAGTTTGAGTGCGAGGCGATAACAGGCTTTGAGGATTCCTCCAGCACATCCCGGAAGCCTTTCCCGGCCATGTGGGAAACATCCACCAGCATGCCAAGCCTGTTCATCTCCCGGACCACCGCTGCGCCAAAACGGGTCAGGCCACCCCCCGATCCGGCCTCGGCCACACCGTCACCCAATTCATTCCTGCCATTCCAGGTAAGGGTTATACTCCGGACCCCCAGTTGGTAAAAGACCCTCAGCACCTCAATCCTGCCGGCAAGGGCCTCACCCCCCTCGACCGATAGCAGGGCGGCAACCTTTTTTTCAGAAATAAACCTCTCAATATCGCTGTATGCCTTAACCAGGCCCACAGCGCCGCCATTGTCCTCCATTTCCCCGAACAGGACATCAAAAATCTCCATCGCCCTGGCCAGGGGATTATCCCTGTATAAAGGGTCAATAAAGGCCGCGAAAAACTGTACGTTCACGCCGCCGTCAACAAGCCGCGGGAGATCCACATGCCCCTTCACGCTCCTCTGACCAAGCCGGCGTCCCTGTTTTCCCAGGGCCGTTAAAGTATCGCAGTGGGCGTCCACCACTGTGGATGAAAAATGAAGCCCCCTGAAATCAATTTCCTTGCCCAAACAAATCACCCCATAAGTGGGAATTGGGAATTGGGAGTTGGGAATTGGTAAAAACAGTTCTAACCCCGATCCCGGCCCAAACCCCCGATTCCCAATTCCCGATCCCCAATTCCCATGAAAAAAGCCCGTCTTTACGGGCTTTAGTTTCTACCTCGGTTCCACAATCAATTTTATGGCTGTCCTTTCCTCTCCGTCAATTGTTATGTCTGTAAATGCCGGTATGCAGATAAGGTCAACCCCGCTGGGGGCCACAAAGCCCCTGGCAATGGCCACCGCCTTCACCGCCTGGTTAAGAGCGCCGGCCCCTATAGCCTGCATCTCCGCACATCCTCTTTCCCTTATGACACCGGCCAGGGCCCCTGCAACAGAATTTGGATTGGATTTTGCTGAAACTTTTAACACATCCATTGTAAGTACCTCCTTTATGTCCAGATAAGAAAAAGCTGCGATAAAAAACTATAAATAACCCTAGAAAATTATATTCTATAACTATGAAGAAATTCCTCTAAACTGATGATTTAGTTTTCAATACGCCTCAGCTATTCAAAATTCTGTATCCTTTGAATACCAAGGGCTCTGGTTGAATTTTCATCCACCTCGACCAATACGGCGTTAAACTGGTAGAGGCCGTCGGCCACCTCGAACCGCCTGGGCATCTGGGTAATAAATTTTTCGATAACCAGTTCCTTTTTAACCCCTATCACCGAGTCCGCCGGACCGGTCATACCCACATCCGATATATATGCGGTCCCCCCCGGCAGCACCCTCTCGTCGGCCGTCTGCACATGGGTATGGGTGCCGCAGACAGCGGCAACCCGGCCATCCATGTACCATCCCATGGCCACTTTTTCCGAGGATGCCTCGGCGTGAAAATCAATGAAAATAATTCCCACCCGTTCTTTCAGGAGTTTAACCATTTCGTCGCCCTTCCTGAAAGGGCAGTCCAGTTCCTGCATGAACACCCTGCCGGATATATTGATAACTCCGATTTCAACACCGTTTCCGGCCCTGAATACACCCGAACCGCTGCCGGGAGTTCCGGGAGGGTAGTTGGCCGGCCTTATAATCCTGTCCTCCTTATCAATATATGACATGATTTCCTTTTGATTCCACACGTGATTTCCCATTGTGATTACATCCACGCCATAGGAAAAAAGTTCCCTGGCCAGATCCCTGGTAATCCCGTTCCCGCCGGCGGCGTTCTCCCCATTGGCAATAACAATATCTATCCCGTACCGGCTCACCAGTTCCGGAAGATTATCCTTTACGGCCCGCCGCCCCGGCCTCCCCACAATGTCACCTATCATCAACAGGCGCAAAAAAACTGCCTCCCTTTACTTGTTGAATACCAGAACCCTTCCCTCTTCCCTGAAGGCAAAGAGTTTTTTATCGCCTGCATACCCCTTCACACTCTCCAGCATATTGCCTATAATCTCCTCGTGAATAAGCAGGTCCTCCTCAAAAAGCTGCTGCCCCTCATCGGTGACCAGCCTGCCTTCAAGGCTCTGCCTCAGCAGCTCTACAATAAGTGCAATTTCCTCATGAACCAGTGTTTCCACATCTCTCTGTATCTCAATCATGGTGAAATGGTCGCAATAGTGGTAATCTACCTGGCCGAGCCTTGATATTTTACCCTCCAGCCGGTTGAACACCTCTATGCTCTCCAGCAACTTTTGCCGCAAATCATCTATTTCAGCGGGTTCCATCATACTGGAGGCGATAAAGTTGAACTTAAGCAACCTCTGGCCGGGATCATAATTAATAGTGGCAACCTCGGGATAACGAATAAGGATTGATATCAGCAACCCCACGCTGTCCGCCACATCTTCCTTTCCCCTGTATCGAAGTCCCACCACTAATTCCAGCCTCCCATCCACCGCTGAATATAATCAATTTCTTCTTTGAATCATTTATTCCTGCCCCGGTGCGCTTAAAATAGTTAACAGCTATTACAGCTTTAAACAGCACCCCATGCAAAAAGGAAAAAGGGGACATTCCCCGGGGCCTATGTTTAGCAGGAAAAAAAGAACAGCCCCTTTCAGGGGGCCGCCCGGTTTAGTTACTTGGCGTAGTCAACAACCCGTGTCTCCCTAATAACAGTGACCTTGATTTGTCCCGGATAGTCCAGTTCGGTTTCAATCCTTTTGGCGATTTCCCGGACCAGCCTGATGGCGGCAAGATCGTCAACCCGGTCGGGCTTGACCATGATTCGTATCTCTCTGCCGGCCTGTATGGCGTAGGTTTTTTCAACGCCCTCAAAGGCGCTGGCTATTTCCTCCAGCTTTTGCAGCCTTCTGATATAGTTTTCCAGGGTCTCACGCCTGGCGCCCGGCCTGGCCGCTGAAATGGCATCGGCCGCCTGTACCAGCACCGCCACAATGGTTTTTGGCTCCTCATCGCCGTGGTGGGCCGCTATGGCATGGATAACATCACTGTTTTCACGATACTTTTTGGCCAGGTCCACCCCGATGGTAACGTGGGGACCTTCCACTTCATGGTCCACCGCCTTGCCTATATCATGCAGCAGCCCGGCCCTTTTGGCCAGTTGCACATCGGCCCCCAGTTCCGCCGCCATAAGGGCGGCCAGGTGGGCTACCTCGATGGAGTGCTTTAAAACATTCTGTCCGTAGCTTGTACGGTACTTGAGCCTCCCCAGCAGGTTTACCAGTTCCTGGTGCAGGCCGTGAATGCCGGTCTCAAAAATGGCCTGCTCTCCGGCCTCCCTGATCTGGACATCCACTTCTTTCTTGGCCTTTTCCACCATTTCCTCGATCCTGGCGGGGTGTATTCTTCCATCGACGATAAGTTTCTCCAGACTTATCCTTGCCACCTCCCGGCGTATGGGATCAAATCCGGATAAAATCACCGCCTCAGGTGTGTCGTCGATAATAAGGTCAATCCCTGTCAATGTCTCGAAGGCCCTGATGTTTCTGCCCTCTCTGCCTATAATCCGCCCCTTCATTTCATCGCTGGGCAATGGGATTACAGCCACCGTAGTCTCTGCCACATGGTCCGCGGCGCATCTCTGTATAGCCAGGGAAATAACCTCCCTGGCGCGTTTTTCCCCTTCTTCCTTGGCCTTTTCCTCAATATCCTTGATTAGTTTTGCTGCTTCGTGCTGGACTTCTTTTTCGATGTCATTCAGTAAAATCTGCTTGGCTTCATCCGAGGTCATGCCGGAAATCCTCTCCAGTTCGGCAACCTGCCTCTGATAAACATTACTAAGTTCCTGCTTTATTTTTTCTACTTCGCTTTCCTTCCTGTTAAGGGATTCCTCTTTTTTCTCTATGCCCTCGGTCTTACGGTCAAGGCTTTCCTCCTTCTGCATCAGCCTCCGCTCCAACCGCTGCAATTCCGTGCGCCTCTCCTTGTTTTCCCGCTCCACGTCATTGCGCAGCTTAAGGGCTTCTTCCTTGGCTTCCAGTAAAGTCTCCCTTTTTTTTGCCTCGGCCGCCTTCTGGGCCTCTTCAATTATTCTCCCCGCCTGAGTTTCAGCTGTGGCTATCTTTGCTTCGGCAATGGACTTTCTGACCAGATATCCAATGGCAAATGAAATAATTATTGCCAGTATTGTTATAATAACAAAATAGCTGGTTTGCACCCACTCACCTCCTTCTTAATGTTAAATTATAAATTACAAATAAACACAAAAAAACACCGAGTCCAGCTCGGCAGAAAAAGAATGGGATTACTATCTACCATAACTTGTCCGCAACAATAAGCGAATAAAACCAGCGGTCCAAAGCAGGCTTTACTCCGGCAGAAAATCGCTCTGACCCATAAATATGGATTTAAAAGCGGAAAGTATTATGTTAAATATATTTTAACACCCAAGTAGAGTACCCAATTCTATTTTCTCCCACGGTTATTGTACATTTTTATGTCATACCTGTCAAGATATCACGGCTGACGCTTGTTTTCCAGGTAATTGCAAACCCTTCCCACCACATCCTGGTCAAAGCCCCTTCTTTGCAGAAACGCCGCAATATCCCCAATAAAGCAGTTGTCACCCTTGCGCTTTATCCTGCCATTGGCAAGGGCTATGGCTATCCTTATCTCCGTGTCGCGGTCGACTTCCTCCAGTGCCTCCCGGGCAACAGACTCGGTTATTCCCAGTCTCTTCAGCCTTTCCTCCAGCACACCCCTGGGATGCCGCAAATTCCTGGCCACATACCTGCCGGCAAATTCCCTGTCGTCAAGCAAACGGTATTCACGGAGGTTTTCCATCACCCGGCCCACGATTGTATCATCAAAGCCCTTCTGCATAAGCATTCGCCCCACCTCGTATTCTGTCCGCGGGCGGTAGGAAAGGTACCTGTACGCTATTTTCCGGGCCTTTTCATATTCGCCACCGTGCATAATTTAATCACCTGACCTGACGGCAACACAGCCTGACGGCCGGCCTTTTTTCACCATTACCTGCAAAAAACCACACCGGATACGGCATTCAAACCTCTCCCGCGTCCTCCGCCTCTCCCGGAAGGCTGCGGCCAAGATTAAAGTGGTCCTTTATCTTAGACTCTATCTCATTGAGCAGTTCAGGGCGCTCCTTCAGCAATTCCTTGACATTTTCCCTGCCCTGGCCCAACCTGTCATCGCCGTATGAGTACCAGGCGCCGCTTTTATTAATTATATTCAGGTCGGCGGCCAGGTCCAGCACCGTCCCCTCACGGGAAATACCCGTTCCGTACATGATATCGAACTCGGCCTGTTTAAAGGGCGGGGCCACCTTGTTCTTCACAACCTTGACTCTGGTGCGGTTGCCCACTATATCGCCACCCTGCTTGAGGGATTCTACCTTGCGCACCTCCATCCGGACCGAGGCGTAAAATTTCAGCGCCCGTCCCCCGGGAGTGGTTTCGGGGCTGCCAAACATCACCCCAACCTTCTCCCTTAACTGGTTTATAAATATAACCACGGACTTGGACTTGCTGGTGATGCCGGTCAGCTTGCGGAGCGCCTGGGACATAAGTCGGGCCTGAAGCCCCACATGGGCATCCCCCATCTCACCGTCAATTTCCGCCCTGGGTACCAGCGCGGCCACCGAGTCAACTACCGCCACGTCCACCGCGCCGCTCCGAACCAGTTGCTCGCATATCTCCAGCGCCTGCTCCCCTGTGTCCGGCTGGGCCACCAGCAGGTTGTCTATATCAACACCGATGTTTCTGGCATAGGTGGGGTCCAGGGCGTGCTCCGCGTCAATAAAGGCCGCAATCCCGCCAAGCTTCTGCGCTTCGGCGATGATATGCAGGGCCACTGTTGTTTTACCGGATGACTCCGGCCCGAACACCTCGATTACCCTTCCCCGGGGAACCCCGCCCAGGCCAAGGGCTATATCAAGGGATATGGCCCCGGTGGGCACCGTTTCTATGTTTAATTTAGCGGCGGAATCCCCCAGCTTCATTACAGCACCCTTGCCGAACTGACGCTCGATTTGCATAAGCGCCGCATCCAGCGCCTTGATTTTATCCGCAGAAGACATATTTCAGGTATTCCCCCCTTATTTTTCTCAGGGAACAGATACTTTGGCATTTGCAAAGGGGCTAAAGGCCTACAGCTATTTTAACCCATGGCCGTCAGCCCGTCCACACTTTTTCAGCCGCTGTTTTTCCCCTCTTGGCCGCCGAATCAACCCTTTTGGATCAGAACTCAGAACTCAGAACTCAGAATGTTTCGGGCATTTCTACACTGAAAAGGGCTTATACTGATAGGCTATTCTGTCGGAGAGGCCAGGGGTGCATTTCCGATTGGTCGGAGAAGCCAAAGATGCATTTCCGTTTGGTCGGAGGGGCTAAATATGCATTACCGGTTGGTCGGAGTAGTCCGGGTATTCCTTTCAGGTGTCCCACAAGCGACATGCATCCGGGGGGAGTGTTCAACCCCGGGCGGAATTTATCGGAGGCTGCTACAGTCTCTTAACGACCGAGCCTAAGGACTGACGGGCCGGACGCAGGACGCGGACGGCAGCCTGAACC
>JBMOPF010000092.1:0-22983 GCA_049325075.1 Bacillota bacterium | reverse complement strand
GCAGCCGGCCCGTCAGTCCTTAGGCTCGGTCGTTAAGAGACTGTAGCAGCCTACGATAAATTCCGCCCGGGCTTAAATCACTCCCCCCATATGCATGTTACTTTGGGGTCACCTGAAAGGAATGCCTAGACTTCTGGATTCTGACTTCTGGATTCTGAATTCCCGCCGCTGGGACAGCGGCGTCGCCCGTAGGGCGATTTTGTTCACGGCCTCCTGGACATGACGTTGCAGGAATGGTTGGCAAAATGTCAAAATGGGAAAATATATATAACCGGGGATAAAGGAAAGGAGATTGATTGAGTGATGGACAGGCAGGAAGGTTTTGAGCTGGAACTGAGTGAAGAAACCGAGGAGAAGCTCAGGGAATACGCCCGCATGGTGGGCGGCACCGAGGACGATGTCTTCGAGTATATAATCACGCAGTATCTCAACAGACAGTTGAAGGTGATTGAGAAAAGGTCCGCAGATACCGGTGTGCCCTTTGGTGAGCTGCTAAATATGCAGTTTGTCCAGTTGCTTGAATTTCTAATGAGACGCGATTCCAATGATAAAAAGACGGCAGGGAACTGAGAATTATTTACATAAATTAATTTCAATATTAAATCATAGCATGTAAGGAGATGATTGCATGGGTGGAAACGGAAAGGGAAATGAAGTCCGGAAGATGGAATTTCAGGCTGAAGTCAGGCAGTTGCTTGACATTGTCATCAATTCACTTTACACGGAAAGGGACATCTTTGTCAGGGAGCTGGTTTCCAACGCCTCTGACGCCCTGGAAAAGTTCCGCCTTATTTCCTTGATGGAAAGCGATTATCGAGGCAAGGACCTGCCCCTTGAGATTAATATTGAAACAAACGAAGAAAAGCATACCCTTGTTATATCTGATACCGGGATAGGCATGACCGGGGAGGAGTTGGTTGAAAACCTTGGCACCATTGCACATTCCGGGTCAAGGGAGTTTATCAGACAGGCGGCCGGGGGGAAGGGAAGCGATGCCCAGCTTATCGGCCAGTTCGGAGTGGGTTTTTATTCGGCCTTTATGGCGGCCTCTTCGGTGCGGGTCCGGACCTGTTCATACAGGCCCGGTTCCACCGGTATGGAATGGTGGTCTGACGGGGCCGGCAGCTACACTGTTTCCCCTGTGGAGGGACTGAGCAGGGGGACCAGTATAATACTTGATCTGAAAGAAGATGCCCGTGAATTCGCCGATGCCGGGCGGATAAAGAATATTATCAGGCAGTACTCGAATTTTGTCACCTTCGACATAAAGGTAAACGGGGAAAAGGTCAATAACATACAGGCAATCTGGACACGAAACAGGAACGAGATAGAGGACGCAGAGTATAACGAGTTTTACAAATTTCTTACCAATGCCTATACAGACCCCATGTATAGGCTGCACCTCTCCTCTGACGCGCCCATTCAGATGAACGCCCTTTTTTTCATTCCCGCGGACAACATGGAGCGGCTGGGCTTCGGGAGAATGGACCCCGGCGTCAATCTATACAGCCGCAAGGTGCTCATCAGGGACAATGACAGGGATATACTGCCCGAGTACATGCGCTTTGTAAAAGGTGTGGTGGACTCGGAGGACCTGCCCCTAAATATATCGCGGGAGGTTACCCAGGACAGCCGGCTGATGGGCAGGATGAGGAGGTTCCTGGTCAAGCGCATCATTAATTTCCTGGGAGAAGAGGCTGAAAAGGACAGGGATAAATACTTGGAATTCTGGAATAAGTTTTCAATGTTCATCAAGGAGGGCTGTATCAACGACCCCGACAACAGGAACAGCCTGGCCGGTCTTTTGCGCTACAGGAGCAGCAAGTCCGGCGGGGAGATGATCTCCCTTGCGGACTACACCGGGCGGATGAAAGAAGGGCAGGAGGCCATTTATTACATTAACGGCCCCTCCCCCGAGGCTATTGAAGGGGGGCCTTACCTGGAGGCTTTCCGCCAGAAGGATATAGAGGTAATTTTCCTTCTGGAGCCCATTGATGATTTTATTATGTCCGCCCTGCGGGAATACCAGGGCAAAAAGCTGGTGTCGGCCGACCAGTCCGACCTTGAACTGCCGCCGGCAGACGGGGAAAAAGATGATTCAACTGAAGATGGCCGCGAAAAACTTTCTTCCGGGGAAATAGGCTCACTTACGGCCTGGATGAAGGAAATACTGGGGGACGCAGTCAGCGAGGTGCGGGAATCAAGGCGCCTGGTAGACAGCCCGGCGGTGATAGTCAACCCCAACCATATGATGACCACCAGCATGCAGCGTGTACTCCAGGCTGCCGGTGAAGACCTGGCCGGGATAGGGCCAAAGGTGCTGGAAATCAACCCCGCCAACAGGGTTATTATAAAGCTGGCCCGGCTTCGTGAAAAAGGAGCCGACAGTGAGCTGTTAAAGGCCTGTGTGGAGCAGTTGGCCGACAATGCATTTATGGCGGCCGGCCTCACAGGGAACAGCCACCGGATGATTGAGCGCATATACAGGATTATGGACATGGCGTTGGGCTAATACTGGGTGAGTTCAGGGTCAGGAGCCAGGAGTCAGGAGTCAGAAGTCAGAAGAGTCCGGGCATTTCTTTTTGGTTTATAAGCGCTTGTGTTTCTTCCGTAGTGTCGCCTCTTTTTCAAGTGGCTTGAGGGTTGGTTTTTTATTCCCTGTTGCGCCGTTATAGTGGCATGAGTGGGTCTGGTACAACGAAAACAATTGGTCACCGATTACACAGAATCTTCGGGTGCAAGGAATACCCGGACCATTCTGACTTCTGAATTCTGACGGGAGGTTCACACAGTATAAGCATTTCCGGCCTCCGGGGTCAAAGGTAGTGGGATCTATGCTAAAAAACATAAAAATTTTTCTTGTGATCCTGCTGGTTGTGCTGATAATCGGTTTTTCGGCCATTTTTTACTACTCGTACACGGTTCTCAGTCAGCCGGTTGGTTTGCTTAAAATGGAAACCAACACCGTAATTCTTGACCGCCGGGGAAGCCTGATGACCGAGCTGCACGGCGAGAAGAACAGGATTCCCGTGTCTTTGGACCAGGTGCCGGAAAATGTCCGGAATGCTTTTATCGCCATAGAGGATGAAAGGTTTTTTTCTCACAGCGGGGTTGACCTCAGGGCCATACTCAGGGCTTTTTACGACAATACCCGGAAGGGTGAAATAGTCCAGGGGGGAAGCACCATAACCCAGCAGGTAATAAAGATGTATTACCTGTCATCCGAAAGGACCTATGCCAGAAAGGCAAAAGAGGCAGTTCTTTCGATGCGGTTTGAAAGTTCCCATGACAAAAAGGAAATACTGGAACTCTATCTGAACGGCATCTACCTGGGGGAGGGGGCATACGGGATACAGGCCGCCTCCAGAACCTACTTCGGCAAGGACGCCAGTGAACTGACCCTTGCCGAAGGGGCCTTGCTGGCCGGGCTGACCCGGGCGCCAAGCTATTACGACCCCTATCTCAACCCTGATGCCGCCCAGAAGAGGCGCAACCTGGTAATTGATAAAATGCAGGAGCTGCGACTGATCAATTCAGTGGACGCCGACCGTGTGCGCCGCGCACCCCTTGAGCTGAAGCCCGCACCGATCAGGGATGAGGGAAAAAAATCTTTTTACATAGACAATGTTATTGATGAGGCGATCAATATAGTGGGCAGGGAGGCGGTGTATCAGGGCGGACTGAAGATAACCACCGCTTACGACCCCGCTATGCAGTCGGTGATGGACAGGGTTATCGAGGGCGAGGATTTTCAGGATGACAGGGTTCAGTGCGCTGTTGTCCTGCTGGATAGTGAGAAGGGTGAAATTCTGTCTCTGGCGGGGGGAAGGAAGTACAGCACCGCCAGGGGTTTAAACAGGGCCACCCAGATGAGAAGGCAGCCCGGCAGCGCCATAAAGCCTGTGGCTGTGTACGGGCCGGCATTTGAGATGGGGTACGGGGAAGATTCCATGGTGGAGGACATACAGCGGGATTGGGCGGGTTACAGGCCAAAAAATTACGATGGCCAGTACTGGGGCAGGATAACCATAGAAAGGGCTGTTCAGTGGTCGAGGAATCTTGCCGCGGTGTGGCTGCTGGACCGGATAGGAGTTGACCGGGGGTATGAATTTGCTTCCAGGCTGGGAATAAAACTGGAAGACAGTGACAGAACCCTGGCCCTGGCGCTGGGCGGCCTGACCAGCGGCGTAACTCCGCTGGAAATGGCCGGTGCCTATTCCGCCTTTGCCAGCGGCGGGTATTACACTCCCCCGCACGCCATTACCTCAATAGAGGATTCATCCGGGAAGGTCATCTACAGGACCCCCAAGCCTGTTCTGGTGATGAAGCCGTCCACCGCCGCCAGGGTGACAAATGTTCTGAAATCTGTTGTCAGCGGGGGAACAGCAAGGCAGTCCGCCGTTCGTGGCTATGAGGCGGCGGGGAAGACCGGAACCACGGAACTGCCCCCCGCCCCAACCTTTAAAGGATTGAGGGGCAACAAGGACGCCTGGTTTGTAGGGTATGTCGATAAATATACCTGCTCGGTCTGGGTGGGATATGATGAAAAAGACATGGACCGGAGTCATTATCTTACAACGTGGGGCGGCTGGAGGTCAGGGATTATTTTCAGGAAAATAATGGAGGGGATTCTGGAAAAACCGAAGAGTTCGCGGACAAAATGAAATCGTGATAATATACCCTGCCTCCGGTAATCATAAATCTGTGATCTCTGTGGCCTCACTTGTCATTGCGAGCGTTAAGCGAAGCAATATCTTCTGTGAGATTGTCACGTCGCTATCGCTTCTCGCGATGAAAGAGTATGTTTATATCACAAGCGTCCATCAGAAAACGTGAGGAATAAGGAATGCCCGAACTATTCTGACTTCTGAATTCTGAATTCTGAATTCCGACCCAAAATTCACTCAGTATAAGATATCTTAAGACTGGAGTATTTGATTGATGTCGCAGGTAGATTTGATTGCAACCTCAACTTTTGGGCTGGAGGCGGTTGTGGCCCGTGAGGTAAGGGATATGGGCTATGAAGAGGTTAATGTTGAAAATGGCAAAGTTATTTTTACCGCTGGTGTAGACGCCATCTGCCGGGCCAATATACGGTTGAGGACAGCTGACCGGATCCTTTTGAAAATGGGGAGTTTTGAAGCCCTGTCCTTTGACGAGTTGTTTGAAAAAACCAAGGCGCTGCCGTGGGACCGGTGGATACCCGGGGACGCATCTTTTCCGGTGACAGGAAAGTCTATAAATTCAAAGCTGTTCAGTGTTCCGGACTGCCAGGCCATTGTGAAAAAGGCTATTGTGGAAAGAATGAAAGCCCGGTACGGCAAGAGCTGGTTTGAGGAGACCGGCCCCCGCTACAGGGTGGAGGTGGCACTGTTAAAGGACGTGGCCACCCTTACCATTGACACCAGCGGCGCCGGCCTGCACAAGAGGGGGTACAGAAAGTTGGGCAGCGAGGCGCCCTTAAAGGAGACACTGGCGGCCGCAATGGTCAGCCTGAGCCGGTGGCATCCGGACAGGGCCCTGATTGATCCCTTTTGCGGGTCGGGCACAATTCCGGTGGAGGCCGCAATGATTGGACTGAACATGGCGCCGGGAATGGGCAGAGAGTTTGACGCCGAAAAATGGCCTGAGGTGCCGGCCCGGCTGTGGCAAAGGGCCAGGGAGGAAGCAGCCGATCTGGTCCGCCGTGATGTTAAATTGAATGTTCACGGCTTTGACATTGACGGGAAGGTATTGAGCCTGGCCCGTTATCACGCCAGGGAGGCCGGACTGGGGGACGCGGTGACCTTCCAGCAAATGCCGGTTTCCCATCTCAGGTCCAGGTACAGTTATGGTTATGTGGTATGCAATCCCCCTTACGGCATAAGGCTTGGCGAGGCCTCCGCGGTGGAGAGGCTGTACAGGGAAATGGGGTCTGTTTTCAGGAATTTGGACACCTGGTCTTTTTTTATTCTCACCGCCCATCCCGGCTTTGAAAAACTTTTCGGAAGGCGGGCGGATAAGAAGAGAAAACTGTACAACGGAAGGATTCAGTGCAATCTGTACCAGTATTACGGCCCAAAACCGCCAAAAAGGCCCAAAAATGATGTAATAGAACCCGGTAAAGGATCTTGCGGATCCCCGGAAGACAGGTTATAATTGTTTGCAAGGAATAAAGGGGAGTAGCTTTTACGGCTTCAGTCGTCAGTACGGAGATAATGTTCTCCCGGCTGTGCCGGCAGCGAGGAGTTGCTAGCAAGACCTTTATCATCATGTATTCTTGATGATAAAGGTTTTTTGTTAGGTATGGGAAATTATGTTTTTACTGATAAGGACCCAAATTTTCATTCCAAAGAGTCTGAGTACTGAGTTCCATTTTCGCCGCTGAATCAGCGGCACCGCCCGACAGGGCGAGTTTGTTCTTAATCGGACGGGGAATTTTTGGTGAATAATGGACATGCATTCACTCCGGGAATCATATAAAAAAATCAGGGAGGTGTAACAATGAATACCTTGAAGGTATGGCTGTTGATGGGCGGGCTTACGGTGCTGCTGGTGCTGATGGGAAACGCAATTGGGGGCGGGTCCATGGCCATGTTTTTTTTCCTCATTGCCATGGTGATGAATTTCGTCAGTTACTTTTACAGCGACAAGATAGCCATTAAAATGACCCGGTCATATCCGGTGTCCGAGGCGGAGGCCCCGGAACTTTACGGGATAGTCAGGAGCCTTAGTCAAAGGGCCGGGCTGCCGGCGCCCAAAATTTTTGTGACTCCTTCCAGCCAGGCCAACGCCTTTGCCACCGGACGCAACCCGTCCCACTCAGCGGTGGCGGTAACCGAGGGCATTATGAGGCTGCTGAACAGGTCTGAACTGGAGGGGGTGCTGGCCCACGAGCTGGCCCACATTAAAAACAGGGACGTTCTGGTGGGGACCATTGCCGCTGCCCTGGCCGGCGCCATTTCCATGATAGGCAACATGCTGCAATGGGGCGCCATTTTTGGATTGGGCAGGGACGACGACGAGGGGGGCGGCGGCATAATCGGGCTGCTGATTATGGCCATTGTATTCCCCATCGCTGCCATGATTATACAGCTGGCCATATCCCGTTCCCGCGAGTACGGGGCTGACGCCACCGGTGCCAGAATTGCAGGTTCTTCCGCCGGCCTGGCCAACGCGCTGCTGAAGATGTCGGCGCACCGGATACCCATGCAGGTAAACCCTGCGGCATCACATATGTTTATTGTCAACCCCATTTCGGGCGCGTCGCTGGCAAGGCTTTTCAGCACCCACCCGCCCATTGCGGACAGGGTGGAAAGGCTGCAGGCCATGAAAATATAAATTGTAGTAAAATGGTTCAGCCCCGAAGGCGATTGCCTTCGGGGCTGAACCTTGTTTGTGTCTGGTTACTGCTGTTGTGTTTGTGTTTGGTTATTGTACCAGCCGCCAATTCCCCGTCCCATTCCTCTGCCCTGTCCGGGACCCTGTCCCTTGCCAAGCCCAAGTCCCTGACCGTTTCCCTGTCCCATGCCCACTCCCTGGCCCCGGCCAAGTCCGGGTCCGCCCATGGGGCAGGTGAAGCCGTTTTGCTCGTGCAGTTGGTACATTTGATCAAAGTGGTTTTTCAGTGTTTCACCCTGTTCGGCGGTGATCCTGCCGTCACTTACAGCCTGGTCAACATAAGCCTTTTTGGCTGCGAACCAGCTGTCAAAACGGGCCTTGGCGTCGCTTGCGGTGTCGGCGAAAGCCGGTACTGCCAGCATGATTCCCAGTGCCGCCAGGACTACTGCTGCAATAATTTTTTTGGTCATTTCATAACCCCCTTTTTTTTGTTAAGTAGAGTATAAACATTTATTATGGCGGATCTGAGACAAAAATGTTACGATTATGTTACAGTTTTTGCTGGACGTCAACAATGTATGAATATGTTTTTAATAGGTTGTTGTGCCAGTTTTTGCAAAACATATTGACAGCAATGGCTATTGATGCTAAAATGCCACTTAAATCAGACGATAAAGAATAATTCTTTGTCAGGTCTATGACCGGGCCGCAAGGCAACGGGTAAATAAGCCCCGTGGGACATGTATGGTGCCACGGGGCTTTTCTGTGACAGTGGTTGTTTTTTGCAATAGTATTAAAGAGACGGTATTTAAACATATTTTAATAATGTTATAATCTCTTGGGGGATCATGATGGATAAAAAGGCCAGAACAGCCAGCCTTTCCATAATGTCAAATACATTTCTCACGTTGCTGAAGCTGATAACCGGCATTTTAATGGGGTCCATCAGCGTAATATCCGAGGCGGTACACTCGGCCATAGATCTTCTGGCAGCCATTATTGCCTTCCTGTCGGTAAGGCAGTCCAGCAAGCCCGCCGATATTGAACATCCATACGGCCACGGCAAGTACGAAAATGTGGGAAGCATAGTAGAGGCGCTCCTAATTATTGTCGCGGCAATAATGATTATAGCGGAGGCTGTGCCAAGGTTCAGTCACCCGGCCGAGGTTACATCCCTCAATTTCGGGGTGGCGGTAATGGCAATTTCGGTGGTGGTAAATATTTTCGTTTCCAACAGGCTGATGAAGGTGGGAAAAGAGACTGACTCGCCGGCCCTGGAGGGGGATGCGCTGCACCTGCGCACCGATGTGTTGACCTCCCTGGGCATTTTCGCCGGCCTGGCGGCAATCAAGCTTACCGGGCTGATGATACTTGACCCCATCATAGCTTTTGGCGTGGCTTTATTCATTATCAAGGCCGGTTTCGAGCTGATTGGGAAATCCTTTCGGGCCCTTGTGGATGAAAGGCTTACCGAAGAGGAACTGAATGTGATAAAAAGCGTTCTGGAGGAAAATTCAGTAGGGTTCCTGGAATTTCATGAGCTGAGAACCCGTAAGGCCGGATCCCAGCGGTTTGTGGACCTGCACCTGGTATTCCCATGCGACCAGCCTATTAAGGACATTTATGACACGTGCAAGGAACTGGAAAAAAAGATAGAGGACCGTCTTTCCGGGACCGATGTGGTTATAAAGGTGGAGCCCTGCGATGAGCATTGCGTCGAGTGCAATTACGACTGCATCCATAAATGATCTTTTCCGAAGGGAATTAATAATTATGCCTTTCGATGCTTTTACGGAAGACCGCCTGAGGGAATCGCCACTGCTGAGAAAAAGAGTCAGTGAAATAATGACCCCGCTGCCGGTTACCTGCCGGGCCAACACCCCTTTGACAGACGTGGCGCATTTGATGGCCGAGAACAGGATCAGTTCCGTGATTGTTGTTGATGAGGCCGGCCGCCCGGTGGGGCTGGTTACCGAAAAGGACCTGGTGCACAGGGTGCTGACAAGGCCATCATGGCAGGCTGAAAGCCTGACCGCGGAAATGATTATGGATGACAACCTGATCAGTGTAAAGGTGGGCGATTTTTATAACCAGGCGCTGCTGGCCATGGTCCGGCACCAGGTAAAGCACCTGCTGGTAATGGAGGGGGAAACCCTGGCCGGCATCCTTACCCTGAGGGATCTGCTGAAAACAAGAAGCACGGGCAGCCTCTGGGTCACGGATAAGATTGAAACCGCCAGAAATCTGGATGAACTGGCCATAATTGGCCGGGAGGTGGACAGTTTTTTAAGTGCGCTGGAGGTCGAAAGGGCTACTGTGCCGGAGTTGTTTGAAATTATTACCGAACTCCATGACCGGCTGACCTGCAGAGTTATTGATTTCTGCCTGCAGGAGATGGAAAACAAGGGCTATGGGCCGCCGCCATCGGAGTTTTGCTGGATCAACATGGGCAGCGCCGGGCGAAGGGAGCAAACTCTGCGGACCGACCAGGATAATGCCATTATTCATGCGGATGAAGGCGGGGAAGGTGAGAAGTATTTCAGCATTCTGGGGCCGATGGTGGTGGAGGGACTGGTGCGGACGGGCTTCGCCCGCTGCAGGGGAGGGATTATGGCTTCCAATGCCCAGTGGCGCCGGTCCCTGGGACAGTGGAAGAAAGATATTGAGATCAGGGCCAACCGGGCTGATCCCGGGGATACCGGCACACTGTCCACATTTCTTGACTTCAGGCCGGTATACGGGTCGTTTGCCCTGGCGCGGGAACTGTGGAAATATGTGTTGGAA
This sequence comes from Bacillota bacterium, assembly GCA_049325075.1. GTDB lineage: Bacteria > Bacillota > Desulfotomaculia > Desulfotomaculales > Desulfocucumaceae > BRHc4a. The sequence continues at coordinate 12,879 of JBMOPF010000092.1, read as the reverse complement.
CTCTTTGCAAAGCCGGTCAGGGCGGCCCATTATCTGGCGGACGAGGAAAGCCGGATACGGGTGCCGCTGACCATATGGGGAGGTTTCGCCACTGAAAGGTCGGGGCCGCAAAAGAACGGAATTAATATGAAACAGGCATGCCGACACATAATAAACTGCGTCAGGCTGTTTGCGGTAAAAAACGGAATCAGTGAGACTTCCACCCTGGAAAGGATTAAATGCATAAAAGATAAAGGAATTTTTTCAGAAGAAGATGCCGAATTAATAAGCAATGCCTTTGAAATAATGATGATGCTGAGAATGCGGGAAAACCGCAAAAAAATAAGGCAAGGCCGGGAGGCCGACAATTACATAAATCCATACCAGTTGAGAAGATTTGAGCAGTCTTTGTTCAAAGACGCCCTGTCAGCGGCGGCCCACCTGCAAAAGCTTGCCAGGGGGCGGTTTGTAATTTATTGAAGGGGCCGGCCCGTTCCTTTTGGCAACTGCAAAGGTTATTGATTAATGCTGCTGATTTTGGTAAAAATAAGGGGGCCGGTTGGCGCTTCATTTGTTATAATAGTTTAGAAATATTATTTACAGGGAGGAATTGAAGTGGAGTTTAAAAAGCTTTTATTGGAAAAAGAAAACGGGTATCTGGTGGCCACCATCAACAACCCGCCGGCGAACGCCCTGGGTCAGCAGGTGCTTTGGGATTTGAGCAATCTTCTTGACCAGTGCCTCGAGGACGATAGTATCCGGGTGCTGGTTATTACAGGTTCCGGGGAAAAGCTGTTCAGCGGCGGAGCTGACATCAAGGAGTTTGTGGCGCCCAATTCGGACCTTCCGTTTATCAACGGGCACGATGTTTTTTCAAAGATTGAAAACTATCCGAAGCCGGTGCTGGCCGCCATGCAGGGAAGTGCCTACGGCGGCGGCAATGAGTTGGCCATGAGCTGTCACCTTCGCATACTGTCTTCCTCGGCGAAGATTGGGCTGCCCGAAGTCAAACTGGGCATTATACCCGGATGGGGCGGCACCCAGCGCCTGCCGAGGCTGATAGGCAAGACCAAGGCTCTGGAGGTAATGCTTACCGGCGAGCCCCTGAGTGCTGAGGAGGCCTTGCAATACGGGCTGGTGAACAGGCTGGTTCCGGGGGATCAGGTGCTTTCCGAAACCAAGGCGCTGGCGGCAAAGCTGGCCAAGGGCGCACCCCTGGCCATCAGGGAAATATTGAAGGCGGTAACCCAGGGGCTCAACACCTCTATTGAAGAGGGCATCAAGATAGAGCAGGCCGGCTCCGGAGTGGTCTTTTCCAGCGAAGACATGAAGGAAGGTGCCATGGCCTTTATTCAGAAGAGGCCCCCGGAATTCAAGGGTAAATAAGTATTTTTATAATCTGCCGAAAAAAGCTGAGGCCCGTTCAAAGGGCCTCAGCCTGCTTAAATGCTTATTCCACTATTTTGTAAAACATGTGATCCAAGTCCATTTCCTTGCCGTGGCAGAACATCTTGGACTTTCTGTTGAGGCACCCCTTCAGGTTTAAAATATCGTGATTTTTATAAAGGGTGAAGGAAAACCGGGGCAGTCATTGAATATATCAACATCTAAGGAACTCAAGCGCTATTTTCAAGAGGAGATGTGAGAATGGCACGGTTCTTTACCGGAATACTGATTGTTGCCGTGTTGCTTTGCATGGCGGTTTCAGGATGTGTTCAGATAGAAAAAGAAAAGGGGATAAGCTTTTTGACGCCAACCACTTCCGGGTCGGGAGACGGCCGGCGGCCGGAATGGTCGGGACCCGAGTCCCTTGGGCCGGAAAAGCCGCTTCCCGGCAGTTGGTGTGTTGAATTTACATATAAATGCGGCGTAAATAACTACTACTCAATGCTGGTGGACTCCGCAGGCAATTGGTACGATAAGAGCAAAGGGGCCCGAAAGGATGCCTGTGGGGTGCTGGAGCCGGCGGAAACAGAGTCATTGGTGGCGGCGCTGGGAAAGGTGAACTGGAGTGTGCTGCCCCAGCTCAGCTCCCAGGATTATACGGCCTATCACATTGATCCAAAGGAGATTTACATGCCGCCGATGTTTACGGGGTACTCGGTAAAGATGTGGCCGGGCCAGATACAGCCGCTGCCTGACAAAGAGGCCCGTGAGGTCAGGGTTGACACACAGGCGCCAATGCCGGGGGAAGTGAAGGAAATTATTGATGAATTCATACCACTGATGAAAAAGTATATTGTGTCCAGAGGGAAATAGCCGGCTATTTTAATGCCGGCTCTTTTACCAGTGTTAGGGGAGTGCTCTTAATTGAAATGTTGCTGAACCGCACAAAGAAGGTTGTTCCCCCCGGACCCGTTTCAATATCAATAGTTGCGTTGTTGCGGGCGGCTATGCTGTAGGATGTGGCCAACCCCAGGCCCGTTCCTTTGTCCTTGGTGGTGAAAAAGGGGGTGCCTAATTTTTTCTGATTTTCCGGTGTTATTCCCTTTCCCTGGTCCCGTACAGACAGAACCACCGCGCCGTCATCGTCCATGAATGTCTTTATGGTAAGGTTTCCGCCCTCATCCATCGCTTCCAGCCCATTGCGGACCAGATTCAGTATCAGTTGGCGAATTTCATTTTCATTTAATAATACGTCAGGAACATCATTCAATTGAGTAGAAAAATTCATGCCGGAATTCATCGCGTCGGAGGTAATCAGTGGTAAAAGGGTCTCAATGATGGCGTTGATATTTTTTCTGACCAGATTGTCAGGCTTGTTTTTGGCAATGGAGAGAAAATCCGTTATTATTGAATTTGCCCTGTCCAACTCTTCAATCATAAGGTCAAAATGGATATTATCGTCATTGTGGCCCGATTTTGCCCTGAAAAGCTGTAAGAAGCCACGGACGGTGGTAAGCGGGTTCCTTATTTCGTGTCCAATGCTGGCGGCCAGGTGACCCAAAAGGTTCAGGCGGTCCAGTCGGACCAGTTCCTCTTCCAGCCTTTTCTTTTCAGTAATGTCTATGGCGGTGGCAAGCAGGAATTCATCACCGTTAAAATTTATGGTTTCCGCTGAAAAAAGGATGTCAATCTGATCACCTGTTTTCCTCTGAAGTTTTAGCTCCATATTGTTTGTCATGCCGTCTCTTTTGATTCTTTCCAGCGCGGCATTTTCATGAGCCGGGTCCAGCCCGGGAAAAAGTTGACTGAAAACACTATTAACAGCCTCATCGCGGGTATACCCCGTCATCTTTTCAAAGCCTTTATTGACGCACACAAAACGGCCGTCACAAAGCCTTCTTATGCACATTGCCGCGGGATTTGCCTCGAATATCTTTGAAAACCTTTTCTCCGACATGCTCAGAGCCTTAATGTTGTTTTTTTGGCCCTTTGAATTATCTATTTCCTTTTCTTTCATTTTCAGCTGTGTTAGGTCATGAATAATAAAGCATGATAAAGTACGGCCGTCTTTACCCTTATAAAGATTACAGGCAACCTTTCCGGGGAATTTGGAACCATCCTTTCTGACAAGGGTTATTTCATTATTAAAGCCATTGTCATAATCGAATTCAAATAAAAGATTATTTGATTCCGGATCACACAGATCAACAATGCCGGTTATGCCTACCTCTTGCAATTCCTCCAAAGTCCTGTCAAACAAATTACAGGCTGCAGGGTTGGCTGTGACAATGGTGCCGTCGGGATAACCAAAGATAATACCGTCAAGGCTATTTTCAAAAATGGAATGGAACATCTCATCGGTTACACTAAGTCTGTCAATATTCTGCATATTGAGATAGTTGTCGGTCCTTAACTTTTCAATGGTTGCCATGAGTTTGGTGTTGCTGGCGGACAATTTGCCATTGGCCGTGGTTAGCTCCATGTTAAATGAGGCAAGGCGATCATTGGCTATTGATAATCTTTCATTATATAGTTGAAATTCTTTCAGTTGTTTCGTGGTTTCAATTATTTTGTCACGGCAATTTCTCAGCTCTGATTTTAGATTGTTTAATTCTGTTGCTTCCAGGCAGGTCCCTACCCAGACGGTGATATCCCCGCGGGCGTCCCTGATCGGTATGCCCCGGCTTTTTATTGTATTATATATTCCCGAGGTTTCTCTTGCACTATCCATGTGCTTCAGTTTGTCCGGGCAAATATTGCAATTAATGAGATAACTATTTGATTCGCTGCGGTATGAATCATTATTCGTCAACCCCAACCTGACACACTCATCCAGTGACAATCCCAGCATGTCCAGCAATGAGGCATTGAGATATTCCACCTCACCCCTGTGGTTGCATATCCATAGACCGCAGGCAATCATTTTATCAGCGGCCTGACACAGACTTTCAATCCGATCTGTTATGTCGCTGTTTTCTTTCATTAGAGAAACCTCTCCCTTTTTGATGTAACATACGTCCTACCAATTAAACTTCTACAGTTTTATAAAAAATCCTTCTAAAAAAATGTTGAATAACGCCTATGCTCATAACTGAATTTAAAATTATCAGTTTGCTTCGAGGTTTGTGGCTATGCTGATTTTTTATAAGTATAGATTGAATTATGTGTTTATTTTAAAAATAAAGGGATAAAACAATCCTTGTGTATTGCAGTGGAATAATGAGTCTTTTCTTTTATCTTAAATTGGATTGCTATTCAGGCATCTTATTGAAGTTATATTGCACAACTTTTGCATCGGGGGAACACTTAAGACATCATAATCGACAATTACGAAGGGGATATTTTTGCATCGGGCGAATGTTCCGGAGGTTTTTATCCGGCTATTGGCAACGGAATCTTACGGACTGGCGATTTGGCGGCAGAGATGCCGCCAAAAGCCCGGGAGGAGCAGGACGCGACTTTCGAGGGCGGTCGGCAGTCCGTAAGGTGACGAGCCTAGCAGGCACCGCACATTTCCAATATCCTGGCCAGGGTTTTTTCCCTTCTGGAATTTATCTCATCAAAGTTCATGAAGGGAACATAGAAGGTTTCCATACGATCATGTTCTGCTTTGGCCTTGTTAATAAACTCGATAGCCAACTCCATGCTTCGCCTGTACATTTCCCTGGCGGTAGTTTTTTCAGCAAGGTACCGGGAGTCGAGGGCGGGGTTGATAAACTGCATAGTGTCAATAACTTCATCCCCGTTTTGCGGCTTATAGAAGTGGGGTTCCACTGAATTGATTATTGCAATGTCCAGGGCGGGAATAACCAGATGGTCTATATTCTCCGGGGTAAGGGCACAGTGATATGCCTCTATATCAAATCCTCTCATCATGGCGGCGTCTGCCAGTCTTCTGATAAGAGTTGTTTTGCCGGTTCCGTCATCACCGGTTATTATATATCTTTTGCTCAGGTCATCCACCACAGTGTTCAGGTGGCTTACAGGCCCGTCGGGAGTTATTGCGGTTATGAAGAGGTGCCGTGCTTTTGGTTTATCCGTCTGGCGGTTTTTACCTTCAAATATGTCATGCGTTAAATTGAGGCAAAGTTTATCCAATGCCCCCACATCCAGGGCCCCTGTGTCCTGGTAATATGATTCAACCTGGTCCAGGAATATTTTGGCGCCGGCCAGATAACCGTATGCCCTTCGGAAAAGTCTTCCAACCTCCCGGTTGCTGCATAGAATCTCCTGTTTGTTTCCTGCCAGGCCCTTTGCGTTCCAGTGATCCCCAAGGTGTATAATTTCATCAACGGCCCCGGGATTGCGGGGATCAACCACATGGGGACTGGTTCCGTCAAGAAGGGCTACTTTGATTGAAGGTATTACCACGCCGTCAAGGGATCCGTTGTCAGAGGAACAACAGTGATACTCGACATCATAGCCCCTTTCAAGCATTGCTTCTCCTATTTTTCGCATAAATGTGGACTTGCCTACCCCCGGCCCGCCTTTAATAACAAAAATCCTGTTGGCATCGGTTTCAATGATGTAATCGTAAAATGAATGGAAACCTTTGCTTGTGTTTCCGCCCGGGAAGTACTTTTTAAGTTTTCCTTTTTTCATGCTTTCGCCTCCTTTGTATTATGGGCACTTATTAATCTATGCTGCCGCACTGTGTAGTGTTAACGGGCCGGGGTTCCATTAACTGCCGGTATGCCTTGCGGCAGAAAGCAAACCGGGCGGGTGCAGCGCCTTTGTATTGAAGCCGCCTTTTAAAATGGAAGTCATTTTTTCGTAATTTCCGCATAATCATACACCACGTCCCTTTGATAATAATACCTGCGGGAGGTGGACCGGTATGATGGGAAAACGCCGGATGCTCCGTCCGGTAACGCACTGTAAGGGAGGGTGCCCGGCAGGGTCCCGGGTATGACGTTAAACTGCCCAGAGGATGATATATTGGCTTTCTGAAATATGAATTTAATTTATAGTTCTGCCGCCTTAATGGCGGCAATTTTTATAACACCCGGAAAAAACTGTATTCGCCGGTTCCCGCTTTCCTTTCAAATCGTTTTGAAAAATTTGACAGCTAATCAGAAAAGATTAAGGCTTTTATATGTTTTTTCCCCGGCTAAGTGTTAAAATTAGTCTTATATCAACCAGAACTATGAGGTGCTGGAATGTATGGAACCCGGATAGTAATTGCAGATGCGGATGCCGCCTACAGGCGGAGCCTCAGGGAGGCCTTCCGGCACGCTGACTACTTTGTGGTGGGGGAGGCCGCTGATGCGAGAAGCATGCTGCAAATGGTTTTTCAGGCCGATCCCCACGTAGTGGTTATGGACCCGAGAATTCCCGGGAGTGAGGGCATTGACCTGATTGGCATTATTGATGACCACCGGGTGGCGCCGGTGGTGGCCATTGTTTCCCATCTGCAGAGCGAGATTGGTGAAATTGTCCGCCTTCCGGGGGTATACGGGATACTGTTGAAGCCTCTTCATGATATGATGGTGCAGCCGGTGATAGAGTCGGCTCTGGCCAATTTTGACAGGGCCCGGAGCTTGGAAAAGGAAATAAATGAGATTCGCCGTGAACTGGAAAACAGGAAGTTGGTGGAAAGGGCCAAAGGGGTTCTTATGGACAGAAAAAAAATATCCGAAAAAGAGGCGCACAAGTACCTGCAAAAGATAAGCATGGACAAGTGTATTCCCATAGCCAGGGTGGCCAGGGATGTCCTGGTGTACTACCAGAGGCATTCCGGCAAAATATAAATGTATCCTTGAATGTATAAAGAAAAAGAAATTTTTCCTTTTTAAAGTAATTATTGATTTTTGGCGGAACTGAAATTATACTAATATGTGATATGATTTTTCAGGGCAAAGAAGTCCTGTACAGGTTTCCCCCGGGGAAGCCTGTATAGGGCTTTTTCTTTTTGAGGGAGGTATATGGCCGGTGAGATTATATACCGCTGAAGACATTCTGGATAGGGTGAATGAGCAGAATGTAAAATTTATAAGGCTGCAGTTTACAAGTATCCCGGGCTTTCTTAAAAATATTGCGGTTACCGTTGAAGAGCTCCAACAGGCCCTGGCCGGGAGAATAATGTTTGACAGCTCCGCCGTGGAAGGTTTTGTGGGAAACAGGGAGGCGGACATATGCCTGGTTCCCGACCCGGCCACCTTTGTGGTGTTTCCATGGAGGCCGAGGGAGGGGGCGGTGGCCAGGCTGATCTGTGATGTTGCAAGGCCGGATGGAGCGGCCTTTGAGGGCTGCCCCCGGGGGGCGCTGAAAAGAGTCCTGGGCCGGTATAACAGCGCTGACATTGATGTCAGGGTGGCCGCCGGAATCGAGTTTTACCTTTTTCATGTCGATGACCAGGGGCGGCCGGTGGTACATACCCATGATCTGGCCGGATACTGCGACCTTACCCCGGTGGACAGGGGGGAAAACGCCAGAAGGGACATGGTGCTGACTCTGCAGGAGATGGGTTTTGATGTGGCCACCTCTTTTCACCAGGTGGGGCCCGGGCAGCATGAAATTTTTCTTAAAGAGGATACCGCCCTGGCCATGGCCGATAATATAGTCACTTTCAAGTTCGTGGTCAGGACCATTGCCCAGCGGCACGGACTCCATGCGTCTTTTATGCCCCGTCCCCTGGGGGGGTGCAACGGGTCCGGCATGAGCCTCCACCTGTCTCTCTGGAAGGATGGCAATAACATCTTTGATGGGGCGGGTAAAAAATACGGGCTCAGTGACGCTGCCGTCAGTTATATAGGGGGAATACTGGCGCACGCAGGGGCTGTCACCGCTCTGGCCAATCCCACGGTCAACAGCTACAAGAGGCTGGCCGCCGGTGATCTGGCGCCGGCCCTTTCAGCCTGGTCCCGCCGGAACAGGAATACCATGGTCAGGATTCCGGCCGAGGTGGGAGAGGGAACAAGGATTGTGCTGAGGAGCCCGGACCCGTCCAGCAATCCTTACCTTGCCCTGGCGGCCTGCCTTGCGGCCGGGCTGAACGGCCTTGAAAGGAAGCTTGTGGCGCCGGAACCGCTGGATGAAACAGCGGACATAGCCGGGAACATGAGAGATTTGGTGCGCAAGTCGGGCCTGCCGCGCAACCTGGAAGCCGCTCTCCTGGAACTGGCCGGAGATCAGGTCATCCGGGACTCCCTGGGGGAGACAATATACAGGCGTTTCAACGAATTGGGCGAGGATGAGTGGGAGAGATACCAGTCCACGGTCCACAAATGGGAGATTGATCAGTACCTGACCAATTATTAAACCTTCAGGACTGTCAATTTATTTATAGCCAAAGTAGCTATGTTGAAAAAATTCCATGCAGGGGGGAATGTTTAAAGGAAAAACGGGGTACTGGATTCTAAAAAAGAATCCATAAAGAGAAAGGGGTGGACAGTCGTTTACGGCCGGCCCCGGAAATCATTTTATATTATTGGGAGGATGGATTTAAATGAGTTACAGCAAAGGAATTAACGCCACAGCGGCTACCATGACCAAGACCCGCACCGGGGACAGCAAATGCCCCTTCAGCGGGATGTGTGTAACCTGTTTGGACGGCTGCACCGGACTGTGCGAGGTGGGAAAATCAGCTGTTCGCGCCAAGGAAGTTCTTTATCCGCAGCCTTTCGGAAAGATTACCGCCGCCTCGGAAAAAGACTATCCGGTTGATTACTCACATTTTAATATTATGGGAACAGCCGTGGGCGCCATCGGTATAGAGCCCGACCCGGAAAAGGCCATTTTCCCCGCTGTTGACCTCAGCACCACTGTGGGCTCAAAGGGCGATATTAAGCTGGACCTTCCCATTGTGGTGGCTGCCATGGGCTCCACCAATGTTTCCGCCAATAACTGGGATCACCTGGCTGCCGGTGTTGCTATTTCCGGCTGCGGCATTGCCATTGGTGAAAACGTCTGCGCCATGGACCCGGATGTTGAAATAAAGAACGGCAAAGTCGTGAACTCCCCCAACCTTTCCAGGAGGGTGAAGGATTTCCAGAACTGGTACAACGGCAAAGGCTTTATCGCCGTACAGGCCAATGTTGAGGACACCACCCTGGGAGTGCAGGAGTATGCCATTGAAAAGCTCGGCGTTGACGCTGTGGAACTGAAGTGGGGCCAGGGCGCCAAGGATATTGGCGGTGAAGTCAAGCTGAATACCCTGGAGCGTGCGCTGCAGCTCAAGTCCAGGGGATACATCGTGCTGCCCAATCCCGAGGACCCGAAGGTCCAGGAAGCGTACAAGGCCGGCGCCTTTACTGAATTCGAACGCCATTCCCGCATCGGCATGGTGGAGTACGAGTCCTTCATGGGCAGGGTTGAGGAACTGCGCAAGTGCGGCGCCAAATACGTTTTCCTCAAGACCGGAGCGTATCGCCCCGCGGACCTGGCCAGGGCTGTCAAGTATGCGTCAGACGCCAAACTGGACCTGCTTACAGTGGACGGCGCAGGCGGCGGCACCGGTATGAGCCCTTGGAGAATGATGAATGAGTGGGGAATACCGACTCTTTATATCCAGGCGCTGCTGGTTCAATACCTCGACAAACTGGCCGCCAAGGGCGCTTATATACCGCCGGTTGCGATTGCCGGGGGCTTTGCCCTGGAGGACCATATGTTCAAGGGTTTAGCCATGGGAGCTCCCCATATCAAGTGCATCGGCATGGCCCGCTCCGCCCTGTCCGCCGCCATGGTGGGCAAGACTGTGGGCGAGGCAATAAAAAGCGGCAAGGTGCCCAACGAATACAAAAAATATGGCGAGACTCTGGAACAGGTATTTGTTGCGGCCAGCGAGCTGAAAGAAAAGCTTGGCGCCGACGCATTCAGCAAACTGCCCGTGGGCGCAATTGGCGTGTATTCATACTTCGAGCGTCTGGCCCAGGGACTGCGCCAGTTCATGTGCGGCGCCCGCAAGTTCGGCCTGCAGTATCTCACCCGTGATGACCTTGTTGCACTGACCAGGGAGGCTGCGGAAATCACCGGCATCAAGTATGTCATGGACGCAGACGCCGACGAGGTGGAACAAATATTAGGTTAGTTATAAATTGCCTATTGTCTTAGAGTATATGTGAGGTTATAATTAAGTTGCTAAAAAGGATAGCGTAGATACAAGGGTGTATCTAAATAAAGGCAAAGGTGCCCTCTCAGGTCTTGTTTCCTGCTGAGGGCCTTTTCTTGTGGTAAAATGTGAATTGAGGCATATCCAGGAAAAACCACTTTAACCGGTCTATTGTTCTGGCATAATGGCAAATACTTTTTAAGTACACGATATGGGGGCAGTTTCCATGGCCGATCATAGGATTGTACTGGTGGATAGTGACCCCACCGGGAGAAAAAATCTGAAGTCAATACTTACAAAACTGGGTTACTGGGTAGTGGGCGAAACCGGGGACGGGCTCAATGCCCTGAAGATGGTCAGGACCCGTCAGCCCGATCTGGTTATACTGGATGCGTCAATTCCCGGCATGGACGGTTTTGAGGTGGCTAAAATAGTTCATGAAGATAAACTGGCCCCGACAGTTGTACTTTCTTCAACATACTCCCAGGCATTGGTTGAGAAAGCCAGGGAGGCCCGGGTTTCGGCCCTGCTGGTTAAGCCGGTGGATGAGATAAGCATATTGCCGGCCATTGAGCTGGCTCTGGCCAACTATGGGGAGATAATAAAACTGGAGGGCAAGCTCAAGGAACTGAAAGAAATGCTGGAAACAAGGAAGCTCCTGGAAAAAGCGAAGGGTATTCTGATGGAGACAATGGGGTTGACGGAGGCCGAGGCTTTCAGAAGGATGCAGAAACAGAGCATGAACAAGCGCATATCGATGCGCCAGGTGGCGGAGGCGGTAATACTGGCCCAGAACCTCAAAGAGTGATAAAGGCTTTTAATGGAATATCAGAACGGCTTAACGGTGTGCCGTAAGAGGGCAAGGGTGCCCCCTGCAGGGTGTGTTCAGGAACACACCTGTTGGGGGCGTTTTCTTTTTATATATAAAAATATTGTTAAACAGGAAAGGTGGTAATTCTTAAATGGAAAAGGAAGTCAAGAATGAGATTCTGGCCAAGGCCAGAGAGGCGCAGGTGAAATTTATACGCCTTCAGTTTACCGACATACTGGGAGTATTGAAAAACGTGGCCATCACGGTGGAACAGCTGGAAAAAGCCCTTGACGGAGAGTTGATGTTTGACGGATCATCCATTGAGGGATTCGTTCGCATTGAAGAATCAGATATGTACCTGAGGCCGGACCCGTCCACCTTTGTGGTGTTCCCCTGGAGGCCCAGGGAAGGCGCCGTTGCCCGACTGATTTGTGATGTGTACAATCCGGACGGCACACCCTTTGCGGGATGCCCCCGCAACGTCCTGAAAAAGGCTTTGGCTGAGGCCGCAGATATGGGCTACATCATGAAGGTTGGCCCGGAGGCCGAATTTTTCCTCTTCCAGGTGGATGAAAACGGACAGCCCACACTGAAGACCCACGACAACGCCGGATATTTTGACCTGACACCCGTTGACATGGGGGAAAATGCCCGGCGGTCCATGGTTTTGACCCTGGAGGAAATGGGCTTTGACATTGAGGCCTCTCACCATGAAGTGGCGCCGGGACAACATGAAATTGATTTCCAGTACTCCGATGCCCTTGATGTCGCCGACAAGATTGTCACCTTCAAGTTTGTTGTCCGGACTATTGCCCAGCGTCACGGCCTGCATGCCACCTTTATGCCAAAGCCCATCTTTGGCATAAACGGAAGCGGCATGCACTGCCATCAGTCGCTGTTTGAGGGTAACAAAAACGCTTTTTATGATGCGGCCAGTCCAGATGGGCTCAGCGATATTGCCAAGTACTACATTGGCGGCCTGATGAAACACGCCAGGGCCTTCGCGGCAATTACCAACCCCACTGTCAATTCATACAAGCGCCTTGTTCCCGGCTACGAGGCCCCGGTATATATTGCCTGGTCCGGCCGCAACCGCAGCCCTCTGATCAGGGTGCCGGCCAAGCGCGGTATGTCCACCAGGATTGAGCTCAGGAACCCGGACCCCTCCTGCAATCCTTATCTGGCTATTGCCGCCACTCTGTATGCGGGACTCGACGGGATTAAAAACAAAATCCAGCCGCTTCCGCCCTGTGACCGCAATATCTACCATATGAACGAGGCGGAACGCCGGGAACTGGGTATCGACAGCCTGCCGGGAAGCCTCCAGGAAGCCCTGCGGGAACTGGCGGCCGACGAAGTCATCAAGTCAGCCCTCGGTGACCACATCTATGAAAAATTTGTCGCCGCCAAAGAAAAAGAGTGGGATTCCTTCCGTGTCCAGGTTCACGCCTGGGAAGTGGAAGAGTACCTTTCCAAGTATTAATAACGGTAACACAACTTTCGCATCATGGAAACACCTAAGACATCATAATCGACAATGCACGAGGGGGATGTTTTTGCATCGAGCGAATGTTCCGGAGGTTTTTATCTGGCTCTTGGCAACGGAACCTTACGGACTGACGATTTGGCGGCAGGACGCCGCCAAAAGCCCGAG
>JBMOPF010000091.1:0-22997 GCA_049325075.1 Bacillota bacterium | reverse complement strand
ACTTCCCGTCCAAATATAGGGCGGTGAGGACTCTTATTTTATTTTCTTCAATAAATTGTGTGCAAATGGGTTCATGAAAAGGAAATTTATGTCTGACCCCAAATTTAATTCATAGACAGACTGCTAGTGTCAACACGTTTACGGATGGTCCGGTATTACTCCAATTGTCTGCGGCATCGCCGGCCTCAACCTTGAAAGTGTACGCCGTGCTTGAATTAAGACCGGTTACATTGTAACTGTATATGTTTCCTGCCACAGTTGTCAAAAGAGCAGCACCCTGGTACAACTGGTATCCGCTAATCCCTACATTATCAATGGCAGGTGTCCAATTAAGCGTTAGACTGGTTTGAACCACGTTGGTGGCCGTTAGTGCACTTCCATTTGGCCATATGGGAGGTGTTGTATCTAGTATTGAACCGGTTGATGTTACGGTGAGCAAGTTTCCAGCAGCATCATAAGTGTAAGTAATCTTTTGGCCGTTTTCATAAGTTACTGAATTCAGGCGGTTCAGGTTGTCATAGGTATAATTAGCAGCATAAGCTGGTAAAGATATGAATAGAAAAGTCAGCATTATGGCTACTATCTTTAGATAAATTTTAGTCATAATCTACCTCCATATAGTTATTCTTGTTTTACCTCTACTCCATATTTACTTCTTGGGAGATAATAGATCTTATATATTCTATCTTTCCTTATTGGAGCATTAAAATATAAAGATATTGAAACATCTTTAATTTCAACACTCTGCCTTAAATACCACATGCCAAAAGATGTTTGCGAAACACGTGAAGGATAACCTTCAATGACATTAAAATCTTTATTTAATAATATTGGAATATCCATTGCCATTGGAATTACAACTAAGAACATTGTGGCTATAGCTAAAAATTTAAACGCAAGCTTTATTATGTTTGAAAGTAATATTTGTTTTTCTTTCGGCCAATAAGCAGCCTTACCTCCTTTTATTACTTGATAGTTTTTCCCACCTAAGTAAAAGAAACTTACAAGAGAAAAAAAGGTGAAGAACAAGAAGACAATTAGAAATTTATTCATTCGACATCAATCCTCTACTTAACACCAGAATTATACGCTTCATTGCTGCTATCATTATTTGATATAATATTTCTGATATTATCTGCAGTATCATATATAATTTTAACTCCACGTTCTTCTAACGATCCTGCAAATGATTCCATCCCATATGCAAAACCACCTTTTGCCGTGGTTTTAATAGAAACATTTTTAATTTTGTTATTTTGATATTTGTTTAAAGTACCTTTGAAAATAGCTTTATAACTGCCTCTACCACTTATAATACCTGTCATTTTCAATTCTCCTCCGAATTTTCCGACGACCCCACTAATTGCGGTATCTTTTATTAATTCTCCCACCTCAAAATTTTCTTGTTTCCCGGATATCATTTTAAGCCCTTGAGTAGCTGCATTTGAAGTTGCTCCAGAAACAAGACCAGCTGCCAAAGGATTTGCCGTATATAGCAGTGTTTCACCGCCTGCTGCGCCTCCAATAAATGAACCAGTATAATCCTCCCAAGAACTTCTCGGTTTTAGGTCACTCCAACTTAAACCGTTTTCCGATACATTGGCAACTACGTCACCAATGTATTGCGAAACAACACCACCAAGTCCACCTAAACCTGAAGCCACGAAATCATCTACGCCAAACCATAACCCTAATGGATCAATTCCATTTATCGGGTTTCCTTCAATATAAGCATAACGATTTAGACCTTGCCCTTCTAAAATTTTTCCTAAATATATATCCTGATTTATAAAACGCCTTATTTCTGGGTTATAATAACGCGCTCTCATATAGTACAAACCGTTAGCATCACTCATAACCCCGTCACGTCCGTTATACATGAAAGGAATAAAAGTTGTTCCTATATGATTAACCATTTTACCATATGGATCGTACTGGAACGTGTCAGTTACATTCCCGGTTGCATCGGTCAAAGCAATAGTACTGCCCCGTCTGTCAAAGTGATAACTATAATATGCTCCACCGGGTCCCTCCTGACCAATCAGACCTAACCCGTAAATATAAAAGGTCTGATTATTACTGCTATCGGTCTGGATAAGCACTTGGCTCAATAGAGCATTTGGGTTAACAACAAAGTGAGATTGCGTTTTATAAACACTATCCGCAACGCTAATCCGGTTATTCTCAGCGTCATACTGATAGCTTGTGCTTCCTGCGCTGATCAAACGATTGCGGGCATCGTAAGTAAAGTTACTCATGGTTCCCGCCAGAGGCCCGGTGGTCATATTGCCGTCTGCATCATATATAACAGACTGTCCGTTAAATGTGGCAAGACGATTGTCGCTTGTATAGGTCATGCTGTCGTTTTGTATAGCGAATAGATGTGGTGAATTTGCCGGTTGCTCCGACGTCACGTTTAACCCATAAAGAAAATACAACAATCAACTTTGATATTTTCCAACTAGCCTCATTATTGCTGTGTTCGCAAGGCAAATTAACTCCCTCCCGCAATAAAATTTTTTTCACCTTACTCAGCAAAACGATTTTATATTTTATACTCAACCTTCGCAGACCGAAAATATTTAACAGAAAATCCCAGTAAAATCACGGGGCCACACGTTCCACGGGTGCTTTGATTTCAGCCCTATAAGGACATGATACCTGCTGCGCCTTAAGGTGCGGTTTCACCAACACATTTGCCTGTTAACTTAAAGGGGTTATTAATTTGTCTTATCTTAAATGAGATCCGCCACTCCTTCCTGCTTCTTGATATACTCTCGAGTTAAGAAACTATAATTTAGATATATTTTACCTTATTCCTCCCAAAAAATTTCATCACTATTTGTCACAACTCGACTTTTTAATGGGAAATAGCCTTTTCCGGTTGACTCCTTCCAGAATCAGTTCATGGTCCAACAGGTCAAAACATTTGGAGAGATCCATGTCCACTACATGTTCTATATCCGTATTTATTCATGAATCTCTCTGCTTTGGCCACTGCCTGGTGGCAGGAGTGTCCCGGCCTGTATCCATAGCTTGAAGGATGAAAGTCGGGTTCAAAGATGGGTTGCAAAATGTTCAAGAGTGCCTGTTGAACTACCCGGTCTTTTACGGTGGGTATTCCAACACCGGTTCGCTGCGCTATGTTCCAAGTTCCTCCTTCGGCTTCCTTCAGACCCCACCGTTGCCAGTGACGCCCTTGCTTACGGGTTGTCTTCCCGCTGGTTAGGTGACAGGATTTCTTTCAACCCATCGGCTCGGCAAACATGCCGGGCGAACACACAAAGCCGCCCCGTCAGGCGGCCTTGGTAAAACTGTCTTCTGTCAATAATACTGTAAATTAATAATTATGGGTTCCAATTACTACCGGCTTTTGCCGAAGTTGACCTCCAGCTTGGCCTTTATTTCATCCAGGTTGATGAAATTTACCTGTCGGGACAATGTATCTCGCCCCCGCCCACCACAGTGTCTCCCCGGTAGTAAACCACCGACTGCCCGGGCGTCACCGCCTTCTGGGGACGGTCAAAAAGCACCTTCACCCCTCCGTTTTCCAGGGGGTGAATGACCGCCGGCTCAGGCCTGGCATTATAGCGTATCTGGGCCTCCACCCGCATAGGCCCTTCAAGGCGCTCGATGGAAATAAAATTATTGTCCCGGGCCACCAGGCCGGGGGAAAGAAGGTCCTCCACATCGCCCAGAACCACAGCGTTGCGCTGCACATCTATCTCAACCACGTACATCCTGCGCCCCAGCGCAATACCCAGGCCCTTGCGCTGACCAATGGTATAAAAGGGTATTCCCCTGTGCGTCCCCAGCAACTTCCCCTGCCGGTCCAGGAAAGGCCCGGGTTCTATCTTAATTCCCGCCCGACCGGAAATAAAGCCGCCGTAGTCGTCATCCGCCACGAAGCAGATCTCCTGGCTTTCCTTTTTTTCAGCGGTGGGAAGTCCCATCCCGGCCGCCATCCTGCGCACCTGGTCCTTGGTGTAGTCGCCCAGCGGCATCAATGTGCGGGAAATCTGCTCCTGGGTAAGGTTGTACAGCACATAGGTCTGGTCCTTTTTCCTGTCCTCCGCCCTCCTCAGGCAGTACCTGCCGGTCTCCCGGTCCCGGTATATCCTGGCATAGTGTCCGGTGGCTATGTAGTCCGCCCCCAGGGCCAGCGCCTTTCTCAGGAAGGAGTCAAATTTAATATGCCTGTTGCAGGCTATACAGGGGTTCGGTGTCCTGCCCCCCAGGTACTCCCGGACAAAATAGTCTATTACCTTTTCCTCGAAAACACCCCGGAAATTCATAACGTAATAGGGGATCCCCAGCAGGCGGGCCACCCTCCCGGCATCGTCCACAGCGGCCAGGGAACAGCACCCCACATGGTCGCCCCCCACCTCGGTGACGGCGGGATCCCATATCTGCATGGTGACCCCTATCACATCAAACCCCTTTTCAAGCAAAAGGGCGGCGGTAACCGAACTGTCAACACCGCCGCTCATGGCCACAACAACCGTTTTTTTTCCGGACAAATCAATCCACCCGCGCCTTTATTATTTCTTTTCCTGCTTGGACTTGTAGTCCTGAATGGCGGCGTGAAGGGCATCTGCAGCCAAGTTGGAGCAGTGCATCTTCTGGGCGGGAAGCCCTCCCAGGGCCTCTGCCACCGCCTTGTTGCTTACCTTCAGGGCCTCGTCCAGGGTTTTACCCTTCACCATTTCGGTGACCATGCTGCTGGTGGCAATAGCCGCGCCGCAGCCGAAGGTCTTGAATTTGACGTCCTCAATAACGTCGCCCTGCACCTTAATGTATATCTTCATTATGTCCCCGCAGGTCGGGTTGCCCACCTGACCCACACCGTCGGCATCAGGTATTTCCCCGACGTTTCTCGGATTTTCAAAGTGGTCCATAACTTTTTCGGTATACACCTGTCAACCAGCCTCCCGTCATATATTTCCCGGATATTTATCCCCCAGGCGCTTTAATTGCGCTTTTCTCCGCTGTTTACACCCTGCTGCACGAGCTGCTGACCTTGCAGGCGGCGCAGTCCGAATTCATGGCAAATTCACTTTCCTGATCAATGGGCGACATGGCCCTCAGCCTTTCAACAATCGGTGGCATGACTTCCATGAAATAATCTATATCCTCCGGCTTGTTGTCAATGCCCAGGGTAATCCTGATGGACCCGTGGGCGGTTTCATGGGGTATGCCCATGGCCAGCAGAACGTGGGACGGCTCCAGCGACCCCGAGGTGCAGGCCGATCCGCTGGAAGCGGCTATCCCCTTCATATCAAGGCTCAACAGCATTGACTCGCCCTCGATAAAGTCGAAGGTAAAGCTGGCGTGGTTGGGAAGCCTGCGGGTGGGGTGTCCGGTAAGCTTTACGTTGCTTATCTCCGTAGTCACCCTGCTGATTAAATTATCCCTCAGCCCCACCAGATATTCGTTCTCCCGGTCCATGTTCCGAACGGCCATTTCCGCCGCCAACCCCAGGCCTACGATGCCCGGCACATTCTCGGTGCCGGCCCTGCGCAGGCGCTCCTGGGCACCGCCGTGGAAAAGGGTCTGGCGCCAGCGGGTTCCCTTCCTGATGTACAGGGCACCTATTCCCTTGGGGCCGTATATTTTATGGCCGGATATGGAGAGCAGGTCCACACCCAGCTCATTTACGTCCACCGGTATTTTACCGAAACTCTGCACCGCGTCGGCGTGGAATATTATCCCCTTTGAACGGGTAAGCTCGCCTATTTCCTTGATGGGCATGAGGGTGCCCACCTCGTTGTTGGCGTGCATTATGGTCACAAGGATGGTCTTGTCCGTAATGGCGGCGGCCACGTCCTCCACGCTGACCATGCCGTACTTGTCCACAGGAAGTACGGTTATGGTGAATCCTTCCTTGCCCAGCGCCTTTACCGTGTTGATCACGGCATGGTGCTCCACCGCCGTTGTTATAATGTGGTTTCCCTTGTTCCTGTTGGAGTAGGCCACGCCATGGATGGCCATGTTGTCGGACTCGGTCCCCCCGCTGGTAAATACTATCTCGTTGGGCGCGGCCCCAATGGCGGCGGCCACCTTTTCCCTCGCCTCCTCAACACCCTTCCTGGCCTCCCGGCCGAAGGAGTGCAAACTGGTGGGGTTGCCGAAATTGCCCTTCAGGTATTCGTACATGATGTCCGCCACCTCCGGACGCACCGGCGTGGTGGCGCTGTGGTCGAAATAAACCTTTCTCACATTATTTCCTCCTGTCATGTAGGGTTTTCAAACACTGATTAATGCTGTTGAAAGTCCCGCCTGCCCCCGGCCGGCGGCTTACAGCCTGGCCTGCCTGTTTTTCTCCTCATCTTTGCACATATCTTCCAGGGTGATGGAGTCAAGAACCTGCACTATACTGTCCCGGACCTTTTCCCACACCGTCCTGGTGATACAGCAATCGGCCTGGTCGCACTCCACCTCTCTCAGCTCGCTTACACACTCCACCGGGGCTATGGGCCCCTCCAGAACCCGGATAATATCACCCACAACAATTTTATCCGGACTCCTGGCCAAAATATACCCTCCCTGGGCGCCCCGGACGCTCCGGACCAGACCGGATTTCCGAAGCACGGCTATGAGCTGTTCCAGGTAGTGCTCCGATATATTCTGCCTTTCAGCCACACTTTTCAAAGGTATGGGGCCGGCTCCGTAGTGTTTGGCCAGGTCAAACATGGCCTTGAGGCCGTAATGCCCCCTGGTTGAAAGACGCAATCCCCCGCCCCCTTTAATCCATACTGTTTTGCTCGGGATTATATTAACATGCCCCGATTCCACAGTCAATATTAAATCCGACCTTTTTGGTAAGGATTAAATTTTCATATTTTTCAGGCTGTTGAGAAGTGCCTGCACCGCCTTTTCTTCTCCGCTGTCCGAGGGGCGGTAAAATTCCTCCCCCACCAGGTTGTCCGGCAAATACTGCTGCTCCACATAGTGCCCCTTATAGTCATGGGGATACCGGTATTCCCCGGTTTCCTCCCCGGAAAGTCCGTCCGCGGCCCTGCTGCCCGAACCCCTCAGATGAGGGGGCACCGCTCCCGAAACACCTTCCTCAACCGCCTTCATAGCCGCGTCAATCCCGGCCACCACCGAATTGCTTTTGGGAGCCAGGGCAATATAAAGGGCCGCCTCGGCCATGATTATTCTTCCCTCGGGCATCCCCACCCTCTCCACAGCCTGGGCCGCCGCTACAGCCACCAGCAGCGCCCTGGGGTCGGCAATGCCCACATCCTCGGCCGCGTGAATCATTATCCTCCGGCAGATAAAGCCCGGATCCTCACCGGCATATATAAGGCGTGCCAGCCAGTAAAGCACGGCATGGGGATCGGACCCGCGCATGCTTTTTATAAAGGCGGATATCACATTGTAATGCTCGTCCTCGCGGTTATACTTCAAGGCCCTGGCCCCGCAGGCCTCCCTGACAACCTCCAGGGATATCCGGCGAACACCGTCCTCACCGGGGGGAGTGGTTAAAACGGCCATTTCAAGGCAATTGAGCGCCCCCCTGGCATCCCCGTTGGCAAGTGAGGCCATGTATTCCAGCGCCCCTTCCTCAAAATTGGTGTTATAACGGCCCAAACCGTTTTCTTCATCTTGCAGCGCCCTTTTCATAATCCTCAGCAGCGCCGCCTCGGAAAGGGGGTTCAGCCTGAACAGGCGTGACCTGCTCAATAGGGGGCGGTTGACTGTAAAAAGGGGGTTTTCCGTGGTGGACCCGATCAAAGTAATCAGGCCGTTTTCCACAAAGGGCAGCAGCGCATCCTGCTGGGCCTTGTTGAAGCGGTGAATCTCATCTATAAACAGTATTGTCCCCTCGCCGTAAAGGGAGCGCCTTTCCTTGGCCTCCGCAACCACCTTGCGAATATCCGCCACCCCCGCCATGACCGCGTTTATGGTTTCAAAATGTGATTTGGTCATGCCGGCAATAATCCTGGCCAGGGTGGTCTTTCCGGTGCCCGGCGGGCCATGTAAAATAATGGACCCCAAACTGTCATTTTCAATTGCCCTGCGCAAAGGCTTTCCGGGTCCCAATATGCCTTCCTGCTCCTCAAAGACGGAAAGGTCCCCCGGGCGCATCCTCTCGGCCAGCGGCGCCCTTTTGGAAACTTTTCCATACTGTTCGAACAGATTGCCCAACCCAATCCCCTCTCCATTCGGATTTTAATGCAGCTGCAGTTCCGGCTTTTCGGGCCTGCCTGCAGTACAATATTTAATCCTTTATACCATCACCTTGCAAATGATTTACAATAAAGTCCATGCTGTACCTGTAATGCATTTTTATAAGCCTGTCCGTCCCGGAAACATCCCCGGCCTCAATAGCGTCGGCTATCTGTATGTGATGAGCCAGCAAATCACCGGCCTGTGCCGGGTAGGACTGTACCAGCCGGGCGTAGCCGGAGAGACGCAGCCAAAAAGATGTCGATATCTGCAGCAGGAAAATGTTCCGGGACATTTTGGCGATGCAGCGATGAAAATCAACATCAAGCTTATATGTATTACCGCCCCCGGCCAGCAGCCGTTTCATGCTCTCAATATTTTCCCTCAGGTCCCCAACCCCTTCGGGAGTGCTTTTCGACGCCGCCAGCTGCCCGATAACACTCTCCACCATGATAACAGCCTCGTAGATCTCAAAGGCCCTGTCATAAGTTATGCCATCTTCCCTGAAAAGTTTGTACAAATTACCCTCAAAGCTCCCCTGGTCCAGATCCAGAAGATAAATTCCGCTGCCACGGACCCTTCTGATGTACCTCATATACTCCAGGACGGCCAGGGCCTCCCTGAGGGAAGTCCTGTTGACTGAGAGTTCGCGGGCCAGGTCCCTTTCAGGAGGCAGCTTGCTCCCGGCGCAAAGCCCTTTTTCATCAATATGGGTCAATATTTTTACTATTACTTCGTCTATCATGCCGTCACCCTCTTGTACAAGCCCGGGAACAGTTATGTTTCAGGAGATGCGCCTGCCCGGAAGCGGCACCCCTCCCGAGTATATCTCCTCCACCCTCAGCCTGCAAACATCTTTTTCCCTTGCAAGGGTACCCTTTACCTGGTACGTCACCGGATCCATGGTAATCACGGCCATGGCGGCAAAAACACCCCCGGGGCAGGTGGAATTCCTGAATACCATGGTATTGCCGTCCACCCTGACCACCGGCACCGGGACCGCGACGGGACGGCCGTTTTCAATATAGGCCAGTGTCTTTAAGGCCTTTACCCGCTCAAATTTTTCCCCCACCACCCTCTTTATAGACATCCTGCTGCGGGCAAGGACGGAGGGTACCAGTTCCCGGACTATTTTCAGCTTGCCGACGGTCCTTACAGGGCTTACGGATTCGGCCCGGATCAGCCCGGCACTCCTTATTCCGGTATAGGCGTTATATTTTACCATGGGGGATGCGTTCATAAAATCAAAGGCATCCCCCTTTGTTTCAAAGCCGGTAAAAATACCGTCAATATTGAAGTAATTAAGCTTCTCATCTATTACAAGGATGCCTGCTCTTTCGTTTTCCAGCAGGTTCTGCTTTGTTTTCCACATTATAAAGTCGCCGAAGATAACCAAATCATCTTTATAATGGCAGGTGGTAAGAATGGGAGCGACATTTACCCTTCCCCCGCCGCCGGAAGTGGCCAAAAACTTCACCGTGGTCATAACGCCCATCATGGCCACCTGCTTTTCACTTAATTTCATGTCTACACCTCCTCAAAGTTGGAAATAGTAATCTCACCCACCCCCGAATCCTCCGCGATCAGCTTGAGTCTCTCCATGACCTTCCGGCTGACCCGGGGCATGTCCTTGAGGGGATATTCCACCCCCAATTTCTCATAATCAGCCCTGCAAAGGTCATTGTAGCCCAGCAGGTCCAGCCTTTCGATATTTGCCATATTCTCCCTTACAAACCTTGCAATGCCGGCGATGTTTTCCGGAGAATCGGTCATACCCGGAATTACCGGTATTCTGATCCACGCCGGAACCTTCATTTTCCCCAGGGCAACGGCATTTCTGAGAATAAGTCCGTTGGACTGACCCGTGTACAGCCTGTGTTCCCCATCAGAAATCAACTTCAGGTCAAAAAGTACCAGGTCGGACAGTTGCGCGATCCGCGCAAAGACATCCTCGGGGGCAAAACCGGAGGTGTCCACCGCCACATGTATCCCGCGGGATTTCAACATGGGAATGGCCTCAGCCAGAAACGGGTGCTGAAGCAGGCACTCTCCCCCGGAAAAGGTCACTCCCCCGCCAGATTCCTCGTAAAAGGGGCTGTCTGCCATTATCACCTTCACCAGGTCGTCAAGCCCGCAGTACCTTCCTATCATAACCAGGGCCCCCGCAGGACAATTTTTAACCCTGTCTTCACCCTCGAAGTTCCGGCATGTGCCACATTTAATACACTTGCTTTCATTGTACAGGATCGTATGTTCAGGGCTTATACCTTCGGGGTTGTGGCACCACACACACCTCAAAGGGCAGCCCTTCATAAAAACAGTGGTCCTTATGCCCGGCCCGTCCTCAGTAGACATCTTTTGAATATTGAATATATTCGCCTGCAAATGACTCACCTCACCTATACCTCACGGGCTTCCCTCTTGATTATTTCATCTTGAATAGCCCGGCCCAGGTCAACAAAGTATGCATTGTAACCTGTTACCCGCACCAGCAGGTTCTGGTAACGATCCGGATTTTTCTGGGCGTCGCGGAGGGTTTCCGGACTGATCATGTTAATCTGGAGGGCTGTCCCCCCCTTTTTAACATAGGTGCGTATCAGCGAGGCAAACTTTTTCCTGTGCTCATCGTCCCGTATCATGGAAGGGTTGAAACTCATGGTATGGGATCCCCCGTTGGGAATATAGCTGAATCCCACATTCCCCACCGAGAGAATGGCCGAAGTGGGACCTTCCCTGTCCATCCCGTTGACACAACAGACGCCGTTGGAAAGGGGCTCAAAGCGCCTCCTTCCATCCGGAGTGGAGGCGGTCAGGGGAGCATAGGAAATCCAGTAGTTCCAGGACAGATAGCCTGCCCTGAACCTTCGGCCGGTGGCCGGCGACCGGTAGTCCAGCGTCTTCCGGCTCCAGTAATCAGAGATATGCCTGCCCAGGGCGTCGGTATCGGGATCGTTGTTCCCGTATTTGGGTGCCTTGTTCAAAAGAATTTGGCGCAACGAATCATCACCCTTGAAATCAGTCCGCAAACCCTTTAAAAGGCGGTCCATGGTTACGGCCTTTTGCCTGAATACTAATTCTCTTACAGCGGCAAGCGAGTCAATTACCGTGGCCAGCCCAACCCCCTCGACGGTTATATAGTTGTACCGGGCGCCCCCCGCGGTGATATCCCTGCAGTTATCAACGCAGCCGTCCACTAGAAGCGAAAGGTAAGGGGTAGGATCGTACACAGCCCTGATCCTGTCGGACTCGGAGGCCACCCTGATAATCCTGTCAAGCATGTAGTCCACCTGTTTCTCAAAGGCCGCCAGCAGTTCCCCAAAGTCCCCAAAGGAGAGAGGATCACCGGTTTGGGGTCCGATTTGCCTGCCGGACTGCATGTCTCGCCCATTGTTGAGGCAAAGTTCCACGGCCTTGGCCAGGTTAAGGTTTACATCCACGGTTCCGGACCGGTCACATCCCTGCAGGGTATTTTCCAGGCACCCCACAGGGGCATAGTCCCAGAGGAAGTCCCGGGGGATTCCCTCGCACTCCAGCGCCTTCATGGCGGTCTCATCGAAATTAATCAGAAAGGGGGCGCCCTGGGTCCCGGCCACCATTTCCACTATCCTCATCATAACGTGGTCGGGGGTATTCAGGTGCACCCTGATATTGGGCTTGGGCTCCAGCATGTTGAGGTCTTCAATGACGTCCAGCATGAGAAGGGTGAGGTCGTTGGTCAGGTCTTCCCCTTCCGGCCCCATGCCCCCCAGAGTTATAAGTTGGCCAAAACTGGAATTTATGCCCTGGTTGCGCCCGACCCTTCCCTGGTAGTCATAGGCGTAGTTGTGCTTTATAAAAAAGCATTTAAGTATTTCGGATGCGAATTCCCGGGTAATAGTTCCTTCCCTGATGTCCTTTTCGTAAAACGGGTAAAGGTACTGGTCGATCCTCCCGTAGGACAGGCCCGCCCCGGGATATGACTCGGCTGCCATAACCAGCATGTGGGTAAACCATAACGCCTGAACGGCCTGGTGGAAATTCAGCGGCGGATCCCATGGCACCCGCCGGACCGCTTCCAGCATAGCCCCCAGTTCCTCCCTCCTGACACCGTCCTTTTCCTCCCGGGCCATCTTCTCCAGCAGGGACTCATATCTTGAGGCCAGTATCCGCGGGGCCCGGGTGGAGATTTCCAAGGCATTCAGGTAGCTACTGTCTGCCCCGCCCCCGGACTTCTTATCCATTATTTTTTGGTATATTCCTTTAAACCCGTGCCGCAATACCCCCCTGTAGTCCGGTATGAGGTGGCCTGGCACGGCCCCGGCGTTTCCAATGCCGTCTTCGTGCAGGCTAAAGGCATCCTTCAGCCACCTGTCCACTTCCCTGCACCATCTGGCGGACTCCTTCCTGGTATGGTTTTTGGACAGCGCGGTATTGAAGTGAGACCCGACGATCAGTTCCCCATCAAGAACCTGCACTTTGAGATGTTTTTCTAAAACAATGTTAAAAAAAACAGCCTTCCGCTCCGGAAGGGAAAGGCTGTAAAAACCGGGAGGGACAGCTACCGTTTCGGCCGCTGCTTTGAGGGTATCGCGGTAGGAGGGGATAAACGGATAGACTTCGGGCACCACCGTCCAGTTGTATGGGGAAAAAACCTCATCCCAGTACTCCCCGGTACTGAACGGGGCCACCTCGTTCCGGTAATAATCTCTGCTGTAAAAGGAAAAATACTCATCCCTGAGCTTTTTTATCCTCGGCGAGTTATTTGACTCCGTCCACAGTGGCACGTTAGACAATGTCAATTACCTCCCTTATAATTGGTTAAACCAATTATAATACAACCGGGGTTCATCTTCCAGAAAAATTTTCCGGGATAAAAAAATAAGAGCCGGTTCTATCTTAACCGGCCTTAATCAGAGAGAGAAACTCGTCCCCCAGTCGGGTGAGACTGCATATCTTGCTCTTGCCCTCAGTGGACACCTCGACCAGTCCCAGGGCGTAAAGCTGCATTACAACATGGTCCAGCACGGCCCTTTTTACCTTGGCCGTAAGGGAAAGTTCCTCTTTATTCATGCTGCCCTGATCCACCAGGGCCATCAGGACCCTTTCCGCCTCATCAGGCAGGCGGTCATTCACCTTCATGAAATACTCCGCCAGTGGAGTG
Organism: Bacillota bacterium; assembly: GCA_049325075.1. GTDB lineage: Bacteria > Bacillota > Desulfotomaculia > Desulfotomaculales > Desulfocucumaceae > BRHc4a. The sequence continues at coordinate 9,682 of JBMOPF010000091.1, read as the reverse complement.
CCAACCATTTTTTCACCTCCCCTCGGCAAATAGTATGTTACACAGGAAAAGCACAATGCTCCATTTTCTCTATAAAACCGTTGACATGTCCGGTTTAACAAGACCTTGCTAATAGTATGGTCACTTTCTCAATTAAATAATACATGGCGATAAAAAAAAGCGCATACGCGCTTTTTATAAAGTAAAGGGCTGTTGATTATGTATTTATAAATGTTTATCCAGAATGGATTTGAGTTCCTTTTTGGTTTTAAATCCTACAGAGCGCTCGACCTCCGAGCCACCCTTGAACACTATCAGGGTGGGGATGCTGTTTATCCTTAATTCCATCGGGATGGCACGGTTTTGATCCACATTTACCTTGGCCACCTCGATTTTTCCCTGGTACTCGGCCGCCAATTCCTCTATAACCGGGGCTATCATCTTGCACGGGCCGCACCATTCCGCCCAAAAGTCAACCAAAACAGGAACCTGGGTCGATGAAACAAAACCTTTGAAAGTCTCATCTCTTAAACTCTTTATATTTTCACTGGCCAAATTAATACCTCTCCCTTCCCGCACTTTTTATGAAAAGCTGTTATTTTCATAAGAAATACCATTCCATAATATTATATTATTTACGAAAAGTCATTGTCAATGCATTTTACGTGCCGGGTAAAATACCCAGCAGGTCCCTTACCACCACACCGGCCAGTATCATTCCCGCCACAGGCGGTACGAAGGAAATACTGGCTGTTGCATTCTCTCCCGGCGCCTCCCCTCCCTTTCTCACCACAGGCGCCTCAACTGAATAGACCACCTTCACTCCGGATATTATTCCCTCCTGCCTCAGCCTCCTTCTTACCACCCTGGCCAGAGGGCAAACAGAGGTTCCGGATATGTCGCCAACCCTGAAAAGGGTGGGGTCCAGCTTGTTGCCGGCACCCATGGAGGAAACCACCGGTATGCCCGAAGAATGGCAATATTTTATCAGGTCCACCTTTCCCTCCGTGTCATCAATGGCATCAACCACATAGTCCGGCCTGTCGGCAAAAAAATATTCCCTGTTGCCGGGGGTGTATCTCATTACATGGCCGGTAACCCTTACGCCGGGGTTAATCCGTCTAATCCTGTCCTCCATAAGCCCGGCCTTGGGCATGCCCACAGTGTCATCCATGGCGTGCAGCTGGCGGTTTATATTGCTGACGGAAACAGTGTCCCCGTCAACCAGGGCCAGCCTTCCCACCCCTGACCTGGCAAGGGCCTCTGCCGCATAGGAACCCACCCCGCCCAGGCCGAAAATTAATACACTGCTGGAAGATAATTTACTGATACCTTCTTTTCCTATCAACAATTCAGTACGGCTAAATCTCTGTTCCAATCTCAAAACCACCCACTTACCTGCAGATAAAGTCGCCGGCCCGGCGGCGGGAATCCAGACTCCCATGCCAAAAATTCAGAACGCTTTTAACGAAAAATCGGAAATTAAAATTAAGGTGAACTGTATTCTCCTAAGCGTTATAATAAAAAATAAATTGGGTCAAAATGTTGGAAAAAGGAAGTAAGAAATGAAATACCTGAACTACCTGTTGCTGGCCATCCCTCTGTCCATCTACCTGGAATTAACCCATGCCAACGAGGCGGCCATATTTATCGTATCGCTTCTGTCCATAGTTCCCCTGGCGGCAATTCTGGGCAAGGCCACTGAAGAACTCTCGGTACATACGGGCCCCCGGGCAGGCGGCCTGATTAACGCCACACTGGGCAACGCCGCTGAGCTGATTATAACCATCCTGGCCCTGAAGGAAGGCCTGCTGACGGTGGTAAAAGCCAGTATCGCCGGCAGCATACTGGGGAACATACTCCTGGTGCTGGGCTTCTCCGCCCTTATCGGGGGACTGAAGCACAAAAGACTCCGCTTCAACGAGAATGTATCAAATCTGAACACTTCCCTGCTTCTGATGATCGTAACCGCCCTGTCGGTTCCGGCCATATTCTCGTTCACAGGGCACATAAGTGCGAACCACCTTCAAACGCTGAGCCTGTTCACAGCCATTGGACTGATAATGATATACATAGTCAGCCTGGTTTTTTCCTTCAAGACCCACAGGCACCTTTTCCACGTAGAACACAAAGCCCAGACCCCCGAATGGAGCCTTGGAAAAAGTATCGTCATTATGTTCCTTGTGGTGGTGGCCATTGTGGCCATGAGTGAAATACTGGTCACTTCCCTCAGGCCGGCCACAAGCATAATGGGGCTGTCAGAACTTTTTGTCGGGCTGGTCCTGGTGCCTATTGTGGGCAACGCGGCCGAGCACAGCACCGCAGTCCTGATGGCCTTGAAAAACAAGATGAACATCGCTCTGGAAATAGCTGTGGGTTCATCGGTGCAGATAGCACTTTTTGTCGCCCCCGTCCTGGTATTCATAAGTTATTTCCTGAGCCACCCCATGAACCTTCTTTTCGGCCTTCTGGAAATACTCTCCATCCTGCTGGCCATTGTGGTGGTAAACAACCTGGTCCGGGACAGCGAGACCGACTACCTGGAAGGGCTGATACTGATCGTCACCTATTCACTCCTGTCGGCCGGCTTTTACCTGCTGTAGGAGGCTGTTGCAGACCTGACTGGAGGGTATCAGCGTAACGCAAGAGGCCGTTCAAAAAGTCCAGATGCAAGGCGCGGCAAGGTTTTGAGCGGAGGCGTACTAGTCGTACGTTAGAGCGAAAAGCCGCTGCCGCAACGCAGCAGGTGGGCTTTTTCAACGGCCTCGCATACTACTCCCAGCGCACTTCTATAACATCCCCTTCCAACAGGGGGTCGGTATAGCCGGCCTCTTTGCCGTTTCTGCGGAGAACAATCCTCCTGGACGGACCGCCGCTGAGGTCTATGTCTATATGTCTGAATACATCAACAAATATATATGAATTTTTGCCGGTAAGGGTTATTCTTTCATTATTGACCATTACGTGAATAACATTTCTCAACTCACCCAACCCATGGACCGCCGCCGCCTGGCTTTCCACGGGCGCCCCGGACACCCCGGACACCCCGGCGCCTGTTTCTGAAAATTCCACTATGTCCCCTTCGTTCAGGGGACGGTCACCGGACGCCTTTTCCCCATTAACCGTCACCTCATGTTTCCGAAGGTCAATCCCCTTAGACGCCGCCAACAGCGCCACATTCTTTATTTCCCTTATTTCAATTACGTCCCCGTCGGAAATTTGATACTGGCTTTCCACCTGCTTGCCGTTTACAATACACTGCGGCCTTAAAACCTCCGTCCTGCCGTTTACGGTGATGACTCCGGTCTTATATCCGTCCATAAAGTCATTCAGATGCGCAACAGCGTCCTCACCCCGGACCGCCTTGACAACAACCACCCGGTCGCCGTCGTGCAGCTCGCCTTTAAGGTTGCCGGGCTTACCGTTTATGGTTACCCTGGCTTCCTTGCAAAGACCTCCGTAAACGACCTTCCTCTCCCCATTCAGTACAAAGCGCAGATCCTTGCCATTTTTCCCCACCAAGTCTCCGAGATTGTATTCTATCAGCCCCAGGGAGTCAAAAACCGTAAGCTCCCTGGAATGGAAAAGCCTGTAGTCCTTGCCGTTGACATTGATGGTTATAAAGTTGCTGCCCACGCTGTCAACAGCCACCCTGGCGATGCCAACCACGGTGACGCCTTCCGGCCCGCTTATCATCTGGTCGCAAACCGTCAGGTCGGCAATGGACTTCCTGTTTCTCAGGCCCACCCTTTCCGGAGGCAGGCCCAACTTGGAGGCAATTCTCCCGGTAAACGTGGGGATCTTGGCTCCGCCACCCACGCAAAACACTGATTTTGGCGGCTTATTCCCGTTTAAGCGCAGAATCTCATCAACTATCCCGGTGGTAAGCCTGTCCAGAACAGGTTCCAGCACCTCCATCGCCCCGGTAAAATCAATGGACCTCTCAAAACCCATTATATCCCGGAATGTTATGTTGCAGCCCTCGGCTATCTCCCTTTTCTTTAATTCCGCAGTGTTGAAATCAACCAGCAGACCCTGGGCAAGGGCCTCGGTAACCTCGTCCCCCGCCTCCGGCACCATACCGTAAGCCACAATGGATCCGTCCCTGGTTATGGCGATATCCGAGGTGCCCGCCCCCACATCCACCAGGGCCAGGTTCAAAAGCCTGTAGGTTTCCGGAATAACCGCAGTAGATGCCGCAATGGGCTCCAGGGTGAGGCTTACAGGCTCCAGGTTAACCCTGCCGAGGACCGAGTACATGCTGTTTACCACTGAATTGGGCAAGAAGGTGGCCACCACATCCACACCTATCTTTTTCCCAAAGTGGCCGATAAGGGTGGTAAAAGGATAATCATTCAGGTAGTACGTCACCACCGTGTAGCCCACGCAATAATACTCCTCCTGCCCGTCCCCGCCCGCCTCCTCCCGCAGACGCCTGTGGGCTTCCTTCACGGCATCCATTTCCAGGCCGCGGCAAATCATCTGGTCTATCTCGATATCGTCTCCTATCTCCTGCTCCACATGGGAAACACAGGTCTTAAGAGACCTGCCGGCGGCGGCGACGGCAACCCTGGTAAGGATGAAGCCGGTTTTTTTCTCCAGCTCGTCCTTAACCCTTTTCACCGCCTGCGAGACCTTGAAAATGTCGTGTATCTGGCCGTCGAAAACAGCCCTGCTCTCGTGTTCCGTGATACTCTGGGCCAAAATATTCAGTTTCGGCCCTACAGCCTCGGCCACGATCCCTATTACAGACCTGGTGCCTATGTCCAGGGCAAAGATGACATTTTTGTCGGGCGTATGGGGGCCGGCCGCCCTTCTCATTTCCTGACCTATCATTGGAACACTCTCCTGCAATATTTTTTACAAAAATTCGATACACACCGGCGATTACCCTTTTCCCCAGCCCAAAATGCCACCTGTCCCCGCCCTCCCGCCAAAAGGACACTCCCTTGATCTCCCGGAAAACAGGTTATAAAATAAAAACCAGTAATACGAAGTCTCAAATATCAAATACACGTTTATGTGAAGGAGAACAAAACAGAAATGGACAAAGACGAGTCAATAAAAAAGTATACCCTGATATCCGTTATGATGTCCTCTTTTTTGACTCCCTTTATGGGAAGCGCCATCAACCTGGCCATTCCGTCCATTGGAGCGGAATTCAACAGCAGCGCCCTTCAACTCAGTTGGGTGGTAAGCATCTACCTCCTGTCCTCGGTGGCTTTTCTCCTGCCCTTCGGCAGGCTGGCCGACATCTACGGCAGAAAAAAAATGTTCCTCCTGGGCAATATAACCTTTTCACTGGCCTCACTGCTGTCCGGAACCGCCTGGTCCATCAATTCACTGATTGCCTTCAGGGTAATACAGGGGATCGGGGGAGCTATGGTATTCGGCACCGGCATGGCCATACTGACCTCTGTCTATCCGCCCCGGGAAAGGGGCAAGGTGCTGGGAATCAACGTGGCCACGGTATACACCGGACTTTCCCTCGGCCCTGTGCTGGGCGGTTTCCTGAACCACAACCTGGGCTGGGAATCGATATTCTATTTTAACGCCCTTATAGGCCTGGCTGTGGTATTGATGATTCTGACAAAGCTAGAAGGTGAGTGGAAAGGGGCCGCGGGTGAAAGCTTTGACAAGACCGGCGCGGCTCTTTACACCGTCGGCATAGCGGCATTCCTGTACGGCCTGTCAAATATATCCGCCTCCCTGCTGCCCAGGCTGTCCGCAGCCGCCGGGCTGGTTTTGCTTTTTGTATTTATCAGGTATGAAATGAAGGTTGATTTTCCCCTTTTAAGCGTTAGAGCATTTGCCAGAAACACAACCTTTACCTTTTCAAACCTGGCAGCCCTTATCAATTACATGTCCACCTTTGCCGTCACCTTTCTCCTTTCCCTTTACCTGCAGGTGGTAATGGGCTATAACTCCCAGTCCGCAGGCATGATACTGCTGGCTCAGCCGGTAATTATGGCACTGCTGTCACCATATGCGGGAAAGCTTTCGGACCGGGTGGAGCCACGCCTTGTGGCCTCCTGGGGAATGGGGCTGACCACCCTGGGACTTGTTATAATGTGCTTCCTGTCCAAGAGTACTCCGGTCTGGCAGATTATAATAACCCTGGCGGTGCTGGGAACTGGCTTTGCGCTTTTTTCCTCGCCCAACAACAACGCCGTTATGAGTTCGGTGGAAAAGAAATATCTGGGCGTGGCGTCCTCCACCCTGGGCACCATGAGGCTTGCCGGCCAGGCCGTCAGCATGGCGGTGGCCACACTGATCATAGGCCACTATATCGGCGGCGCAACACTCACACCCGCCTATGGAGATTTGCTGCTGCTGAGCACCAGGACGGCCTTCCTGGTATTCGCAGTCACCTGTTTCGCCGGCATATTCGCCTCTCTGGCCAGGGGCGACATCAACAGCACAGCCGGAGAAAATTGAACCACAGATGGCTTATTCTGTAATCCTCAGGCTTTCCTGAGCGAAAAGTGTCTGACAAAAAGGGGGACCAGGGCAGGGTCGAACTGGGACCCGGAACATTTGCAAAGCTCATCCACCGCCGCATCATGGTCCATGGCCCGGCGGTAAGGGCGGTCGCTGGTCATGGCATCGTATGCGTCGGCTATGGACAGTATCCGGCACTCCAGGGGGATTTCATCCCCCCTCAGGCCCAGTGGATAGCCCTCGCCATTCCACCACTCGTGGTGTTTAAGTATCCAGTCGGAAATAGGCGCCAGATCCGGCGCGGACTGGGCGATGCGGTGGCCAATCTCGCTGTGTCTCACCATCTCGAAAAACTCTTCCCTGGTAAGGGGCCCCGGCTTGAACAAAATACGGTCGGGAATGCCCACCTTGCCTATGTCGTGAAACTGGGCCAGCAATCTTAAATCGGATATGCTCTGCTCGGGCAGACCCACCCCCCTGGCCAGCACCTCCACCAGATCCTGCAGACGGTCGGCATGGCCCTCTGTAATAAAGTCCCTGGCCTCCAGCGCCTTCATCAGAGTATGCACGATTGAGCTTCGTATACTCTTGCTGCGGTGCAGCTTCTCCCTGTACATATTGTTGTCGGCTTCCTTGAAAAGATCGGCCATACTCAGTCCGGGGCTGCTGCCCGCCGCAATTCCGATCGAGATGCTCAGTGGCTGTTCAGGATCGGACATATTATACCTGGATATGGCCTCGCGTGTTCTCTCTCCCGCCTTTTCCACAGCGGCCCTGTCGCTGTTTGCAAGAAGCACGGCAAATTCATCGCCCCCTATTCTGGCCACCATGTCACCGCTGCGGAAGGCGCCCTTTATTACCTTTGCCGTCGTTACCAGCAGGTTGTCCCCCGCCTCATGCCCCAGCGTGTCATTAACAAGCTTTAGCCCGTCCACATCGCACAGTATTATGCCGGCCGCCTGCCTCCCTCCCTGCAGGCGGGCCATTTCCTGCTCAAAGTACGCCCGGTTGAAAAGCCCGGTCAGGGGGTCATGCAGGCTCAGGTATTTCAACTCTTTTTCCATCCTCTTACGGTCGGTGATATCCCTTACAATATCCAGAACTTCATTTTCCCCGCAAACTACAATCCTGGCCTCATACTCCCGCTTTTTCCCCTCCACCGACAGCTGGAAGTCGAATAGCTGTATACGTCCGGTCTTCAGCGCCTTTAAGACATAACTCATGGTCTGGCGGGCCAGTTTTGACGGCCAGACCTGATAAATATACTCCCCGCTTGACCCCTCCGGCGGACCGGGTATAATACCGTCCCTGATCGGCTTGAAATGGAGGATGCGGCCATCCCTGTCAATTATGGCGGTCAGATCCGGCAGCGCCTCAATCATTGCCCTGTTCTTTTCCTCACTCTTTCGCAGCGCCTCTTCCCAGTGTTTTCGGTCGGTTATGTTCCTGATCACTGCTATCATCTGGCGGCCGGGCATTGTGGAAAACCTGGCCTCGAAGAATTCCTCCCCTCTCCCGGACTGCACGGAAAACTCCACAACCACGGGAGAATCCGATCCCGGCGCCTTGTTAAACGCCTGCCTCACCTGCCGGGCCGCCGCGGGGGGTAATACGTCCTGCAGCCTTTTCCCCATTATATTAACCGGAGAAAAATAAAACTCATCTGTTTTTCCCGATTTTACATCCAACACTGTGCCTTCGGGAGACAGCCTGAGATAAGTATCGGGCAGCGCCCTGAAAATTCCCCGCAGCTCACTGGCCTTTTGGCGAAGCCTTTCCTCCGTATTCTTCCTCTCGGTGACATCCCGCCCCACTGACTGAAATTCCAAAAACTTACCCAGGTCGTTAAAAATAGCCCTTGTGGTCCAATTCTGCCAGCGTATCTCACCATTAGGGGCCACCACCCTGCTTTCCACCATCATCACCGGTTTTTTCAAACTGAGTGAGGAAACCTTCCTCATGAAACTATCCCCACTCTCATCCTGCACAAACAGCACAAAGGACCGCCCGGTCATCTCACCACCCTCACCGAAAAAACGGCAGTAGGCGCTGTTGGCAAAGGTAATGGTCCCATCCGGCAGGAACCTGCACACATACTCGGTCTGGTCCTCAACAATGGCGCGGTAACGGGCCTCACTGATTTTCAGCTCCTCCATGGCCCGCTTTCTGTCATCAATATCCCGCACCACTGCCAATATTACGTTTCTATCTCCTATTACGGCCTGTTTCAGGTTCACCTCCACCCAGAAAGACCGGCCCGACCTGTTTCTAACCTTCCACTCAATCAGCCGGGGCTTCCCCGAGGCCTCTTTCATAATAATTTTCATCATGTCTTCCATGGATCCGTCCGTGCCCCTCTCCAGCAGGTCAAGAATGGTAAGATCCCTTGACTCCTCCGGAGCAAAGCCGTATAAATCCCACACTTTGCGGTTTATATCCTGTATTTTGCCTGTTTCGGCATCTATCACAATAATGGCGTCATTGGCGGAATCAAATATGGCCCGGTAGTTATTCTCCGAAGACAGCAGAGCCGCCTCCGCCTTTTTTTGATCGGTAATATTTATTATCTGTCCCAGCGTTGCCGGGCGCCCATTATATTCTATCAGGGTAAAGGCAGCCCTCACGTAAAGAATATGGCCCTCGCGTCCCGGAACCACCACCCTGAACTCGTAATCATCGGGAACCGGCTCACCGGCCATGCGCCGCCTGCTGTTGCCCAACACCATCTCCCTGTCCTCCGGGTGTATGAAATCTATTATTTTCATCCCGGCCATTTTTTCCATCAATCCCGTATATGCGGACAACTTATGGTTGACCAACAGAAAACGGTCGTCCTGTATTACGCACGCCGATATCGGAAGTTCATTTATAATTTTTTCATAATCAACTGACATTTCCATCCTCACTTTCAAGCCGGTAATCTTCAGGTGATACAAATATGTCAAACAAGTGAAACTTATACTGATTTTGACATTCAAATTTATATTCCTTCAATATTTGCATTATTGTGACGCATGTAGAAAAAAATAAAAAAGCCGCCCTCCGGGCGGTGCCGCTGTCCCAGCGGCGGGAATCCAGAATTCAGAAGTCAGAAGCCAGAATTCCGTGCATTCCTTTCAGGTGACCCTCATGCGACATGCAGCCGGGGTTAAATCACTCCCCCGGCCCGTGAACGACCCCGGAGCGACCCCGGAGCATCGCCAATGTATACTTTCCTGGTGTATTAAAATTAATTTGTGGATAAGAAGTAAAATCCCCAGTG
>JBMOPF010000090.1:0-23909 GCA_049325075.1 Bacillota bacterium | reverse complement strand
GGTTGAACACTCCCCCCGGATGCATGTCGCTTAAGGGTCCCCCGAAAGGAATGCCCGCAATTCTGAATTCTGAATTCTGGATTCCTGACCCCTGATTAAATCAGTATAAGAATTTTCAGGGCAGAATTTGGACATTTTAATAATTTCCTCATCTGATGGTGCCGCTAATTCAGCATAATGAACTCCTCCGTCTATACAAAAACCCCGGAGCATCCGGGGTTTTTTAGTGGTTTCACCGAAAAATGGCTGTTACTTCTTCAGCGCCTTTAGAATGTCGCCAAGAACACTCTTTATTTCCTGGTCTCCGTTGATGTCCAGGAGGATGCCCTGCCCCTTGTAATAGTCGATAAGGGGTTGCGTTTTTTCTTCGTAGGCCTTAAGCCTTGTTCCTACGGACGTCTCGTTGTCGTCGTCCCTCTGGTACAGTTCGCCGCCGCAGGTGTTGCACACGCCTTCCTTTTTGGGCGGGTTGAAGATGACATGGTAAGAAGCGCCACAGCCCTTGCACACCCTGCGCCCGGTAAGGCGGGCCATCAGCTTGTCCAGGGGCACCACAATGTTGATTACTCCGTCAAGCTTTATGTTCATGGCTTTGAGGGTTTCATCCAGAGCTTTGGCCTGTTCCACCGTGCGGGGGAAGCCATCCAGCAAAAAGCCGGTCTTGGTGTCGGGCTGGGAAAGTCTGTCCTTCACCATGCCTATGACCACCTCGTCGGGAACAAGGGCGCCCTTATCCATGTATTCCTTGGCCTTTTTGCCCATTTCGGTGCCTTCTTTAATAGCGTTGCGGAACATATCTCCAGTGGAAATGTGGGTAATATTCAATTCCTTTACCAGCACTTCCGCCTGAGTTCCTTTTCCTGCGCCGGGCGGTCCCATGATAAGTAAATTCAAAATAAATCCCCTCCACATGTTTAATGTATCTATTTATAGATTATACCATGCATGTACTCCAGCAGGAAAAAATTTTATAAATACATATTATCTATTCGGTGCTTTCCATCATATACAGCACATAGGCCCGTTGCGGGTCCTTGCGGATTTCCTCCATCACAGGTGGTGATACCGATATTTCGCCTATAAAATTGAAGTCGGCCTCCAGGTCGAAATCCTCTGTTTCAATTGCTTTGAAGCACTCCACCAGCGGATTTGGGTCCTTTGACTTTATGCCCATCTCCGCATATTTCTTTCTGGCCTCATCCTCCGAATCACAAAAAATTATTCTGGTATTGGTCGGATGTCTCATTGTCCTCTCTCCTTTCTTTACTTATACCCGTAAGCCGGCGGGCGGTTCTGTTTACAGCATGACCGCCAGAAGGAAGCCCGCAAACCTTCGAAGGACTGCGGGCTCACCCAAACCGGATAACTACATATAACAGTATAAATTAGAGGACGAGGAGAAACAAGCTTATTTTGAACATATTTACATTTTGAAAATATCATACGAGGTTAAAACAACTGTTGATAATCCGGGCACAGCAGAACGTCAATGTCCCGCCCCGGGATTGAAACCGGTCTTTTTCCCGCCACTCAGCAGATTTTCCACAAAGCTGAAAAGCATAGCCACCCCGGCCCCGAAAAATAGTGCTATCAGAACACAGATAAATCCGTACTCCGGCCCCGAATAAACTGCTTCCCTGCTAAGCCACTCAACAATTCCAACACTGCCCACATCAAAGGAAGCGACGGCCGTGTCCACCAGTGAGCCGTTTTTTACAGCATAAACCGTAACACTGCATTTTTCTTGGGGGATATTTGGAGGAAGATCTATTGTGGCGGTATATTTACCGTCCTTAATTTCAACATCCCCTTCACTGACGGAATACAGGTTTTCACTCTTATATATACCTATCAGTGATTCTATAAAGCTGACGGCATCACTGCCTGTCAGAACTTCTTTACCGCTTTCCGTATGTTTTTTCACTACACCGCTGGAATAAAGGCTTTTAAAATCGGGACTTAGCCCCAGTTCATCCCTTAATCCTGCCGGAACCCGGTCAAGCGGACTGGATGTTACAATCTTATATAACTTGGGAACACCGGTGACTGTGGTATTTTCCACATTCATCCAGAGAAAGCCCACCTTGCCCTTTTTATTAAGCTCCAACACCGCATCGTTGGGGGAGGTAACTTTGATGAATACTGACGCTCCATCAGGAACATTACCGCTTATATTAAGTTTTGCGCCGTCAAATTTGGAGTCTATTTTTATATTGCCGGGATTCACATCAGCATTTAGCACTCCTGCCTGGGCAACGCTTATGCATGTTAGAACAATCATTAATGCCAGGACTAATATAGATATTTTTTTCATCAGTGACCACCTCCCAGCACAATCAGTGCCGAAGGTGTGGTTACAAGGCTAACCGCCATTTTAGCCATAACCAGCAACACTATGACAGAGAACGCCACCCGCAGTTGCTCGCCCTTCAATTTCTTACCGATCATCGCCCCGAACTGTGCGCCTATTGAGGAACCTATCAGCAAAAATATGGCCAGCATAAGGTCAACGGTATGGTTCAGTGAGCTCTGGGAAATTGTAACATTTATCGACGTAAATATAACCACGAATATACTTGTTCCCACTGCCTTGTGCGTAGGTATCCCAATGAGGTATATCATTATGGGAAGCATTATGAAACCGCCACCGACGCCCATGAGGGCCGACAGAACGCCAATCAATATCCCCAAAATAAACAGGACCAACGCCGAGCTTTCTATCCCCGAAACCTCAAAATACATCTTTAACGGCATCGACTTCATCAGCCGTCCGCCGCCAGGGGCGCCCTGGGGCTGCTCTTTATGGCCGTCCTTTTTTTTCAATGAATTTATGCTCTCAAAGAACATAAACCCTCCGACCGCCAACAGCATTATCACATATGCAATATTAAGCACGAAATCAAAATTTCCCAGGGACCTTAAAACCTTAACCAGAAGAGTTCCCAGGCTTCCACCGGCCAGTCCCCCCAGCAATATTACAAAGCCAAGTTTAAAATCAACGTTTTTGTTTTTGCTGTGGGCCAGCGCTCCCGAAGTGGAAGCGGCCACTATCTGATTGGTGTCACTCGCCACGGCCACAGCAGGAGGCACACCCATCATCATTAAGAGCGGTGTCATGAGAAATCCGCCACCGACTCCGAAGAGTCCCGAAAGCAGCCCGACCGTTCCTCCAAGTCCCAATATTGCAAATACGGAAATGGGCATTCTGGCTATTGGGAAAAAAATGTCCATATTCCTTCCTCCTACTGTAATCTTGGAACGTAGCTTTCTCTTGACTTTTTCTTATTATCTGAAGTCACACTGTCATCACCTGTGAGAAGAATCCTTGAACATTGTTTCATAATAATGTTATAAGCGAAAGAACCAAAGAACAGCAGGATTAAAAGCAGTGCTGTGGTGCCCCAGGTAAAGTTCTTGACCTGGCTGTCTTCAGGGGTGTAAATCGCTCCTGACTTATCCGACCAGGAGTATATTTCCTTGGTATCGGGATTCTGACTTACAATTACATGCTTCTGTGGGTTATAATAATGAGGAAAAACTTCAACTTTTAAAAAGTCCAGGCCCAACCAAAACAGTAATATTGATGCTGCAAATACAACACAGCTTACCATAACACTTATTTTTTCAAGCTTTCTCTTTTTTTTAAACTGATAACCGACATTAAGGTTAGTCATTTATAATCCCCCCTGCTTTCCAATAATTTTTGTCAGATAAAAAAATTCTTCCGGTAAAAATTACACCCCCTATGCACTTTGTGATAGTGAATATATATTCTAATAATGTTTATACGCAAAATTAGTGCCAGAAAAGACAATCCGCCTCAAAGCCCAGTCCCCGCAATAAATAAGGCCGGAGTCCCCATCTGGGGACCCGGCCTGAAGCATCCATATGGGCAATGTTTGCCCATATGGATGGGTATCACTTGCCCATTCTGTGCAAATTATACTCTTTCATCTTCTCATATAGTGATCTTCGGTTCAAACCCAGCGCCCTGGCTGTTTCCTGGCGGTTCCAGTTGTTTTCATCAAGGGTCTTTATTATAACCTGCTTTTCCACCTCGGAAGTAATTTCCTTCAGTGTTTTATGGCCATTCACATTTACCTGTGAGTAGATATTATCAATATTCACCGCAGGGTCTGCATTTTTACCCGCGAAAGAAAGGTCGTCCGGCAGTATTATAGGCCCCCGGGACATAACCACCGCCTGCTCACAGGTATTTTTCAGCTCTCTTACGTTGCCAGGCCAGCTATGGTTTTCCAGGAGCGCCAGCGCCTCCCTGGAGATACCGGTGATTTTCTTGTTGTATTTATGAGAAAACTTGTTAAGGAAATAATTAAACAGCAGGGGTATATCCCCTTTCCTCTCCCTTAACGGCGGCACCTTGATGTTTACCACATTTATCCGGTAATACAGGTCTTCCCTGAATTTCCCCTCCTCAACCATCTTCTTTATATCCCGGTTGGTGGCGGTTAAAATGCGGGCGTCTATCTTGATGCTTTTATTGCTGCCAATCCTTTCAAACTCCTTTTCCTGCAGCACATGCAGCAGCTTGACCTGGGTATTGAGCGACAGCTCACCTATCTCGTCCAGGAACACTGTGCCGTTGTGGGCCAGTTCGAACTTGCCGGACTTTTGATTGATGGCGCCGGTGAAAGCGCCTTTTTCATGCCCGAAAAGCTCGCTTTCCATCAGATGCTCCGGTATCGCCGCACAGTTTATCTTGATAAAGGGCCTGTTACGGCACCTGCTGTTGTTGTGTATGGCCCTGGCTATTACCTCTTTGCCGGTGCCGCTCTCTCCCTGAAGTAAAACCGTAATGTCGCTGTCAGCCACTTTTCCTATCAACTTATAAATTTCCTGCATATTACTGGACTGGCCGATTAGGCTGTCCACGGAATCAACCTCGTTATCAAGCTCCTCCCTCAGTATGGCCACTTCCGAAACCAGTTGCTGCATTTTGACCGCCTTGTTAACTGTAATAAGCAGTTCGTCCAGATTCAAAGGCTTGTTCAGGTAGTCATGGGCTCCCTGTTTCATGGCCTGGATGGCAATTTCCATGGTGCCGAAGGCCGTCATCAGAATAACCGGCACACGAATACCCATTTCCTTTATTTTTTCCATTACCTCTATGCCATCGGCGTCGGGCAGCCGTATGTCCAAAAGCACCGTGTCCGGCGTCTCATTTTCCAGTATTTTTAAGGCATTACCGGCAGTATAGGAAATTATTGTGTCATAGCCCGCATCCTCCAGTACGTCCTTTAGAAGCTCACACACCCCTTCCTCATCATCAACAATCAGTATCTTCGCCATTGCCTTCACCTCTTTTTGCCGCTGGGAGGAAAACACTAACGGTTGTCCCCCGGTTCAATTCGCTTTCCACCTGGATAAAACCGTTGTGAGCCTCCATAATTTCATGCGCGATGGCCATTCCAAGCCCTGTACCCTTTGATTTGGTTGTAAAGAACGGCTCAAACATTTTCTTCATCACCTCCGGGGGAATGCCACAGCCACTGTCCCGGACTGATACCGCCAGCATATCCTTCTCCCCGTCATACCAGGTGGTAATATCTATTTTGCCCCCCTGGCTCATAGCCTGATGGGCATTGTACAGAATGTTGGACAGCACCTGCTCAATCTGGTGGGGGTCGATAATGGCCGGAGGCAAATCATTACCGTAACTGCAGGTAATCTCAATATTTCCCTCCTGAGAGTCAATAAAGAATTGGATAAACCTGCTGATCAGGCTATTGAGATCGCACTCTTCGAAAACAGCCCTGGAAGGCCTGGCGAACTCAAGCAATTTTTCTGTTATGGAACTGAGGCGGTTCATCTCCCTGTTCACAATTTTAAGTGATTTGGGGGACGGAACATGCCCCTTGTTCCAGAATTGTATATAACCGTTTATCGACGTCAGCGGGCTTCTTATCTCGTGGGCCACCCCGGCAACAAGTTTCCCCAGGGATGCCAGCCTTTTCTCCCTGTCCATGCTTTGCTGCATGCGCAATTTTTCCGTAATGTCCCGGACGTGAAGCTGCGCTCCTATCAGTTCCTTTCTGACGTTTATCATCAGCGAGGTGCTGATCAAAAGATTCCTCGGCCCGGCAGCAGGGTCCTCATAAACCACATCAATATCCTTTACCGGCTTGTCATCAGTCAATGTTTTCTTGAGACTCAAATAAAAGGGCGATTCACCATCGAAAACCTCACTCAATTTACTGCCCAGGCACCGGCTTTCCAGGTCGAACATCCGTGCTGCCGCATGGTTGTAGCTGATCACGTTTTCATTCTTATCCACTGCAATAATGCCGTCGTCTATGCTGGATAGAATAATTTCGTTATAGTTCTGCACGTCAATCAGTTTTTTAAACATCGAGTTAATGGCGTCGGTTATAACACCCAGTTCCCCCGAACCCCTCGGCATAATATAGGTGGGGTCGTTGCCCATTTTCTCAAGGCCGCTCTTTATTTTATTGACGCTTCTGGCAAAATTATTGACCAGTATGAAAGCCCCGCCGAATCCCAGCAGCACCCCGGCAAAAACAACCCCGTACACCACATTCTGCATTTGAACCACTTTTTTATTAATCTGGTTGGTGTTCTCTACAGCCCACACAGCCCCCACAACCTTACCGTCCCTCACCAGCGGGCGGTAGGACTCCAATTGGCCGTTCTCCGACTGTCCCATAACATTCAACACCAGGTCCTGGTTTTCCATGGCCTCATCAAAACTTCTTTTTCTGCGGGTGGAAAAATTTTCATGCAAATGCAGATTATCCCCATCCAAAATCACGTCAAAATCCTTGGAATAGTACCCCAACTCCAAGTCCGGATATTTTGCCCTGGCATTATCAACAAGGGGCTTTAAGGCCTGATTTAAAGCCTTTTCCTGGTCCCGCCTGGGCAGATCACCTACATCAAGCTCTGCCAGAATGGCGTCAAAAGATTTGGTCAGGTTGCTGTCCAGACGGTCCATGGCCTTTTCCATAACCTCCTGCCGGCTTTTAATCATTCCCGACTCCGTGGTCTGAACCATGTGAAACAGGTAAACCGCCAGACCTATGGGAATTAAAAGCAAAACTGCAATCAAAATGAGCAGTTGGTTGATAAACCCTTCATACTTGATGTTTAACTTCATAATGTTATACCCCGCTCGGTAAAGCATTTATACTATTATATCAGTTTTTTGTGCGGAGTGGGTATTTATTGCCCACCGGATGGGTATATTTCTTCCCACCCTATTGATTGTCATCTTCCAAATCCGTGCAGCCGGGGCGTTGCGCACTCCTCCACAACTGGTACCTGTTTTGCTTTATTCGATAATGACTTTCAGAAGTCCAGGGGGTAATCATTTATGGTTATAAAGGCCTCCCAGGTAATGGTGCCCATAGATGATTTTCCCGTGATAAATGAAAATGAATACGCCCACAGGGCGGCTGAAATACTGGTTAATAAATTCAGCGGCATGGGCGGCCAGTGGAAAGACTACGGATTCCTTCTGGTCACCGGCAAAAACAATAAGGTTTCCGGTTTTGTAACCACCGGCTCCCTGCTGAAGGCAGTGGACCATAAAAATGGGGATGGGCTTTTCCAATTGCCCGGCGGTATTTTTCGCAGAAAAAAACACGGCAAGATATTGCCGGTAAAAAAAATAATGAGGCCGCTGACCGATTTGACAGTGGATGCCGACGAGGATGTAAGGAGGGCCGCCGGCATTATTGCCCGGAAGAAAACCAATTCTGTTTTTGTTATGGATGGGGAGAAAGTTGTAGGCATAATCAGGGCAATAGATATTTTCTGGTTTATGGAAGATCTCACGTAGTCCCCGGAGGAGGTGTTGGCTATGACTTTGGAGCCTGTTATGTCCCTTGCGACACCTGTTGAAGAATATCTTTCGGTCCGCGGGAAGGACAGCATTGACAGGATTCTTAGAATTTTTCACTGCTCGTTGCACAAGGGCGGCGCCTACAAGGGACACCAATTGCTGATTGTTTCAAACAACGACGGGGATACCGAAGGAATACTGACCATTAGGGCTCTGATTAAGTCCATCGGCTTTAAAATGCTGGAGGATGACATTTTTTATAAAGCAGAATACTCCGGATGGTATTATATCAAAAAACAGGGCTGCATTACCGCCCGGGACCTGATGAGGCCTGTATCGCTCTATTCCATCGGATCTGACAGTTCCCTGCAAGACGCGGCCCACACGTTCGCCCGCCATGGTGTAAACTATCTGCCGGTAACGGACGGATCCTGCACTATAGGGATTCTTAATGCCCAGGATGTATTTCTTAAGTACTATGAAGCCACAGGCTTTATTCCTGATCCGGAGCCATGGAAAAACAATAAAGGATTCAGGACAAAGCTGGTCAAAGTCACTGTTTAATATACATTGTTTGAATCGTTCAAGGAAATTTCAATTTCAAATTCTCACCAAAATGAAAGGAATTCGGCTATTTATTCTTAATGTAAACCGAACAAAAAACCACTTCCTTTCGGCATTTTTCAACCGGAAAGAAAGTGGTTTTATCACCCTAAAAGGCATTTCAGCATAACCGCTGAAATCCTTTATATTAATGACTGGTCGGGATGACACGACTTGAACGTGCGACCTCACGGTCCCGAACCGTGCGCTCTACCAAACTGAGCTACATCCCGTTTATCTAAAATAGGCAAATACAATTATGTATTAAATGCGCCCGAAAGTCAAGAGTTTAAATACTGGATATCCGGTGAACTTCAACAAAAAACCAGATAATCATGCCTGCCTCAATCACCAGCTTAAACGCCAAGCCCCCTATGAGACCTATGACAGAACCCATCCCGGACTTAAGCGCCGCTGCCAGCGGTTTTTGGATAATAAGTTCCCCGGCCACCGCGCCGATAAAAGGGCCTAAAATTATGCCCAGCGGCCCCATAAACACCACTCCCAAAAGAACACCGGCAAGGCTGCCCCATACCGCTGCCCTGGAACCGCCGAATTTTTTCACCCCCCAGGCATTGGCGGCGTAATCGATAAAATAAATAAGCACCACGGCAACACCCTGCCATACAAAAAACCATACCGACATATTGTTAAAGCCGGTGATGATTCCGTACAGCAGCATGCCGGCCCATATCAACACCGCTCCCGGAAGGGCCGGGAGAATAGTGCCGATAATACCCACAACGAAAAACAGGATGGCAATTACTATACCCAGTATACCCATTTTCCGGACACCTCCTGAAGTGTAATATTTTTACGACAACATATCTCCATTTTCCTTCAAATAAATATTACCATACATAATACTCGTGGATGAATATCAATTGTTATTCCGTTTTTGGAGATCGGCATTATAATAAAAAAACGCGGTCATTTCCGCGTTTTTTTACCGGCATTATTTTAATAATTTTCTATTCGCAGGTGTCGCAGCTTGCTTCACTTGCTGCTTCACAGTCTGTGCTCCCGCAGGGAGAGCAACTGTCCTGCGCGTCCACTTCCTGTTTCGGGCAGTTGTCGTTCAGCCTCTGCTTATTATCAATCATTGTCACAAAATCACCTCCGGGTTATATTTTACCCGTTTGATATTTTTTTAATGCTGCCCGGCTAGAAAAAAATGAATTTTTATCCCCTTATCAGCTCCAAAAGTTTTTTTCCGCACTCAATGCAGTTTTGTTTCAACGTTTCTATATCCTCCGGCCCTGCACCCTTTATATGCAGTCCGGCGGAAACACTGACCGGGCTTCCGGTTTCCCTGGCCAGCATCTCGGCCAGGGGCCTGGCGGCCTCATCGTCCTTGTGTCCTATGAGCGGCAGAACAGAGCTTGTGCAGCTGTTTACTCCCGGATTGGAAAGGCTCGGCCTGGGGACGGTAAGCACCAGTGCGCCCAGATGAGGCTCCTCCCCTCCCACCAGAACGGACATTATACCCTTTGAGGTAACGACGGCATATAAAACGACCTCATGTTTTCCCGCGCCCGCCTTGACCTCGAAATTTTTCAACCACAACACCCCCTGTCCCTGCTACAGGCGGGACCGGTATTTTCCGGCAAACCCCTTCAGGGCGGGCGCTTCATCGAAGCCCTTGTACTGCGCCGCCACCTTGAAAATCTCTCCCATCCCCTCGGGCATGACAAGCTTTTTCACCGCCATGGTCTCCTTGACACGCGACAAGTCAAAACTCCCTGCCGGATCCCGGGGGCTGATATAGTCAAAAATGCCCAGGTTCATCAGAAAATACATTTGGGTGGTCAGGCCCGCCGGATGCAGGCCGAAGTCCACGCCCCAATCCAGCAGTGCGCTGAAATTAACGCTGGCGGTAATGTCCTGGCTGCCCGGGCATTCATAAAGGCTGTCCATAAGCCTGTGGTTACGGTAAGATCTTATGGTTCCCTTCGGCCTTGCCGGGCTGTAAAGCCCTCTGGAGACATCACCGTAGTCTATGGACAGCACGAAGCCCCTGCCCAGGGCGCCTGATATTTCCCCCAGCCATTCTCCAACGGCAAGGTTTATTTCAAATTCCCGGCCGTCCTCCGCCTCAACGCCAAACCGGTTGATGTACCAGTCCAGCTTACGGTCTGAAAGGCTCCCCGTCTCTTCCTCCAGCCCCCCGTTCCTGCTCACCACATATATCTCCCGGTATTCTCCTCCCTCCCTTACCAGCCTGTGCACCGGGAAAGCGTCAATGAGCTCGTTGGAAAAAAAACATCCGTCCACGGGGGACTTCAGCTCACCGATACCGGTCAGCCAGTGCAGGCCACAGCCGGGCGGCCTGTTTATCCCCGCCAGTGTCTCCTCCTGCCTGGCCTTCATGTAGGGGCTTTTTTCCACTATGATGTATGACATGGACTGGTGATAATCAGGGTGAACAAGGGCGGTGTGCTCCAGCACATCCCTGGCCAGGTTCCCCTTGCCGGCCCCGAACTCAACCATTGCCCATTTTTCAGGCCTCCCCGACAACTCCCACATCTCCCGGGCCTGGTCCCCAATCACTTTGCCGAAAAGGGGGCTGACATCCGGGCTGGTATAAAAGTCGCCGCCGGCTCCTATCTTTTCCCGGTCTCTCATATAATACCCGCACCCGGGGTGGTAAAGGGCCAGGTCCATGTATTGTGCGAAGGTTACCCTGCCCCTGTCCCTTATTATTTCCCTTATGGTCTCCGCAGCTATCCGGTCTTCCATTCCCTCACCCGACCTCACCTGCATTTTTGCCCGACACTATAAAATTGAATGACGAATACATTCCTTCCCCTGGCCGGCTATTTCATTTCCCTACCCGGAACCCTCAAGTCCCCTGTCCGCCTGGTCACCTTTTCACGGTCGAAATATTCCAGCACCGGCAATGTGTATTTTCTTGAGGTCTCAAAGAGGTCACGGGCCTCTCCCACTGATATTTCTCCCTTTCCCCCGAAGAATTCCGCCAGCCTTTTCCGGGCTGCGGCAAGGGCCTCTTTATGGAAGTACAGATCCTCGGCAACTTTAATTAAAACCCCTTTTCTCAGCAGGTAGTGCAGCGCCTCTCCGGCCATTTCACCATTTATCCCAGATTTGGAGGACATCTCGCTCCAGGCCGGGGGCTGCATGGCAGCACTCCTGTATCCGGACTCTATACTCTCTATCTTCTCCCTGACACCGGGCCCCGGCTCACAGGCAAAGCCCGGCTCAAACACAACAGATGCCCCCGTTGCCACAGTCCCTTCCTTTTCCAGACGCTGCAGCAGGGCCTGAAACTGCCTCGGAGTCAGGCCGCCAAACCTCTTTGACCTGAGTTCTTCCTTGGGCAGGCCTTCCCTCAGCGGATATTCCCTGTGAAATTTCTGAGCCGCCGCCTTGATTTCATCCCCCCATCCGAGATACAGGGCCCGGGTTAAATAGTATTCCGCCCCCTCACCCTCCAGACGCAGCACTGCTCCCTCCCGCTCCATTTCATCAAGGGCATTTCTTATTTCCGCGCCATCAAGCCCGGTGGCCTGTTCCAGCTCTGCAGCCGTATACATCCCCGGCTTTAATTCAAACACCTGGCCAATCAACTCTCCGGGGGTTCCTCTCTCTTTGATGGCTATGGACTCTATAACACTCTTCCTGAATCTCTTATGTTTCTTCGGGGCGGTGTCTATCACACTTCCCCCGCCTATTGTCCTCATGGGGGAGTAAGATCTTATGACAAACCTGTCCCCCCTGGACGCCACGGCCTCCTCCTCCAGTTCCAGCTGGGCATACATCCATTTCCCGGGTTCCAGCACTTCTTCCTCCAGCAGCACCACCCTGCCGAATATCTCGGCAGTTCCCAGGTACAGCCTGACCCTGGCCCTGTTTTTAAGGGGTTTGGCGCTGTCAAGCAGCTGTATCCGCACATCCATCCTGAATGTGGGGCGCATAGTTCCCACCGCGCACACCACGTTGCCCCTTGTCACCTGCTCGGCCTCAACCCCGGCCAAATTTAACGCCACCCTCTGCCCTTCGCCGGCTTCTTCCACCTTTTGTCCGTGCACATGGATGTTGCGCACCCTGGTACCAATTCCCCGGGGCATAATTTCCAGGTGGTCCCCCGGGGACACCCGGCCGGAAATAAGAGTTCCGGTCACAACGGTGCCAAAGCCTGGCACGGTGAACACCCTGTCCACCGGCAGTCTCATGGCGCCTGACGATGCTTTCCTCTCCACCCGGTCAGCCATATCTGAAAGAAGCCTCTTCAGGGTGTCAATCCCCTGTCCGGTTACCGAGGACACCTCCACCACCGGCGCCCCCTCCAGCACGGTTCCCTTTAAAAATTCCCCAATCTCCTCCCTGACCAGGCCCATCCATTCCCGGTCCACAGAGTCAATCTTGGTTATTACCACTATGCCGTGGCTTACCTGAAGCAGTTGTATTATATCAAGGTGCTCCCGGGTCTGGGGCATCACCCCCTCGTCGGCGGCTATCACCAGCATGACAATATCTATGCCGCCTACACCGGCCAGCATGTTTTTTATAAACCTTTCATGGCCGGGGACATCTATGATGCCGGCCTTTTTCCCTCCGGGCAGCTCAAGATCGGCGAATCCCAGCTCAATGGAAATTCCCCTCTCCCGCTCTTCTTTCAGCCGGTCGGTGTCCTTGCCGGTAAGTGCTTTCACCAGCATTGTCTTGCCGTGGTCCACGTGTCCGGCAGTTCCAATAATCAGGTTCTTCAACCGGCCACCTCCCTGCCCATGGCGGCCGCCAGTGCGCCGGCGAGTATGAGATCTTCGTCCTTCAATATAGTCCTCACGTCCAGCAGCAAATGTTCATCCTGTACCCTGCCGACAACCGCAGGCTCACCGTCCCTCAGCCTCGAGGCAAGGCTGTCCACTGTGATGGTCAGAGGTTTTACCGATACCAGCCAGCCGGGAAGGTCGGCGGTAGGCATTGCCCCGCCCCCCACTGCCGATCCGTCTTTTTGCACAGACACCTCCGCCTTATCACCGGCTGCGTCCTTGAGCAGTGAACACAGTGCCTCCGCTTTCCGGTGAAGCTCGTCCTGACTCATACTAATCATTCTAAGGGCCGGAATATTGTGAGTAACCGACCGTCTGTCCAGATATTCCTTCAGCGTTGCTTCAAGCCCCGCCACCGTCATCTTGTCTATCCTCAGCGCCCGGGTAAGGGGGTTCCTTTTCATCCTTTCGATTATCTCCCTTTTACCGGCTATTATCCCCGCCTGGGGGCCGCCCAGAAGCTTGTCCCCTGAAAAGGTGACCACATCGGCGCCCGCCTTTATGGTCTGCTGAACAGTGGGTTCAGGCGGGAGCCCCAGTATTTCCATTTCCAGCAGCGACCCGCTTCCCAGGTCGCTCATCACCGGAATTCCGGCCTCCCTTCCCAGCTCCGCCAGTTCGGCAACCGTTATTTCCCTGGTAAAGCCCACTATCCTGTAATTGCTGGTATGAACGTGAAGCAGCAGTGCAGTCCTTTCATTTATCGCCCTTTTATAGTCATGGGGATAGGTCTTGTTGGTGGCGCCCACTTCTTTCAGAACAGCGCCGCTCTGGTCCATTACCTCGGGTATCCTGAAGGAGCCTCCAATCTCCACCAACTGCCCCCTGGACACTATTACCTCTCTTCCCCTGGCCAGCGTGCTCAGGGCAAGCAGGACAGCGGCGGCATTGTTGTTCACCACCAGGGACGACTCCGCCCCGGTGATGTTGCAGATTATGCCCTCAACCGCATCGTATCTGGACCCCCTTTTGCCGCTTTCCAGATTCAGCTCCAGGTTGCTGTATCCCGATGCCGCCATATGTACAGCTTCAATGGCCGAGGCGGACAAAACCGCCCTGCCCAGATTGGTATGGAGAACCACTCCGGTACAGTTGATAACTCTTCTCAGGTTTGGCCTGAATATGCTCTCCACTGCGGCGGTAATCCCGGTTGAAAGCCTGGCCGGGTCTTTCATTGCCTCCAATTCCTCAGGCCCGCTGCCTGTCTCCATTATTCTCCTCCTGATGCCTTCCAGTGTTCTCCTGACTGCCTCCACCACCAAATCACGCGGGTAGTTTCTTGCCAGTTCCTCCACAGCAGGTATTTTAAGCACCTCGTCCACCTTGGGTATCTCCCTGAGAACTGAATTATAATCAGGCATTTTGATATCCACACACTCCCTCGGGCCCATATCTTTTCTAAAAATTATATTTACTTTCACAAATTATCACAACATGATAATATTATATAGCCGCCCGGACGGACAACATGTATTCTGAACCGGCTTTATATTATTTGCCGTAACCGGAGAAATACGATGGGTGAATTGGATATTAAAGAGTATATATTATACATAGTTTCCACATACAAATACGCCGGCCTCTATACGCTCTTCGTCATTGACACGATGGGGGTTTTCCTTCCTTCCAAAACCATCCTTACCATATCCGGCATCATGGTGGAGCAATCCTTCCTCCGTCCGGCCCCTCTTTTCTTTTCCGCATTCCTTGGCAGCCTGACCGGTTTCAGCCTGGGTTATACCATCGGTTTAAAATTGGGCAAGCCCTTTATACTTAAATATGGCAGGTATGTTTTTATCACCGGGGAAAAGCTTCACCGGGCTGAAAGTTTTTTTAACAAATACGGCCCCGGATTTATCATCGTGGCCTATTTTATACCGGGTGTCCGCCACGTAACGCCTTACCTCTCCGGAATAACCGGAATGTCATTCACCAGGACTTTAACCTTTGCCTCTATCGGGGCCGCCTTATGGATAACCACCTTCGTGTCGCTGGGCAGGTATGTGGGAGAGAGGCTGCCCCAGATCAGCAATTTTTTTGCCGGCCGGTGGGAGTTTATACTGTCCGCCGTCATCCTCACGGCCGTCCTGATTACCGTTTTCCTGGCCCTGAGAAAAAAAAGGGGCTGATCTTGTATTGCATCAGATCAGTACTCCCTCAGCATGCTGTATAACGTTGTCCTCTGCACCGGTCTGAAGCCGGCGTCCTTAATGGACCTGACAATCTCATCCATGGGAACTCGGTAAGTCACCCCCGCCGCCCGGACAACATTCTCTTCCAGCATGGTGCTGCCGAAATCGTTGGCGCCGAAAGCCAGGCTGACCTGGGCCATCTTGGCACCCTGGGTCACCCAGGAGGCCTGTATGTTGGGAACATTATCCAGCATAATCCTGGACAGGGCAATGGTCTTCAGGTAATCAACCCCGGTAGCTGTTACAACATCGCTCAGCCCGGTGTTTCCCGGCTGAAAGCTCCAGGGAATAAAGGCCGTAAACCCTCCGGTTTCATCCTGGGCCTCCCTCACCCTGACCATATGGATAATCCTTTCCTCCACCGTCTCCAGGTGCCCGAACATCATGGTGGCGGTTGTCTTCATCCCCTGGCGGTGAGCCTCCCGCATCACATCCATCCACTGTCTCCAGGTAATCTTGCGGGGGCTTATCAGCCTCCTTACCCTGTCCACCAGAATTTCCGCCCCTCCTCCGGGAAGGGAGTCCAGTCCGGCTTCCCTGAGGAGACGCAATACCTCGCCAATGGAAAGCCCCGACTGTTCCGCCATGAAATGGACCTCCGGCGGTGAAAAGGAGTGTATGTGTATATCATACCTTTCTTTAATGTCCCTGAGCATGGCCAGGTAATAATCCAGTCCCAGGGCTGTATTGAGCCCCCCCTGGATCATCACCGCCGTACCTCCGGCGGCAAGGGTTTCCTCAATCTTTTCAAAAAGTTTTTCCCTGGGCAGCACATAGGCCTCCGGGTGGCCGGGCTCCCTGTAAAAAGCGCAAAATCTGCACCTGCTGGCGCAGACGTTGGTATAATTTATATTGCGGTCCACAATAAAAGTAACGGTGTTGTCCGGGTGTAGCCTGCTCCTTATAAGTCCGGCCGCCCTCCCCAAATGCAGCAGGTCACAGCCGTGGTATATTTCCACACCCTCCCGGACTGTCAGCCGCCGCCCGGCCACCGCCTCACGCAGCAGCCTGTTCCCTTCAGTCATCTTTCCCCCCCCCATACATTCAGCCCGGCCGGCTCACTGATCAGCCCGTCCTTGTATGCATAGTCATAATAGAGGGACAGTGCCTGCCTGTAGCTTTCGTCAAAGCCATAGCGGATGGTCTGAAAATAGTCCTCCAGCACATCACGGGGCAGGCCTGTTTTGGGACCGGCCTTTCTGATCAAGGCTTCCGGATCGGACATCCCCATTTCCAGTGAAGTGCGCAGCAGCCTGTTCAAATGGTCCAGTTCCTCCGGGTGCTCCAGGGCAAATTTCCTTTTGGCCACCCAGACTGCATATACCATCTTTTTCCCCGTTAATTCCTTCCAGGCCACCCCCAGGTCTGTTACCTCAAATCCCAAGCCTTCCTGCAACACCATCCTTTTGGAAATCATGGCGTCATCACCGATAAGCAGGGCACCGTCGGCATTTTTCATCATTTTTTCAAGGTCCGGCTCATGGGTGACAAATTCCACCTTAACCTTAAAATAATGTTCCATCAGTATTTTAAGCAGAGCCACCGACGTTGCCGAAGAGGTGGTCACCGCCACCCTTTTTCCCTCCAATCCCGTCACCGGGCCCCGGCTGAAGAACAGTATGCTTTCCACCCTGCCGTCGGCGCTTATGGAGACACCGGGCAGTATAACGCAGTCCTTGCTGTTCCTGGCATATTCTATGGATGAAATGGGGGTCACATCCAGTTCCCCGGACAAAAACATACTGTTCAGCCTGGTGGGGGGTCCCTTTTTAATAGCCCCGCTGAAAGGCAGACGGCCTTCCTCAAGGGCATAATATACCGGCAGGCAGTTGAGATAGTCAACCTTGCCAAGACGAATAGCCAATTATGAACCCTCCCTGACGATATTGTAAAGTGTGTCTCTCTCCACCGGAATCCTCCCGGCCTCCCTGATCAGCCTGACTATTTCCTCCCTGGGCAGGCGCTGTCCTGTCTCAGCCCCGGCATCATGGACTATTTTTTCCTCCTCCACAGTCCCGTCCAGGTCGTCGACCCCGAAGGAAAGCGACACCTGGGCTATTTTGGTTCCCAACATTATCCAGAAGGCCTTTATATGGTCAAAGTTATCCAGCATCAGCCTTGCCACCGCCAGCATCTTCAGGTCGTCATAGCCGGTGGTGCCTCCGCTGAACTGCCCTTCCAGTGCTGTATTCCTGGGATGAAATGCCAGAGGTATGAAGGCAAGAAATCCCCCTGTCCGGTCCTGAAGCTCCCTCAGCCGAAGAAGGTGGTCAACCCTTTCCTCCACTGTCTCCACATGCCCGTACAGTATGGTGGCATTGGTGGGCATACCTATCCTGTGAGCCGCCTCGTGAACCTCCAGCCACCTGTCACCGCTTATTTTTTTAGGGCAGACCAGTTCCCTGACCCTGGGGGAAAACACCTCCGCCCCGCCTCCGGGGAGTGAATCAAGCCCGGCCTCCTTGAGCCGTAAGAGAACACTTTCCACAGGTATCCCGTTGGTGCGGGCCAGGTAGTCAATTTCCACGGCGGTAAAGGACTGTATTATCACTCCGGGCAACGCCCTCCGGACCCTCTTCAGCATTTCAACGTAATACTCAAGGCCCAGTTTTTCGTTAAGCCCCCCCACGATATGAATCTCTGTTATTCCACGCCCCCTGTATTCCAGTGCCTTTTTTTCCACCTCGTCCAAGGTCAGTGTATACGCCCCCCTGGAACTACCGTCCCTGCCGAAGGCGCAAAACTTGCACCTGTTGACACAGACGTTGGTATGATTGATGTGCCTGTTGACTATGAAATATACCCTGTCTCCGTTTTTTCTTCTCCCTGCCAGGTCCGCCAGGGCTCCCACGGAAAGTATGTCACCGGATTTAAAAAGCCTTACTCCATCTTCCCTGGAAAGCCTCTCGCCGGCCTGCACACGGCGGGCTATATCATCGAGATTGCCATCTCTAAAGAAACTTTCCACCTTTTATCTCCCCCGAATGTTTTTTGATTTTTATTGCTATAACAGCCTGATGGGAATAAGCAGGTCCGCCAGGGTAAACAAAAAGGTCACCACGCTCAGTATCGCGTTCAAATTAAAAAAAGCGATACCCGACCTGGAAAGGTCGTCCGGCCTGATCAGGTGGTGCTGGTAGAAAAGAAATACCGCCGCCAGCAGCATTCCGGCATAGTAAAACAGTCCCAGGCCCAGCACCACGGCCACCGCCACGAAAAGGACAAAGGCCAGGGCGTGGAAGGCTGCCGAAATAATAAGGGCGCTTTTTATTCCAAAGCGGGCCGGAATGGAGTACAGCCCCTCCGCCCGGTCAAAATCAAAGTCATCGCAGCCGTAAATTATGTCAAAACCGGCCACCCAGAATGTAACACCGGCGGCCAGTATCATCGGCGCCAGGTCAAACCTGCCGGCTATGGCAATCCAGGCCCCCATGGGCGCTATGCCCAGCGCAAGCCCCAGTATAAGGTGACACAGCCAGGTAAAGCGCTTGGTGTAGGGATAAATAAAAAGCACCAGCACAGCCAGGGGCGACAGTTTGAAAGCCAGCATATTGAGGTTGTAGGCCGAAACAAACAGAAGTGCCAGTGAAATAATGACGTAAACCCATACCTCCAGTGATGACAGCAGCCCTCTCGGCAGGGCCCTCCCGGCCGTCCTGGGGTTTCTGGCGTCAATTTGACGGTCTATCAGCCTGTTCAGCGACATGGCGGCTGTTCTGGCCCCTATCATGGCCAGTGTAATCCAGATCAGGTCATGGGCATTGGGTATTCCCCCCTGCACCAGAACGGCACCCATATAGGCAAAGGGCAGGGCAAAAAGGGTGTGCTCCACCTTGATCATTTCAAAAAATATTCTCAGCTTTCTAAAGGCCATAGGAGTCCCACTTTCCATCCACCAGCTTTTTGATCTCCGGGCTCATCTCAATGTCTTCAGGCCATTCCCTGAGGTGCCCCTCACCCGGGCCCTTGGTGGTGGCGTCGATACCTATTTTGCTTCCGTAATGCGGCAGTGGGGATGAGTGGTCCAGGGCATCCAGGGGGCCGTCCATAATCACCACATCCCTGCGGCCGTCTATATTGTTAAACACCCTCCAGGCCACTTCCGACAGGTTCTGCACATCCACATTACTGTCCACCACGACGATCAGCTTGGCCAGCATCATCAGCCCAAGACCCCAGAGGGCGTTCATAACCTTCCTGGCATGGCCCGGGTACCTCTTTTCTATGGATACAATCACACAATTATGGAAAACTCCTTCCGGAGGCATGTTCATATCCCTGACCTCCGGCAGTATCATGCGAATCATGGTCAGAAAAATACGTTCGGTGGCCTTGCCCAGGTATGCGTCTTCCATCGGCGGCCTGCCCACTATTGTGGCCGGGTATATGGGGTCCTTCCTGTGGGTAATGCAGGTAAGATGAAAAACCGGGTACTGGTCAGCCAGGGAATAATATCCCGTGTGGTCACCAAAAGGCCCCTCCAGCCTGCTTTCCAGCGGGTCCACATAGCCCTCCAGCACTATCTCCGAGCCGGCCGGAACCTCCAGGTCAACGGTCTCGCACCTGACCATCTCCACCGGCTTCTTCCTTAAAAAGCCGGCAAACATCAACTCATCTATTCCACCGGGCAGCGGGGCGGTGGCGGAATAGATCACCGCCGGGTCGCCCCCCAGCGCCACGGCCACCGGCAGCCGCCTTTTTTCGGGATCAACCTTCCTCAGGTGCTCCGCGCCGTCCTTATGCAGGTGCCAGTGCATCCCGGTGGTTTTACCGTCGAACACCTGCATCCGGTACATGCCCATATTCCTCTGGCCGGTTACAGGGTCCCTGGTAAAAACCAGGGGAAGTGTAATAAAAGGCCCTCCGTCCATGGGCCAGCACTTCAATACGGGAAGTTGCCCCAGGTCAGGATTGTCTTTATTCACAACCTCCTTACAGGGGCCGGTTTTTACGGTCTTGGGGAAAACCGACGCCAGCCGGGCCAGTTTTGGCATAGCCCTCAGCTTGTCCATAAAGGTGGCCGGCAGTTCGGACGGGTTAAACAGCTTCATTATTTCATCGCCGATGTCATCAAGCTTTTTCACACCCAGGGCCATGCACATACGCTCCACCGACCCGAATGCATTTGTCAGCACCGGCATTTTATAGCCCCGCACATTTTCAAAAAGAAGGGCGGGGCCGCCGTTTTTGGATACACGATCGGTTATTTCGGTTATCTCCAGCTCGGCATCGACCTCGGTCTTTATACGCCTAATCAGACCCCTCCTGTCAAGGTCGCTGATAAATTCCCTCAAGTCCTGATAGGCCATGAAAACACCTCATTCATAAACTGCATCCCTGCATCTTATTACATCATTATTGCATATAAAAAAGAAAATTATTGAACAGTTCCCTCGTGAACCGTGGCAATCCCCCCGGTCAGCTCATGATAACACGTGCCGGTTAGACCTTCACGATCAAAAAGGTCCTTTATTTCCGACTGGTGCGGAAAGGCCATGAGGGATTCGGGAAGATAGCTGTACGGTCCTTCCTTTCCTATTCCCAGCTTGCCCAGTATGGGAACCAACCGGTTGAAGTATAAATAATAAGCCTGTTTAAAAACAGGTGCGCCGGGCTTGGAAAGCTCCAGGGACACAACCTTTCCGCCGGGCCTTACCACCCTCGCCATCTCCCTTATGGTTTTCCCTATATCCGGCACATTGCGGAGGGCAAATCCAATGGTGGCGCAGTCAAAGGTATTGTCCGGAAAAGGAAGGTCCACTGCGTTTCCCTGCACCAGCCTGATCATTCCCCTGTAGGGGGATTTGCTGATGTTTAACTCGGCCCTGGCCAGCATATTTTCACTGAAATCCAGTCCCACCACTTCACCTGTGCCGCCCATAACCCTGGCCAGTTCCATGGACAGCATTCCCGTGCCGCAGCATACATCCAGGGCCTTACCCCCGGCCCCCAGCGCGCACCTGGAAACGGCAAACCTTCTCCAGTACTTGTCACGGTTGAAACTGAGGGTAGTATTCAGCAAATCGTAGCGGTGCGCAATGGTGTTGAAAATATCATGGACGTACTCTTCTTTGCTGTTGTATTTTTCAGGTATGTGAACCATACTAACACACCATCTTTTTGGCATTTATTTTTTTACCCGAAAGAAACAAGACCACGTTCCTAAGGTTTTCCCTGTCCTCCCCGTCATCTATCCCGTTCAGAAGGTCCAGGGCACGGTCAAAATACTGACCGGCCTGTTCCGGCCTGCCCATGTCCCTCATTCCCAGGGCCATGCCCAGGGAATGACCTGTTTCAAAAAGTATTTCCTGACAACGGCTGTCCGCGCCGGAAATTTTTGCCCCCATACTGCAACAACTGGCCAGAAGCTCAGCCCTTTCCAGCCTGGCAATCTCCCTTGAAACCTCCGGCCGGATTTCTCCGCCCGCTGTTCTGTTTCTGATAATACCACCCCTGCTTATACTGCACAATATTTCCGAAAGTTCGGCCATATATCTGTCATTACCTGATAACACAAGAAGCTCAAAGGCCTTGCTGAACAGGTAGTCGCCCACCAGCACGGGGTACTGGAACCCGTCCCCCGGCCCGGGCTGCCCGGTCCGGGTTTGCCCTTTAACAGGCCGGTCCTCGGAAACATCGCAATGTATCATCGATGATAAATATATCAGATAAAATATCTCGGCAAAATACTCCACATCCATGTTTATTTTGCCCTGGATCCTGGCTGATAAAAGCACCAGAGCCGGGTACAATTCATCGGCGACGTATTCTTCCATACGCACGAGATCCTTTATATTTCCTTCTTTTAGTCTGTATTTGCCGCTCATTCTGGCATGAACCCTTTCAAGCTCTTCCCTTACGGCAAAAAAAACATCCTGCACCCGATCACCCCCCTCTTTCCCCTAAATTTAAATGTATTCGAGACGGGTCCACTATTTCCTTCCCGGGAGCAATATTTGACCTATATAAGCAATAAGCCTTACTTCATCCTTTTGAAGCAAGGCTTACTAAACAATATTTAGCCGGGTACTAATAAATATCCCTCCTATTGATTTACGGCTACCTGCTGAACCATCTCAGGGGGCATTATTCCACGTTCGGTCTCTTTTGCTGTCATATGTGTGGCACGAAAACTGTCTGTCAGATAGTTGCAGGCATCCCACGGATTCACTTTGTCTCCGCATGTGAATACATCCACGGCCGCATAACCCAACTCAGGCCAGGTATGAATGGCAAGGTGTGACTCTGAAATTACTACCACACCACTAACCCCTTGTGGGCTGAACTTATGGAATACGAATTCTCTTACTTCGGCGCCGGCCTCCAGGGCTGCATTTACCATAATTCGCTCTACCATCTTGATGTCGTTAAGGAATTCAAACTTGCAACCATAAATTTCAGCCAGAACATGGCGGCCCAAAGGTTTCATTACATTATCTTCCCCCTTTATTTTTAAACGTAATTGAATCGACTGCCCCTGACATTTCAAGGGGGGCCGATTCAACCAAATTCAATTTTAACATAATATCATAGTTTGTCAACAAAATTTTGGATTAACAGCAGTTGTAACCCTACCTGCTATATTAAGGCATTTGAGAGTTTTCCCACCCTGTCTATTACCACCTCGACCCTGTCCCCTTTTTCCATGGGCCCTATACCCGCGGGTGTGCCGGTAAGTATAACGTCACCCGGCTCCAATGTCATTACGGCGGATATAAAACTTACCAGTTCGCCGATACCAAAAATCAGTTCTGCTGTGTTTGATTTCTGCCGCACCTCTCCGTTCAGTAAAAGGGTTATGTCCAGGCCGTCCGGATCCAGATCAGTAATAATATACGGCCCCAGTGGCAGGAAGGTGTCAAATGATTTTGCCCTTGTCCACTGGCCGTCCTTTTGCTGCAGATCCCGGGCTGTTACATCATTGGCGCAGGTATACCCAAGAATATATGGCCCGGCCTCATCCGGCAGCACATTTCTGCACCGCCTTCCCATGACCACCGCCAGCTCGGCCTCGTAATCCACCCTTTGACTCATCTCCGGATACCTGATCGGATCGCCGGGGCCTATCACAGCGCTGGGGGGCTTTAAAAACAACAGCGGCTCGGAGGGCAGGGGCAGGCTTAGCTCCCGGGCATGGTCCCTGTAATTGAGGCCGACGCACACCGCCTTTCCCGGAAGGCACGGCGCCAGCGTCTTCAACTCCTCCAGGGCAAAGGTTTTTTCAGTCGGCCTCCGGGTGAACAGGCCGTCCAAAACCACCACCCGGCTGCCCTCCACCAGCCCGTAAAAAACCTCATCGCCCCGGGAAAACCTCCCTATTTTTTTAGACACACCATCACTTCCCATACTTATACTGAGTGAATCACGGGTCGGGAATCCAGACCCACATGCCGCTAAAAAGCGGCACCATCAGAGGATGAAAAAGCAAGGAATGCCCGGACTTCTGGATTCTGAATTCTGGATTCTGGATTCCTGACCCCATATTCATTCAGTATAAGA